>CAZEJG010000006.1:0-154887 GCA_964511625.1 uncultured Hoeflea sp.
CTACATCATCACCCAGGCCGAGCGCGGCCGCGTGCTGCCGGCGCTGCAGATCCCGGTCTGGATCACGCTGATCTGGGTGCCGTTCGGCTTCTTCATGACGGGCGTGCAGTACACGCTGACGGCGATCAAGAACATGACTTCCAAGGACATCTATCTCTCGACCAGCGTGCTCGAGGGATACGAGGAAGACGAAATCGAGATCTGAGGAAAGCATCATGGCTGCAACAATCTTCCTGGCGATGGTCGCCCTCCTGCTTCTCGGCTTTCCGATGATGATCCCGCTGATCGTCGGCGCCTTCATCGGCTTCTTCACGATGTTCGGCGGCTTCGGACAGATGGAGACGATGGTCCAGCAGATGATGGCAGGTATTCGCCCGGCCTCGCTGATCGCGGTGCCGATGTTCATCTTTGCCGCCGACATCATGACGCGCGGCCAGTCGGCCAACCGGCTGATCGACCTGGTCATGGCCTTCGTCGGCCACGTGCGTGGTGGTCTGGCGGTCTCGACGGCCGCGGCCTGCACGCTCTTCGGCGCGGTCTCGGGATCGACCCAGGCAACCGTGGTGGCCGTGGGCTCCCCGCTTCGCCCGCGCATGCTCAAGGCCGGTTACAAGGACAGCTTCATCCTGGCGCTGATCGTCAACGCTTCCGACATCGCCTTCCTGATCCCGCCGTCGATCGGCATGATCATCTACGGCGTCGTCTCCAACACTTCGATTGCCGAACTCTTCATAGCCGGCATCGGGCCGGGCCTTTTGATCCTCGTCCTCTTCTCGATTTACAGCTACATCTACGCAGTCCGGAACAAGGTGCCGACGGAAGAGCGCGCCACGTGGTCGGAACGCGGGAGCGCGCTCTTGAAGGCACTCTGGCCGATGGGCTTCCCGGTGATCATCATCGGCGGTATCTATGGTGGTGTCTTCAGCCCGACCGAGGCGGCCGCGGCCTGCGTGCTCTACGCGCTGCTTCTCGAAGTGGTGATCTTCCGCTCGATCTCGATCCCCGAAGTCTACCGGACGGCGAAGTCGACCGGCCTGATTACGGCCGTGGTGTTCATCCTCGTCGGCGCCGGCGCTGCCTTCTCGTGGGTGATCTCGTTCGCGCAGGTGCCGCAGGCGATCCTCGGTGGCATCGGCATCACGGAAATGGGGCCGATAGGAGTGCTCTTCGTCATCTCCATCGCCTTCTTCGTCGGCTGCATGTTCGTCGACCCGATCGTCGTCATTCTCGTGCTCGTGCCGATCTTCGCGCCGGTGGTGGATGCCGTCGGTCTCGACCCCGTGCTCGTGGGGACCATCATCACCCTGCAGGTGGCGATCGGATCGGCCACGCCACCCTTCGGCTGTGACATCTTCACGGCGATCGCAGTCTTCAAGAGGCCTTACATCGAGGTGATCCGCGGGACGCCGCCCTTCATCCTCATCCTGACAGGTGTCGCGGTGGCTCTGATCTTCTTCCCGCAGATCGCTCTCTTCGCACGCGATCTGGCATTCAGATAAACGGGAGGACAAGCCATGTTTAAAACCATCGTGGTCGCCGTCGACGGCTCGGAAGGCTCGAAGAAGGCCATCCAGTACGGGGCAGAGATGCAGGCGCGCTACGACGCGCAGCTGCTGACGGTGACGGTGTTCCGTCATCATTCATTGCTGGAGGCTTCCATGTCGATGGTGCGGCCGGAAAACCCGGAAAACATCGACGACGGCATGCGCGGCTACGCCAAGGAAGTGGCCGACGAGGCGAAGGTGCTGGCGAAAGAGGCAGGGGCGACCAATGTCCGGGCTTTCGTCAAGGGCGGCCAGCCTGCTCGCACGATCGTCAAGTTTTCCGCAGAGCACGATGCCGACCTGATCGTCGTCGGCAGCCGCGGCATGGGCGATATCGAGGGTTTTCTGCTCGGCAGCGTGTCGCACAAGGTGACGAGCCTTGCCTCCTGCCCGGTTCTGGTCGTCTGACGCCAAGGCGTCGTGAGCGTTTTTGGAGAGCGTGATGGCGGATGTAACGGTTTCGGCGGCAGCCCAGGAACTCGGTTTCGAGGCGCCCGGTCTGCCGGTCCGGTTCGGTTTGGTGGCGCTTGCCACGGACCTGACGAGCGAGGGCGATTTCGTCCGCATCTTTCCGCCCGAGGCGGTGGTGCACACGACCCGCGTTGCCTTCGCCAATCCCACCACTCCCGAAAACCTGCGCAAGATGGCGCCACTTCTGACCGAGGCCGCCGCCCTGATCACGCCCGGCGTCGAGCTGTCCGCCATCTGCTACAGCTGCACCTCGGCCGCGGCCTCCATCGGCGAGGACACGGTGGAGCGCTGTATTCAGGCGAGCCGTCCCGGCGTGCCGGTGGTCACCCCGACCGGGGCCGCCGCGCGGGCCTTCCATGCGCTCGGCGTGAAATCCCTGGCCGTGGTCACCCCCTATCTTCCAGAGGCCAGCGTTGCCGTGGGGGACTGGTTCGAGGGGCAGGGTCTTGAGGTCCGCCGGCTCGAATGTCTCGGTCTCGCCGACGACCGCGATATGGCGCGTGTCTCGCAGCGCACCATCGTCGAGGCGGCGCTCGCCGCCGACGGTCCAGACAACGACGCGATCTTTCTCTCCTGCACCGCGCTGCCGGCCGTCGGAGCGATTGCCGAGATCGAGGCGCGGACCGGCAAGCCGGTGGTGACCTCGAACCAGGCGAGCGCCTGGGAGATGTTGCGCCGCGGCGGGTTCGCCGACTGGCAGCCCGAAGCCTACGGACGGCTTTTCACACTGTCGCTGCCGGGTTTCGGCGAAGGGTTCGCCGCATGAGCATGACAGACTTCATCGGGCTCGAGGAAATCGAGGCGGCGCGCGAGCGGATCGCCTCGACCATCCGGACCACACCGGTCAATCTCTCCGACCGGCTGACGTCGCTTGCCGGCGTGCCGGTTCACCTCAAGCTCGAACATCTCCAGCACACGGGCAGCTTCAAGTTGCGCGGTGCTGCCAACGCGGTCGCGCGGCTCTCAGACAAGGAGCGTGCGGCGGGTGTCGTCGGTGTGTCGACCGGCAATCATGGTCGGGGCCTCGCCCATGCCGCCAAGGCCGCCGGCGTGCGCTGCGTGATCTGCATGTCGCGGCTGGTGCCGCAGGTAAAGGTCGACGGCATCCGGGCGCTCGGCGCCGAGGTGCGCATCACCGGCAAGTCGCAGGACGAGGCGCAGGCCGAAGTCGACAAGCTCGTAGATGAGGAAGGGATGACGATGATCCCGCCCTTCGACCATCCGGACATCATCGCCGGGCAGGGCACGCTGGGGCTCGAGATCGTCGATCAGGTGCCTGACGTTTCGACTGTCGTCGTGCCCTTGTCGGGCGGCGGACTGATCGCCGGCGTGGCGGCCGCCTGCAAGGCGAGGAACAAGGATATCCGCATCGTCGGCATCACCATGGAACGGGGCGCAGCGATGATCGCCAGTCTCGAGGCAGGCAAGCCGGTCGAGGTCGAGGAACTGCCGACGCTGGCGGATTCGCTCGGCGGCGGCATCGGGCTGGCCAACCGCTACACCTTTCCGATGACGCGCGAACTGGTCGACGAGACCCATCTGATCGACGAGGCGCAGATCGCCACCGGCATGCGTCACGCCTACTGGCAGGAACGCCAGATCGTCGAAGGCTCGGGCGCCGTCGGGATCGCGGCGTTGATCGCCCAGAAATTCAAGTCCGAGGGGCCCGTGGCGCTGATCCTGTCGGGCGGCAATGTCGACATGGAACAGCATTTCCGCGTCATCGACGGCGAGGATGTCGACCTGATGAAAGAGACGGCCTGAGATGGCGAAGATCAAGATCCTCACCCAGCCCGAACTGGCCAAAGCCGTACCGCTCGACATGGCGGCGATCGACTGCGTGGAGAACGCCTTCGCAGCGCTCGCCGGCGGCAAGGTGGTCATGCCGCCGATCCTCAGCCTCGCGATCAAGGAAGCCAACGGCGAGGTCGACGTGAAGACGGCCTATGTCCCGGGTTTCGACAGCTTCGCGATCAAGGTGTCGCCCGGCTTCTTCGACAATCCGAAGATCGGGTTGCCGAGCACCTCCGGACTCATGATGGCGTTTTCGGCGAAGACCGGCGTGCTGGAAGCCCTGCTTCTCGACAATGGCTACCTGACGGACGTTCGCACGGCGGCCGCCGGGGCGGTGGCCGCGCGACATCTGTCGCGTGAGGATTGTGCGACCGCAGCCATCTTCGGCGCCGGCATGCAGGCGCGGCTGCAACTTCAGGCGCTCATGCAGGTTCGGCCGATCACCAAGGCTCTCATATGGGCGCGCGATCCGGAAAAGGCAGAGGCCCTTGCCGCGCGAATCCGGACCGAACTCGGCATCGAGGCCGATGCGGTCAGCGACGCTGAAAGCGCCGCACGCGCCGCCGATATCATCGTTACCACCACGCCGGCGACCGAGCCGGTTCTGAAGGCCGACTGGCTGCAGCCGGGCCAGCACGTCACGGCGATGGGGTCCGATCAGCATTCCAAGAACGAGATCGAGCCGGCATGTCTGGAGCGCGCCGATCTCTATGTGCCCGACCGCCAGTCGCAGACGGCGGAACTGGGGGAGTTGCGCTCGGCGATCGCGGCAGGCGTGGTCCCCGCCGACAGGCGCTTTGCCGAACTGGGCGAGATCATCGCCGGCGCGGCTGCCGGTCGCTCATCCGCCGCCGACATCACCATTGCCGACCTGACCGGAACCGGGGTTCAGGACACGGCCATCGCAACGCTCGCCCTTGAACGGGCCGGCGCAACCGCTCTCGGCACCGAATTCGATTCCGGCGCATGACACCAACCCCACATCGCAGTCACATGGCATAGAAAGCAAACGACATGTCAGCACCTCAACTGGCCTTTTCCCGCAGTGAATTTGCCCGCCGCATCGACAAGACGCGCAAGGCGATGGAAGAACGCGAAGTGGAGGTGCTGATCGTCTCAGACCCTTCCAACATGGCCTGGCTGACAGGCTATGACGGCTGGTCGTTCTACGTGCATCAGGCGGTGATCGTCGGCCCGGACGGCGATCCGGTCTGGTTCGGGCGCGGGCAGGACCGCAACGGCGCCAAGCGCACCTGCTTCATGTCGGAGGACGACATGATCGGCTATCCGGACCACTACGTGCAGTCGGAAGTGCGCCACCCGATGGACTTCCTCTCCGAGCAACTTGCCGAGCGTGGCTGGGACAAGAAGCGCATCGGCGTGGAGATGGACAATTACTGGTTCTCGGCCAAGGCCTATGCCTCGCTGCAGCAGAACCTGCCGAACGCCACCTTCATCGACGCCAACTCCCTGGTGAACTGGCAGCGGGCGGTCAAATCGGACCAGGAACTGCTCTACATGCATCGCGCCGCCCGTATCGTCGAGCGGATGCATCAGCGCATCTTCGACAAGGTCGAGCCCGGCATCCGCAAATGCGATCTTGTGGCCGACATTTATGATGCCTCGCTGCGGTTCGACAACGACTACGGGTTCGGCGGCGACTATCCCGCCATCGTGCCGCTCCTGCCGTCGGGGATCGATGCGTCCGCGCCGCACCTGACATGGAGCGACGAACCGCTGCGTCTGGGCGAGGGCACCTTCTTCGAGATCGCCGGCGTCTATCGTCGCTACCATTGCCCGCTGTCGCGCACGGTGTTTCTCGGCAAGCCGACGGAGACCTTCGTCAACGCCGAAAAGGCCGTGCTGGAGGGCATGGAGGCCGGTCTTGAAATGGCGCGCCCGGGCAATCTCTGCGAGGACGTCGCCAATGCCTTCTATGGGGTGCTGAAGAAATACGGGATCACCAAGGACAACCGCACCGGCTACCCGATCGGTCTGTCCTATCCGCCGGACTGGGGCGAGCGCACCATGTCGCTCCGCTCCGGCGACAAGACCGTGCTGGAAGAGAACATGACCTTCCACTTCATGACCGGTCTGTGGATGGAAAGCTGGGGCTTCGAGATTACCGAGAGCATCGTCATCAAGGAGGGCGGGCCGGAGTGCTTCGCCAACGTGCCGCGCAAGATGTTCGTGAAGGGCTGAGCCAATGGCGACCAACCCGATTTCGCCGACGATCCCCTATGACGTTGACGGCAAGCATCACGGCTTTCTGAAACTGCCGTACAGCCGGGACGATTCCGCATGGGGATCGGTGATGATCCCGATCTGCGTGATCAGGAACGGGGAGGGGCCGACGGCGCTTCTGACCGGAGCCAATCACGGCGACGAATATGAGGGGCCGATCGCGCTTCAGGATCTCGCCTACAGCCTCGATCCGTCCGAGATCACAGGGCGGGTGATCATCGTGCCGGCCTTCAACTTTCCGGCCTTCATGGCCGGCAAGCGGGTCTCGCCGGTCGACGGGCGCAACCTCAATCGCTGCTTCCCCGGCAAGCCCGACGGCACGGTGACGGAGAAGATCGCCGACTATTTCGCCACGACGTTGGTGCCGATGGCGCATCTGGTCGTCGATTTCCATTCCGGCGGCAAGACGCTCGACTTTGTGCCGTTTGCCTGTTCGCACGTGCTCGACGACAAGGAACAGGAGCGACAGTGCGCCGAAGCGGTCGAGGCCTTCAACGCGCCCTATACGATGCGGCTTCTGGAGATCGACAATGTCGGCATGTACGACACCGAGGTCGAGAACCACGGCAAGGTGTTCGTCACCACCGAACTGGGCGGCGGCGGAACGGCTTCGGCCAACTCGGCGCGGATCGCGAAGCGGGGCGTGCGCAACGTGCTCAAGCATGCGGGAATCCTGAAAGGGGAGATCGAGCGCCAGCCGAGCACATTCCTCGACATGCCGGATCACGACTGCTTTGTCTTCTCCGAAGCGCGTGGTCTGATCGAGCCGCTCGTCGATCTCGGCGAGAGGGTGGAAAAGGGCCAACCGATCGCCCGGATCTGGCCCACCGAGAAAACCGGCGATGCGCCGGTTGAGTATGCCGCGAGGAAGACGGGCGTGCTGGTCTCCCGCCACTTTCCCGGTCTGGTGCAGCCCGGCGACTGTCTCGGTGTCGTCGGCGTCGAGGTCGATTGACCACTGAAAAATCGTGCGGGGTCATGTTTCCGGTTGATCCCGCATGAACCCTCTCCTAGGTTCGTGCAAAATGTGGTCCGACCAGATGCGGATCGAACGGGAGGGAGAATCGAATGCCGAGATTTCAACGCAAAGACCTGATGGCCAGGTTCCAGAAGATGAAGGCCGACCGCGTGCCGATCATCGGCGGCGGGGCGGGAACCGGTCTATCGGCAAAATGCGAGGAAGCAGGCGGCATCGACCTGATCGTCATCTACAATTCCGGGCGCTACCGGATGGCCGGACGCGGCTCGCTGTCGGGAATGATGGCCTATGGCAATGCCAATGACGTGGTCGTCGAAATGGCGCGGGAAATCCTTCCGGTGGTGACCAAGACGCCGGTTCTCGCCGGTGTTAACGGCACCGATCCCTTCTGCATCTTCGATCATTTTCTGCAACAGTTGAAGGATCTCGGTTTCGCCGGCATCCAGAACTTCCCGACCGTTGGACTGATCGACGGCAATTTCCGCAAGAACCTTGAGGAGACCGGCATGTCCTACGGCCGGGAGATCGACCTTATCCGGCTTGCCAACCAGATGGACATGCTGACCACGCCCTACGTCTTCAATGCCGACGAAGCGGCTGAGATGGCGAAAGCGGGCGCCGACATCATCGTCTGCCATTTCGGCCTGACCACCGGCGGTTCGATCGGCGCGGAAACCGCGCTCAAGCTCGAGGACTGCCCGGCCATGGCGAATGAATGGGCCGAGGCGGCGCTGAAGGTGAACAAGGATGCGATCATCTTGGTCCATGGCGGGCCGGTGGCCTCGCCGGAAGACGCCTCATACATGCTCAACAACACCGAAAACTGCCACGGCTTCTACGGTGCCTCCTCTATGGAGCGTCTGCCTACCGAAGGCGCGCTCACCGAGCAGACCCGGAAATTCAAGGCGGTGACGTTCTAGGCCGATACCGGACGCGTTCTCCCCCGGAAATGTCCGCTAGCTTACGCGGATGGGCTTTCCGTAAGCGTCAATTGGCTCCATAGTCATCGCTAAAGTACAAACCTGCAGGGAGGGCAGGAATGGCGGATGCGGATGTCATCGTCGTCGGCGGCGGACTTGCGGGCCTGGCGGCAGCGGCCGAACTGGGAGACCGCGGCAAGCGGGTGATCCTTCTCGACCAGGAGCCGGAAGGCTTTCTCGGCGGACAGGCGTTCTGGTCGCTCGGCGGGCTCTTTCTCGTCGACAGTCCCGAACAGCGCCGCATGGGCATTCGCGACAGCCGTGAGCTGGCGCTCTCCGACTGGATGGGCTCGGCGGGATTCGACCGCGCCGAGGATTACTGGCCGCGCCGCTGGGCGGAAGCCTTCGTCGATTTCGCAGCCGGCGAGATGCGGTCGTGGCTCTACCAGATGGGCCTGCGCTGGTTCCCGGTGGTCGGCTGGGCCGAGCGCGGCGGCGGCTTCGGAAATGGCCACGGCAATTCGGTGCCCCGCTTCCATGTGACCTGGGGGACGGGTCCGGGCGCGATCGAACACTTCGTGCGCCGCGTCGACGAACACCGCCAGAAAGGCCTGATCGATTGCCGCTTCCGTCACCGGGTGGACGGGATCGGCGTCAAAAATGGCACGGTGACGGGCGTGCATGGCGCGATCCTGGCGGAGGACCGGGCGGAGCGCGGCCATTCGACCAATCGCGACGTGTCGGGTGATTTCCGGCTGTCTGCCTCTTCGGTTATCGTTGCCTCCGGCGGGATCGGCGGCAATTTCGATCTGGTGCGCAAGAACTGGCCGGTCGACCGGCTCGGCCCGCCGCCGAAGACCATGGTGGCCGGCGTGCCCGCCCATGTCGACGGGCGGATGATCGGTATCACTGAACGGGCCGGCGGAAGGGTGATCAATGGCGACAGGATGTGGCACTACACGGAAGGTCTGAAGAACTGGAACCCGATCTGGCCCAAGCACGGTATCCGTATCCTGCCGGGGCCGTCGTCGATGTGGTTCGACGCGGATGGCGAGCGGCTCCCGGTGCCGTGTCTGCCGGGCTTCGATACGCTCTCGACGCTGAAGGAAATCCGGCGGCGCGGGCACGAGCATTCCTGGTTCGTGCTGACCCAGAAGATCATCGAGAAGGAATTCGCGCTGTCGGGCTCGGAGCAGAACCCGGACCTGACCTCGAAGAAATGGCTGGAGGTGCTCAAGAGCCGTCTGGGCGCGAAAGGCGCGCCGGGACCGGTGGAGGCGTTCAAGAAGAACGGCGAGGATTTCGTCGTCGCCGACACGCTCGAAAAGCTGGTCGAGGGCATGAACCGGCTGGCCCCGGAGCATCATGTCGACCATGATAGGCTGAAGGCGCAGATCGTCGCGCGGGACCTGCAGGTGGACAATCCGTTCGCCAAGGACCTGCAGGTGATCGCCATCAATGGCGCCCGGAAATATCGCGGCGACAGGCTGATCCGCACGGCCAAACCACACAAGATTCTTGATCCTGCCAAGGGGCCGTTGATAGCGGTGAAGCTGCATATCCTGACGCGCAAGACACTCGGCGGGCTGGAAACCGATCTCGAAGCCCGGGTGCTCGGTGCGGATGGCGAGCCGGTGCCCGGTCTGTTTGCGGTCGGCGAGGCGGCGGGTTTCGGCGGTGGCGGCTACCACGGATACAATGCGCTGGAAGGGACTTTCCTCGGCGGATGCATCTTTTCTGGCCGCAATGCGGGGCGTTCTCAGTTCTGCGGCTGAGACGCAAAGACGGGGATGACGTGCTGGCGGGCGTTGCCTGTACCAGCGTAAGCGGGCAAGGTTTTCCCTCGATTGTTCGGGGAGGCGCGCTTGTCCATCGTCAGCGCTATCATCGCCGTCCTTGTGGCGGCGATCCATCTATTCATTCTCTGGCTGGAGATGTTCGCCTGGGAAAGCCGGGGACCCAAGGTTTTCCGCTCGCTGCCGAAGGACCTGTTCACCCCGACCCGGACACTGGCGGCCAACCAGGGCCTCTATAACGGGTTTCTCGCGGCCGGCCTGATCTGGTCGGTGCTGATCACCAATCCGGTCTGGCAGTCCCATGTGGCGCTGTTCTTCTTTGCCTGCGTCGCAGCCGCCGGGATTTACGGCGCTCTGACGGCCTCCCGGAAGATATTCTACGTTCAGGCGCTGCCGGCGCTTCTCGGCATCTTTTCGTTGATGTTCTGAGCGCGGTCAGACGGGTTTTGCCGTCGACCAGCCGAACCAGATCGCCACGCCGGCCAGGAGAAGGGCGAGCAATCGCCGCAGGCGTCGGGATCTCTCAGGATCAGTCAGATAGGGCGCGAGGCTGCCTGCGAGCAGCACGATGCCGCCATGTATGACGGTCGCCACCGCGACGTAGACCGCCACCAGCAAAAGGTTGGCGCTCAGGTCTTCCTCGCGGCGCGGCAGGAAGGCCGGGATGGCGGTGACGAAGAAGAGTGCCGCCTTCGGGTTGAGGAGGTTTGTGACCAGGCCGCGCCGGAAATGGGCGGCGGAAGTATGGTCGACACTCTCCGTTTCCACGGAACGCCAGGCGTCGAAGGCGAGGTAGAGCAGGAAGGCGATGCCGCCCCAGCGCAACGCTTCGTACGCTAGCGGGGAATTGGAGATGATACCGGCCAAGCCCAGCGCGGAGGCGGTGCCGATCGTCGCCAGTCCAAGCGCGATGCCGGCGACCGTCATGAGGCCGGCACGGCGGCCCTCGCCGAGTGAGACCAGCGCCAGATAACCCATGTTCGGACCCGGGGTGAGTTCGATGATGGTGGAGGCAAGCAGAAAGGCGAGCAGATTTTCGATGGCCATTGCGCGTTCCGTTCTCTCTGCATGCCGGGCGGGTCGTGCTTCAATTCACCCAGCGCCCGGACTATACCGGATTCGCGCCATCCCGCATGCCAATCCGCATCAAGGTTCCTTCATGATGTTCGCGCCTTTCGGCCGCACCCTTCTTACCCTCCTGATCGGGGCTCTCGGCGCGGTGATCGCCTGGGCTATCGGGTTTCCCGCGCCGTTTCTGACCGGGCCGGCAAGCGCGGTGACTGCGGCGGGCCTCGCCGGTCTCGATCTGGTGATCGATCGCCGCTTCCGCGATGTGGTGTTCCTGTTCCTGGGTGTGTCGATCGGGCAGACCGTGACGCCGGAAGTCGTCTCGGCCGCCGCGCGCTGGCCGGTTTCGCTGATCTGCCTCGGCGTCATGCTCTTGGTGATTATCGTCACCAGCAGGGCGCTGCTGATCCGGTACTGGCGGATGGACCGGACGACGGCACTGATGAGCGCCTTCCCGGGCCATCTGAGCTACGTTCTCGGGCTTTCGGAGGGGATCAAGGCCGACCTTCCCGTTATCAGCCTGGTGCAGAGCGTGCGGGTGCTGGCGTTGACGCTGCTCGTGCCGCTCATCGTGACGGTGATCGGTGAACTGCCGGGAATCGCGGTGGTGCCCCTCGCCACGCTTCCACCGGCGACGCTCTTGATCATGATCCTGGCCTCGGCGGCGCTCGGATGGGTTTTCAGGCGGGTTCGCGTCCCGGCGCCTTTTCTGATGGGCGGCATCGTGATCTCGGCCTTTCTGCACGGCAGCGAAATCGTTTCCGGGGTCGTACCTCCGTGGCTGGCCATAGCCGCTTTCATCTCGCTCGGCAGCATGATCGGCACGCGGTTCTCGGGCATTTCGCTGACCGATCTGCGCCGGTCGCTGACGGCGGGTCTCGTCGTGACCGGCATCTCCGGCGGGATCGCCGCCGTTTTCGCGCTTCTGGCCGCCTTCCTGACCGGCTTTCCGCTCCCGCTGCTGCTCATCGCCCTCGCACCGGGCGGCGTGGAAACGATGGTGGCGATTTCGGTCGTCATGGGTATGGACCCGACCTTCGTCGCCGCTCATCACGTCTCGCGGCTGTTGATGCTGACCTTCATCGTGCCGCTGTTCCTGATCGGCAAGGAACGGAATTGAGGGCATCGGCCCGAAAGGCATTGGAAGGACGCGCGCGGGGCCTTATGTGAGGGACAGAAGCAAGGGACGGAGTATCCATTGACAGTCACCAAGGACCAGATTCTCGACAAGCTGCGCACGGTGCGCGGGCCGGACCTCGAAACCGACATCGTCACGCTCGGCATCGTCTCGGACATCTTCATCGCCGACGGCAAAGCCTATTTCTCGCTCACGGTTCCCGCCGAAAAGGCGAAGGAACTCGAACCGATGCGGATGGCCGCGGAAAAGGCAGCCTTGTCCGTCGAAGGGGTGAAGAGCGCGATGGTGGCGCTGACCGCGGCGCGCGAGGGCGGCAGCGAACACGCCCATACCGCCCCGCCTCCGCGTCCGGCGCCGGGCGGCCACGGTCATTCCCATTCGCATTCCCACGGCGGCGCTCCGGGCCAGGGCGCGTCCGGCGGCCGGCCGAAGGTGGATATTCCCGGCGTCGCCAAGATCATCGCGGTCGCCTCGGGGAAGGGCGGCGTCGGCAAATCGACCACGGCCGTCAACATAGCGCTGGGGCTGAAAGCGAAGGGGATGAAGGTCGGGTTGCTCGACGCTGATATCTACGGCCCCTCCGTGCCGCGACTGACCGGCATTTCCGGTCGTCCCGAACAGCTCGAGGGCCGTGTGCTCAAGCCGATGGAAAACTACGGCCTGAAGATCATGTCGATCGGGTTCCTCGTCGAAGAGGATACACCGATGATCTGGCGTGGTCCGATGGTGATGTCGGCGCTCACCCAGATGATGCGCGAGGTGGCTTGGGGCGAACTCGACGTGCTGGTGGTCGACATGCCCCCCGGCACGGGAGACGCACAGCTGACCATGGCGCAGCAGGTGCCGCTTGCCGGCGCGGTGATCGTCTCGACGCCGCAGGATCTGGCGCTGCTCGATGCGCGCAAGGGCGTGAACATGTTCAAGCGCGTCAACGTGCCGATCCTCGGAATCGTCGAGAACATGAGCCATTTCGTCTGCCCCGATTGCGGCAGCCGTCACGACATCTTCGGTCATGGCGGTGCGCGGGCTGAAGCGGAAAGGATCGGGGTGCCGTTCCTCGGCGAGGTGCCGCTCGCCATGCCGATCCGCGAAACCTCGGATGCGGGCAAGCCGGTCGTCGCCTGCGCGCCCGACGGGCCGCATGCGCAGGCCTATCTGGCGATCGCCGAGGGTGTGAAGGCGGGGCTGGAGGCTGCGGCCTCGAGCGCGAAGCCGGCGCCGAGCATCGTCTTCGAGTAAGGAGAAAGCGGACGCCTCAGGCGTCTGCGGTCACCGTTTCCGCACAGAGCCGACGGAAGAAGGCGAGGTTTTCCTGGTCCAGCGCATCGTCCTGCGGTTCGTCCTGGGAGGCGAACTTGACGATGACGGTGCGGCTTTCCGGATC
This sequence comes from uncultured Hoeflea sp., assembly GCA_964511625.1. GTDB lineage: Bacteria > Pseudomonadota > Alphaproteobacteria > Rhizobiales > Rhizobiaceae > Pseudohoeflea. The sequence continues at coordinate 13,339 of CAZEJG010000006.1, forward strand.
CACGAAGACATACTGGCCGTGGATGCCCGCGGCCAGGAAGGCGCGGCTGTTTCCGCCAACCTGGTACCACTGGCTGCGATAGCGGCCCCCGGGGAGAAACTCGGCCTGATCGCCGTTACGCCAGGCGTCGGGATCGCCGTTCTCGATCATGTCGGCGATGAAGCGTGCCGGCACGATGCGTCCGGCCTTGCCGACACCCTCGTTGAGCATCATCTCGCCGAGAAGCAGCAGATCGTGCGGGCGGCAGGAGAGCCCGCCGGCGGTACGCGGTGTGCCCGAGCGGTCGACCGTGAGGAAGGCGTCGGCCGAAGCGCCGAGCGGCTTCCACAGCAGATCGGAGGCGAGATCGGTGAAGCGGCGGCCGGACAGGGTTTCTATGACCACACCGAGCATGTCGGAATTGGGTGACTGATAGGCATGGGACCCACCGTGCGGCGCATCGCCCTTCTTCAGGCTGCAGAGCATTTCGAACAGCCCTTCCTCGGGCTGGCCGGGGACGGGCGGATTCCACAACATGGCGCGGCGGTAGCGCGCATAGTCGCCGTCGGAGAGATAGGATTCCTCGAAATGGAGGCTGACGCGCATGTCGAGGAGTTCGCGCAACGTCGCGTCGCCAAAGGCGCTGTCGCGGGTTTCCGGCAGGATCATGCCGACGGGCATGGCCGGGTCGACGAGACCATCCTCTTCCAGGATGGCGAAGATGAGCGCGGTGACGGACTTGGTGACGGAGAAGACCAGATGCGGATCGGCACGGTCGACGCCGGTGCCATGCCATTCGGCCACGATCTGGCCGTTGCGCGACATGAGGAAACTGTCGGTCTGGCTGCGGGCGAGAAACCAGGCCACCGTCTCGTCGGAGCCGGGGCGGATCGGGCTTCCCATCAGATGCTGGTTCGGGGCCTTGGGCGGCAGGGTGCGCGGAGAATCTGTGGCAATGCGCGCCGACGGGACGAGCTCGGCGGTGTTGCGGAACGACCATCGGCTGAACGGTTGCTTGCGCCAGTTCGCCAGAGTGGCGGCCGAACGGGGGAAGCCGTTCTTCTTTTCAAACTCGTCTTCGATTGCCATTTTGATACCTTAGTGGCTTGCTAACGCATTGGACGCCTGCAAGGTTTCATCCGGGTAAATCGATCGACCGCCGCTGCCCCGAAAAAAACCTGAATAAAACGGTTCACTTTCTGCCTTGAATCATTCTAAACTAGAGGCAGACCATGAGGAGCTTTCGATGCGACTGACGCGCCAGACCAACTACGCCATCCGGATACTGATGTATTGCGGAGCGAACAAGGGCAATCTGAGCCGCATCGCCGACATCGCCAAGGCCTATTCGGTTTCCGAACTGTTTCTGTTCAAGATCCTGCAGCCGCTGACCAAGGCCGGTCTCGTCGAGACCGTGCGGGGTCGCAATGGCGGCATCCGGCTGGCTCGACCGGCAAACGAGATCACCCTGGTTGACGTGGTGACCGTGACCGAGGAAAACTTCGCCATGGCGGAATGCTTCGAGAACGACTTCGCCGATTGTCCGCTTGTCGATTCCTGCGGGCTCAACAGCGCGCTTCGCAAGGCGCTGGGCGCGTTCTTCGAAGTGCTGTCGCAGTACTCGATCGAGGATCTGGTCAAATCCCGCCCCTCGATCAACTTCCTTCTCGGCCTCGAGGAGCAACCGGCAGCCTGACCGTGCGTTGGGTTTCGGGAGCTCGGAGAGAGCCCGACTGAAACCCTTCCCCGGAGGCTTGCATGGCAGAGACGAATTCCGACTGGTGGCGCGGCGCGGTTATCTACCAGATTTATCCCCGCTCTTTCCAGGATTCCAACGGCGACGGAATGGGCGATCTCAAGGGGATCACCGACCGGCTGGACCACGTCGCCTCGCTCGGCGTCGACGCCATCTGGCTCTCTCCCATCTTCACCTCGCCCATGGACGACATGGGCTATGACGTTTCCGATTACCGCGATATCGACCCGACCTTCGGTACGCTCGAGGATTTCGACCGGCTGATCGCGCGCGCCCATGAGCTCGGGCTCAAGGTGATTGTCGACCAGGTCTACTCGCACTCCTCGGACCGGCATCCCTGGTTCGAGGAAAGCCGCTCTTCGCGCGACAATCCGAAAGCCGAGTGGTACGTCTGGGCGGATGCCGACGAAGACGGGTTCGTACCCAACCACTGGCCTTCGGTCTTCGGCGGTTCGGCCTGGCAGTGGGACACGCGGCGGCGGCAATACTACCTGCACAACTTCCTGACCTCTCAGCCGGATTTGAACTTCCACAACCGGCAGGTCCAGGACGAAATCCTCGACATCATGGAATTCTGGCTCGACCGCGGTGTCGACGGGTTCCGGCTCGATACGGTGAACTACTATTTCCACGACCCGCGGCTGCGGAACAATCCGCCGCTGATGACGCATGCCGGGCGCACGGCGGTCAGGCCCTACGACATGCAGGATCACATCTATTCGAAGAACCGGCCCGAGAATGTTCCGTTCCTGCGCCGCATGCGTGCGACGATGGACAAGTACGACGCCCGCATGATGGTGGGCGAGGTGGGCGAAAGCCACAAGGCGAATGCCATCATGGCCGAGTACACCGCCGACGGCGACAAGCTGCACATGGCCTATTCCTTCGAGTTGCTGAGCCCGGACTTCACGGCCGCGCATTTCCGCAATTGCGTGCAGGCCTTCTTCGACGCGGCGCGCTCACGCAACGGCTGGCCGTGCTGGAGCTTTTCCAACCACGACGTAATTCGTCACGTCAGCCGCTGGGCGGGCCATTCGCTCGAACTCGACGATCTTGCCCGGCAGGCGGCGGCCCTGCTCCTGTCGTTCGAAGGCACGATCTGCCTCTATCAGGGCGAGGAACTCGGGCAGACCGAAACCCAGCTCGCTTTCGAGGAACTGGTCGACCCGCCCGGCATCACCTTCTGGCCGGAATACAAGGGCCGCGACGGTTGCCGGACGCCTATGGTCTGGCAGGCGCAGGCCGAGCACGGCGGCTTCTCCGATGCCAGGCCGTGGCTGCCGGTTAAGCCGGAGCAGGCGGCACGCGCCGTCGACCGCCAGGAGGACGACCCGAATTCGATTCTCGCCTTCTACCGGGAGATGATCGGCTACCGGAAAAATTCCGCTGCGCTGATGAACGGGGAGACGCGGTTCGCCGATCTGCCCGAACCGCTGCTGGCCTTTAGCCGGGACGAGGGAGCGGACGGGGTGCTCTGCATCTTCAACCTCTCGGATCGCGCCCGCACGGCCTCGCTTTCGGGCCCCGCGAGCCTCGAGAGCGTCTCGCGCAATGCCGAAATCGGCGACGGAAAGCTGGAACTGAAGCCCAACGGGTTTGCGCTGATCAAGGGACTGTCGGCGGGAGACGTGACGGCCGGGTGAGGCGCCATTCCCTCGTCATGCCCGGACTTGATCCGGGCATCCATACCGTTCAGCCGACATCACGGAATGGATTCCCGGGTCGCGCTGCGCTTGCCCGGGAATGACGAAGAGAGAGGCGGGTGCTTCTCCCCGACAGTGAACGTCGGCCTGCTTACGCCTCGATGATTTCGAAGGCGTCGACGTCGACCATGCCGCGATCGGAGATCTTCAGGTGCGGGATGACCGGCAGCGGCAGGAAGGCGAGCTGGAGAAACGGTTCGTCCAGCGTGCCGCCGAGATCGCGCGCGGCCTTGCGCAGGGGGATGAGGCGTCCGCGCACGGTTTCGTAGGATTCGAGGCTCATCAGGCCGGCGACGGGCAGGGCGATCTCCGCTATCACCTTTTCCCCTTCGGCCACCACGAAGCCGCCGCCGATCTCGGCCATGCGGTTGGCGGCCGTCGCCATCGAGACCTCGTCCGCGCCGATGACGCAGAGATTGTGGCTGTCGTGGCCGACGGTCGAGGCGATGGCGCCGCGCTTGAGGCCGAAACCCTGGACAAAGCCGGTGGAGATATTGCCGTTCTTGCCGTGGCGCTCGATCACCGTGACCTTGAGAATGTCGCGGTCGATATCGGCATGCTTCTCGCCCTCCGAGACGTCGAGGGTCAGCATGCGCTTCTCGGTGATGATCTTGCCCGGAAGGATGCCGATGACGGCGGTCTCGGGATTGTTCTTGCGCACGGCAAAGGTGGTGGCGTCGACCTTCGGGGCCTTGACGCTTTCCAGCCCGACCGGGGCGACGGTCTCGCGGGTGGCGAAGAGTTCGTCGGTGACACGACGGCCGGCAGAAAAGACCATCTTGGCGTTGCAGCCTTCGAGCGAGTCGATCACCACGATATCGGCGCGCCAGCCCGGAGCGACGAGGCCGCGGTCGCGCAGACCGAAGGCGCGGGCGCCGGAGATGGAAGCAGCGCGGTAAACGGCAAGCGGATCGGCCCCCTCGGCGATCGCATGGCGGATCATGTAGTCGAGATGGCCGTGCTCGGCGATATCGAGCGGATTGCGGTCGTCGGTGCACAGCGCCAGGAAGGGCGAGTTGCGCTCGGTCATGATCGGGATCAGCGCATCGAGGTCGCGACTGACGGAGCCCTCGCGAACGAGAATATGCATGCCCTTCGCCAGTTTCTCGAGCGCCTCTTCGGCGGTGGTGGTCTCGTGGTCGGTGCGGATACCGGCCGAGAGATAGCCGTTGAGCGCATAGCCGCGGACCAGCGGCGCATGGCCGTCGATATGGCCGCCCTGAAAGGCCTCAAGCTTGGCCATGCAGACAGGGTCCTTGGCGAGCAAGCCGGGGAAGTTCATGAACTCGGCGAGGCCTATCACCTTGGGGTGGTCGCGGAAGGGAAGCAGGTCCTCGATCTTGAGTTCCGCGCCGGCGGTTTCGAGATGTGTGGCGGGCACGCAGCTCGACAGCTGAACGCGCACGTCCATGATGGTGCGCTCGGCGGAATCGAGAAAGAAGCGGATGCCGGGCGCGCCGAGCACATTGGCGATCTCGTGGGGATCGCAGATGGCGGTCGTGATTCCGCGCGGCAGGACGCAGCGGTCGAACTCGTGCGGCGTGACGAGCGAGGATTCGATATGGAGGTGGGTGTCGATGAAACCCGGCACCACGATGCGGCCGGAGATGTCGATCTCCTCGACGCCGTCGTAGCTTTCGAGCGTTCCGACGATCGTCTCGCCGCAAAGGGCGATGTCGCCCTCGCGCAATTCGCCGGTGACGAGGTCGTAGAGACGGCCGCCCTTGAGCACGATGTCGGCCTTCGCCTTGCCCTGTCCTTGGTCGATGCGGTCGGTGAGGCGGCTGGTCATGGGCGTGGCTCCGGTCTGGTCTTCAGGGGCATTATAGCAAACCGGCCGGAATTGCTCCCGGCCGGCTGGCAGTTTGAGACAGGAGTGCGGATTACTCCACGGTCACCTTGTCGGTGATCTCCGAGGTCCAGGCGCCCGACGGCTCGTTCTCGATGATCTTCTGATCGAGGAGAGCCTTGGCTGTCCGCTCATAGGCAGCCTCGATCAGCTTGGCGTCGGGTTCGCCGATCAGCTTGGCGACTTCGCCCATCATGCGCTTCTGGTGGTTTTCGTCCTGGCCGCCATTGTCCATGACGATCCCGGCGGCTTCATCCGGGTTCTCGATGGCGTATTTCCAGCCCTTCATCGACGCCGAGACGAAACGGACCATCTTGTCGGCGAAGGCCGGATCCTTGAGGTCGTCTTCCATGGCGTAGAGACCGTCCTCGAGGAGGTCGACGCCCATTTCCGAGTAGTTGAAGACGATGAGGTCTTCCGGCTTGTAGCCGGCGTCCATCAGCTGCCAGTACTCGTTGTAGGTCATGACCGAGATGCAGTCGGCCTGCTTCTGGATCAGCGGCTGGACGTCGAAGCTCTGCTTGAGCACGGTGACGCCGTCGTCACCGCCGTCTGTGGAAATGCCGAGCTTGTTCATCCAGGCGTAGAAGGGATACTCGTTGCCGAAGAACCAGACGCCGAGCGTGTGGCCCGGAAAGTCGTCGGTGGTCTGGATCGGTCCGTCCTTCGGGCAGACCAGCTCCATGCCGGCCTTCTTGAAAGGCTGGGCGATGTTGACGAGGCCGACGCCCTTTTCGCGGGCGGCAAGCGCGCCACCCATCCAGTCGACGATCACGTCGGCGCCGCCGCCGGCGATCACCTGCTCGGGGGCGATGTCCGGGCCGCCGGGCTTGATGGTAACGTCGAGACCGGCGTCCTCGTAAAAGCCCTTGTCCTTGGCCACGAAGTAGCCGGCGAACTGGGCCTGTGCCACCCATTTGAGCTGCAGGGTGACCTCGTCGGCGGCGTTCGCCGCGCCGGCCATGGCCGTCATGGCGACGGCGGTTATCAGGGTGCTGAGCATTTTTTTCATGCGTTTATTCTCCTCTGGAAGCGGCCCCTCGTCATCGACGATAACTCGGATGCCAGAATGTCACGATCCGCTCGGCGAGCGCGAGCAGTCCGTAGAACAAGGACCCCGTCACGGCGGCGAGCGCTATTTCCGCCCAAACCATGTCGAGGTTCATCCGACCGACTTCGGTCGAAATGCGAAAGCCCATTCCCACAACGGGGGTGCCGAAGAATTCAGCCACGATCGCGCCGATGAGCGCAAGGGTTGAGTTGATCTTCAGCGCGTTGAAGATGAAGGGCATGGCGACCGGCAGGCGCAGCTTGGCGAGCACCTGCCAGTGTCCGGCGCCGTAGGTGCGCATGAGATCGCGCTCCATGTGGCCGGTGGCGGCGAGGCCGGCGAGGGTGTTCACCAGCATCGGGAAGAAGGTCATGACCACGACGACGGCGGCCTTCGAGTGCCAGTCGAAGCCGAACCAGATGACCATGATCGGAGCGATGCCGATCATCGGCAAGGCGGCGACCATGTTGCCGACGGGCAGCAGGCCCGCGGCGAGGAAGCGGAAGCGGTCGGCGAGAACGGCGACGATGAAACCCGAGAGCGTGCCGATCAGATAGCCGATGAGCACGGCCTTCATGACGGTCTGTACGAAATCGGCGGCGAGGATGCTGGTCGAGGTGACGATCTTCGCGCCGATCGAGGAGGGGGGCGGCAAGAGCACGAAAGGCACGCCGCCGCCTCGGGTGAGCGCTTCCCACAGGATCAGGATCCAGACGCCGAAGATGGCGGGGACGACGAGCGCGATCGTGCGCTGCATGGCCGGCGTGGTGACCTTCATCTCGGACAGCACGGTGACCAGCCGCCAGGCCAGAAGCCAGGCGCCGGCGAGGGCCGCGACATAGCCGAAACTCGCAGTGCCGAAAGCGTCCGCCAGCCCGCCGATCAGGAGCCATGCAGCGAAATGGCTGGCGACGGCGAGAATGATCGCCTCGGCGACCGGACGAAGTTTCAGCATCGACAGGATGGCCGCCACGAGCACGATCGCCGTGACAAGGAGAGAGGCGCCGGTGTCCATGGTCGCGGTGAAGGGCAGGCCGAGGAGGCTGGCGATCCCCGCTGCGATGGCGGCGAGCGCCTGCCAGTTGGGGCGAAGCGCGCTCACGGCTTGGCTCCCATGCGCTTCTCGACGAAACGGCCGGTGATGTCGACGAGCGTCACCAACAGGATGGCGCAGATGGAGCCGGCGATGAGGGCTGCGAAGATGTCGATCGTCTGGCTGTAATAGGAACCCGCGAGCAGCTTCGAGCCGATGCCGGCGACCGCACCCGTGGGCAGTTCACCGACGATGGCCCCGATCAGAGAGGCGGCGATCGCCACCTTGATCGAGGCGAAAAAGAACGGCACCGAGGCCGGGATACGGAGCTTCCAGAGCACCTGCGCGCGGCTCGCCGAATAGGTGCGCATCAGGTCCATGTGCAGCGTGTCGGGCGAGCGGAGTCCCTTCACCATGCCGACGGCGACGGGAAAGAAGGACAGGTAGGTCGAGATCAGCGCCTTGGGCAGAAGTCCGGTGACGCCGATGGCGGCGAGCAGCACGATGATCATCGGTGCGACTGCGAGGATCGGCACGGTCTGCGAGGTGATGATCCAGGGCAGGAGAGACTTGTCGAGTGCCGGCACATGGACGATCGAGATGGCGATGACGACGCCGAGCGCAGTGCCCATGGCGAAGCCCAGCAACGTGGCCGAGAGCGTGACCCAGGAGTGATACACGAGACTGCGGTTGGAGCTCACCTTGACGCCAACCGTATATTTCCAGAAAGCAGCCGCGACCTGATGCGGCGCCGGCATGGTGGGCTTGGGCTGCGACCAGGTCTTGAGGATGAATTCCACCCCCTCGGTCTGCTCGCCGGCGCGCTTTTCGAAATCGCGCAGCACAGGCGCATTGAGCGCCACTGCCGCGCCATACCAGATGGCGATGATCGCCGCGAGAATGGTGAGAACCGGCAGCAGTCGCCCGGTGAGAAAGTCGCGCATGGGAATCACGAGCTTAGCCTCGTCATAAGGCTAAGTCGCCTTGAAATTGTATCTGCGATTAGATTTGCTTCAGCCTCCTCAAGATTGCCCCCGAAGAAAATGGTTCGTTCGCCATAGTCGAATACCACGTCTCCTCCGAACCATGTAGGTAGAATCTCATTTAATACTTTAGTGTCTTCATATTTTCTCTTGTAGTATTCCGCTGTCGGCCTTGGGTTTTTTATTAGTTTTGGGTCAAAAATCTGATGATCTATTGAAAATATTGCGGTTTTTTTCTTTGTGACTTTTGTTGAGCTCAGATCGAGGGTTTCTCGGCCAAAAAACTGCCAAAGAAGGGCGGTTGTTGCAAAAAACATCCCGAGCATCCAACCGCACGCCCAAACAGTATTGTAGAGTAAGAGACTAAAGCTGATATTTTTCTCTGGGATTTCCTTAAGAATAGAAGATACGGAAATGCCAGCATATGTCCAGCCCCATAGCCAAAACGGCAGAAATATAAGTGAAAAAAAGTAGCGTTTTGGATAAATAGTAATGCCCGTTACATCGGGCTTTTCAGAAATAAGGACGCGACTTGATGCAGAATTTGCATATCTCATTTTTTGTAACCTTAAATAATGACGCAATAATTGTATAAAATAGAAATTTGGCAATGCGCCATTATGCATTGAAAAAAATCTGTATTGAGGCTTATTGCTATCGAAGGTGTACAAGTCAGTGAGGCTCTGCGTTTGGGCCCTCTTGGTGCGAAACCGTTGAAATTGAGCGTTCCCGAAGATGCCTGCCTCACTCATCATCGCTGTGCCCCTCGCGCAGGCCCTCGCGGACCTGGTGAGCGATCTTCAGGAATTCGGGAGTCTCACGAATCTCGAGCGGGCGGTCGGCGCCGAGATCGCAGTCGATGATCTCGTGGATGCGGCCGGGACGGGGGCTCATCACCACGATCTTGGTGGAGAGATAGACCGCCTCGGGGATCGAGTGGGTGACGAAGACGATGGTCTTCTGCGTCGTCGCCCAGAGTTTCAGGAGTTCGGCGTTCAGGTGGTCGCGGACGATCTCGTCGAGCGCGCCGAAGGGTTCGTCCATCAACAGCATGTCGGGTTCGACGGCGAGCGCGCGGGCGATGGAGGCGCGCTGCTGCATGCCGCCCGAGAGCTGCCAGGGAAACTTCTTCTCGAAGCCGGTGAGATTGACGAGTTCGAGATTGCGCTTGATCCGGCTTGCCTTCTCTTCCGCGGTCAGACCCATGATCTCGAGCGGCAGGGCGACGTTCCTGGCGATGGTGCGCCAGGGAAACAGCGCCGCCTGCTGGAAGACGTAACCATAGGCGCCGTCGAGGCGGGCCTTTTCCGGCGTCGTGCCGTTGACGGAAATCTCGCCGGCGGTCGGCTTTTCGAGATCGGCGATGACACGCAGAAGCGTGGTCTTGCCGCAACCCGACGGGCCGATGAGGGAGACGAACTCACCCTTCTCGATGTCGAGGGTGATGTCGGACAGCGCCTGGACCGAACCGTCGCCGGTCTGGAAGACGAGATCCAGGTTTCGTGCTGAAATGACTGGCAATTTACTCATACCGACCGTGTAATTCCCCCATCCACCCTGATGTTCTGGCCTGTGATGTACCCTGCACCGTCGGAGGCCAGAAACGCAATGGTTTCCGCGATTTCCTCGACTTTTCCATAGCGTTCCATGGGGATGCGTTCGCGGAATGCCTCTTTTTCGGGCAGGCTGTCTATGAAGCCTGGCAAGACATTGTTCATGCGAACGTTTTCGGGCGCGTACTTGTCCGAATAGAGCTTGCAGAAGGCGGCGAGACCGGCGCGGAAGACGCCCGAGGTGGGGAAGACCGGATCGGGCTCGAAGGCGGCAAAGGTCGAGATGTTGATGATGGCGCCCGCTTTCTGCTCGACCATGATCGGGGTCACGAGGCGGGTCGGGCGGACGGCCGACAGCATGTAGACGTCGAGCCCGGTGTGCCAGTCGTCGTCGGTTAGTTCGAGCACCGGCGCGCGCGGGCCGTGGCCGGCGGAATTGACCAGCACGTCGATGCGGCCCCAGCGCTGCATGGCGCCGTCGACCAGCTTCTTCAGGTCGTCCTCCTTCTGGTTCGAGCCGGTGACGCCGAGGCCGCCCAGTTCCTCGGCGAGTGCCTCGCCCTTGCCGGAGGAGGAGAGGATGGCGACCGCATGGCCGGTCTCGGCGAGTTTGCGGGCGGCGGCGGCGCCCATGCCGGAGCCGCCGGCGGTAACGAGTGCGACCTTGATCATGACAGTTCTCCCTTTTTCGGTTCCGCGGGTTCTACGCCCACAGTTTCGGTTCGGCGAACTCGATCGAATTGCCCGCCGGATCGCGGACATAGAGCGAGCGCGCGCCGTTCGGCCATTCGAAATCGGCCTCGATCGCGATGCCTGCTTGTTCCATCCTATCACGCCAGCCGATCAGCGCCTCGCGATCCGCCGCGAAACAGAGATGGCCGGGCCCGTCCGCACCGTGCGGCGGGACGGGGAGTTTTGCGTTGGTCGTCGGGATACGTGTCTGTTCGGCGATGAAGAGCAGCACGATGGTCTCGCCGGCGCGATAGAAGGCATGACGGCCAGCGACTTCGGTGATCTTTTCGAGACCCAGGATGTCGCCGTAGAAGGTGTTGGCCGCTTCGAGGTCGTCGACATAAAGCGCGGTTTCAAGCACGCCGGAGACCTTGGGTGTGATCGGAGCGGTATCGCTCATCCCTCAAGCCTCCATGGCCTTAATGCGTATGACGTGGGCGATCGCCACCGGTGCTGCTGCATCATTTGTCGCCTCTCGGCCTGTAAAACAGCTCGTCATAATGTTGGTCCTCCTTCTTGCCTTTCATCCACGAGAAGCGGCAACGGCTGGCAAGATCGTAGATATCATCGAGGGTGGCGCCTTGCCGAGCGAGAAGGTCCTGATCGATTTCCACGTAGAGTTTGGAAATGCGCTCGAGGAGCCCGGCCTGGTCAAGAGCCTGCAATGTTTCAAATTCGCTTCCCTCGACATCGATCTTGCACAGGATTTCCGCGTCCTCGGCCGGGGAAATCAGGCTTGCGATCTGGTCGGCAGGGACAAGGACAAAGGCCTGGCTGCCCTGGCCTGGAGCCGCTTTTGGCAGGATATGGCTCAAACCGGTATGGTGCGGATTGAAGCTTGCGCGGCACAATTGCCAGCTTCGTGCCAAGCCGAAACAGAAGGGCGAAATATTCGCTGCCTTGTTCAAGATGATATTCGCGGCCAGTTTCGCAAACACCACGGGGTTGGGTTCGAATGCATAGACTTTTCCGTCCGAAAGATGAGCCGCGGCAACCAGGGAAAACACACCGCAATTGGCCCCGATGTCCATGAATATTGCGTTCTTTGGAAGGTCGTGGATGAGATCGAACAGTTCGTAGCCGTATAGGCCGGTTATGCATGCCCGATTGGTCCAGTCGTGCCGGTCCGCAAGAAGGATCGGGCCGTAGGCGGATGGAAGCTGTCGAAACACCGAAATGGCCAAGTGCAGAATCCGGGTCCTGCCGAGCGATCCCGGAATGCGGTGGATGCCGCGCAGCAACGCCGTCATCCTCAATTTCCACCTTCCCGCGGCGTGTTCCGATTGCCTCACACCCCCGTGGCCGGAATGCCGGAGCGCTCGATCTTGCGCGGGGCGGTGAGTTCCTTCCAGGTGGAGAGCGCCTTGTTGACCGCGCCATAGGGTTCGCGCTTGACGAACTTGCCCCAGCCTTCCTCGTTGGTCATCTTGCCGTCGGTCACCGAGACCTTGCCGCGCGAGAGCGTGAAGCGCGGCAGGCCCTTCACCTTCTTGCCCTCGAAGACGTTGTAGTCGATCGCCGACTGCTGGGTCTTGGCGGAGATGGTTTTTTCCTTCTCCGGGTCCCAGACCACGATGTCGGCGTCGGCGCCGACGAGGATCGCGCCCTTCTTCGGGTAGCAGTTGAGGATCTTGGCGATGTTGGTGGAGGTGACGGCGACGAACTCGTTCATCGTCAGCCGGCCGGTCGCCACGCCGTAGGTCCAGAGCATCGGCATGCGATCTTCGAGGCCGCCGGTGCCGTTCGGAATCTTGGTGAAATCGCCGACACCGAAGCGCTTCTGGTCGGTCGTAAACGCACAATGGTCGGTGGCGACCACCTGCAGCGAGCCCGACTGCAGCCCGGCCCAGAGCGAATCCTGGTGCTGCTTGTTGCGGAAGGGCGGCGACATCACGCGACGGGCGGCGTGGTCCCAGTCCTTGTCGAAATATTCGCTCTCATCGAGCGTCAGGTGCTGGATCAGCGGCTCGCCGAAGACGCGCATGCCGTTACTCCGGGCGCGGCGGATCGCTTCATGGCTCTGTTCACAGGAGGTGTGGACCACATAGAGCGGCACGCCCGCCATGTCGGCGATCATGATGGCGCGGTTGGTGGCCTCGCCCTCCACCTGGGGCGGGCGCGAATAGGCATGCGCCTCGGGCCCGTTGTTGCCTTCGGCCAGAAGCCGGGCCGAAAGATCGGCCACCACGTCGCCGTTCTCGGCATGGACCAGCGGCATGGCGCCCAGTTCGGCGCAGCGCTGGAACGAGGCGTACATCTCGTCGTCCTGCACCATCAACGCGCCTTTGTAGGCCATGAAGTGCTTGAAGGTGTTGATGCCCTTCTCGCGGACCACCGTCTCCATCTCGTTGAAGACCTGCTCGCCCCACCAGGTGATCGCCATGTGGAAGGAGTAATCGCAATTGGCGCGGGTCGACTTGTTGTCCCAGCGCTGCAGCGCCTCGAGCAGCGACTGGTCCGGGTTGGGCAGGCAGAAATCGACCACCATAGTGGTGCCGCCGGCAAGAGCCGCGCGGGTGCCGCTTTCGAAGTCGTCGGAGGAGTAGGTGCCCATGAAGGGCATTTCGAGGTGGACGTGGGGGTCAATGCCGCCGGGCATCACGTAGCAGCCGGTCGCATCCAGAGTCTCGTCGCCCTTCAGGTCAGGGCCGATCTCGGTGATGATACCGTTCTCGATCTTTACGTCCGACTTGTAGGTCAGGTCGGCGGTGACGATGGTTCCGTTCTTGATCACTGTGCTCATCTGTTTCCCCTTGTCTGCTTTTTCTCGGGTGTGCGGATCAATCGGCGTAGGACGGGTCTTCCTTGTCGAGGATCCGTTTCATCTCGGCGAAATGGGCCTGTTCGGCGTCCCTGTAGACGTCCCACTCCGCGGCCGTCGCCTCGGCGAGGTCGTGCGGCATGATGTTGAGTTCGCGGCCGGTCGAATAGGCGAGAACCATGGTCCGCGCCGCGCGTTCGAGGTGGTACATGGCGTCGAAGGCTTCGGCGACCGTGTGGCCGACGGTGGTCACACCGTGATTGCCCATCATGACGGCCGAATGATTGCCGATGGTGGCCGCGATGCGCTCGCCTTCGGCTTCCTCGGTGGCGATGCCGCCGAAGGACCGGTCGATGGCCATGCGATTGTAGAAGCGTGCCGTGACCTGATCGATCGGGTAGATCGTGGGGTCCTTCAGTGTCGCGAGCGTCGTCGCATAGGGCGGATGCAGATGCAGCGCCACGCGGGCATGCGGCAGGTTGCGGTGGATCGCCGAATGGATCGACCAGGCGGACGGATCGGGTGCATCCTCGCGCTTCATCGTCTCGGGATCGTTGGCGTCGACGAGCAGGAGTTCGGAGGCTTTCACTTGGGAAAAATGCCTCCAGCGCGGATTGACGAGAAATGTCTTTCCATCCGGCGAGACGGCGGCGGAGAAGTGATTGGCCACACCCTCGTGCCAGTCGTTGCGTGCGGCGAGCCGGAGGGCGGCGGCGAGATCGATGCGCAGTTGGCGTTCGTCGGTCTTGTCGATCGGAATGATTTTGACGTTCTCGCTCACTCCACAATCTCCGCGGTCTCGACCACCGCATGCATCAGCACGTCGGCGCCGGCGGCGGCCCATTCCTTGGAGATTTCCTCGGCTTCGTTGTGCGACAGCCCGTCGACACAGGGGCACATGACCATGGCGGTCGGGGCCACGCGGTTGATCCAGCAGGCGTCATGGCCGGCGCCCGAAATGATGTTGCGGTGGGAATAGCCGAGCCGCTCGGCCGCTTCGCGGATGGCGGTCACGCATTTTTCGTCGAAGGTGACCGGATCGAAGCCGCCGGTCTTCTCGAACTCGATGCCGAGGCCCATCTCGTCGCAGATCTTCTTCGCCCCTTCCTTGAGGCGCTTCTCCATGTCCTCGATGACGGCGAGGTCGGGCGAACGGAAGTCGACGGTGAAGACGACCTTGCCGGGGATGACGTTGCGCGAGTTGGGATAAACCTCGATGTGGCCAGCCGCGCCAACCGCGTCGGGCTTGTGGCTCCATGCGATCTCGTCGACGAGCTGCAGGACTTTCGCCATGCCGAGACCTGCATTCTTGCGCATCGGCATAGGCGTGGAGCCGGTATGTGCGTCCTTGCCGGTGATCGTCACCTGCGTCCAGGAGAGACCCTGACCGTGGGTGACGACGCCGATATCCTTGCCCTCGGCCTCGAGGATAGGCCCCTGCTCGATATGGAGTTCGAAGAAGGCGTGCATCTTGCGGGTGCCGACTTCCTCGTCGCCCTTCCAGCCGACGCGTTCGAGTTCCGCGCCGAATTTCTTGCCCTTGGCGTCGGTGCGCTCATAGGCCCAGTCCTGTTCGTGAATGCCGGCGAAGACGCCGGAGGCGAGCATGGCCGGCGCAAAGCGGGTGCCTTCCTCGTTGGTCCAGTTGGTGACCACGATCGGGTGCTTCGTCTTCACCCCGAGATCGTTCAGCGTGCGGACGAGTTCGAGGCCGCCGAGGACGCCGAGCACGCCGTCATACTTGCCGCCGGTCGGCTGGGTATCGAGGTGAGAGCCGACATAGACGGGCAGCGCGTCGGGATCGGTTCCGGGCCGGGTCATGAACATGTTGCCCATGGTGTCGACGCCCATGGTCATGCCGGCGTCCTCGCACCATTTCTGGAACAGTTTGCGGCCTTCGCCATCCTCGTCGGTGACGGTCTGGCGGTTGTTGCCGCCGGCGACCCCCGGGCCGATTTTGGCCATCTCCATCAGCGAATCCCAGAGCCTGTCGGCGTTGATCTTCATGTTTGCTGCGGGTGCGGCCATAGGGGTCTCCTGTCAGTCTGAAACGTGCCGGTTCGGCATATGTCTGGGCTGACGGGGCATGCGTGACATGCCCCGCCTTATGTCGTTCAGCGGCGGGAAGGGGAGTGCCGCCGCACAAGGCGGCAGCCGCAAGGTCAGGATGGGCCCGTCGCCACGGGCCATCAATCGACCTCGTTGAGAACCGTGCGGAGCGTGTCGATGATCTCGTCGATCTGCTCCTTGGAAATGATCAGCGGCGGCGAGAGCGCGATGATGTCGCCGGTGGTGCGGATCAGCAGGCCCTTTTCCCAGGCGCGCAGGAAGCACGAGAAGGCGCGCTTGGTGGGCGAACCCGCGATCGGCTCGAGTTCGACCGCGCCGACGAGACCGATATTGCGGATGTCGATGACGTGCGGTTCGCCCTTGAGCGAGTGCAGGCCTTCCTCCCAGTAGGGGGCGAGCTCGTTGGCGCGCTCGAAGAGGCCTTCTTCCTTGTAGGTCTCGATGGTGGCGAGGCCGGCGGCCGAGGCGATCGGGTTGCCCGAATAGGTGTAGCCGTGGAAGAACTCGATCAGATGTTCCGGGCCGTTCATGAAGGCGTCGTGGATCTCTGGCGTGACGAAGACGGCACCCATCGGGATGACGCCGTTGGTCAGGCCCTTGGCGGTGACCATGATGTCGGGCTTGACGCCGAAATAGTCCGCACCGAAGGCGGTGCCGAGACGGCCGTACCCGGTGATCACCTCGTCGAAGATCAGAAGAATGCCGTGCTGGGTGCAGATCTCGCGCAGCTTCTGGAGATAACCCTTCGGCGGGATAAGGACACCGGTCGAACCCGCGACCGGCTCGACGATGACGGCGGCGATCGTCGAGGGATCGTGCAGCGTGACGATGCGGGTGAGATCGTCGGCAAGTTCCGCGCCGTGTTCCGGCACGCCCTTGGTGAAGGTGTTCTTGCCCGGAAGATGGGTATGGGGCAGGTGGTCGACGCCGGTCAGCAGCGTGCCGAACATCTTGCGGTTGGCGACGATGCCGCCGACGGAGATGCCGCCGAAATTGACGCCGTGATAGCCGCGCTCGCGGCCGATGAGGCGGAAGCGGGAGCCGTCGCCCTTGGCGCGGTGATAGGCGAGCGCCACCTTGAGCGCGGTATCCACCGATTCCGAACCGGAGTTGGTGAAGAGCACATGGCCCATATGGTCGGGGGCAATGTCGATCAGGCGGTTGGCCAGTTCGAATGCCTTCGGGTGGCCCATCTGGAAGGCCGGCGCATAGTCGAGCTCACCAGCCTGCTGGCGGATCGCCTCGGTGATCTTGGGGCGGCAATGGCCGGCATTCACGCACCACAGACCGGCGGTGCCGTCGAGGATCTTGCGACCATCGGACGCGGTGAAATGCATATCTTCGGCAGCGACCAGCATACGCGGGTCCTGCTTGAACTGGCGATTGGCCGTGAACGGCATCCAGAATGCGCGAAGGTCGTTCGGCGTGACGTTATTTCTGTTGGACATTTTTTCCCCGTAGAGGACTCATGTTGAAGCAGCCACGGCCTTCTATCGGCTCTTTGTCCCGTCGGCAAAGCTGTGCTACGGAAATTGACTGTTTGATAAAACTCTATCAGCGCCAAGGGCGCGGTCAAGGGCCATTCGGCCGATTGGAAGGACGGGAATGAGGGGGTGGAACTTACGATCCGGATGGGTTGGCGAGGCGAACCATGGATCATAGTCCCGAGCCGAGAAAGACCCGCATTCAGGCCGAGAACGAGGAACGTATTCTCGATTCCGCGCTGGACGCGTTCTCCCTGCACGGATTCCGCGGGACGACGGTGGACCAGATCGCCGAAGGGGCGGGCATGTCCAAGCCCAATCTGCTCTATTATTTCCGGCGCAAGCAGGACATCTACGAGGCGCTGATCGACCGCCTGCTCGACACCTGGCTCGAGCCGCTCGAAAGCCTCGACGAGACCGGCGATCCGATCCGCGAACTCCGGATGTATATCCGCCGCAAGCTGGAGATGTCGCGCGACTACCCGCGCGAAAGCCGGCTGTTCGCCAACGAGGTGCTGCAAGGCGCGCCGCGCATCCACCGGATGCTGGAGACGCGATTGAAGTCTCTGGTGGAGGAAAAATCGAAGGTCATCTCCGGCTGGATGAAGGCCGGACGTCTCAACACCGCCGATCCGCGTCACATGATCTTCGCCATCTGGTCGACGACGCAGCATTACGCCGATTTCGACGTGCAGGTGCGCGCCGTGCTCGGTCCCGATCGCGGCGGCGAGGGCCGGTTCGAGGATGCGGCGCGGTTTCTCGAGACATTGTTTCTCGACGGATTGAAACCGCGGGCTTGAGAACTGTATCTGCGCGCTAGATAGACCTCCATGACCGGACCCGAAGGTCCGAAACAACAAAGGAGGTCCCTGATGACCCAGACAGCCGACAAGAACCGCCAACTGGTGCTCGCCGAGCGCCCGAAGGGCGAGCCCGACGACAACACGCTGCGCCTGGAAACCGCCGATATTCCCGAGCCCGGAAAAGGCGAGATGCTGCTGCGGACCGTCTATCTGTCGCTCGACCCCTATATGCGCGGCCGGATGAGCGACGCACCCTCCTACGCTGCTCCCGTTGAAATCGGCGGTGTGATGACGGCCGGTACGGTGAACCGTGTGGTCAAGAGCCATGTCGACGGATTCGAGGAAGGCGACTGGGTGCTCTCTCAAAGCGGCTGGCAGGATTACGCGATTTCGGACGGCAAGGGCGTGATGAAGCTCGGCAAGTCGCCGGAACATCCCTCCTGGGCGCTCGGCATCATGGGGATGCCCGGTTTTACCGCCTGGGCCGGGCTGACGCAGATCGGTGCGCCGAAGGAAGGAGACACGATCGTGGTGGCCGCGGCCACGGGGCCTGTCGGCGCCACAGTCGGTCAGATCGGCAAGATCCTCGGTTGCCGCGTCGTCGGTATCGCCGGCGGGCCGGACAAGTGCAAGCACGCGGTCGACGAACTCGGTTTCGACGCCTGCATCGACCACAAGGCGGATGATTTCGCCGACCAGCTGAAATCGGCCTGTACCGACGGCATTGACGTCTATTTCGAGAATGTCGGCGGCAAGGTGCTCGACGCGGTCATCCCGCTTCTCAACGTCAATGCACGCGTTCCGGTCTGTGGCCTGGTGTCCGGCTACAACGCCACGAGCCTGCCCGACGGACCGGACCGCATGAACTGGCTGATGGGCCAGATCCTGCGCAAGCAGCTGACCGTGAGGGGCTTCATCATCTTCAACACCTTCGGCCATCTCTATCCGGAGTTTTCCAAGGCAATGGGCGGCTGGCTGAAGGACGGCCGCATCAAGTACCGCGAGGAAATGATCGACGGCCTCGAAAACGCGCCGCGCGCCTTCGTCGGTCTGTTGCGCGGCGAGAATTTCGGCAAGCGGGTGATCCGTGTCGGTCCGGACGAAAAGGCCTGACGGAAAAAGAAAGCCGCCCGGTTGAACCGGACGGCCTTCCCCGCCGCATCTAACCGAATATTCCGGCGGTGTCTGTCTACTCGGCGGCCTCCTTGGCCATCGGGTTATTGGGGTGCATGGTCCAGTTGGCGTAGTCCGACTGGACCGTCTTGCCGGTGCGCGGATTGGTTTCGCCGGTCGCCATCGGCACCATCGAGATGCAGTTCTCGACCGGGCAGACGTTGACGCAGAGATTGCAGCCGACGCACTCGTCGTCCATCACCTCGAAATGGCGCACGCCGTCCACCATGCTGGTGATCGCCTGGTGCGAGGTGTCCTCGCAGGCGATGTGGCAGCGGCCGCACTTGATGCAGAGATCCTGGTCGATCTTCGCCTTGGTGATGTAGTTGAGGTTGAGATACTGCCAGTCGGTGACGTTGGGCACGGCCATGCCGCGGAAGTCCTCGATGGTCTCGAAGCCCTTCTCGTCCATGTAGTTTTCCAGCCCTTCGATCATCTCCTGGACGATTTTGAAGCCGTAGGTCATGGCTGCGGTGCAGACCTGGACGGTGCCGCAGCCGAGGGCGATGAATTCGGCCGCGTCACGCCAGGTGCTGACCCCGCCGATGCCGGAGATCGGCAGCCCGTGTGTCTCCGGATCGCGGGCGATCTCGGCGACCATGTTGAGCGCGATCGGCTTGACCGCGGGGCCGCAATAGCCGCCGTGCGAACCGCGCCCGTCGATCGACGGATTGGGCGAGAAGCTGTCGAGGTCCACCGAGACGATCGAGGAGATGGTGTTGATCAGCGAGACCGCGTCGGCGCCACCCCTGTTGGCCGCGCGGGCCGGATAGCGGATATCGGTGATGTTGGGCGTCAGCTTCACGATCACCGGCAGCTTGCCGTACTGTTTACACCACTCGGTGACCATCTGGATGTATTCGGGGACCTGGCCGACGGCCGAGCCCATGCCGCGCTCGCTCATGCCGTGCGGGCAGCCGAAATTGAGTTCGATGCCGTCGGCACCGGTGTCCTCGACGCGCGGCAGGATATCGCGCCAGCTCTTTTCTTCACAGGGCACCATGATCGAAGCTATCAGCGCCCGGTCGGGCCAGCGCTTCTTGACCTCGGTCATCTCGCGCAGGTTGGTCTCCAGATCACGATCGGTGATCAGTTCGATGTTGTTGAGCCCGAGAAGCCGGCGGTCCGGGCCCCAGATGGCGCCGTAGCGCGGGCCGTTGACGTTGACGACGGGCGGACCCGCCTCGCCGAGCGTCTTCCAGACCACGCCGCCCCAGCCGGCCTCGTAGGCGCGCTCGACATTGTAGGCCTTGTCGGTCGGCGGCGCCGAGGCAAGCCAGAACGGGTTGGGGGACTTGATGCCGAGGAAATTCGTCGAAAGGTCAGCCATATCCGTTCTCCTTAGCCAGCAAGCGTCTTGTGGATGCTCTCGGCGGCAATCTTGCCGTCCTCGACCGCGGTAACAGTGAGATCCTCGCCGCCATGGGCGCAGTCACCGCCGACCCAGATCTTGTCGGCATAGGGCGAGCGGGCCTTGTTGCCGTCGTCGCGTCCAAGGGTGGTGCCGTCGAGTTCGAGTTCGCCGGTGTCCGCCTCCAGCCACTGGCCGATGGCTTCGAGCACCTGGTCTGCCGCGATCTCGAAGGTCTCGCCGGTGCCGGTCAGCCGGCCGGTGTCGTCGACGGCAGTGTATTCGAAGGTCACGCTTTCCACAGCATTGGCGCCGTTGACGCGGGCGGGTTTGGCGTTGAACACCAGATGGACGCCGTGGCTTGCTGCGAGATCCTGCTCGTAACGGCTCGCCGGCATCTGCTCGCGGCCACGACGATAGACCAGCGACACGGTGCGGGCCCCGAGGAGCTTGGACTGGACGGCCGCGTCGACCGCGGTCATGCCGCCGCCGATGACGACGACGTCCTGGCCGACGGGAAGTGTGGACTTGTCCTCCGCCTGGCGCAGGCGGGCGATGAAATCGATCGCCGATTCCACGCCGGGCAGGTCACTGCCGGGGATGTCGAGCCGGTAGGCGGAGGGGAGGCCGATGCCGACGAAGACGGCGTCGTACTGGTTCACCAGGTCCTCGATCTCGAAATCGGAGCCGAGGCGCTGGCCGAGCCTGAGCTCGATGCCGCCGATCTGCATCAGCCACTCGACCTCGCGCTGGGCGAAGTCGTTGGTCGCCTTGTAGGCGGCGATGCCGTATTCGTTGAGGCCGCCCGGCTTCTGGCGCGCTTCCAGAATGATGACGTCGTGACCGTGCATGGCAAGCCGGTGCGCACAGGACAGACCCGCAGGGCCGGCGCCGACGACGGCGACGCGCTTGCCGGAGGAGGCTGCCCGCTTGAACGGGTGCGGCAGGTTCCGGCTCATGTAGGTGTCGGTGGCGTGGCGCTGGAGTTCGCCGATCTTGACCGGCTTGCCCTCGGCAACTTCGCGCACGCAGGCTTCCTCGCAGAGCGTCTCGGTGGGGCAGAC
This sequence comes from uncultured Hoeflea sp., assembly GCA_964511625.1. Lineage (GTDB taxonomy): Bacteria > Pseudomonadota > Alphaproteobacteria > Rhizobiales > Rhizobiaceae > Pseudohoeflea. The sequence goes on from CAZEJG010000006.1 coordinate 34,684, forward strand.
GCGGGCGCACATGCCGCCGAGGATGTTCTGTTCGAAGATGGTCTTCGCTGCGCCCACCGGATTGCCAGTCTGGATCTGGCGGATGAACAGCGGAATGTCGATCGACGTCGGGCAGGCGTTCATGCAGGGCGCGTCGTAGCAGAAATAGCAGCGATCGGCCTCGACGAGCGCCTCGTGATGGTCGAGAGGCGGATGGAGATCGGAAAAATTGTCGTCGTATTCTGCGGGCGACAGACGTCCGCCACGGACGTCGCCCGATTCAAGCGTGCTGGCCATGTGTTCCCCTTTGGTCAAAAGGTCCGGTTGTCCGGATGCCCGTCTCTTTGAGGTCTTATGGTGAGACACCATCGCCTGTGCGGGTCGGGAAGCAGTGTGAGGTGATTTTATCAAAAGGTCAAATTTTTTGTTCGCAGGCGCGGGAGGTTGTGAAAACGGGCAAGCGGCCCGGGCCGTTTAAAGCTTCCTTCACGCCGAAATGGTCTTCTCCGCACAGCATGCGGTCAGCTGCCGCGACCAGACCAACCGACCGGAGCCGAAGCCAGATGGCGCCAATGAGCAAGCGCATCCGAGCCATTATGACCCTGCTTGCCTGCGTCGTTCTGGCGCCGGTGCATGCACTCGCGGATCAGGACGAGCAGCCCGGTGCGATCCGTATCAACCAGCTCGGCTATCTTTCCGACGGTCCCAAGCGGGCGACGCTTGTCAGCGATGCGGGGCAGCCTGTCGAATGGCGACTGGTCGATGCGGACGGCAGGGAAATAGCCTCCGGAAAGTCGAGCCCCATCGGTCGCGATCGTGCTTCGGGACTGAAGGTCCATTCCATCGACTTTTCCGGTGTTGCGGTGACCGGTGAAGGCTACCGGCTGCAGGTCGACGGAGACGAGAGCTTTCCCTTCGCCATCGCCGACAGCCTTTACGGGCCGCTGCGCGTGGACGCCATGTCCTATTTCTATCCGGTCCGTTCGGGCGTCGCGATCGACGAAAAAATCGCTGGCGAAGGCTACGGCCGGCCGGCGGGCCATGCGGGGGGCGCACCCAACAAGGGCGATACGGACGTGCCCTGTCTGGATGCGGCGACGGCGCGCAAGATCTTCGGTGAACGGATCACCTGCGACTACCGGCTCGACGTCTTGGGCGGCTGGTACGATGCCGGCGACTTCGGCAAGTATGTCGTCAACGGCGGGATCGCGGTCGCCCAGCTGATGGGCGCCTATGAGCGGGCGCTGAACGCGAGCAAGGGCGCCTCGCCGACGGTGTCGGACGGGCTGTTGCGCATCCCCGAAGCCGGCAACGGCCTCCCCGACATCCTCGACGAAGCCAAATGGGAACTCGACTTCCTGGTCTCCATGATGGTGCCGGAGGGGCAGCCACTCGCGGGCATGGTGCACCACAAGGTCCATGGTGAGAAATGGTTGCCGGGTCCCATGCGCCCGAACCTCGATCCGGAGCAACGGGTGCTCTATCCGCCTTCGACGGCGGCGACGCTCAATCTGGCGGCGGTGGCGGCGCAGGGCGCCCGGCTGTTCGCGCCCTACGACGTCACCTATGCCAACGAGCTCCTCGAAACCGCCAAGCACGCCTATGCTATGGCCGAAGCGCATCCGGACATGATCGCCCCCTATTCAGACGGCCAGAACGGGGGCGGCGACTATCACGATCCGGACGTGTCGGACGAATTCTACTGGGCAGCTGCCGAACTGTATCTCACCACCGGCCAGGCCGAGTGGTACGAGCGGCTGAAGGCCTCGCCCCACTGGCACGGCCGGGTGTTCACCTCGGACGGGATCAACTGGCGCGAGACGGCCGGCTGGGCGCGGCTGCAGCTCGCTTCCGTGCCCTCGCGCCTGCCGCAGGCCGATCTCGACTGGATTCGCGCCTCGGTACGGGCGGCGGCGGAAACCTATCTCGCCGTGCAGAAAGGCGAGGGATTCAGCCTGATGTACAAACCCGGACAGGGATATGGGTGGGGATCGAACCATTCCGTGCTTGAGAACATGATGGTTGCCGCGATCGCCTATGACCTGTCGGGCAAGGACTACTATCTCGAAGGCGTGCGCGAGAGCATGGATTACATTCTCGGCCGGAACGCGATGGGGATCTCCTACGTCACCGGCTACGGCACGCTCTTCTCGCACCGGCAGTTCGCGCTGATGTTCGCGCATTCGGTGGATCCGTCCCTGCCGGAGCCGCCGAAAGGTGCTCTCGCCGGCGGTCCGAACGGGCAGCCCGCCGATCCGGTCGCGGAGGAAAAGCTGCAGGGCTGCGCGCCGCAGGCGTGCTACATCGACGAATGGGGTTCGTATTCGACCAACGAGATCGCCATCAACTGGAATGCTGCACTCTCTTGGATCGCCGCCTTCCTCGCCGATACCGAGACCACGGCAACTGCTGATTAAGGTGATCTGCGCTAGGCTCCGGCCGCTAGCAGGGGACATAGATGGCCAGAATCGCGCTCATCGGGACGGGCTTCGTCGCCGACTATTATGCCAGGACACTCGCCAACCATGCGGGCCTCGTCGTGGCTGGGGCGTTCGACACCGATAAGGCTCGGCTTGAGACCTTCTGCCGTTTTCACGGGTATGACGCCTATCCTTCGCTCGAGGCGGCGCTCTCCGACGAAACGGTCGACATCGTCGTCAACCTGACCCCGCCCGACAGCCATTTCGAGATTAACCGCAGGGCGCTCGAGGCGGGGCGGCACGTCTATTGTGAAAAGCCGCTGGCGATGAAACCGGGGCAGGCGGCCGAACTCGCAGCGTTCGCGCGCGGCAAAGGGCTGCTCCTGTCCGGTGCTCCGGCCAACGCCTTGTCGGACGCCAAGGCGCTCACGACCCAGCTGATCGCAGAAGGCCGCATCGGCACGCCGCGGCTCGCCTATGCCGAGATGGAGGATGGCGCGGTGTTCCGCGACAACTGGCGGGAGTGGCGCTCGGTCTCCGGCGCGCGCTGGCCCGGGGTCCATGAATTCGAGATCGGCTGCACGCTCGAACATGCCGGCTATGCGTTGTCCTGGCTGATCGCGCTCTTCGGCCGCGCGAAGGCGGTTCAGAGTTTTTCGGCGCTGACCTTCCCGGACAAGGGGCCGGGGACGGAGGGGCTGGAGCTCGCGCCGGACTTTTCCGTCGGTTGCATCGAATTCGCCTCCGGCCCGGTGGCGCGGCTGACCTGCGGGCTCGCGGCTCCGCGCGACCGGTCGCTGACGATCGTCGGTGATCAGGGGACCATCATCGTTCGCGATCTCTGGGACCACCGGTCCCCGGTACATCTCATGCGGTTCGGAGAGAAGGAGCCGTTCCTGATCCGGCTCGTCAAACTCTACGAACGGAAAACGGGCCGTCATCTGCCGGGCAAACTTTTCGGCGGACGCGTGATGCCCTATCCGGCGACGTCCAGCCGAACCCTTCCCGCCTATCCCTCGCAGATCGATTTCGCCGCCGGTATCGCCGACATGGCCGCGGCCATCGAGGGCGGCGGACAACCCAGACTGACCGCGGAGCGGGCCGTGCATCTGACGGAACTGGCGCTGGCGCTCGGTTGCGGCGAGGGGCGGGTGGAGTTTCCGCCGGAGGCCTAGCTCAAGGCTTCCAGCTTTCTTTCGGATCCTCGGCGAGGATGGTCTCGACGATTTCCAAGACCATCAGCGAGTCCGACATCGTGTTGTCCGGTTCCTCCATCCGGCCCTCTCGGATCGCGTTGGAGGCGGCCTCGATCTCGCAGCTCAGACCCGTTCCGGGGACGGGGAAGACCTTGCGCTTCGCGCCCGGCAGCGGCAGTTTCGCGCCGATCTTCCGACGCCAGCGCGAGCCGAAGCGCTCGCCGCCCGGAAAGGCGAGATCGGCCATGGCCGGCGATCCGTAGCGGCCCAGGATCCGGGCGCCGATGAACGGCATGCCGAGCACCAGCGTGCCTTTTTCCCCCTCGATGATGAAGCGGTTGTCGCCGTTACGATCGAAGCCGCAGGAGAGCTCGGCCTTCGCCGATCCGAAACCCAGCGTGATCTCGGCGGCGACGTCGACGCCGGTCGGTGCTTCTGTCCAGTTGCCCTCGATGCTGTCCGGTTCGCCCATGAAGAAGCAGGCGAGCGAGATCGGATAGACGCCGATATCAAGGAGCGCACCACCGGCCTTGGCGGGGTCGAAGAAGCGGTTCTCCGGATCATAGGGGCGGCGCCAGGCCAGTTCGGAGCGAATCGCGCGCACCGCGCCGATCTGCCCGGCCTTGATCACCTTGCGGGCGGCCTGGACGGCGGGGAGGTAGCGCGTCCACATGCCTTCCATGGCGAAGGTGCGGGCGTTGAAGGAGGCTTCCGAGAGCTTCTTGGCGGCGCGGCTCGAGGCAGTGAGCGGCTTTTCCACGAGCACCGGCTTGCCGGCTTTGAGGGCCACGAGGGCCTGGTCGAGATGCGCGGAATGTGGGCTGGCGACATAGATCGCGTCGACCGAGTCCGATGCCGCCATCGCGGCGAGGCTGTCGAAGGCCTCTATGTCGGGATGTTCCGCGGCGAAGGATCTGGCCTTCGCCGGGTCGCGCGAGGTGATGCCCGCGAGCCTGGCGCCCTTGGCCGACTGGATGTCGCGGGCAAAGGCATAGGCGATGCCGCCTGTCGCCGAGATTCCCCAGCGGATGATGCGTCTTGTATCGTTCATGCCTCGCCCGTTCGCCGCATTCTGGCAAGCCGTCTCCCGCTAGATGCCGGATTCGATACGGTTTTTGTGCCACCACCGCCGGGCTCCGGCAAGCGAAAAACCGCGCAAGGCCGGGGCAAGTTTAACAATGCTAATATGATCGGGACCGGCGGCACAACGGGGCAACCCGCTGTCGCACGACGGGCACCGCATCCGTCGAGACGCGGTGCCCGTCGACTTTCTCCCTCAAAAGATCAGTCCTTTTCGAACGCCGGGCGCCACCGCGCCATCAGCGCCGAGTTGGTGACGACGGAAACGGACGAGAAGGCCATCGCCGCGCCGGCGAAGACCGGCGGCAGAATGCCGAAGGCAGCAAGCGGCACGCCCACGAGATTGTAGATCAGCGCCCAGACGAGGTTCGAACGGATCGTTCGCCGCGTTTTGGCGGCAACGTCGAGCGATGCGGCGACGAGGCGCAGGTCGGGACGCATCAGCGTGATGTCGGCGGCCTCGCGGGCCGCATCGGTTCCACCGGCCATGGCGATGCCGAGATCGGCGGCGGCCAGTGCCGGGGCGTCGTTGAGCCCGTCGCCGACGAAGGCGGCATGCCCAGAGGTCTCGCGTGAGAGTTCCCGGATGGCGGCGAGCTTGTCGTCGGGCCTGAGGCCGGCGCGGAAATCGGTCAGCCCGGTACGGCGGGCGATGTCGCGCGCGGTCGGCTCGTTGTCCCCGGTCAGCATGATCGTGCGGATATCGGCATCTGCGAGCTCGCCGATCGCATCGGCCGCGCCTTCGCGCAGTTCGTCGGCGAGGCGCAAGGCGCCCAGCCATTGTTTGTCGCGGGCGATATGGGCAAGCGTGCCGGCGGCCTGCGGGTCATCCGCGACCGGGATGTCGATCCCTTCGGCGACGAGAAAGGCATGCGAGCCCACCCGGATGGTTGCGCCGTCGACGGTGCCTTCGAGCCCCATGCCCGGCACGGCGCGGATAGCTCCGGCCCTCGGCACCAAGATCGCATCCGTTTCGGCGCGTCGGGTGACTGCGCGGGCGAGCGGATGCTCGCTGGAGGCTTCCACGCTTGCCGCAAGCGCCAGTATGTCGTTGGCCTCGATGCCGGCGGCCGGCAGAATGTCGGTGATCTCCGGCTCGCCACGGGTCAGCGTGCCGGTCTTGTCGAAGGCTACCGCGCTCACCGATGTGGCGCGCTCAAGCGTTTCGATGTCGCGGATCAGGATGCCGGCGCGGGCGGCGGCACCGGTTCCGGCGACGAGTGCGGTGGGGGTCGCAAGGCCGAGGGCGCAGGGGCAGGCGATGACGAGCACGGCGACCGCCGCCACCATTGCCGGCTCGTAGCCGTAGCCGAGCAGGATCCAGCCGGCGAAGGTGAGGGCAGCGATGACGAGGATGACCGGAACGAAGACGGCCGAGATACGGTCGACGAGCTTCTGGACCGGGGCCTGTCCGGTCTGGGCTTCCTCGACGAGGCGGGTCATGCGTGCGAGCCGGGTGTCGGCGCCGGTCGCGGTGACTTCGACGGTAAGCACGCCGTCGGAATTGGTGGTGCCGGTGACGACCATGTCGCCGGGTTCGCGGGGGACCGGCAGGCTTTCGCCGGTGACCATGGATTCGTCGAGTGCCGAGCGGCCTTCGAGGATGCGGCCGTCGGCGGGGACCCGGCTGCCGGGTCGAATGACGATCCGGTCGCCGATCCGCAGAGCCTCGATGCCTACCTTTTCGGTGCGGCTGCTGTCATCGACGATCTTCTCGGCGGTCTCGGGCTGCAGGCTGCCGAGCGCGCGGAGCGCGCCGGCGGCGCCGGACTTGGCGCGCGCCTCTAGATATTTGCCGAGCATCACGAGGGTCAGCACCATCGCGGCGGCCTCGAAATGGAGGTGGGTTGCCATGCCGTCGGCATGGTGGAAGCCGAGACCGAACGTGGGTGCCGCCATCACCCAGAGCGACCACACATAGGCGACGCCGGTGCCAAGGCTGACGAGCACGGCCATGTTGGCAGAGCCACCGCGCAGCGCGCCGATGGCTTCGCGCCAGAAGCGGGTGCCGGACGCGAGCATGACGCCTGTGGTCAGGATCGCCTGCCAACCGGCACCGATCCAGGGATCGCCGAGTCCGGTCATCATCGGCAGCATGCCGATGAGGATGGGGAGCGTCAGGATTGCGGAGATGACGAGGCGCAACAGGGTCTGGCGCTCTTCAGCGCGGCGGGCGGCATCGCGTGCTGCGTCCGCCTGCCGGGCTGCGGCGAAATCGGTGCGGCGCAGGATGGCCCCGTAACCGGCCTTGCCGATCGCGGCCGAGAGCGCGGCGCTGTCGAGTTCAGAACCCGAAATGTCCGCCCGTTCGAGGGCGAGATTGACGCTGGCCTTCTCCACGCCGGGCTGGCGCGACAGCACCTTTTCCACCCGGGCCGAACAGGCCGCGCAGGTCATGCCGGTGATGTCGAAGGTGAGATGGTCGGGTTTCGCGGTCATGTACCGCCCCAGGTGTGCAGAGCCGGATCAGCCGGCGGAACGGGATACGACGTCGAAGCCGCTGTCCTCAATGGCGGTTACGAGCCGGTCGATCCGCGCCGGATCCATCTCGGCGACGAGCTCGCCTTTGTCGAGGCTGACGGAGACGCTTTCGACGGTTTCCACGTCGCGCGCGGCCTGCTCCACGGAGCGGACGCAGCCGCCGCAATGCATGCCTTCGATCTTCAATGTGACTGCCATGACGATGTCCTCGGATGCGCGCCGGCGGAAAGCGCCGGTTCCACCCCTATATGGAGATCGCCTCGACCGAAGGTCAAGAACGCTGGCTGGCTCCTGCGGCATCGCCGTAGATGCGCTCGAGTGTCTCGAGCACCTTCACCGCCGCATCGGAATTGAGGGAATAGTAGAGATGCTGGGCATCCCGGCGGGCGGTGACGAGGTTGAGCTTGCGCAATTTCGCGAGGTGCTGGGACAGTGCCGACTGGCTCAGGCCAATCTTCTCAGCAAGCGCCCCGACGGCGATTTCGGAATTCAACAGGATGCAAATAATCTGAAGGCGGCGGGCATTGCCCATCGTCGAAAGCAGCTTGGCGGCCTGCTCGACGTTTCTGTTAAGCGATATGCTGCATGTCTTCATGGACAATTCCGTCAACTAGAACTGTCTATGCTTGTATCTTGATTCTCTGATGGGTGGCCAGAAAATAGAAGAATCTTCAGGTAATTTCTCGTGCAAAACGTGCCAAATCGGCCAGCGCGGGCCGCAAATCCTCAATTTTTGAGAGGATTTTCGCGAAGTCCACACGCATAAGTTCGTCGCCATTGGCGAGGTCCACGCCGCCGGCGTCGATCCCGATGATCGACCAGCCGGTCTTCTTCGACTTGCCGAAAGCCTTCGCGTAGAGATCGACCGCGTCTGCGTGGTCGGCGTTCATATGAGCAATGCCCGAGGCTTCCATTTCGGCAATCGCCCCGGTCGCGGGTGACGAAATGACGAGGTCTTCGGCGGTCACCGCATAGGCCCGCCCGAAACCACCGTTGAGGCTTGCCGAAACCGGCTCCAGGCGGAAGAAGGCGAAATCCGGGAAATCGACGTAGAGCTTGGCCTTCGGGTGTCTGGTGACAAAACGCTGGCGGATGCGGACCCGGTCGTCACCGTCGCGGGCCACCTCGCTTGCCCGGCACTGGACGGTGATGCGGGCATGGGCCAGCGGATCGCCCTTGCCGACTTCGCCGAAGAGCAGCGAGGCGCGGGGATCGGCGCGCAGTGCAGCCATGTGCGGGGCAAGGGCGGAAATCAGGATCACCGGAACGCCGTCGACATCGGTGCCGGTGAGAACCCGGCTCGCATTGGGGTGGCCGGTTTCCGCATCGAGAACCGCAATGGACGCATAGCGTGCCGCGCGGACGAGCTTGCGGGCGAGAGCACGCGCCTCGTCGTCGGTTTCGCGCAGAACGTCCTTCTTCTTTTCACTCATGGCAGTCGAACCAGCGTAGCGATTATTTCGGCGCCATGCGGATGGCGCCGTCGAGCCGGACGGTCTCGCCATTCAGCATGACGTTTTCGACCATGTGCATCACCAGCGACGCATATTCCTCGGGCGCGCCGAGGCGCGAGGGGAAGGGAATGGAGGCGGCGAGGCTGTCCTGAACCTCCTGCGGCATGGCCTTGACCATCGGGGTTCCGAAGATGCCGGGCGCAATGGTGTTCACGCGGATGCCAAAGCGGGCGAGTTCGCGGGCGATCGGCAGCGCCATGGCGTGAACGCCGCCCTTGGAGGCCGAATAGGCGGCCTGGCCGATCTGACCGTCGAAGGCGGCGACCGATGCGGTGGAGACGATGATCGCGCGTTCGCCGTCTTCCAGCGGATCGAGCCGCGAGGCGCGGTCGGCGACCAGACGCAGCATGTTGAAGGAGCCGACGAGGTTGACCTCGATCACCTTGCGGAAGAGGTCGAGGTCATGCGGGCCCTCGCGGCCGACGACACGCGTGGCGGGCGCGATGCCGGCGCAATTGACGAGGATGCGGGCATCACCGTGCGCTTCCGCAGCTTTCGCCACGGCGGCTTCGGCGGCCTGGGCATTCGAGACGTCACAGGCGATGGCGATACCGCCGATCTCGCCTGCGACCTTCTCGGCCTGTTCGAGATTGACGTCGAGAAGGGCGACCTTCGCGCCTTCGGCCGCGAGCCGCCGTGCGGTGGCCGCGCCCAATCCCGAACCACCGCCGGTGACGATCGCCGCCTTGTCCTGAGCCTTCATCCTGTCCTCCCCGGTTCCGTTTCAATCGGGGGGCTTTGTTCACCCGCGCTTGTGACGTGTCAAGCCGGCGACGACGTCCTGGGCCGAAATCGATCCGGTCACCGCGCCGCGCTCGATCACCCCGATGGTGCCGGGACGGCGCGACAGGGCGTCCATCACCTCCGCAAGCGGGGTCTCCGGCTTGACGGTGGCGGTGACCTGATCCTGGCCGATGCCGGGCTTGAGCGGCGCCATCACGTCACCGGCTGTCAGCATGGCGATCGGATTCATGTTGGCGACGAAGTCCGCGACGTAGTCGTTGGCGGGATTGTCGACGATCTCGCGCGGCGTGCCGCACTGGACGATGCGCCCGGCTTCCATGATGGCGATACGGTTGCCGATGCGGAATGCCTCGTCGAGGTCGTGGCTGACGAAGAGGATGGTCTTGTGCAGCTTCTGCTGGAAGTCGAGAAGCTCGTCCTGCAGCCGCGTGCGGATCAGCGGATCGAGCGCCGAGAAGGGCTCGTCCATCAGAAGGATCGGCGCGCCGGTGGCAAAGGCGCGGGCGAGGCCGACGCGCTGCTGCATGCCGCCCGAAAGTTCCCCCACCTTGCGGTCGGCCCAGTCACCAAGGCCCACGAGTTCGAGCTGTTCGGTCACACGCTTCTTGCGCTGGGCGGGTTTCTGTCCTGCGAGTTCGAGGCCGAAGCCGACATTCTCGGCGACCGTGCGCCAGGGCAGGAGGCCGAATTGCTGGAAGACCATGGAGACATGGTCGGCGCGCAGTTCCCGCAGCCGGGTCTGGGAACAGGCATAGGGATTGGTGATCTCGTCTCCGCACTGAACCTCGACGGTTCCGCGACGTACCGGCGCCAGGCCATTTACGGCGCGAAGAAGCGTCGACTTGCCGGAGCCCGACAGGCCCATGAGGACGAGGATCTCGCCCTGGCGGATGTCGATCGTCGCGCCGGCGACGCCGAGCACGGCGCCTGTCTCGGCGCTGATCTCGTCGCGGGTGGCGCCACGGTCGAGCATGGCGACAGCGTCGTCGGGCTTGTCGCCAAAGATGATGTCGACATCGCGGATGGTGACGGCGGCTTCGGTCATTGCGCATCCTCCCCTTCCGTTCGGAACATGCGGTCGAGCACGATGGCGAGAATGACGATGCACAGGCCCGCCTCGAAGCCCTTGGCGACATTGACGGTGTTGAGCGCGCGCACCACGGGAACGCCGAGACCGTCCGCGCCGACGAGGGCGGCGATGACGACCATGGACAGCGACAGCATGATGGTCTGCGTCAGGCCGGCCATGATCTGCGGCAGGGCGTAGGGCAGTTCGATCTTGGTCAGCACCTGGCGCTTTGTGGCGCCGAAGGCGAGGGCTGCTTCCTTGAGCGGGGTGGGCGTGGCAGCGATGCCAAGGCGGGTGAGGCGGACGGGAGCCGGAATGGCGAAAATGACGGTCGAGATCAGCCCCGGGACCATGCCGAGGCCGAAGAGGATGAGTGCCGGGATGAGATAGACGAAGGTCGGGATCGTCTGCATCAGGTCGAGAATGGGACGCAGGATCGAATAGAGCCACTTGCGGCGGGCAGCGGCGATGCCGAGAGGAACGCCGATCAGCATGCAGACCGTCGTGGCCGCGATGACGAGCGCCAGCGTCTCGGTGGTTTCTTCCCAATAGCCTTGGTTGATAATGAAAAGGAGGCCGATGCCGGTCAGAGCGACGGGCGCGATCTTGCGGCGCAGGAGCCAGGAGATGCCACAGAAGATTGCCACGATGACGAGCGGGTGCGGCGTCTGCAGGCACCATAGCAGGGCATCGATGAGGTGACTTATGACGAAGGAAATTCCATCGAACAGCCAGCCGAAATCATCGGTGAGCCAGTCGACGAAAACCTCCGACCATTTGCCGATAGGGATTGTGTGGTCTTCAAGCCATTCCACCGGGCAGGACCTCTCGGTGTTGTGGGGGGCGGTTTTGTGGTGGGAATGCGAACCGGGCGGCGCGCCCGCCGCCCGGCATCAGTCGGGTCGGACCGTCGATCAGAGGCCGAGTTCGGACTTGACCGCGGCCATGCCGTCGGCACCGTCGAAGGTGGTCACGCCGGCGAGCCATTCATCGAGAACGCCCGGGTTCTTCTTGAGCCAGGCTTCTGCGGCATCTTCCGGATCCTGGCCGTCATCGAGGATGGCGCCCATGATCTCGTTTTCCATGGCGAGGGTGAACTTCAGGTTCTCCAGGAACTTGCCGACATTGGCGCATTCCGAGGTGTAGCCCTTGCGCACGTTGGTGTAGACGGTCGCGCCGCCGTAATCGGGGCCGAACACGTCATCGCCGCCCGACAGGTAGGTCAGCTTGAAGTTGGCGTTCATCGGGTGCGGCTCCCAGCCGAGGAAGACCACCGGCTCGTCAGCCTTTTCTGCGCGAGCGACCTGGGCGAGCATGCCCTGTTCGGAGGATTCGACGACGTCGAAGTCCTTGAGGCCGAAAGTGTCGGCGGAGATCATGTCGAGGATCAGGCGGTTGCCGTCGTTGCCCGGCTCGATGCCGTAGATCTTGCCGTCGAGTTCGTCCTTGTGCTTGGCGATGTCTTCGAAGGACTTGATGCCGAGTTCGGCGCCCTTGGCGTTGGTGGCGAGCGTGTATTTCGCGCCTTCCAGGTTCTCGCGCACGGTCTCGACCGAGCCGTCTTCACGGTAGGGCGCGATGTCGCCTTCCATGGTCGGCATCCAGTTGCCGAGGAAGACGTCGATGTCCTTGTTCTTGAGCGAGGTGTAGGTCACCGGCACGGAGAGCACCTTGATGTCGGTGTCGTAGCCGAGGGCATCCAGAACGGTCGTCGCGGTTGCGGTGGTGGCGGTGATGTCGGTCCAGCCGACGTCCGAGAAGCGGACCGACTTGCAGCTGTCCGGCTCGGCGGCGAATGCTGTTGCAGTGCCGGCGGCGAGCGCCACGGCGAGAGCGATGGTTCTTTTCATTTGAGATGTCTCCCTGTTTGGTCGCCAAAAACAAGCACTGAAACGCAGCAAACTCAAGCGCCGATAGGTTCAAAGTTGATTTGGACGGCCGCGGACTACGTCCGCCGGCGCCGATCAGCCTGTTGAAAGGACAGTCCGACGGCGGTTTTCGAAGACACGGTTTGGCATCCCTTCCCGGATGGATCGCCAAGACGATCGCATGGCCTGATCGATAACGGCGGGCATTCTCGATGCCTCGAGGTGAGAGGTATCGTCGCGGCCTTTTGCATAGACTTGCCTTTGTCGGTCTCCTGACACAGATATTGATCGCAACAATTGTTTGCTATGGAGGACCATCATGATGAAATCCCAATTCGCCGTCGCCGGAGCCGCGATTTTCGTCGGACTTGCGTTGACCGGCGTCGCGCGCGCCGACGGTGATCCCGTCGCCGGGGCAAAGGTGTTCAAGAAGTGTGCCGCCTGCCATGCCGTCGACGGCAAGAACAAGGTCGGCCCGCACCTGGACGGCGTTGTCGGACGGCCGGTGGCCTCCGTGGAAGACTATAACTACTCCAAGGCGATGAAGGCCCATGCCGACGAAGTTCCGGAATGGACCGAGGAAGCGCTGACCTCCTATCTCCACGACCCCCGCGGTGTGGTGAAGGGAACCAAGATGGCATTCGCCGGCCTGAAGAAGGACGAGGATATCGCCAACGTCATCGCCTATCTCAAGGATCCGTCGGCAGCCGAGTAATTTGCTGCCGATTTCGGCTTCGAAAGGCCGTCCGCGTCGCGGGCGGCTTTTTTACGGGCAATCGACTTACCATATCCAACTTGCTGGTGTACGAAACCAGCGGGGTTCGGTGCCTGCGGCACCCACAAAGAGAGGTGGAAGTCAGCCATGGCGAGCATTGCCAATTTCGACAGCGAAATCCAGCAGACGCGCAAGACCGTCGAGGAGATGCGGACCAAGCTCGAACAGTCGGGCGTGGTCCTCGAGAAGCTCGCCGACACCGACAAGAAGATCGGCGACGCCGAGTTCGACATCGAGAACGCGCGCATCGAGGACGTGCTGCGTCAGCAGAAGGTGATGGAGGCCAACATCGCCGATCTCATCATCGGGCTCGAGGACGCCACCAACGTGTTCGGCACCGAGTTCGAGAGCATGAAGGGCTATTCCGGCTGGGAGAATTTCGTCTCGATCTTCTCCAAGTCACGGGCACAGCGCATGCGTACCGACCGCGTGCGCAACATGTCGCTCGCGGGCAACCTGCAGGAGCTGCTCGCCAAGTCCGACACCATCGTCGGCATCCTGAAGGATCAGAAGACGATCCTCGAAAGCCGCTACAAGACCTCCGAGGAGAGCCTCGTGAAGGTGATCGAGCGCCGCAAGGCAACTATGGCTCGGCTCGAGGAGACGCAGAAGCGCATCGAGGAACTCAATCCGATGCTGCTCGATGTCGAGAACCGGATCGCCGCGTCGACCGACCAGAAGACCCGCGCGGATCTGGAATCCGAGCGCGCGACACTGGCCACCGAATACAACGAGAAGCAGGCCAAGGAGCAGGAGCTTCTGGCCGAGAGCCAGACGCTGGAGCGCTATACCTCGATGTTCCAGACCTTCGTGGATTCGCTCAACAACCAGATCGCGGCGCAGTCGACGCTGATCAACAAGCTGTCGATCGATACCGAACAGCGCATTGTGCTCTACAAGTCGCTCGAGGACTCGCTGAAGACGGCGGCCCAGCAGGACGTCGCCCACAAGATCAACACCCTTGGCTCGAAGGTCGATACGGCCGCCGAGGAAACGATGGCGGGCATCGGCGCCGCGGCGCAGAAGCACATCGGCGATCTTCTGGAAATGCACGAGAAGAACATGCTCTCGACGCAGGACATTCAGCGCCGCAAGAAGCTTGCCGACGATGCTTTCCAGCGCCGCTTCTCCGAGGTGATGGAGAAGCACAACTCCGCCAAATACGTCCAGTAGACGATGGCCAGTCCGGCATCGGAGACAGGGGGCGTGGCGGCGGATCCGCAGGACGCCGTCGGGACATATTTCTCGGCCATGCGTTCGGCGCTGAAGGGCTTGCGCATCTATCTCGCCGATGATTCCTCGCCGCTCTACGGTCACGGTCTCGTCGGACAGGTTGTGGCGGAGTACGTCAACCGGCTGTCGGCCAGCTTTTCGGCCTGGGAGAACCGCATCGCCTTCATGGACCGGTTCCGCATCAACCGGGCGGAAAGCGGCTATCCGCTCTTCCAGAACGTGCTTGAGCTCGAGAACGATCGCGAGACCGCCAGGGACCGTCTGGCCGCCATTCCGGAAGCAGACGCGATCAAGGCGGAGATGGCTGACTTCATCCTCCGCCACAAGGCGTTTCCCGACCGGATGCAGACGCAGATGGCGGAGCGGCTCTATCTCGAAGGGGTGATCGCGGGGGAGGCCTTCAGCCCCTTCGTGCTGCCGGAAACCATCAAGGTCTCGGTCAACCCGAAAACCATGCGGCCTTACTACGTGGTTCACTGGGGCGTGTTCGACGGCAGCCAGATCCTGCCGATGGTCTACATGGCGACGATCGAGGATTCCTCCGAACGTATCCGTGAAATGCTGGTGACCGACCAGGGCAAGCTCGATCCGAAAGTGCGGATCCCGCTGCCGGTCGGCGGGCTTCTGAACCCCGAATTCGCCCGCGCTTTCGATGCCTGCGTGGAACGTAACGGCGCCTATTCTCTCTCGCCGGTGACGATCGCGCAGAATATCGACCAGGAGTTCCCCGAGCTCCATCCCAAGCAGCTGCGGCGCATCGTGCTCGGCCCGTTCTATTCGGCTGGCATCACGGAGAATTCCGGCCGGGTCAACGAGATCCTGTCGCGGGTGCGCAATCCCGATAACGGATGGGTGCTGACCTGGACCATCCAGGAGGTCTTTTCCAAGGCGGAGCGTCCCGCCAAGAAGGGTCTGTGGAGCTCGACGCCGGCGGCCGAGGAATTCCACATCGACACCGACAATCTCGAGGCGGTGCGACAGGGTGTGAGCGCTTACGAGAAGCATGCGCTGGTGCCGCACGACGCCTATCAGGCGCTCTATGCGGAAGGGGAGGCTGCGCGCATCTTCGCCGACTACACCGTCCATGTGATTTCGGGCAACCAGGTGATAACGGAGGTTTGACGCGATGAGCCAGACCGCGGGACTGACGACGCTCTCCGAGGAGGAGATCGAGGCCCATCGGCCGACGGCGCAGCAGATGGTCACGCGCATCGTCGTCGTCAGCGCCGACGATGGCGGGTCCAAGACCGCGCTTGCCGGCACCGGCCGGCGTTTCGTCTCCACCGTCTCGACCGGCGGCATGCGGCGGACACAGGAGGTGGAACTGGCGAAGACGATCGCCGGCCTGCCGCCGCAGGATCCGCTTCTCTCGATCCCGCAACATGCGCTGCTGTATCGCGCCCGGCGCGGACTGGCCGTGGCGCTGGCGGTGAGCGAGTCCTTTGCCCGGCAGACCGATCTCGAAGACCTCAAGTCACGAAATCTCGGCGCCCCGTTGCAGGGCGAGGAGGCACAGCGCTTCCGCGATCTGCTCGGCGCCTCGAGCTATGTCACGGCCTTCACTTTTGCCGCCTATCTCCTGCAGACGCTCGAAGGCGAGAGCGAGCCGGCCGAGGCGGGCGAGCCGAAGATCGAGTTCGACACCCCGCAGGACGCGTTGAAATCGCTCGTGGCCGGGCTCGACACGGCGATTGCCGGAGCACCGGACGCCACGGTGATGACGGCGCGGGCCCGGGCCTTTGCCCGCGAGGCTATCGAGGCGCTTCTGGCGCGGACGGCGCGGTTCGGTGCGCTTGCAGGTTTTGCCCAGTCGCACATCCGGCTCGAGAGCGACAATTTCACCCTCGACGGGTTCGAGGTGGCACCGGGCCAGCGTCGCAAGCCGCTCGCCATGAGCTTCAAGAAGCCCAACGAGATCGTCGGCAACCATCTGGCCAAGCACCAGGCCATGCGGCTGTCGCGGATGATCGTCGCCTATGATTTCGAGCGGCAGATGAACCCCTTCGTCGAGCTCGGCGGCTTCCTCTTCACCTTCATCGGCGACGGCGCGCCGGGCACCGGCAAGACGATCCTCATCCAGATGATGGCGGGGCTGATCAACGAGTACTGCCAGGTGGCGGGCTATCCCTTCCACTACGAGAATTTCGGCGTCGACCAGATCTCCTCCTACCAGGGCAAGTCGGGGCAGAACTGCAAGGCCTTCATCGACGCGGTGGTCAATCCGCGGGCGATCGGCTTCGGCACCATCGACGATATCGATCAGGTGGCCGCCAAGCGATCGGACGACCGTGCCTCCTCGGGCCAGCAGGAAGTCACCGCGGTGCTGATGGAAGCCTTTGCGGGTGCGACCACGGTGGTGCGCGGCAACTGCACTTTCGGCATGTTCTCGAACTATCCGGAGAACGTCGACGACGCGCTCAGGCAGCGCGCGGGCGCCCGCTGGCTGGTCGACGGTCCGCAGTCGGAAGACGACTATATCGACATCTTCGCGCTGCTGGCCGGCAAGAACCACCAGATTCCGCTGGGCGACCACGAGCTCTACGCAAGCCAGGAAATCAAGCGCGCCGTAAAATCGGCCTACGAGGGGCATTCCCGGCCTGACGAAGAGGGGCTGGCTGCCGTCTGGGAGCGCTTCGAGAAGGCGCACGGCGCGCCGAAGACGCTGCGCGACGTTGGTGTTTACCTGCACATGATCAAGCAGGCCGAGCCGCGCTTCACCGGTCGCGCGATCAAGAACATCACCGATGCGATCAAGATGCGGGCGATGGACTTCGATCTGCCGGACGACTGGTTCGCGACGCCCGAGCCGTTCCTGCAAAAATCCTACGACGAGAAGCTGGCGATGATTTCCGAACTGCGCGAGCCGTTCACGATCGACATGGTGTTGCAGGAGATCAACCGCTATGCCGATTCCGAATTCCGCTACACCGACCGCGCCGACGATGCGGCAGTGACCGACATCATCCGTCGCGAGCGCCAGCGCGAGAGGGCGGCGCGCGAGATCGGCGAACTGAAGGAAAAGGGCGCGTGGGGCGTGTGACGAATTATGGTGCGGGTTGCGGCCGTGCTATCCTGCCCGCAGCTGTGCGGGGTTCATTTTTCCGGGGTGGACGATGAAGAGTTTCGGAGTGACTGAGGCACGCAAGCGCTGGAGTGAACTGTTGGCGAAAGTCGAAGGCGGGGACGAGATCCTCATCACCCGCAAGGGCAAGACGATCGCCAGGCTCGTCGCAGCCGGAGCGTCCCCAGAAGATACGCCTGACGATGCAGTGGTCCCGGTGCCGGGCGAAAAATCCGTGCGCGACATGATCGAGGAAGCATAGCGTTGTATTTCACTGCATCGACTGGCGCTGGCCGCTTCGGCCCCGAATGCCGTGAAGAGGCACTCCTGTCGAGGCCGGACGGTTTGTCATGAAGCTTCTGGAAACATCCCGGCTGATCTTCGGCAGCCTGCTCAGGGTTGACGCCCCGCATCTGATCGAGCGCTACAACAAGGCGCTGGTGGCCTTCGGTCTGCGACCGACCGAACTCAAGGCCTTCAGGATCGACATGACGGGCTACTCGCCCGAGGTGGCGGAGGAACTCGGCGACCAGGCTTATCTCGACCCCAACGGGGTCAACCGGCGCTTCATCATCCTCACCCCGGAACAGGAACGGCTGCCGGTGGTGCACACCCAGTTCTCCAACACCGCCGGGCTGATGCACGAGTTCTTCGAGGGCAACCGCCGGGCGATCTCGGCGGTGACCATCAAGGATGCCCTGTTCGGAGAGATCGAGGAGCCGGTGGCGATCGTCAACGATATCGAGGACCTGTTGAAGATCAACGAGGTCAGCTTCCGGGTGCTTTCCGCCGACGGACTTCTGGTCAAGGCCACCGAATTGCGGATGCTGGTCGACACGCTGACCACGTCGGAGGCCGGCTGGCGCGACGATGCGATGCTGACCCGCATGGTGGAGCTGGCGCAGTCGACCGGCGACATCAGGCAGAACCCGCTGGTGCCGGACAAGCTCGTCTTCCCGCATCTGTCCTACTGGGCGGGCCATTTCGGCGGCATATTCCTGTTCCGCGACGACAACGCGATGACGGTGATCTGCGACCGTTCGGCGCCCGGCTTCCGGCGCTCGCGACCCTGGGAAGTCAGCTATATCGATATTGCCGATCACGAGCGGATCTTCGATTTCCTCGCTCGCAGCGGGCGGCTGCAACTGCCGCAGGCCTCCTGGGTGGAAGCATCGGGGCTCTACCTCCATCGCGCTCTCATGGCGGTGCACGACCTGATCGGACGTACCGCGCCGGACGAAGACATCTCCGCCTCCGATCCCGTCTGGCTCCAGACCTGGATCCAGCGCAACGCCCGGGCGATCGCCGCCGACGGTCTCTATCCCTTCTTCCAGGAGGCGTTGCGATCGATCGAGACGGGCGGCCATATCCGGATGGCCGACATCGCGCCGGACCGCAGGATGCTTCTCGTACGCGCCGCGCCGGACCATCCCGACAAGTGGCTGGTCAACCGGTTGATCGCGCGGCTATCGCCCTTCGATTTCGTCAGCCGGTTCGTCTTCGACAAGCAGGGCTTTTACGAAACCTACGCCAGCTACCCGGAAAATTACCGGCGGCATGTTGTGGCGCATCTGACGAACACTTACCTTCCCGACAAGGCGGCACTCAGGGCGCGCCTTTACGGTATCGATGGAGCCAGAGACGATGCTTGATCCGGTGATCGAATTCTTCGCACGGATATTCAACGCCATCGGCCGCGGGATCGGCTGGCTGATCGCAATGATCCTCTGGCCGTTCATGGCGGTGGGGCGGTGGTACACCAGGCGCGGCTGGCTGGTGCGGGTGCCGATCCTGATCCTGCTCATTCTTCTCGTGGTCGGATACGGACACTTCATCTGGGTGGCGGAACGCTGGACGAACTACAATCCGGATTATCCGGACAGGTACGAATTTGCTGCGCGGACAGTCAGTCCGGGGCAAACGCTGGATGCGGCGCAGCCGGGCAAGTGCGCGCCTTCGGCCATCGTACAGGTGACCGGCGACCTGATCGACTTCAACGTCAACCAGAACACCTGGGTGCCCTCGATGCCGCTGTCGAAGGCCGGGCTCTTCGGTCTCGACTGGAAATACACCCCCTTCCTCGACAACAAGGCGGCCTTCCAGCTCGGCATCAACCAGGTGATCCGGCGCACGACCGTGGAACTGGTGGACCGGCTGGGGCGCGTGCGCGGCACCTCGCAGATCAACCAGAACCTCCAGGATGCGCGTCAGGCGATGGCTTACGATGAGGACGCCTGGTGGCTGACCTTCACGCCGCCCTTCGTCCAGCCTTCGACCCCCGAACGGCAGCGCGAGGCGCTTCGCGCGCTGACGGCTTTCAACGGGGAACTCGAAAACTGCACCGGCGAATTCGACGCACGCTCCGACAACCTTCTGCAGTTCCTCGACCGCATCACCGGCGACATCGGTTCGACCTCCGATATCCTCCGTCAGCAGATGGAGGCGAGCGACGCCGGCTGGTTCGACGTACGCGCCGACGACCGTTTCTGGTTCACCTATGGCCAGCTCTACGCCTATTACGGCCTTCTGCGCGCCACCCAGTCCGACTTTGCCGACGTGTACAATGACCGTCGCATCGATATGGTGTGGGACCGGACGGCGGATCAGCTGCGCGCATCGCTGGACATGACGCCGTTCATCATTTCAAACGGCAACGAAGCAAGCTGGATCATGCCGTCGCATTTGGCGACGATGGGCTTCTACGTTCTCAGGGTGCGTTCGAACCTGGTCGAGATGCGCGACATTCTGGACCGATAGGTCCGGTCAGGCGCACCTACTGGATCAGTCCCAGACGCAAGGCCTTGGCGACCAGCTGGGTCCGGTTGACGCAGTCGAGTTTGCGCATCGCCGCGTTCATGTAGGTGTTGATCGTGTGATCCGACAGCGAGAGGATCGAGGCGATTTCGCCCGACGTCTTGCCGTTCGCCACCCATTCGAGAACCTCGACTTCGCGCGAGGTGAGCCTGATCGGCAGCGAATCCGTCCGATTTGGCAGGCGGTCGAAGATGTCGTAGGCGTGCACCGCTATGAGCCCGAGAATGCTGAGCTCGTGGGCGTTCACCTTGTCCCGGTCTCCGGCGAAAGACACGACGCCGCGTGTGCCGTCGATCTTGTGGACCGGGATCATCGCGCTGGAGCGAATACCGGCTTCAGCCGCGATTTCCCGCAGCTTGAGGTACTGGGCTTCGGAGCGCCCCTCACGCATGTCCTCGAGGCACCAGGTCTCCGGAGTTGTCGATTTCCGCAGCCGGGCGAAAAGCGGCGACGTGCCCAGAAGCTGGTGACGGTCGTAATCGTCGTGAAACCGGCGCGCGTTGGTGAGGCGCACGTTCGGCTTCAGCTGGGTGTCTTCGGGGGAGGGGAGGTCGTATATCGTGAACGTCGACATGCCGAATCTGGCAGCGATCCTCTCCAGGAGACCTGCCATTTCGCTCTCCGAGTGGACGTCCTGGAGAAGCTGCAAAAGTTGAACCCGGTCCGGCATTCGATAACTGAAATCAAGTTAAGCTGATAAGTTGTCAGGTTCTTCGTTACATCAATCGGCGTCCGGTACCAACGTCGGCGGAGTGTTTTGCGGAGATTTTCATAATCTAATGGTTAAACCGGCAGCTTGTCGGTGTTCTTGATCTCCTCCATGACCGCGTAAGTATGGGTTTCGCGGATGCCAGGCAGGGAGAGGATTACATCGGAGAGAAAGCTGCGGTAGGTGTCCATGCCGCGCACCCGCGCCTTGATGAGGTAGTCGAAGCCGCCGGCGACCATGTGGCACTCCATCACCTCCTCGGCCTTGCGGATGGCCCGGGCGAACTCGTCGAACACCTCCGGTGTGGTGCGATCGAGCTTGACCTCGACATAGACCAGCATCCCGAGTTCGAGCTTTTCAGGCGACAGCATGGCTTGATAACCGAGAATGTAGCCGTCCCTTGTCAGCCTCTTGAGACGTTCGGCCGTCGCGGTCGGCGACAGGCTGATCTTCTCCGCCAGTTGCAGGTTCGTCAGCCGCCCGTCGTCCTGTACGGCGCGGAGGATCTTGCGGTCGATGCGGTCCAAACTCTTTGCGTTCACCAAAAAGCGCCTTTCAGATGGAGATTTTCCCCAATTCTATATCCGTAATCGGTGAGATAATAGATGTATAATCCTGTATGGTGTGAAAAACACGGGAGAGTTATTCATGGCCATTGCCCGCCCCCAGCCGGACACCGATCACACCGACATCGCGCCTTTCCACGCGCCGCATGCGCCCGACGACGACAAGTTGATCAAGGGGTTTGCCAGGAAGCTCACGCTCACCGAATCCCAGGAGCGCTCGATCGATTTGCGTGCCACGCGGATGATCGAGGCGATCCGTGACGGGGCCGGGTCGATCGGCGGTGTCGAGGACTTCCTGCGCGAATACGGCCTGTCGACCCGCGAGGGGCTGGCGTTGATGGTTCTGGCCGAAGCGCTGTTACGGGTGCCCGATGCGCTGACCCAGGACAAGCTGATTGAGGACAAGCTCAAGGAAGGCCATTGGAGCGAGCACGAAGCGCATGGCGAAAGCTGGTTCGTCTCGGCGTCGGCCTGGGCGCTCGGCATGTCGGCGCGGGTGATCCGTCCGGGGGAAACGCCCGAAGGCGTGATGCGCGGGATGGTCAAGCGCATGGGCATGCCGACGGTCCGCACCGCGACGCGCCAGGCGATGCGGTTCCTCGGCTACCATTTCGTGCTCGGCGAAACCATCGAGGATGCGCTCAGCCGCGCTGCCAGGAACGAGGCGCGGGGCTATCGGCACTCCTTTGACATGCTGGGCGAGGGCGCGCGTACCCGCGACGACGCGAGGCGCTATTTCAAATCCTATGCCGACGCGATTGCCGCCATCGGCAAGGCGGCGAAGAAGATGAATGCCGGCAAGAAGCTGCCCGACCGCCCCGGCATTTCGGTCAAGCTGTCGGCGCTGCATCCGCGCTATCTGCCGGCCCATGCCGAGCAGGTGATGGCCGAACTGGTGCCCGACGTCATCGACCTGGCACGTATGGCCAAGGCGCACGATCTGAACTTCACCATCGACGCCGAGGAGGTCGATCGGCTCGAACTCTCTCTCGACGTCATCGACCGGGTGTTCTCCGATCCCTCGCTCTCCGGCTGGGACGGCTTCGGTCTGGCGATCCAGGCCTATCAGAAGCGCGCGCCGGAAGTGATCGAACATATCGGCGAACTCTGCCGCTCGAACGACCGGCGCATGATGGTGCGGCTGGTCAAGGGCGCCTACTGGGACACGGAGATCAAGCGCGCTCAGGAGCGGGGTCTCGACGACTACGCCGTCTACACCCGCAAGGCCGCGACCGATTTGAGCTATCTCGCCTGCGCGCGGCAGATGCTCGACATGCGCGACCGTCTCTATCCGCAATTCGCCACTCACAACGCGCTCACCGTCGCGACCATCATGGAGATGGCCGGCGAGTTGAAGGGCTTCGAGTTCCAGCGCCTGCACGGCATGGGCGAGGTGCTCTACGACAGCCTGATGAAGACCAACGAGCGGGTGTCCTGCCGCGTCTATGCGCCGGTCGGCGGCTACCGCGACCTGCTCGCCTATCTGGTGCGGCGGCTTCTCGAGAACGGCGCCAACTCCTCCTTCGTGGCGGTCGCAGGTGACAAGAAGATCCCGATTTCCGATCTCCTCGAACGCCCGGCCCGGAAGCTCGGCCTCGACGAGGGCCGCTCGGCGCGCAACGGCAACATTCCGCTACCCGGCGCGCTTTACGACGGCCGGCGCAATTCGTCCGGCATCGAGTTCGGCGACCGGTACGAACTGGCGGAAGTGACCGAGGGCATGGCGAAGGCCGTGGACACGGTCGACGCCGTCCCGCTCATTCCGGGCCTCAAGCCGTCCGGCACGGCGCGAAAGGTCGTCGCGCCACACGATCCGAAGCTGACGGTCGGATCGGTGGTCTTCGCCACGCCCGACGAGGTGGAGCCGGCGATGGCCGCGGCGCTGAAGGGGTTCAAGGTCTGGTCGCGCACGTCTGCCGAAGCGCGCGGGGTCATTCTCGAACGCGCCGCCGACCAGCTCGAGGCCAATCGCGACCGGCTTCTGTCGTTGCTTGCCCGCGAAGGCGGCAAGACGATCGAGGACGGCATTTCGGAGGTGCGCGAGGCGACCGATTTTCTTCGCTACTACGCCAATCGCGGACGCGAGATGTTTTCCGCCATGCAAGTGATGCCCGGGCCGACGGGCGAGGACAACCGCCTCGGCTGGCGCGGACGCGGCGTCTTCGCCTGTATCGCGCCGTGGAATTTTCCGCTCGCCATCTTCATCGGCCAGGTAACGGCCGCACTCGCTGCCGGCAATGCGGTGGTCGCCAAGCCGGCCGAGCAGACGCCGCTGATCGCCTACGAGGCGATCCGGATCCTGCATGAGGCGGGCGTGCCGAAGGATGCGCTGATCTTCCTGCCTGGCGAGGGCGATGTGGGCGCGGCGCTGACCGCACATCCGAAGATCGGCGGTGTAGCTTTCACCGGTTCGACGCAAACCGCCCAGGCGATCAACCGGACGCTTGCCGCCAAGGACGGGCCCATCGTTCCGCTGATCGCGGAAACCGGCGGTCTCAACGCGATGATCGTCGATGGCACGGCACTTCCCGAACAGGTGGCCGACGACGTGGTGATGTCGGCCTTCCGCTCCGCCGGCCAGCGCTGCTCGGCGCTCCGACTGCTGTTCGTGCAGGACGACGTCGCCGACCGCATGCTGGAGATGATCGAGGGGGCGGCGCGCGAACTCGTGCTTGGCGATCCGATGCTCCCCTCCACCGATATCGGTCCGGTGATCGACCGTGACCAGCAGACCATGCTCGCCGACCACGTCGCGGCCATGCGCAAGAGCCAGAAGGTTCGCTATCAGGGCGAGGCGCCGGCCGAGGGTACCTGGTTCGCACCGACGATCGTGGAGCTGTCGAAGGCGGAAGCGCTCGATCGCGAGATCTTCGGCCCGGTGCTGCATGTGGTCCGCTGGAAGGCCAAGGATCTGGACAAGGTGCTCGACAAGATCGAGGCGACCGGGTTCGGCCTGACGCTCGGAGTGCATACGCGCATCGAGGCGCTGGTGCGCAAGGTCGTCGACCGGCTCGACACCGGCAACGTCTATGTCAACCGCAACATCATCGGCGCAGTCGTCGGCACCCAACCCTTCGGCGGCTCGGGGCTCTCCGGAACCGGCTTCAAGGCGGGCGGACCCAACTATCTCAGCCGTTTCGCGGTCGAGCAGGTGGTTTCTGTCAACACGGCCGCCTCGGGCGGCAACGCCAGCCTGATTGCGATGGGCGACGGTTAGGTCGACGCTCCGGCGTGTCGCAACCGGCATGAAATTACGGACGGATCGGTGGTGCATTCCCCAGCGAACCGCTTTAAGTCTTCCCCGGGTGGCATTCTCCGGGGGAGACCAAAGACATGAGTGAATACCGGTCGGATATCGAAATCGCGCGCGCGGCGCAAAAGAAGCCGATCGGCGAGATCGGCGCCAGGCTCGGTATTCCGGGCGAGCATCTTCTGCCCTTCGGCCACGACAAGGCGAAAATCTCCTCGGACTTCATCGCCTCGCTCGACGACCGGCCAGACGGCAAGCTGATCCTGGTAACGGCCATCAGCCCGACGCCGGCCGGTGAGGGCAAGACGACGACGACCGTGGGTCTCGGAGACGGGCTGTCCCGGATCGGCAAGAAGACGGCGATTTGTCTGCGCGAACCCTCACTGGGCCCCAATTTCGGCATCAAGGGCGGAGCGGCCGGCGGCGGCCGGGCGCAGGTCGTGCCGATGGAAGACATCAACCTTCATTTCACCGGCGATTTTCATGCGATCACCACCGCCAACAACCTGCTGGCGGCCCTGATCGACAACCACATCCATTGGGGTAACGACCTCGATATCGACGTGCGGCGGGTCAGCTGGCGGCGGGTGGTCGACATGAACGACCGGGCGCTGCGCCAGATCGTCTCCTCGCTCGGCGGGGCGCCGAACGGGTTTCCGCGCGAGACCGGGTTCGACATCACGGTGGCTTCGGAAGTCATGGCAATTCTGTGCCTGGCGCGCGATCTCAGTGACCTGCAGCGCCGGCTCGGCAACATCGTCATCGGTGCGCGGCGCGACAAGAGCCCCGTCTATGCCCGCGATCTCAAGACCGACGGCGCGATGACGGTGCTCCTGAAGGATGCGATGCAGCCCAATCTGGTGCAGACGCTCGAACATACGCCGGCTTTCGTGCATGGCGGTCCCTTTGCCAACATCGCCCATGGCTGCAATTCGGTGGTCGCCACGCGCACGGCGCTGAAGCTCGCGGATTTCGTCGTCACCGAGGCCGGCTTCGGGGCCGATCTCGGGGCGGAAAAGTTCTTCGACATCAAGTGCCGCAAGGCGGGGCTGAACCCGGCTGCCGCGGTGATCGTCGCCACCGTCCGGGCGCTGAAGATGAACGGCGGGGTGGCGAAGGCCGATATCGGCGCCGAGAACATCGAGGCGCTGACGGCCGGCTGCGCCAATCTCGGTCGCCATGTCGAGAACGTCATGGGGTTCGGCGTGCCGGTGGTGGTCGCCATCAACCATTTCGCCACGGATACGCTCTCCGAAATCGAGGCGATCCGGAACTATTGCGACAGTCTCGGCGTGGAAGCGATCCTTTGCCGGCACTGGGCGCAGGGCTCGGCGGGCATCGAGGAACTCGCGCACAAGGTGGCCGAACTCGCCGAAAGCGGGCAGGCGCAGTTCTCGCCTCTCTATCCCGACAGCATGCCGCTGTTCGAAAAGATCGAGACTGTTGCGCGCAGCATCTACCGCGCGGGCGAAGTCGCCGCCGGAAAGTCGGTGCGTGACGATCTCGCGCGCTGGGAGGAGCAGGGCTACGGCAAGCTGCCGGTCTGCATGGCCAAGACGCAGTACTCGTTCTCCGCCGATCCGGGCCTGCTCGGCGCGCCGTCCGGCCACACGCTGCCGGTGCGCGAAGTACGGCTGTCGGCCGGGGCAGGTTTCGTCGTCGCCGTCTGCGGCGACATCATGACCATGCCCGGCCTGCCGCGCTCGCCGTCATCCGAACGGATCGGACTGACGGCGCAGGGCGATATCGAGGGGCTGTTCTGACAGCAAAAGACCCCGCTGCCATGAGACAGCGGGGTCTTTTCATGCACTGCCGATGCGCGACGATCAGAAGGTCTTGGTGACCGAGAGGCGGAAAGAGCGTCCGGCTTCGCTGTAGTAGTCGCGCTTAGCGTTCGAAACGCCATCCGGCACGCTGACCGCGTCCCAATAGGTCTCGTCGAAGATGTTGAAGACGCCGGCCTGGAGCTTGAGGCCCTCGACCTGCTCCGGTTCCCACCAGAAGGTGGTGTCGACCAAGCCGTAGGAAGGTGCCACGAAGCCGCCGCCGTTGACCTTGTCACGTGCTGCGGCCGCGGTGAGGGACACGTCGGCGCCCCAGTTTTCCTTCGCATAGCCCAGACCGATGATGCCGCGAAGCGGGGCCACGGAGTTGAGATATTCGTCGGTATCGGTATCGCGGCCTTCCGTCCAGGCGAGCGAACCCCAGGTGCGCCATTCGGGCGTGATGTTCCACTGGCCGGCCAGTTCGACGCCGTAGATGTTGACGTGTGCGCGGTTGGCGTAGCCGGTGACGCCGCCGACGGGGTATTCGCCGCCCGGCGGCTGAAGCGTCACGGAATCGATGAAGTTCCGGTAGTAGGAGTTGAAGATCGTCGCGGAGAAAGCGAGATTGTCTGTCTCGTAGTTGGCGCCGATCTCGAAACCGTCGCTGCGCTCGGTCTTGAGCTCGGGATTGCCGACGCGGGCGTAGGAACCGGGTGCGCCGTAGTTCTCATAGAGTTCCGCTACCGAAGGCGCGCGGAAGCCCTGCGCCCACTGGGCGAAAAGCTCGAGATCGCTTGTGGCCTGCCAGGCAAAGCGCAGTTTCGGCGAGATGCCGAAATCGTCGTTATCCCGGAGGTAGGACGGATCGTAGTTCGGGCTGTCCTCGTAGGCAGCGGTCGATTTCGGGTTGTGGCTGAACCAGTCGAAACGGATGCCGGGCGTGATGGTGAGCCGATCGTCCATAAGCTTGATGTCGTCCTCGACATAGAAGCCGAGCACCATGCTATCGACGTCCGGCATGTCGGACGCATTGGTATGCAGGAAGCGACAGGACTGCGGGCCAATGCTCGCTCCCGGCCCAAAGGAGAATTCCGGAATCGTCGACCAGTCGACGTCGGGACAATTGTCGACGCCCGCCGAATACTGGTGGGTCTTCTGCAGATAGGCCTCGCCGCCGAACCGGAGGGAGTGGAAATTGTTACCGATCGTCAGATCTTTCGAGCTATCCGCGGTCAGTCCGTAAGCCGTCTGTTCGAGAAGATTGTCGCGCCGGTAAACGCCATCGGGCGGGCCGTAATAG
This sequence comes from uncultured Hoeflea sp., assembly GCA_964511625.1. Lineage (GTDB taxonomy): Bacteria > Pseudomonadota > Alphaproteobacteria > Rhizobiales > Rhizobiaceae > Pseudohoeflea. The sequence goes on from CAZEJG010000006.1 coordinate 62,509, forward strand.
TAGTTTGGTGGCGTAAAGGCGGCCCGACCGTCTTCCAGACGAATGCCGTCAGTCGTGTTGTTGAGCTTCTGCTTCTGCCAATACAACTGGATGCTCGCCTCGTCGACCATGTCCCCATCGCCGGGGGACAAGAAGTCGTAGGACAGCGAGACACGCTTGCGGTCGACGATCTCACCGCTTTTCAGCGTTCCCGGCTCATACAGCTCGGTGCCAGTGCTGGCGGAGGTCGTTCCCAGCAGGTTGTCGATGTCCTCGTCGCGTTTGTACCATTCGGCGGTAATGCCGAGGCGATGGCCGCCTTCGATGTACTGATGGAATTTCGCGAGCACGTTGCCCTGATCGAAATCCATCGGATTGGCCATCGTGCGATCCGCCCCGTAGCCGCCGATTGTGCCCTGATTGTCGCGCTCGTGGCCCTGCTTGTAGCCACCCTGAACCATGAACCAGCTGTCTCCGGAGCGAACCGCCGCGGCAGCCGAGCCGCTGACGCTTTCATCCGCGCTGTCGTAGGTGGATTTGAGTATTCCACCGTAGGTCCGGCCGTCCTTGATCAGGTCTTCGGGATCCAGCGTCCTGACATTGACCACGCCGCCGAGTGCACCGGATCCATAACGGCTCGAATCCGCGCCCTTGGTGATGTCGAGCGCGGAGATGCTGTCGAAGTCATAGGCGTTGACGCCGCCCTTGGCGTCGTCGCGGGGGTCGGTGAGCCAGGGCTGGCGGATGCCGTCGAGAAGGGTCAGAACCCGGTTGTCGCCGAGACCGCGCAGATTGATGCTGTTCGTGGATGCGTTGTAGTTCACGCCGGCGTCGACGCGGCGGGAAAAATCCTCGAAGGAGAGGACCTGCCGCTCGTCGAGCGTCTCGCGGTCGGTCGTCTTGGTCAGAGGCGAGGCATCGGCTGCTTCCCCTTCGCCCTTTACACTGATTGTTTCCAAGGCGGTGGTTCCGCCGGAGCTTGCGTCCTGGGCGAGTGCGCCGCCGGATTGACCGGCGAGAAGCGCGAGGGCGCTGCCGCTCGCGAGGACGAGACGCCAATATGACGATAGGAACATGGATTGACCCCCTGACAGAGCCGCGAGATGGTTGCGGATTGCGGCTCTTCGAACATGTGTGATGATCGGCTGGCTGTCGGGCGGAAGGCTTCCGCGCAGAGGGCTGGCTGGTTTGTAATGGACTGTCTGCGTTCGCGAAATGCGCAGTCTGTAACTGCCACATAAAAAACATGAGGAATTAAGTCAACATAAACTGGACGAACATGGTCGGTTCGGCGGCGGCACGAGTTCGTCCGACGTGACCTGTTGCCAAAATGCCGCGCGTTTTTGCCACGGTGCAGGAACGCGCGCTATTTTCTATCTGCTCTCCTGTGACAACCGCCCGAAGGATCCCGCCATGACCGATTTTGCACTTTCCACCGATCACGATGTCTCCGCCGATGCCGAATACGAGGCCGGCGTCCGCCAGATTTCGCTGTTCTTCGCCGCCGTCATCGCGCTGGCCGTCGGTTCGACGGTGGTCTTCGGTTTCGCCGGGCTGATCACCTTCTTCGTCGCGGCCGCCGCGGTGATGCTTGTGACGCTGGTGGTCTTGACCCTCGGCTGAGCCGCCGTCACGCTCGATCCATCTTGCGCGCGACCGGCGGTTTCGCTAAGGAGAACGCCATGACTATTTGCGCACAGAACATGAACTGGTGGTGGACCCGCTGAAGGCGGTGCTGACCACGCATGTGTGCATGATCAACAAGCCGCCCGGAACAGGTCCAGGCGGCTTTTTTGTTTCGGCCGTCCGGAGAGAACCTGACGGGCGAAACGGAGGGTGACATGGTTACGGTGGAACTGGCAGACGGCGGCGAGGGCTATACCACGCGCGGTGGCATCGAGGTGACGCGTCGGCGCAGGCCGACCACGTATGGCGAGGCGATCTCGGGCTATATCGACAAGCTCGATTCCCGCCGTGGCGCGGTGTTCTCCTCCAACTACGAATATCCGGGCCGCTATACCCGCTGGGACACGGCGATCGTCGATCCGCCGCTCGGCGTCATCTCGCGGGACCGGACCGTGCGCGTGGAAGCCTACAACGAGCGCGGCAAGGCCCTGGTGGCCATGATCGCGCCGCGGCTCGACGGCCATGCGGAATTCTCGGTGACCTCCGCTTCGGACGAGCTGATCGAGATCGCCGTGGCGACGCCGGAACGGACATTTGCCGAGGAGGAGCGCTCCAAGGCGCCGACGGTGTTTTCCGTCCTTCGCGTGATAAGCGACCTGTTTCATTCCGCCGAAGACGGCAATATCGGCCTCTACGGCGCCTTCGGCTACGATCTCACCTTCCAGTTCGATCCGGTGCCGTTCAAGCTGGAGCGTCCGGAAGACCAGCGCGACATGGTGCTCTATCTGCCGGATGAGATCCTGGTGGTCGACCACTATTCGGCCAAGGCCTGGATCGATCGCTACGATTTCGCGCTCGGGGACATCACGACGGAGGGCAAGTCCGGCGAGATTCCGGCCGAGCCCTTCAAGTCCTCGGAGACGATCCCGCCGCGCGGCGACCACAAGCCCGGCGAATATGCCGAACTGGTGCGCAAGGCCAAGGAGAGCTTCCAGCGCGGCGACCTGTTCGAGGTCGTTCCCGGCCAGACCTTCTTCGAGCGTTGCGAGAGCAAGCCGTCGGAGATTTCACGACGGCTCAAGACCATCAATCCGTCGCCCTATTCCTTCTTCATCAATCTCGGCAACCAGGAATATCTCGTCGGCGCATCGCCCGAGATGTTCGTGCGCGTCAACGGCCGCCGGGTGGAAACCTGCCCGATCTCCGGTACCATCAAGCGCGGCGATGACGCGATCTCGGATTCCGAGCAGATCCTGAAGCTTCTGAATTCCAAGAAGGATGAGTCCGAACTCACCATGTGCTCGGATGTCGACCGCAACGACAAGAGCCGGGTCTGCGAGCCGGGCTCGGTCAAGGTGATCGGCCGTCGGCAGATCGAGATGTATTCGCGGCTTATCCACACGGTCGACCATATCGAGGGCCGGTTGCGCGACGGCATGGACGCCTTCGACGCGTTCCTGTCGCACACGTGGGCGGTGACCGTGACCGGCGCGCCGAAGCTCTGGGCCATGCGTTTTCTCGAAAACCACGAGAAGAGCCCGCGCGCCTGGTATGGCGGTGCGGTCGGCATGGTCAATTTCAACGGCGACATGAACACCGGACTGACGCTCAGGACGATCCGCATCAAGGACGGCGTGGCGGAAGTGCGCGCCGGTGCGACATTGCTGTTCGATTCCGTCCCCGAGGACGAGGAAGCCGAAACCGAACTGAAGGCCTCGGCCATGTTGTCCGCCATCCGCGATGCCAAGCTCGGCAATTCGTCGGCGTCCGGACGCGATGCCTCGAAGGTGGGCGAGGGGGTGCGCATCCTGCTCGTCGACCACGAGGACAGTTTCGTCCATACGCTGGCCAATTATTTCCGTCAGACCGGGGCCGAGGTGACGACCGTGCGCTCGCCGGTAGCCGACGAGGTCTATGACCGCGTCAATCCGGATCTCGTGGTGCTGTCGCCCGGACCGGGGTCCCCCAAGGACTTCGATACCAACGCCACCATCAAGGCGGCCAAGAAGCGCGACCTGCCGATGTTCGGTGTCTGTCTCGGCCTTCAGGCGCTGGCCGAGAGTTTCGGCGGCGACCTCAGGCAGCTGGCGATCCCGATGCACGGCAAGCCCTCGCGCATCAAGGTGTCGCGCAACGGCGTGATCTTCTCAGGTCTGCCGCTGGAAGTCACGGTCGGCCGTTATCATTCCATATTCGCCGACTATTCGACCCTTCCGAAGGAGTTCCGCGTCACCGCAGAGACCGACGACGGGGTGATCATGGCGATCGAGCACGAAAAACTGCCCATCGCGGCAGTGCAATTCCACCCCGAATCGATCATGACGCTCGGCCAGGACGCCGGCATGCGGATGATCGAGAACGTGGTCGCGCATCTGGCGCGGCGTGCAAAGGAGCGCGCCGCCTGATCTGCCACAGGCAGGGAGAGACGAGATGGTCAGGTGGATGCGAGGGATCAGGGATGCCGAACCCGCGGGCATCCGTGTCGCTGCCCTGTCTGCGGTCATTCTGGTTGGCTCGGTGACGACAGGTGCAGTGTGCGCACAGGATGCTGCCGTCGAAGAGGGGCAGGCGCTGGTCGAGCTCAATTGCTCGAAGTGTCATGCGGTCGGGCGTCGGGATGCGAGCCCGCACCCGCAGGCTCCGGCTTTCCGCTCGCTTTCGCAACGCTACCCGCTCGATGCGCTGGAAGAGGCATTTGCCTCGGGGCACATCACCTCGGCGCATCCTGACATGCCTGATTTCGTCGCGCGTCCCGACCAGGTCGACGCCATCCTGACCTATATCGGTTCGATCCAGGAGGACTGACGCGTGACACAAGGGGGCTCCACGGTTCGGAAGCTTGCCTTCTGGACGATCCCGCTGGCTTTTGTCGTGTTCGGGCTGAAGCTGGGCGCCTGGTACATGACCGGCTCGGTCGCGCTTCTCTCGGATGCGCTCGAATCCATCGTCAACGTGATTGCTGCCCTGGTCGCTTTCTTCGTGATCGGCTATGCGCACAAACCGGCGGACGAGGGCCATCCTTACGGACATTCCAAGGCGGAGTATTTCTCCGCTGTCGTCGAGGGCGTTCTGATCGCGCTCGCTGCCCTGATGATCGTCAACGAAGCCTGGCCGGCCATTCTCGATCCGCAGCCGATCGATGCACCGGTCAGCGGCCTTGCAGTGAACGGTCTCGCGGCGGCGATCAACGGTGTCTGGGCCATGATCCTGATCCGCAATGGTCGCTCGCATCGCTCGCCGGCGCTGGAGGCCGACGGCCATCACATCTTCTCCGACGTGGTGACGTCGGGCGGTGTCATTCTCGGCCTCGTTCTGGCGATCGCCCTCGAACTGCCGATCCTCGACCCTCTGCTGGCGCTGATCGTCGCCTGCAATGTGCTGTGGCAGGGCTGGAAGGTGATCAGCTCCTCGATCGACGGGTTGATGGACCGGGCCATCGATCCGCTGGAAGAGGGCCGCATCCGCGATGTGATCGCGGCCAATGCGACCGGCGCCATCGAGGCGCACGACATCAAGTCGCGGGTGGCCGGAGCGGTGCGCTTCGTCGAATTCCATCTGGTGGTCGACGGTCAGATGACGGTGGAGGAAAGCCACGAGATCTGCGACCGGCTGGAAGGGGTGATCAAGCGCGAAGTGCCGGGTGTCTCGGTCACCATCCACGTCGAACCGGCTTACAAGGCGAAGGACGAGGGCGTGGTTCTCTAAATGCCGGAACGGCTTCGCCTTGACATTGACGCGTTTGTCAGGCTTATGCACATCAACCGGATGGGGGCCTCTCGGCCGCACTCGTGCGTAAGGACCAGTCAATGAGGACTGGCGGCGCGAACTGACTCCCCCTTTTCCCCTCGAAGAATTCACGTGCATCCGGCGGCGATGCACCGAACCAGACACCCCGATGCGCATGTCGCGCACCGGGAGACACTCCGTTGCGGATCGCGCCGGAGGCCTCGTTCGTCGTTGTGCCCCGCTATCCGCCGAAAGAAAGAACCAAATGAAATTTGAACAACTCGGTCTCTCCCAGCCGATCCTCGAAGCGCTGACCGCCCTTTCGATCACCGATCCGACCCCGATCCAGCTTGCCGCCATTCCGGCGGCACTGAAGGGCAACGACGTGGTGGGCCTCGCTCAGACCGGTACCGGCAAGACCGCCGCCTTCTCGCTTCCGCTGATCGAGAAGATCGTCGCCAGCGGCCGCCGTCCGGGGCCGCGCAAGGTGCACGCGCTCATCCTGTCGCCAACCCGCGAACTCGCTTCGCAGATCCACAAGTCGATCCGCGACTTCTCCCGCCGGGTGAAGCTGCGCAGCGTCCTGGCCGTCGGCGGCCTGTCCATCAACACCCAGACCAAGAACCTTTCGGGCGGTGCCGAAATCCTCATCGCCACCCCGGGCCGGCTCGAGGACCTGATCCGTCAGGGCGCCGTTTCGCTCGACGAGGCGCGTTTCGTGGTACTCGACGAAGCCGACCAGATGCTCGACATCGGCTTCATGCCGGCGATCCGCCGCGTGTTCGGCCATCTGCCAGCCAAGCGTCAGGCGATGCTGTTCTCGGCCACCATGCCCGACGAGATCCGCAAGCTTGCGGCCCGCTACCTCAACGATCCGGTCGAAGTGTCCGTGACGCCTGCTGCCCGTACCGCCGACCGCATCGAACAGGGCGTCATGCACGTCTCGAGCAGGTCGAAGCCGAACGCACTCGCTGCGGTCATCAACGAGCACGAGGGCGACAAGGTCATCGTCTTCGCCCGCACCAAGCATGGTGCCGACAAGCTGGTGCGCCGTCTCGGCGCTGGCGGCATCGAAGCTGCTGCCATCCACGGCAACAAGTCGCAGGGTCAGCGCGAGAAGGCGCTCGCGCGCTTCCGCGACGGCTCGCTGCATGTGCTGGTCGCCACCGACATCGCCGCGCGCGGCATCGACGTTCCGGGTGTCACGCTGGTCATCAACCACGACCTGCCGAACGTGCCGGAAGTCTACGTCCACCGCATCGGCCGCACGGCACGTGCCGGCGCCGCCGGCCTGGCAATCGCCTTCTGCGCGCCCGACGAGCGTCCGCTGCTGCGCGACATCGAGAAGCTGATCAAGATTTCGGTCCCCGTTCTGCCGACGCCGGAAGGTATCGAGACAGCTGCAGAACCCGCCGAGCAGGCCCCGCAGGAAAACCAGCGCCGCGGTCATCGCGGCTGGTCCGGCAAGGGCGGCCCCGGTGGTCAGAAGGCCGGCGGCCAGAAGCGCCGTCGTCCCCGCAACGCCGCTCCCGGCGGTCGTCCCGAAGGCGGTCGCGCCGAGGGTGCTTCGGCGGAAGGTCAAGCCCGTCCGGACGGCAAGCGTCCGTTCCGCTCCAAGCGCCGGAAGTCCGGCGGCGGTAACGGCCAGCGCAATGGCGGTGCCCAGCGCGCCACCGGCTAAGCGCGAACGCCGGCGACAAACAGAAAGGGCTCCCCGGCATCCGGGGAGCCTTTTTCATTGGTGGACTGTTTCGGGTTCAGAGGCCGGCGAGCCACCGACCGCCCATCCACATGCCCATCGCGATCATCATCAGGTTCTCGGTGAGCGAGATGAACCCCAGCGGCACGCTGGACGAACCGCCGACGCAGGCGCATTTGAGTTCGCGCTTGTCGATATAGACGGCCTTGAAGACTGATGCAGCGCCCACGGTACCGATAAACAGCGCAACAGGCGCGGACAGCCAGGTCAGCGCACCGGCAATCATCAGCACGCCTGCCAAAGTCTCGGCGTAAGGGTAGACGTAGGCGTATTCGACCCTCCTGCGGGCCAGTAGATCGTAGTTGAGAAACATGGTCGAGAAGCTTTCGACATCCTGCAGTTTCTGGATGCCGAGAAGCGTCATGGCGATGGCGATGAACCATTCGAAGGTGCGGACGGTCAGAAGCTCGTCGGTCGCGGCCCAGGCGACGGCGAGCGCCATTAACGCGGCAACCGCGAAAATCGCGATGACCGGCTGATAGGTCGTGTCGCCTTCCTTCAGCACGTTCTGACCGAAAAACGCGCGAAGATCGTCGTAGCCGCCGATCCGCTTGCCGTCGATGAAGGTCTGCGGCGTCGTCTTCACGCCGTGCTCTTCCTTGAAGGCGTCGGTCTCCTCGCGCGTCTCGAGCCAGTGGTCGTCGACCTCGTATCCCTTGCGCTCGAGCAAGGCCTTTGTCTTGAGCCCGTAGGGGCAGATGTGGTCCGGCATCACCATGCGGTAGAGGGTGGCGGTCTTGGCCACCGATGCTTCCCGAGGCCGGTTCTGCGTTTCCTCGAAAGTGGTCATGTCAAGTTCTCCCTTCCGTTCGAGGAGTAACAGCCTCCACCTGCTTCGGGTTCCAGATGGAGTGGCCATGCTGCGTGGTGCGGCCGGTGTCTGTACGCTGCATTTCAATTTTGTTAGATATGTCAAAGTTAATGGCGCCCCGGCGCCCGGATGGTAGGATGAGATACGCAATTCTGCGTATGGAGGTGCTCGCTATGGCCGCTCACGGCCTGTCCTTCCTGAACGGAAGCGGCACCAGTGCCAACAAGATCCGTTCACTGAACTGGGACAAAACCGAACTCGGACCGCCGGCCGGATGGCCCGCGTCGCTGAAGACGATCGTCAGTTTGATGCTGGCGTCGAAGTTTCCCAAGGCGATCGTCTGGGGACCCTCGCTGACGACGCTGTACAATGACGCGTTCGCGCCCATTCTCGGTGAGAAGCCGGAGGCCATGGGGCGGCCGTTCAGCGAGGTCTGGTCGGAAGTCTGGGACCAGATCGGTCCCTTGACCGAGAAAGCCTACCAGGGCCATTCGACCTATATCGAGAACTTCGCCCTGACCATCAATCGGCATGGCTATGACGAGGATTGCAACTTCACCTTCTGCTACAGCCCGATTTTCGACGAGACCGGAAACATCTGCGGGATGATGGATACGGTGATGGAGACGACCGAAACGGTGATGGTGCAGCGCCAGGTCTCGGCGGTGAATGCCGAACTGAGGCATCGCATGGGCAACCTCGTTGCCATGGTCTCGGCGCTTGCCGGCCAAACCTTCCGTGGCGAGCCCGGCATGGCCGAGAAGTTGTCGGTCTTTCAGCAGCGGCTGAAGGCGCTTGGTGACGCTCAGGCGATGCTGACTGCCGAAGACCATCCCGAGGCGACGATCAGCGAACTGGTCGAAAACATTGTCGGCATACGAGTCACAGACCGGAAGCGTATCGTCGCAGAGGGACCGGTCATCGCCATTCGCGGGCGAAAGGCGCTCTCCTTGTCGCTGGCGCTCAACGAGCTCTTCACCAATTCGATCAAGTACGGTGCGCTGTCGGACGATGCCGGCCGGATCGACATCCGCTGGGGTTTGGACGATACACAGTTCTCGTTCCGCTGGATGGAGAGCGGCGGTCCCGCGGTGGTCGCCCCGACCCGGCAGGGGTTCGGCACAAAGCTGATCGAACGCTTTGTGGCGGCCCATTTCGAGGGCAACGCAAAGATCGACTATCTGCCGGAAGGCTTGCAGTACCAAATCCTCTCCAACGCTTCTCGCCTCAATCTCTGACAGATTCGGGGGTCAAGCGATCCTGCTTGCCTTGCCGCGTTCTCTGGAGTAAAGGGAGCGCATGAACAAGTCCGCCTTCACCACAGCCCTGATCGACGCCGCCGTTTTCGCGGCGCGTTCGCGTGCGCTTCTCGGCGGCCTCCTTCTTCTTTCGCTTAGCGGCGATCGCCGGGCTCGTTGAGGAGCGACCGGCGGTCGATCCGCCTTTCGCGCAAGCTCCTCCCAAGCCAGATCACCCAAACTTGACTACACAGTCGAAATCCGGTTTCAGCAGGCCTCAGTCGCCGCGCCGGAGCGAAAGCGAGAGATACGATGGACACCAGATCCAACCAGAACCGATCGGCCGTGCCGGGCATGCCGGACGCTTCCCGTAAATACCGTCCCTATCCGCAGGTCGACATTCCCGACCGCACATGGCCGGGCAAGACTATCGATACAGCGCCGATCTGGTGCTCGGTCGATCTGCGCGACGGCAATCAGTCGCTGGTCAATCCGATGGGCCACGACCGCAAGGCGCGCATGTTCCAGCTGCTCCTGGACATGGGCTTCAAGGAAATTGAGATCGGTTTTCCCTCCGCATCCCAGACGGATTTCGACTTTGCGCGCTGGTGCGTCGAAGAGGGCAACGTACCTGCCGACGTGTCGTTGCAGGTGCTGGTCCAGTGCCGGCCGGAACTGATCACCCGGACCTTCGAATCACTGGAAGGTTCGATCAAGCCGATCATCCACTTCTACAATTCGACCTCGGAACTGCAGCGGCGCGTCGTCTTCAACAAGGATGTGGCGGGCATCAAGCAGATCGCGGTCGATGCGGCCAAGATGATCACCGACATGGCCGAGAAAGCCGGCGGCGGCTATCGCTTCCAGTATTCCCCGGAGAGCTTTACCGGAACCGAACTGGACGTGGCGCTCGAGATCTGCAACGCGGTGATCGAGGAAGTGAAGCCGACGGCCGACAACAAGCTGATCATCAACCTGCCGTCGACCGTCGAAATGGCCACTCCCAACGTCTATGCCGACCAGATCGAGTGGATGTGCCGCAACATCGACAACCGTGAGAACGTGATCATTTCGTTGCATCCGCACAATGACCGGGGTACCGGCATCGCGGCCACCGAACTGGGCCTGATGGCAGGAGCCGACCGTGTCGAGGGCACCCTTTTCGGCAATGGCGAACGCACCGGCAATGTCGACGTCGTGACGCTGGCGCTGAACATGTACACGCAGGGCGTCGATCCCAAGCTCGACTGCACCGAGATCGAGCGGATCAAGGACGTCTACGAATATTCCAACCAGATGGTGATCCCGGAGCGGCATCCTTACGTGGGCGAACTGGTCTACACCGCGTTTTCGGGCTCGCACCAGGATGCGATCAACAAGGGCATGAAGGCGATTAAGGTCGCCAACGATCCGCATTGGGAGGTGCCTTACCTGCCGATCGATCCGCGCGATGTCGGCCGCACCTACGAGGCGATCATCCGCATCAACTCGCAGTCGGGCAAGGGCGGCATCGCCTATATCCTCAACCAGGACTACGGGCTGAACCTGCCGCGTGGGCTGCAGGTGGAGTTCCGCGAGGATATCCAGCGGATCACCGACGAGGAAGGCAAGGAACTGCCGTCGAAGGCGATCTACGACCGCTTCATCGAGCGCTATGTCGACCAGCCCGGCGCGCGCCTGCAGTTCGTCGAACACCACTCCCATACCGACAAGGCCAACAAGCAGGTCCGCTACGTCGAGGCCGAAATCACCGACAATGGCGAGACCAGGCGCATCGACGGCAAGGGCACCGGTCCGATCGACGGGTTCGTCAACGCGCTGTCGAGCTATCTCGGTTTCGAAATGACCGTTGCCAACTATTCCGAGCACTCGCTGCAGCACGGGTCCAACGCGGCGGCCATCTGCTACATGGAGATGGAGAGCCCGGCCGGGAAGGTCTACGGCGTCGGCATCAACACCAACATCGTTGCCGCCTCGCTCGCCGCCGTGGTCTCCGCCGCCAACCGCTATCTCGAGCTCCAGGCCAACGCCTGATCGATCGACCTTCGGCGCCCGGGGTTCTGCTCCGGGCGTCTTTCGTTTCAGGGAGGCGAGCATGGCGGGACCTGCATTTCGGCGGATCGGCAAGGGCGATAGGACGCCTCTGGTGCTGCTGCACGGCTTCGGCGGCAACATGCGCACCTGGAACCGGGTCTTGCCGCTCCTCAAGGATGAGGTCCCGCTGATCCTCTTCGATCTGCCCGGGCATGGAAAATCCGTCAAATCGGACGGGCGCGGCGGCGCGGGGCGGATGGCGAAAGCCATTCTTCTCGAACTGCAAGCCAACGGCATCGATCGCTTTCACATCGCCGGCCACTCGATGGGGGGCGCAGTGGCGGCACTTGTTACCATGCGCGCGCCGGAAGCCGTCAGCTCACTAAGCCTGATCGCGCCGGGTGGGATGGCCCCCGAGATCAACGCGCCGCTGCTGGAAGAGTTTGCTGCGGCGGACACAGCCGAAGCGCTCGAAGGCGTCATTCGATGCATGGCCGGGCCTGGACTCGAGGTCCTTCCGGGCTATTTCGCGGCGGCCGCGGAATTCCGGCAGGCGCCGGGTGCGCTCGAAGCGCTCCGGGAGACCTATGCCGCGATGTTCCCGACGGGACCGGAAGCGGGGCAGGGCGTCTTGCCGAAGGAGCAGCTTGCGGACCTGCCGATGCCCGTCCGGGCGTTGTGGGGTTCGGACGATACGGTTCTCCCTTGTCCCCAGGAGGGAATGCTGGCCGCAAACATCGAGCTGACAATTCTGCCGGGAGCCGGGCACATGCTGCCCGAGGAACAACCGTCAGATGTGGCGCAGTTTCTGATCGGCTCCATCGAACGAAGCGCCTAGCGCCCGCGAGTTAACCGGGACCGGCGAATGCGTCTCGCCACCCGTCTCCCTCCGTGTTAATAAATTCCTAACCATCCGGATGCCCGTCAGGGCTGCGTAGCGGAGAGCGCCATCATGAGCGACAACCACAACGACAATCGCGGCCAGACCGACAAGCGCGGTTCCGTCGACAAAGCCGAACGGCGGCTCACCGACATCGTGCGCGAGGTCAAGATCGCGGCCGCCGAACGCTCCGACGTCGTAGTCGACATGCGCGACGCCGACCGGGCGCGGCTCGAACTGCTGGCGGAGGAATTGCAGCCGGTCATCGAGGATATCGATCCGGCCGACGACCGGTTCGACTTCGGCATTTCCACCGGACAGCAGCCGCGCTTCTGGATCGATGCGGTGGCGCATGTGCATATGGGTCCCGACCGGCGGCTCTATCGCGTCGTGCGCGATACCCGTCTCGGACGTACGGTTCTTGCCGAGACGGTCGAGGTCAAGGCCGCCGCAGACGCGGTGACACGCTATGTGGCCGAGCGCGTGATCGAGCGCGAGCGGGTGCTCGCGGGTGATTTCGAACCTCTGAGCGGCATGCGCCCGGAGCTGGCAACCCGCGAGGATGACGAACGGTCATCCGCGGAGGCCGTAAAGGCGGAAGCGGCTCCTCTTCGGCAGGCCGACACCGTCGCCGTGCCGCCGGCGCGCAAGCAGCCGAGGGACGCCGGTTTCGTCATTGGCGCCTCCTGGTTCATCCTCGGATGCGTGGCGGGTGCGGCAGCATTGGTCGTTGCGTTCTGGGACCGTATTTCGGCGTTGATCGGCTAGGTCTCCGTCGCCGGACCGGAATCTGGATCAGGTGGTGGGTACAGGTGCCTCGGTGCCTGCGCGAGGCGCGGTGGTATTCTCGCTTACCGAGTGACCATCGTCATTGAGGCTGAAACGCCGGTGGACCATGGTCCAGGCCCCCGGCTTTCCCGTGATCTCGAACAGGTTGAAGCCCGCATTGGGCTTTGAGCCCTTCGGCCCCTGGCTCGCCGAGGCGATGCCGACGACGGGAACCCGGCCGCGATCGGTGTCGATGTGGTGGAGGGAATCGAGATGGGTGTGGCCGTGGAGCACGAGTTCGGCGCCGTTCTTGCGGATCATCTTCTGGAAGCGGCGAATGCCCTTGAGTCGTTTGTACCAGGGAGCCGCGTCCTCGACCGGGGGATGATGGATGAGAACGACGCGGAACTTGCCGCGTTCGCCGGCTTCGGCGAGCAGCTTGCCGGCCTTTCTCGCCTGCCGGCTGGACAGATCGCCAGTCGCCATGAACGGCAGCGACGGGTTCGCCGATGACATTCCGATGATGGCGCAGTCGCCGCGCTCGGTCAGGGTCGGGAAGTAGGTGCCCTTGCCGTGCGCCTCGCCGCCGGCGAGGATCCAGGGCTTCCAGGCCTTGACCGCCCGCTTGAGCGCGCCCGGGACATAGGCGTCGTGATTGCCGGGCACCAGCGTGGTACGGTCGGGCAGGAAATTGACCTCCAGCCACTTGGTTACCGTCTCGATTTCCGTCGAGGTCGCGAGGTTGACCAGATCGCCGGTGATGGCGACGTGATCGAGCTCGGTTTCGGCCATCGCCTCGATGACCTCCTCGAGCGCGGTGCCGAAAAGGTGCTTGCGGCGATTGCGCCGCCAGTTCACATAGCCGGTGATCCGCTTGGAGGCGAGCTCCGAGAGCGAGACCTTCGGCAAGGGACCTAGATGGACATCGGAAATATGGGCCAGGCGGAACATGGACAGTCACATAGCGGGGGGAGGCAGGCGCGGCAAGCGCGGGCGCAGAATGATGTCCCGACACCGCTCGACAACGATGTCGCGCGCCCTCCCGAAATGCGGTCGCTGCGCGCCCGGCTGATAACCCGTGTGGTCCATGCCTGGTTCGCGCTGACACGGGCGATGACCTTCGGCGTGCGAGCAGCCTGCTTCGACAAGGACGGCCGCATCTTCCTCGTCCGCCACTCCTATGTTACCGGCTGGCACATGCCGGGCGGCGGCGTGGAGCGGGGACAGACGGCGGGCGAGGCGCTGGCGCGTGAACTCAAGGAAGAGGGTAATCTCGAAGTCATCGGCGTACCGGAACTCCTGGCGATCTACTTCAATCCGCGTACGTCCAAGCGCGACCACGTCGCCTTCTATCGCTGCAGCGTGCGCCAGACGACGCCGAAGGTGCCGGACGCGGAAATCGTCGAGACTGGCTTCTTTTCCCTCGATGCACTACCCGACGGCACCACCTCGGCGACCCGTCGCCGGCTGGAGGAGCTTGCCGGAAAGCGTCAGCAGGAGCATATCTGGTAGCCCAATCGGCGCTTGCGCGCTTGAATCGCTTACCGCTTGGCTTACATACCCCGCACCATCCTTCCAACGTCCGGACCCTCTCCCATGGCAGCAATCATCAAGGTCGAGAACCTGTCGAAGACCTATGAGGGTGGCTTCCATGCCCTCAAGAACGTCAATCTGGACATTGAGGAAGGCGAGATCCTCGCGCTTCTCGGTCCTAACGGCGCGGGCAAGACCACGCTGATCTCGATCATCTGCGGGCTGGTCAACGTCTCCGAAGGCCGTGTGCTCGTGGGTGGCCACGACACGGTGAAGGATTACCGCAAGGCGCGCGAACTCATCGGCCTGGTGCCGCAGGAGATCGCGCTCGAACCGTTCCAGACGGTCTATAACGGGCTGCGCTTTACCCGCGGCCTGTTCGGCAAGAAGCCGGACCCAGCCTTCCTCGAGGACGTGCTGCGGCGGCTTTCGCTGTGGGACAAGAAGGACTCGATGACCCGCGAACTCTCGGGTGGTATGAAGCGGCGCGTGCTGATCGCCAAGGCGCTCTGCCACAGCCCGAAAGTGCTGTTCCTCGACGAGCCGACCGCCGGCGTCGACGTCGAACTGCGCAAGGACATGTGGGACGTCGTCGCCCAGCTGAAGAAGGAAGGCGTGACGATCATCCTGACCACGCACTATATCGAGGAAGCCGAGGCGATCGCGGATCGCGTCGGCATCATCAACAAGGGCGAAGTGCTGCTGATCGAGCCGACGCGGTCGCTGATGAAGCGAATGGGTCACCGGGAACTCAGGATCGAGCTTACCGAGCCGATCGGCGAGATCCCGCCGGCGCTTTCCAACTACGATCTCGCCTATTCGGCTGAGGAACAGACGCTCGTCTATACCTACGAGGCCAATGGCGAACGCACCGGCATCACCTCGCTGATCGCCGACATCAAGAGCGCGGGGCTGACGCTCCGTGACATCGAGACAAAACAGAGCTCCCTCGAGGAGATCTTCGTCGGACTGGTGAGGGAACAGGCATGAACTTCCGCGCGGTCTATTCCATCTATTATTTCGAGATGGCCCGGTTCTTCCGGACCATCACCCAGAGCCTGATCTCGCCGGTGCTGTCGACGTCGCTCTATTTCATCGTCTTCGGCACCGCGATCGGTTCGCGGATTCAAGAGGTCGAGGGCATCTCCTACGGCGCCTTCATCGTGCCGGGGCTGATCATGCTCTCGGTGCTGCAGCAGAGCATCTCCAACGCCTCCTTCGGCATCTACTTCCCGAAATTCATCGGCTCGGTCTACGAGGTAAACGCGGCTCCGGTCTCCTTCGTCGAGATCGTTCTGGGCTATGTGGGGGCTGCTGCCACGAAGTCGGCCTTCATCGGCCTGATCATCCTCGGTACCGCCTTCTTCTTCGTCGATCTGCACATCCAGCATCCGTTGCCGATGGTCGCCTTTCTGGTGCTGACCTGCATCTCGTTCAGCCTGTTCGGCTTTATCATCGGTCTGTGGTCGAAGAATTTCGAGCAGCTGCAGCTGGTGCCGCTGCTCGTCATCACGCCGCTCGTCTTTCTCGGCGGCAGCTTCTACTCGATCGACATGCTGCCCGAGGGCTGGCAGACGGTGGCGCTGTTCAACCCCGTCGTCTACCTGATCTCCGGCTTCCGCTGGAGCTTCTTCGGCATGGCCGACGTCGCCGTCGGCATCTCGCTGGCGATGATCGCGCTGTTTCTGGTGCTGTGCCTCGCGGTCATCGGCTGGACATACCGGACAGGCTACAAGATCCGGTCGTAACGTCTCAGACCGTGGCGACGACCTTCTCCAGCATGCCGCGAACATCGCCTGCGACAGCGTGGAGCTTGTCGTTGTCGATGGCCTGCATGGAGGCCACCGGGTCGACCGCGCTCACCATCACGCCGCCATCGGCCTCTCGAACGATGACGTTGCAGGGAAGCATGGCGCCGATCTTCGGTTCGATGCCGATCGCCTGAAAGGCCATGTTGGGATTGCAGGCGCCTAGGATGAGATAGGGCGGAAGATCCTTGTCGATCTTCTTTTTCATCGTCGCGGCGACGTCGATCTCGGTCAGGACGCCGAAGCCGTTGTCTGCGAGTGCCGCGCGGGTCCGCTCGACGATCGTGTCGAAGGTCTCGCCGGTGAAAGTTCGGTCGATCGTGTAGGCCATCGGAAACTCCCTTTCTCTGGATGGGGTGTTTCCGATATATGCATCAATTAATATATATCAAGGGCCGACGGTCCGGGGACCGCCGGCCATGCCGAAAATCATGCGGCCTTCTTGAGGCCGTCGCGTCCATGCGCTGCATCGAGCTCCATCTCCGGTCCGACCGGCACGATGCCGTTCGGATTGATGGTGCCGTGGCTGCCGTAATAGTGGTTCTTGATGTGCAGGAAATCCACCGTGCCGGCGACGCCGGGTACCTGGTAGAGTTCGCGCAGGTAACCGTAGAGGTTCGGGTAGTCGGCAATCCGGCGAATGTTGCACTTGAAGTGGCCGACATAGACCGGATCGAACCGCACCAGCGTGGTGAACAGACGCCAGTCGGCCTCTGTCAGCCGGTCGCCGACGAGATAGCGCTGCCTGGACAGCCGCTCCTCGAGCTTGTCGAGCGTATCGAACAGTTTGCCGACATTTTCCTCGTAGACATCCTGTTCGGTGGCGAAGCCGGCCTTGTACACGCCGTTATTGACGGTGTTGTAGACGAGGTCGTTGATCTCGTCGATTTCGGCGTGCAGCGCCTCGGGATAGAAGTCCGGCGCGTCGGGATCGGCGATATCGGCGAAGGCCGAGTTGAACATGCGGATGATCTCGGCGGATTCGTTCGAGACGATGGTCTTCTTCTGCTTGTCCCACAGGACCGGCACGGTGACGCGGCCGGTGTAGTTCGGATCGGCTTCCGTATAGACCTGATGCAGATAGTCCTTGCCCATCAGGCTGTCGCCCGTGGCGCCGTCGCGCTTTTTGAACTCCCAGCCGTTTTCACCCATGTGGTAGTCGACGATGTCGACGGTGATGGCGTCCTGCAGGCCCATCAGTTCGCGAAAGATCAGCGTGCGGTGCGCCCAGGGACAGGCGAGGGAAACGTAGAGATGGTAGCGTCCGGCCTCGGCCTTGAAGCCGCCGTCGCCGGACGGACCAGCGGAACCGTCCTTCGTCACCCAGTTGCGAAACGACGATGTCGACCGCTTGAAGCGGCCGCCGGTGGATTTCGTGTCGTACCAGACGTCCTTCCAGACGCCATTGTCCAGCATACCCATGATCAATCTCCTTTGAGATGAAACATAGTGCCCTTCGCCGCCAAGTCGAAGCGTGTCGGGGTGAACGCTGTGTTTTCCGATAGACGAGGGGGAGCGGCTCTGCTATCAGCGCTGTCTCCAAGGAGATGAAGCTTGCTGAGCCACCGGACGACCCGACGACGCTGATCGAACTGCTCGCGCACAGTGCGCGGGACCCTTTTTGCGCTCTCGTTCAAAGTCTCCTGTCCGGAAAATCCGATGCCCAAGCTCGATCTCGTCTATCTCACCGAAGACGCATCTCATGATGCAGCCATCAACCTCATCAACGAGGAAGCCTTCGGGCCTGGGCGTTTCACGCGTGCCGCCGAACGGATCCGCGAACAGGGGCCGCACGATCGCCATCTGTCCTTCGTCTGCGCCGATGGCGGCGAAACGATAGCCTCGGTGCGGATGACGCCGGTGCTGGCAGGTGCGGTGCCGACCCATCTTCTCGGACCCTTGGCCGTGCGGCCGTCGCACAAGAATCTCGGCATCGGCCGCGAACTTGTGCGCATCGCCGTCGATGGGGCGCGGCGGGCGGGCAGCCATGCGATTATACTGATCGGTGATCCGCCCTATTACGGGCCGCTCGGCTTCGCGCCGACGCGGCCGGGTGCGCTGATCATGCCCGGACCGGTCGATCCGCGGCGGGTGCTTGCCGCTTGTTTCGATGCTTTGAAAGCCGAAGATCTGGAAGGCATGGTCCGTCACGCAAGCCGCGGCTAGCGTATTCGTTTCTTACCGACCTTCGCGGAACCAGGTTGCGCCGAGCGCCAGGATCATCAGCATCAGACCCAGGAAGCCCGCAAACAGCGGCACCGAGCGCACCCCGAGCAGAACCGTCTCGGAGGAGGTGCGCAGCGTCAGGCGACCGCCGGTGTCACGGAAGCCGGAGCGGACCGGAAGGATCTGGGGCAGGTCGCCGCCATCTGCGGTGACGCGGGTAACGATGCCGCCGGTTTCCTCCGCCAGCGGCCGCAGCACCTCGGTGGTGGAGACGGTGGCGCGGAACTCCGGTGCGTCGATGGCGCCGATATGGGCGAGCGCGGAGAGTTCGCCGTCGCGGACCTCGACAAGACCGAACTCGTCAAGCGGCAATTCGGCCGAGAACAGCCCGTCGCTTTCGTTCTGAAGCTGGACCTGGCGGGTCGCGCCCGAAGGCAGCGTCAACGTCACCGGGTCGGCGGTATCGGCCATCGTCTGGCGCTCGACCCGGAGCGTCCGTCCGCTCGCCGAGGCCCTGAGCGCCTCTTCCTCGAGCGAGGGTTCCTTCATCAGCCAATGGGCGATGCGGCGGTAGAGCGCCACATGCGGACCGCCGCCCTCGAAGCCGCGCGCCCAGAGCCAGCCCTGGTCGGAGAGAAGCATGGCGACCCGGCCCTCACCGTAGCGGTTGAGAACCAGAAGCGGTTCGTCATTGGCGGCCTTCATGACGGTGTCGCCGGAGACGTTCTGGACGGAAACCGAGCGGAACCAGCGACCCCAGGCCGGCGGATCCTGCAGTCCGCCGGGCAGTTCCCGGGTAACGGGATGGCGGCGGCCGGCATCGGTCAGGCGCGGGTAGAATCCCTCGACGTCCATGTTGCCCGTCGGTGTGGCCGGCAGGGCCGGGCCGAGCGGGGTCTGGGCGATGGATTCGATGCCGGAAAGTTCCGGCCCGGAAGCCACGAGCAGCGCACCGCCGTTTTCCACATACTGGGCGATGTAGTCGTAATAGAGCACCGGCAGCACGCCGCGGTTCTGGTAGCGGTCGAAGATGATGAGATCGAACTGGTCGATCTTTTCGACGAAGAGCTCACGCGTCGGGAAGGCGATCAGCGAGAGCTCGGTGATCGGCGTGCCGTCCTGTTTTTCCGGCGGACGCAGAATGGTGAAGTGGACGAGGTCGACCGAGGCGTCGGACTTCAACAGGTTGCGCCAGGCGCGCTCGCCCGAATGCGGTTCGCCCGAAACCAGCAGGACACGCAGGTTCTCGCGAATGCCCTCGATGCGGGCCACCGCCCGGTTGTTGGCGGTCGAGACCTCGGAGGGCTCTTCCTCGACGGCAAGTTCGATGATGTTGTCGCCACCGCGCGGCACTTCCAGCGTGAAGGTGGATTCCTCGCCGGGCACGGCCTCGGCGATGCCCCGGTCCTCGCCGTTGACCCGCACGGTAACGGGGAGAGGGCCGCGCTCCGGCCGGCCGTCGACCATCACCCGATAGACGATGTTCTGCTCCTCGCCGACGATGCCGAAGCGGGGGGCGCGGACGATCTCGACGCGGCGGTCGATCTCGTTCTCGTCGCCGGTGATCAGCCCGTGGATCGGCACGTCGAGCCCCAGCGCCTCGCCGTTCACCGGCACGTCGTGGATTTGGCCGTCGGTGATCATCACCGCGCCGGCGAGGCGCGAGGTGGGAATGTCGCGGATGCCGGTCGACAGCGCCTCGAAGAGCCGGGTCGACGGCGATTCCGAATCCGGGTCGCCGCGGGCCTCGATGATGCGGAGCTCGAAGTCGGGGAAGCGGTCGAGACGGGCCTTGAGCGCGGTCAGCGCCGCATCCGTCTGGTCGATGCGATCGCCGAGGTCCTGGCTCTGGCTGCGGTCGACGACCACGGCGACGACGCTCTTGACCGGCGCGCGCTCCTCGAAGCTCGCCACCGGATTGGCGAGCGCCAGCACCAGCGTGGCCAGTGCCAACGCACGGATGACGGAACCACGCTGGCGGACGAAGAGCGCCCAGCCGGCCAGCAGCGCGGCAACAAACGCCAGACCGATCAGCAACGGCAGGGGGATGAAGGGGGCGAAGGACAGGTTCATGTCATTGGCCCAGCCGTTCGAGCAGTGCCGGGATATGCACCTGGTCGGATTTGTAGTTGCCGGTCAGCATGTACATCATGATGTTGACGCCGGCGCGGAAGGCATATTCGCGCTGCCACGGATCGTTCGGCACAGTCGGATAGAGCCGGTTGCCCGTTTCATCTTCGGCCCAGGCGGCGGCGAAATCGTTCGACGTGATCAGGATCGAGGAGACGCCGTCGCCGGCGCGCGCAGGCCGGTCGGCAGTCGCTTCCTCCTCGCTGGTGGCCGTCGCCTCGACCCAGAGCGGACCATCGGCGTAGCGACCGGGAAAATTGTCCAGAAGGTAGAAGGCCTTTGTCAGCACGTGATCGGAGGGCACGGGTTCGAGCGGCGGGATGTCGAGATCGGCGAGGATCGTCTGCAGCCGGCGGGTGGGCCCGGCAGTGGCGCCACCGATATCGTCGATGCGGTCGCGGGTGTCGAAAAGCACCGATCCGCCGTTCTTCATATAGGCGTCGATCCGGCTGATCGCGCCCTCCGAGGGCATCGGCGCGTCCTCGCTCATTGGCCAGTAGATGAGCGGATAGAAGGTGAGCTGGTCGCTTTCGATGTCGACGCCGACGGGTTCACCCGGTTCGAGCGCGGTGCGGCTGGCGAGATAGTTGGTCAGGCCGTTCAGGCCTTGCCGGCTGATCGTGTCGACCGTGTCGTCGCCGGTGATCACGAAGGCAAGGTGCGTCTGGTCGAGCTTGTCGAGAATGTCGGCGTCGCCGGGCTGGACGTCCTGGGCCGAAGCCGGCTGCGGCGCGGCGATCAGAACCGTCATCGCCGCCGCGAGGAAAACGGCGGAAGCCGTCGCCGCGCGACGACCGGTCAGCCGCCGCAGCGCCCCGCCGAGGAAGAGGACGATCAGCGTGTCGGCGAGAAGTCCGAGCAGGGCCGCGCCGAAGAGCCAGGGCTTGAGGTCGAGCGCCTCGCCGCGGCCGATCGAGGCGCGGCTGACGGGCGCGCCGGCATCGGGAATGTCCAGCGGTTCGATGCGTTCGTCCGGCGTGAACAGGTTGAGCGCGACATAGCCGTCCTCGGTGCCGTAGAGACCGGGCGGGTTGTCGGGGCCGGCGCGCGGCGTGCGGCCGTTCGACAGGTCGAGCGGCTTGGCGTCGCCCGATGCCGGCAACAGCGCGCCCGAGGCATCGAGAAGCTGGTATGGCGGCAGCACGGCGTTGGAGGATCCGCCGGCGCGGCCCACATTGTTGGAGAGCTGCACCACGCGGCGCAGCATGTCGACGAAATGGCCGGAGATCGGCAGGTTCGACCACCCGGCTTCGGCGGTGACGTGGAAGAGCACGATCCGGCCGTCGCCACGGTCGGCGGCGGTGACGAGCGGCGTACCGTCGGCAAGCGATGCCCAGGTTCGGGCGGCGAGATCGGCCGAGGGTTCGGCGAGTACCTGGCGGTTGACGGTGACGTCGCGGGGCACCGGCAGGCCGGCAAACGGGCTCGTGGGCGGATAGTCGGCCAGCGGTTGCGGCTCGTCCCAAGAGAGCGCCCCGCCCAGTTCGCGCTCGCCCCGCCGCAGCTTGACCGGTGTCAGAGTGTCATTCTCGGCGGCAGCGAGGCGAGGGCCGGCGAAGCGGACCAGCGTGCCGCCGTTCTCGATCCACTGTTCGAGCGCAGCCGCCTCGGCTTCCGGCAGCGAGCCGATATCGGCCATGATGATGATCGCAGGCCGGCGCTCGATCAGCCCCGGGATCGACTTGGCGAGGTCGGCGCTTTCGGCGCGGACGATGTCGGCAAACGGCGAGAGCGCCTTGTCGATGTAGTAGAGCGGTGAGAGCAGCGGCTGGGCGATATCGGCGGATTCACCCGAGATCAACGCGACGCGGCGGCGGCGGAAACTGTCATCGACCAGCCGGACGCCGGCGGCGGTGCGCTCGGCATCGACGTCGATCCGGGCGATGTCGTTGCGGATCTCGAAGGGAGCGTTGATCTCGCCCGTGCCGGTATCCGCGCCGGTGGCAAAAGCCACCTCGCCGCGGGCGATGTCGCGGCCACGGCTGTCGCGGGCGGTGACCGTAACCGTGCGGGCGCCGTCACCGGGCAGACGGCTTGCGGCGATCTCGAGTGCATCGGAGCCGTTGGAGGTCGATGTCAGCGCCACCGGCGGCTCGGCATCCGAGCCGAGGATCTGGATGTCGGCCGCGCCGAGCGCGAAGAGCCGCGAAAGCGCCTCGGTCCCATCCTCGCTTGCCATGTCGTCGGTAATGTAGGCGATGGTGCCGGGCGTCTGGCCGTTAAGCGCGGCTTCCATGGCGATCACCGTTGCGCCGCGTTGGGGCCGCGCGGGGCGCGGGGCAGCGGCAAGAAGCTGCTCGAGCGCGTCCGACGCGCTCATCGGCGTGGCGTCATTGCGTCGGTCGGCGGTGAACGCGATGGAGACCGGCACGCCGGCGTCGCGCGCCTCGCTGATCAGGTCTTCCGCGGCGGTCACACGATCCTCCCAGTCGGGTGCCGTGGCCCAGCCATTGTCGATCAGGAGCGCCAGCGGGCCGCTGGTCGCCAGTGTCTTGTCGCGCGGATTGAGAATGGGTTCGGAGAGCGCCAGGATGATCAGGGCCGCCACGAGGAGCCTGAGCGCCGTCAGCCACCAGGGGCTGTGCGCCGGGGTCTCCTCGGGCTTGAGCACGCGCGCCAGGATCGCCAGCGGGGCGAAGGGCTCGGCCTGCGGGCGCGGCGGGGTGAGGCGCAGGAGCCACCAGATGACAGGCAGGGCGAGGAGACCGAACAGGATCGCCGGTGCGCCGAAAGCGAGCGGCAGGCCGCCGATCATGACCGGTCCCCGGCAGAGGCCGCGGGAATGCCCGACAGGTGACCATGGAGGGCGGCGAGCGCTTCGGAGGCGAGACGGTCGGTGCCGTGCGAGAGAAAGCTCCAGCCCTTGCGGCGGATCGCTTCCGACATGGCGGCGCGGCGGGCATGCCAGACGCGGCGATAGTCGTCGGCGACGGTCTCGGCCCGACCGGCGACGAGCTTCTGCCCCGTTTCGGGATCACGGAACTCGGTGCGGCCGGAATAGGGGAAGCGTTCCTCGGCCGGATCGTGGATCTCGACGGCATGGCCGCGCACGCCGCGTCCGGCTGCCGGGGCGATGGTGCGTTCGAGAACGGCTTCCTCGTCGAGGAAATCGCTGATCAGGACGACGTCGCTCATTCGGCCGACATGGACGAGGTCGGGCATGCCGCCATCGAGCGAGGTGTGGGAGAGCGCCAGCGCCAGCCGCTCGGCGGCGTTGCGCGAGGAGACCGGTTCCATCACGCCGGGGCAGCCGACGCGTTCGCCGGAACGTGACAGGAGCTCGGCAATCGCGAGCATGATGACGAGCGCGCGGCTTTCCTTCGAGGCGATGGCGAGATCGCTCTGGTAGTGCATTGAGGGCGAAAGGTCGGCCCAGAGCCAGATCGTGTGGGCAGCCTCCCACTCGCGGTCGCGGACATAGAGATGGTCGTCGCGCGCCGAGCGGCGCCAGTCGATGCGCGACTGCGCCTCGCCGTCGACATAGGGGCGGAATTGCCAAAAGGTTTCGCCGATGCCGCGTTTGCGGCGACCGTGCCAGCCGGCGATCACCGTGTTGGCGACACGGCGGGCCTCGGCCAGGCAGTCCGGCAAAAGGCTGGCGCGCATCCGCGCGCGGGCGAGCACGTCAAGCCGCGGCGTCGGGTCGATGATGCGGCCGATGGATGCCATGCGTTCAGAGGGCCTCCGATGCGGCGAGTTCGGCGATGATATCGCGGATTCCGATACCTTCGGCGCGGGCGGCGAAGGTCAGCGCCATGCGGTGCTGCAGGATCGGTTCGGCGAGCGCGCGGATGTCGTCGACCGATGGCGCAAGACGGCCGTCATAGAGTGCGCGGGCACGGGCGCAGAGCATCATCGCCTGGCCGGCGCGCGGTCCGGGCCCCCACGCGACGGTGGCGTCGGTGCGGGCGTTGCCGTGGCCGGGGCGGGCCGAGCGTGTGAGCTTGAGGATCGCCTCGACCACACTGTCGGGAACCGGCATGCGGCGGATGAGCGCCTGGATCTCCATCAGCCGCTCGGCCGAGATCGCCTGGCGAGCCGAGGCGTCGCGGCCTCCGGTGGTTTCGAGCAGGATGCGGCGCTCGGCATCCATTTCCGGATAGGGCACGTCCACCTGCAGCAGGAAGCGGTCGAGTTGGGCCTCGGGCAGCGGATAGGTGCCCTCCTGCTCGAGCGGGTTCTGGGTGGCGAGAACATGGAACGGTGACGGCAGGGCGTGCGGCTGGCCGGCGACGGTGACGTGATACTCCTGCATGGCCTGCAGCAGGGCCGACTGGGTGCGCGGCGAGGCGCGGTTGATCTCGTCGGCCATCAGCAGCTGGGTGAAGACCGGGCCGGGCACGAAACGAAAGGAGCGGCGGCCGCCGTCTTCCTGGTCCATGACTTCGGAACCGAGAATGTCGGACGGCATCAGGTCGGGCGTGAACTGGACGCGGGCGGCCGACAGGCCGAGAACAGTGCCGAGCGTGGTGACCAGCTTGGTCTTGGCGAGGCCCGGGACGCCGACCAGAAGCGCGTGACCGCCGGACAGGACGGCGAGAAGCGTGCGCTCGACCACGCTCTCCTGACCGAAGATCACCTCGGCGACGGCGGACTTGATCTCCGCGATGTCGGCCAGCGCCTTCTCGGCTTCGGCGACCATGGCCTTCGGGTCCATCGTCGTCTCGGTATCTGCTTGCGGGGAAGTATCCATCACGCCCATGCTCGTCTCCGGAGTTTGGCGGGAACCGGCGCTCGGGAAAGCGATTCGCGATACCCTCTCTTCAAGCTTAGTCCCGGGGACAAGGCTGACAAGTGGCGTCGACTTGACTATCTCGTTACCGGCTACAGGTCTCGATTGACGGACAGCAGAATGGCGAAAATGAGTTCAACGGGGAAATCGACGACGGCCGCCGGTCTGGCGGGCCTGATCGAGCGCGCGGCCGGAGATCGCAATGCCGGCAAGGACGGTCTGCCGCCCGTAGAGCGCTGGAACCCGGACTTCTGCGGCGATATCGACATGGAAATCCGCTCAGACGGCACCTGGTTCTACATGGGTACGCCGATCGGCCGGCAGGCGCTGGTGCGGCTGTTCTCCACCGTTCTGCGCAAGGACGAAGACGGAAAGACCTATCTCGTCACCCCTGTGGAAAAGCTCGGAATCACCGTCGAGGACGCACCCTTCGTCGCCGTCGAGATGACGCGGACCGAGGAGGGAGGCGAGCCGTCGATCACCTTCCGCACCAATCTCGGCGACGTGGTGACGGCTTCAGCCGACAATCCGCTGCGCTTCGTCGTTACGGCGGAGCACCAGCAACTCAAGCCCTATGTGCTGGTTCGCGGCCGGCTGGAGGCGCTCCTTTCCCGCGCCGTGACCTACGAGCTTCTGGAATATGGCGAGGAAGCCGATATCGACGCCACGGCGATGTTCGTCATCCGCTCGCAAGGCGCGATCTTCCCGGTCATGGCGATGGCGGAACTGGAGCGCCAAAGCTGATGGTCAGCGAGTTGCAGCGTTTCGACGCGGCCGATTTCCGGAGCCGCGCCTCCCGGCATTCCCCCGACGAGGAAGTGACCGGGCCGGGGCCGACCTATCTCGCCCATGGCGATCACGCGCTCAACGCCGACATGGTGCTCGGGATCGACCAGGCGCGGCTGCGCCGGGCGGCGGTTCTGATCCCGGTCATCGACGACGGTGACGAGGCGCGGGTGATCCTGACCCAGCGCACGGCGACGCTCAGGAAGCATTCCGGCCAGATCGCCTTTCCGGGCGGCGCCGTAGATCCCGACGACAGGACCGTCGATCATGCAGCCATGCGCGAGGCGCACGAGGAGATCGGGCTCGATCCTGGACTGGTGGAAGTGGTCGGCCATCTGCCGGACTATCTGACGATGACCGGATTTCGGATCACGCCGGTTCTTTCGGTTGTCAAACCGGGGTTCGATCTCGTACCCAACCCGGCGGAGGTCGATGCGATCTTCGACGTGCCGCTCGGCTTTCTGATGGATCCTGCCAACCACCGGCAGGAAAGCCGTGTCTGGGAGGGGCGGGAACGCCACTATTTTGTCATGCCTTATGGCGAGCGCTACATCTGGGGCGTGACCGCGGGCATCATCCGCCTTCTTTACGAAAGGCTCTATTCGTGAGCGAGACCGACAGAAGCGTCGCCGGCGAAACCTGGTTTCGGGACCGCGCGCTCAAGCGCATCTTCGACCTGCTGAACACCGACGGCGGCGAGGTTCGCGTGGTCGGCGGCGCGGTGCGCAACGCCCTGATGGGCGAACCCGTCGGCGACATCGACATGGCGACGACGCACACACCCGACGCGGTGACGGCGCGGGCACAGGCCGCCGGCATCAAGGTGGTGCCGACGGGTATCGACCACGGCACCGTGACGCTGGTCGTCGACGGACGCGGTTTCGAGGTCACCACGCTGCGCGAGGACGTGGAGACCACCGGGCGTCATGCCCAGGTCGCCTTCGGCACAGACTGGCAGGTCGATGCCGAGCGGCGGGATTTCACCATCAACGCGCTCTATGCCGATGCGTCGGGTCGGGTGATCGATCCGGTCGGCGGGCTTGCCGATATCGAGAGCCGCACGATCCGTTTCATCGGCGAGGCCGAACGGCGCATCGCCGAGGATCACCTACGCATCCTGCGTTTCTTCCGCTTCTTCGCCTGGTATGGCGGTGGCCGTCCCGATGCTGAGGGGCTCAAGGCGTGCGTGCGCGCCAAGGACAGTCTCGGCGCGTTGTCAGCCGAGCGGGTCTGGAAGGAACTGAAGTCTTTACTGTCCGCTCCGGATCCGGGGCGGTCGCTGCTCTGGATGCGGCAGACGGGGGTCCTGACTTTCCTTTTGCCGGAGACCGAGAAGTGGGGGATAGACGCCATTCCGGGCCTTATCCTCGTCGAGGCGGATTTCGAATGGGCGCCCGATCCGCTGTTGCGTCTGATGGCGATGCTGCCGCCCGACCGGGTGCGGATGGAAAATCTCGCCGAACGGCTGAAGATGAGCCGGGCAGAGGCGCAGCGGCTCTACGACTGGTCGATGTCGACGCCGCCGCAGCCGACGACGGCAGGGACCGCGCTCGAACGGCTTATGTACAGGCACGGCCGCGATGCGACCATCGACCGGCTGAAGATCGCCTTGGCCGTGACCAAGGGGCGGGCGGCCGAAGCGCAGGAAGCAGCGATGTCCGACATGGCCAAACTGACTGGCTTGCTTCGCAGGGCGATCAACTGGGAGCGGCCGGTCCTGCCGATTTCGGGGAAGGATCTGCTCGAGGCAGGGATGGAGCCGGGCGAAATGCTCGGCCAGCGACTCCGTCTGGCCGAGGAGAAATGGGTGGAAAGCAATTTCGCGCTGGATCGCGACCGCCTGATGGAGATCGCGACCCGCACGGGGCAGGCATAAGCCTCAGGCGGCCTTGCCCTTCTTGTCGTCGGTGATTGCGGCCTTGATGCGCTCGACCATGGTTTCGCGGATGATGGTCTCGCCGTGGGTCTCGCGCATGTGCTCGACCGCCCGGGCCACGAGGTCGGCCTCGGTATCGGAACTCGTGTGCCACGGACATCCCGGCACGACGGCTGCGCATTCGAACTTTTTCATGGTTTCTACCTCCCTGTCTGGCGTGACGGGAGACCGGTCGTTTCCGGTCACCCGGCCGACCCGCATCCGGAGGCATAAGTGTTGTCTCCGGCGTGACCGGCTACGTCCCTCAATCTAGGGTCGGCTGGGGGCGATGTGAACCCGGCTCAGGGAAAAAGCACGGTCGGCGGCAGCGAGGAGAGGATCGATTCGACGTTGCCGCCGGTCTTCAGGCCGAAGATGGTGCCGCGGTCGTAGAGCAGGTTGAACTCGACATAGCGGCCGCGGCGGATCATCTGCTCGCGGCGGTCGTCCTCGCTCCAGGGCTCCGCCCAGTTGGCGCGCACGATCTTCGGATAGACCACGTGGAAGGCCTTGCCGACATCCTGGGTGAAGGCGAAATCGGCGTCCCAGCCGCCGTCTTCCTCCGAGGAATGCAGCCAGTCGTAGAAGATGCCGCCGATGCCGCGCGCCTCGTTGCGGTGCGGCAGATAGAAATACTCGTCGCACCATTCCTTCATGCGCGGATAGTCCGCGACCTTGTTGCGGTTGCAGGCCAGTTCCATGGCGCGATGGAACAGGCGGGTGTCCGGGTCTTCCTGGGTGCGACGGCGGTCGAGCACGGGCGTGAGATCGGCGCCGCCGCCGAACCAGTTGCTGGTGGTCACGACCATGCGTGTGTTCATGTGGACGGTCGGCACGTGCGGATTGACCGGGTGGCAGATGAGCGAGACGCCGCTCGCCCAGTAGCGCGGGTCTTCCTCCGCACCGGGGATCTGCTTGCGGAATTCCTCGGAGAACTCGCCGTGCACCGTCGAGGTATGCACCCCGACCTTCTCGAACAGGCGCCCCTTCATCACCGACATGACGCCGCCGCCGGTCTCGCCGCCCTCCCGTTCCCAGGGGGAGCGGACGAAGCGGCCAGGCTCGCCCTCGCACTGGGGATGATCGACCTCGTCCTCGAGATCCTCGAACCCCTTGCAGATGACGTCGCGCAGGCTCTCGAACCAGTGGCGGGCCGTCTGCTTCTTGTCTTCGATGTCCGCGGGGATGGCGCGCGGGAGGTCCGGTCTTTTCATGGTGCACCTTGTCGTTCTGCGATCCCTTATCATCCTGAAGTCGCTACGCAAAGCTGCCGGAGTCCGCTGCTCAAGCAGGAAAGACTCGGAATCGCCGACGTGTGGGCCTATATTTTTTTACACAACCGGATCGGAGGATCGCATGCGCAACAACAGACAAGCGCCGCCTCTCGAAGGACTGCGCCGTCAGATGGGACGGGCGCGCGGGCAGACTGAGCGCCCGAAGAACAAGACCGATTCCTTTGTCCGCGAAACCTTTCTGCTCGATCGTGAGGCCGCCCGGACCAAGGCCCGGGAATGGTTCGACGCCTGGCCGAAACAGGCTTACTGGACGGCGGTGGAAAGCTGGCGACAACTGCCCGACGACCGGATCGAGTTCACGATGCGGCGGCTGCCGTCCGCCGATTGATCTCGACGTCGACTGCGTCGGCGGTCCATGTTCGCCGGCCGCCGTCTTCCGCCCTGTGAACGAGATCGACGATCGCCGTGTTGACCGGAGATGGCACGCCGTGACGTGCGGCCAGGGCCACGACGGCGCCGTTGATGAAATCGATCTCCGTTTGTCGGCCTGCGATGAAATCTTCCGCCATCGAGGTGCGGGAACCGGCCTCGATGCGCTGCAACTTCAACCCCGTGCGATTGAAGAACCAGTCGGGCGTGTCAAGGAAGGCCGGGATCAGGCGTGGCGGCAGGGGTCCGAGTTTTGCGGGCTCGATGCTCTCGGCCTTCATCGCCGCCAGGCCTTCGCGCTGGGCGCGGGCAAGGAGCCGACGCCAACCGCGTTGCGAGATCTGTTCGTAGAGGGTCTGGCCCGATAGCGCGTTGAGCGGATTGTTGAGATTGAGAAGCAGCTTGCTCCATTTGACCGCACGCATGTCGTCGCGGAATTCGACGGCGAAGGGACTGCCGGACAGCGGTGCCAGAAATGTTTCGAGGAGCGCATTGCGGGCAATCATCGTATGGCCGGAACTGGCCTTTCGGAACTGGCTGGGCTCGGGTCGAACCACATTATAGGGGACCATGGCCTCGACGATCTCCATCGTCGGCATCATCGCGGCAAGCCGGCCCGTGTTCTCGACGCCGTTCTGAAGCGACAGCACCAGCGTGCCCGGACGGGCCTGGCGATTGATGGCGGCAGCGGCTTCCTCGTCGCCGGTCAGCTTGGTCGCCAGCGCGACGATGTCCGCGGTGGCGAGAATTTCCGGCGTCTCGGAAAAGCGGATCTGTCCGGCCGCGATCGTCTCTGTCCGTCCGTCGGCGGTAATCCTGGCGCCCGCCGACAAGGCATCGTTCATCGCCTTGCGACCGATGAAGGCGACGTCGAGGCCCGCGTTCACCCATGACAGTCCGACAAAGCAGCCGATGGACCCGGCGCCCAGAACGACAGCTTTGGCCCGTGTCTTCTCCATCTCAGTCTTGTCTGCTTGCGAGAACGTGCCGCGGACCGCAGCCGGTGCGTGCGGCTACGTCATCCGGATTGTAGAGCGCGCAGCAGTCCATCGACAGGCAGCCGCAGCCGATGCAGCCGTCGAGATTGTCGCGCAGCCGTGTCAGCACCGCGATGCGCTCGTCGAGGCGCGCACGGAAGCCTTCGGCGATCTTCGCCCAGTCGCGTTTGCTGGGCGTCCGCTCCAGCGGCAGCGAGGCCAGGCGCTCGCGGATTTCCTCGAGCGAGAAGCCGAAGCGCTGGGCCACCGTGATGAAGGAGATGCGGCGGATGTCGGAGCGCATGAAGAGCCTGCGGCCGCCGGGCGAGCGGCGTGCGGTGATCAGACCCTCGTCTTCATAGAAGCGGATGGCGGAGACGGCGAGACCGGTGCGCGCTGCGACTTCGCCGATCGGCAGAAGGGGCGGGGAATGCTTGTTCATGAAATTTTGAATTAGCTATTGACCTCAAGTGCACTTGAGAAAGTAGACTGGCTTCCATCGGCATGCAACAGGGAGTGCATCACCATGACACGGAGCTTCACCCACCAGCGTTTTCTGGTCGACAACGCCCAGCAGACCGCGCGCCTCTTCCAGGACCTCTTCGGCTGGGACATCCGATGGGAAGGGATTGTTCTCGGACAGTCCTACGTCATCCACATGGATGCCGGTCAGGCCGATGGTGCGGACCGTTTCGTCACCCTGTCGGATCGCGGGCCCATGGCATCGGACGTGGACGAGGCCACCCCGCGGATGGCTGTCGATGTCGACGATCTCGAAACGATTTCGCGCCGGGCGGGACGACTCGGCATCCTGATGCAGGATTGTCTCTGCGCCCAGGCCGCCGACAGTCTCTGCATCGATGATGCGGGCGGTGTCTCCATCCGGGTGCGCAAGGTCTGAGTTCAGTCGGTCCCGGATGTCTGACCTGTGCCCGGCCCGAAACGGCGCAACAGGTCGCCGGCGATCATGCCGGCGGAAATCGCCAAGTTGATCGAACGGACCTCCGGACGCATCGGGATGGTGATCCGGGCGTCGGCGGTGTCATGGACTTGATCGGGGACGCCGGCGCTTTCGCGGCCGAAGAGCACGATGTCATCGGCGCGGTAGTCGAAGGCGAAATAGGGTGTCGTCGCGCGGGTGGTGGCGAGGATCAGACGGCGGCCTTGCGCCTTGCGCCAGTCCTCGAATGTCGCCCAGGACACGTGGTCGGTCAGGGAGGCAATGGCGAGGTAATCCATGCCGGCGCGCTTGAGCGCCTTGTGGGACAGGTCGAAACCGGCCGGCCCGATGACATGAACGTCGAAGCCGAGGCAGGCGCCGAGACGCAGGATCGTGCCGGTGTTGCCGGGAATGTCGGGCTGGTAGAGGGCGAGCGCGGGATGAGCCATGGCTTCCTGCTACGCCACGGGCCCTCCTTGCTCAAGATGGATTGTTCGAGTGCCTTGCCGTGACCGTTGCGCCACAGGGGCCCGGCAAGGTGGGGTCGGGATGAGGATTGAGGCTTCAATTTTGCGTTCGGAACGGCTAAGGAAAAGGCATTGTTTATCCGACCGGGGAGGCATTGATGATATCGATCGAGCGAATGCCCTTCGCCCCGGCAGTTGGTTGGCCACGGATCGTCATTCCACGACTGCTCGCCTAGCGAGCGCCGGCTTCCTCCGCCTTTCGCAACCTTTCCGCAGCCGTACGGGCTGCGTGATATTCCGTTTTCCCGGCATCCGATGAGCGCGATATCGCCGCTCCGGATGCCTGCCCGGTCCATCTGGCGGGCATTCAAGGATTTGAATGATGTTCGATTGGTTTGAAAAGAGGCTCAACGCCTATCCGGACACCACGCTCGACACGCCGCCGAAGGGTCTGGTGGCGTTCTGCTGGCACTATTCCAGGGATGCGGCCCCGTGGCTTTTTGCCATGGGTGTGCTCACCGCTTTGATCTCGATCGGCGAAGTGATGCTGTTCGGCTTCCTCGGTTCGATCGTCGACTGGCTGTCGGCGGCCGACCCGGACGGGTTCCTGCAGCGTGAAGGCTGGCGGCTGGCCGGCATGGCGGCGCTGGTGCTCGTCGGCCTGCCGCTCGCCGTTGCGCTCGATTCGCTGATCCTGCACCAGACGCTGCTCGGCAACTACGCCATGATCGCCCGCTGGCAGATGCACCGGCGATTGTTGCGCCAGAGCCTGACGTTCTTCTCCAACGAGTTCGCCGGCCGCGTCGCCACCAAGGTGATGCAGACCTCGCTGTCGATCCGCGAGACGGTGATCAAGCTGCTCGACGTCTTCGTCTATGTCAGCGTCTATTTCATCGCCATGGTGGTGCTGGTCGCCAGTTCCGACTGGGTCCTGGCGCTGCCGCTGCTTCTCTGGCTGGTGATCTATGTCGGTCTGCTTGCCTATTTCGTGCCACGGCTGAAACATCTCTCGGCGATCCAAGCGGATGCGCGTTCCGACATGACCGGCCGGGTGGTCGACAGCTACACCAACATCTCGACGGTGAAGCTGTTCTCGCACAGCCGCCGCGAGGAAGAGTACGCGCGCGGCGGGATGGACCGCTTTCTGCAGTCGGTTCACCGGCAGATGCGCAAGATCACGCTGTTCCAGATCACGGTGCATCTCAACAATGCGCTGCTTCTGTTCCTGGTGTCGGTGCTGGCGATCGGCTTCTGGCTGAACGGCGCGGTTTCCGTCGGTGCGATCGCGGTGGCCATCGGTCTCGCGCTCAGGCTCAACGGCATGTCGCAGTGGATCATGTGGGAAGTCGCGGGCCTGTTCGAGAACATCGGCATCGTCCAGGACGGCATGGAGATGATGACGATGCCGGTCGACGTCACCGACGCCCGCAAGGCCGCCAGCTTCGCGTCGGGCGCCGGCGAGATCCGTTTCGAGAACGTCCGCTTCCATTACGGCAAGGCGCGTGGCGTGATCGAGGATCTGTCGCTGACGATCAATCCCGGCGAAAAGGTCGGGCTGGTCGGTCGGTCGGGCGCGGGCAAGACCACGATTACCAATCTGCTCCTGCGATTCTACAACCTCGAGGGCGGGCGCATTCTCGTCGACGGGCAGGACGTTTCGGAGCTGACGCAGGAATCGCTGCGCGCGGCGATCGGCGTGGTGACCCAGGACACGTCGCTGCTCCACCGTTCGGTGCGCGAGAACATCGCCTATGGCCGGCCGGATGCCAGCGAGGAGGCGATCATCGAGGCGGCGCGCAAGGCCAATGCGCTCGAGTTCATCGGTGAACTGGAGGATCCCGCCGGCCGCAAGGGGCTCGATACCCATGTCGGCGAACGCGGAGTGAAGCTGTCCGGCGGCCAGCGCCAGCGTGTGGCGATCGCCCGCGTCTTTCTCAAGGACGCGCCTATCCTCGTTCTCGACGAGGCCACCTCGGCGCTCGATTCCGAGGTCGAGGCGGCCATCCAGGAGAACCTGTTCAAGCTGATGGAGAACAAGACGGTGATCGCCATCGCCCACCGGCTGTCGACGATCGCGCAGATGGACCGGCTGATTGTTCTCGATCGTGGGCGGATCGTCGAGACGGGAACGCACGAGGACCTCATCGCCGCCGGCGGGCTCTACGCCGAACTCTGGTCGCGGCAGTCCGGCGGTTTCATCGACGATGCCGAGGAGGCCGCCGCGGCGGAGTGACCTCTTCGTCGGCCACGGCTTGGACGCGCGACCCGCGAGGACTATATCAGCCCAGATGATCGCAAAATCCGTCGCCCGCTTCTTCGAGAACTGGATCGATCCCTTCGGGCGCCGGGGGGATCTCCGTCCGCCGCAGACCACATTCGCCTTCGTCTGGCATTATGTGCGGCAGGCCAAGTGGCCCTTCGTCGGAATGGCCTTCTTCGGCGGCGCTGTGGCGGTTCTGGAAGCCGCGCTGTTCTTCTTCGTCGGGCGCGTGGTCGATATTCTCGATACTGCCGACAAGGCGACCGGCTGGTCGGGGCTCTTTGCCGCGCATGGGACGGAACTGGCACTCATGGCGCTGGTGGTGCTCCTCGGGCGTTTCCTTGTCGTCGCGCTCGGCGCGCTGATCGAAGAGCAGGTGATCGTCCTCAACTTCTTCAATCTCGTGCGCTGGCAGTCCTATGCCCATGTGGCGCGGCAGTCGCTGTCCTTCTTCCAGAACGATTTCGCCGGCCGCATCGTCACCAAGGTCTGGTCGGCGGGGCAGGCGACCGGCGACCTGATGACCTCGCTGCTGCAGGTGGCGTGGTTCATGCTCATCTACACGGTGTCGACCATGACGCTCGTCGGCCAGCTGGACTGGCGGCTGGCGCTGGTGGTTGGCGTCTGGGTGGTGATCTTTGCGCTGCTGGCGCGCTATTTCGTGCCGCGCATCCGCCGCCATGCGCGCGAGACGGCCGAAGCGGGTTCCATGCTCAACGGCCGGCTGGTCGACAGTTTCGGCAATGTCCAGACGCTGAAACTGTTTGGCCGCGAGGACGAGAACGACAGCTACATTCGCTCGGGCTTCGACCGTTTCCAGGCGACGCTGAGACCGTTTGCCCGGCTTCTGACGGGCGTGCGCTCCTCGCTGGCGCTCCTGTCCGGGATCATGATCACCATGATCGCCTATCTGTCGGTCGACCTGTGGCTTGCCGGCGCGATCACCGCCGGCGGCGTCGCTTTCACGCTGGGTCTGGTCTTGCGGCTCAACATGCTGCTCGGTCGGATGATGACGCAGCTCAACGGCATCATGCGCAATATCGGTACCATCCAGAATTCGGCGGAACTCATTTCCCAGCCGATCGGCCTGACCGACAAGCCTGACGCAAAGCCGCTTTCGGTCGAGAAGGCCGCGATCGAATTCGATCATGTCGGCTTCGGCTATGATCACGCTCTGCCGGTGCTCGACGACCTGACGCTCAAAGTCGCTGCGGGTGAAAAGGTCGGCATCGTCGGACGCTCCGGCGCCGGCAAGTCGACGATGGTCAATCTGCTATTGCGCTTCTACGACGTCGATTCGGGCCGGATCCTGATCGACGGCCAGAACATAGCAGATGTCACCCAAGCGTCCTTGCGTCGACATATCGGGATGGTGACGCAGGATACGGCGCTGCTGCATCGCTCGATCCGCGACAACATCGCCTTTGGACGCCCGGATGCAGATGATGACGAGATCCTCAAGGCCGCCCGGCGTGCCGAGGCCGCAGACTTCATCGCGAGCCTCGTCGACCAGAAGGGCAGGCGCGGTCTCGACGCCCATGTCGGAGAACGCGGCGTCAAACTCTCTGGCGGCCAGCGGCAGCGAATCGCCATCGCCCGGGTGATGCTGAAGGACGCCCCGATTCTCGTCCTCGACGAGGCGACCTCGGCGCTCGATTCGGAAGTCGAGGCGGCGATCCAGGACAATCTGGAGGACCTCATGACCGGCAAGACGGTGATCGCGATCGCCCACAGGCTGTCGACAATCGCCCGCATGGACCGGCTGATCGTCATCGACGCAGGTCGCATCATTGAGGCCGGAACCCACACCGAACTCGTCGCCAAGGGTGGTCTCTACGCGGAATTGTGGGCCCGGCAGTCCGGCGGGTTCATCGGCGGCGAGTTGGCTGCGGAGTAACCCTCCACGGTTTTTGCGCGACATTCTGCCTCTATCGTTTCGGCGGTCTGGACTTCTCGTCGCTTCCCGCTTAGAAACCGCGCAATTGACAGGATTTTGCCACAATGCCAAAGCGCGTCCTCAGGGATGCCGGGGATGGCTGGTCCTGAGCCGGTATACAGCCTTGAGAGGATGACACGCCGTGAGCGACAACACTGCAAACACCGGGGACATGGGTGGCCACGATCACGAGCCGACCCGCCGCGACTTTCTTTATCTCGCTACTGGCATGACTGCCGTTGTCGGCGCCGGCGCCGTGGCATGGCCGTTCATCGACCAGATGCGCCCTGATGCGTCCACACTCGCCCAGGCCTCGATCGACGTGAACGTGTCGGCGGTCGAGCCGGGCATGTCGCTGACCGTCAAATGGCGCGGCAAGCCGGTCTTCATCCGCAACCGGACCGATCAGGAAGTGCAGGAAGCCAAGGATACCCCGCTCAGCGAGCTGAAGGATCCGGTCGCCCGCAACGAGAACCTCAAGGGCGACGCCACGGCGACGGACCTCGACCGGTCCGCCGGCGAAGGCAAGGAAAACTGGATCGTGATGCTCGGCGTCTGCACCCACCTGGGTTGCGTGCCGCTTGGCCAGGCCGGCGAATACGGCGGCTGGTTCTGCCCCTGTCACGGCTCGGTCTACGATACCGCTGGTCGCATCCGTAAGGGTCCGGCGCCTGAAAATCTTCATATTCCGCCATACGCGTTCTCGTCGGACGACGTAATCTCGATCGGTTAAGGGGACAGAGAACGACATGAGCTCCGATCATTCGACCTACAAACCTTCGTCGGGCTTTGAGAAGTGGCTGGATTCCCGGCTGCCGATCATGCGGATGGGGCACGACAGCTTCATTTCCTACCCGGTTCCGCGCAACCTGAACTATGCCTACACCTTCGGCGCCATGCTGATGGTGATGCTCGTCGCTCAGATACTGACCGGGGTGGTGCTCGCCATGCACTATGTCGCCAGCACCGGCGAGGCCTTCAATTCCGTCGAGAAGATCATGCGCGACGTCAACCACGGTTGGCTGCTGCGTTACATGCACGCCAACGGCGCGTCGTTCTTCTTCATCGCGGTGTATCTCCACATCGCCCGCGGCCTCTACTATGGTTCCTACAAGGCGCCGCGCGAGATCCTCTGGATCCTCGGCGTGGTGATCTATCTCCTGATGATGGCGACCGGTTTCATGGGCTACGTTCTGCCCTGGGGTCAGATGTCCTTCTGGGGCGCGACCGTGATCACCGGCTTCTTCTCGGCTTTCCCGCTCGTCGGCGACTGGATCCAGCAGTTCCTGCTCGGTGGTTTCGCGGTCGATCAACCGACGCTCAACCGGTTCTTCTCGCTGCATTACCTGCTGCCGTTCATGATCGCGGGCGTCGTCGTCCTGCACGTCTGGGCGCTGCACGTGACCGGTCAGACCAACCCGACAGGCGTGGAAGTGAAGTCGAAGACCGACACGCTGCCCTTCACGCCTTACGCAACGATGAAGGACGCGCTCGGCGTCTCGATCTTCCTGATCGCGTTCGCCTGGTTCATCTTCTACATGCCGAACTATCTCGGCCACCCGGACAACTATATTCCGGCCAATGCGTTGAAGACGCCTGCCCATATCGTGCCCGAATGGTACTACCTGCCTTTCTACGCGATGCTGCGCGCAATCACCTTCAACATCGGTCCCATCGACTCCAAGCTCGGCGGCGTTCTGGTGATGTTCGGTTCGATCATCGTCCTGTTCTTCCTGCCCTGGCTCGATACGTCGAAGGTCCGCTCGGCCGTCTACCGTCCGTGGTATCGCCTTTTCTTCTGGCTCTTCGTCATCAACGCCATCTTCCTCGGATGGCTAGGTTCGAAGCCGGCTGAAGGTCTCTACACCACTCTCGCGCTGTGCGGCACGATCTACTACTTCGGCTTCTTCCTCATCATCATGCCGATCCTCGGCCTGATCGAGACCCCAAAACGCATTCCGAACTCGATCACGGAAGCGGTTCTCGAGAAGAACGCCAAGGCGTAACCGGGCAGCGAAAGGACGACAAAGATGAAAAAGCTTCTTGCAAGCATTCTCGTGGCCGCTGCTGTTTCGGGCGCATCCATGGCCGCATTCGCGGCCGAGGAGGGAGAGCACGGACTGGCGGAGGAAACCACTCACGCCATTGCCAACAGCCACTTCCCGGTTCTCAAACCCGAAGAAGAGAAGTGGAGCTTTGCCGGCCCCTTCGGCACCTACGACAAGGGGCAGCTTCAGCGCGGTCTGAAGGTGTATACCGAGGTGTGCTCGGCCTGCCATTCGATGAACCTCGTGTCATTCCGCACGCTCGAGCATCTCGGCTACTCGGAAGCCCAGGTGAAGACCTTCGCCGCCAACTACGAGGTCGAGGACGGCCCCAACGCTGACGGCGAAATGTTCACCCGTACGGCGGTGGCGTCGGACTACTTCCCGTCGCCGTTCCCCAACGAGGAAGCGGCTGCTGCCGCCAACAACAACGCGGCTCCGCCGGACATGTCGCTGCTGGCCAAGGCGCGCGGCGTCACCCGCGGATTTCCGACCTTCATCTTCGATATCTTCACCCAGTACCAGGAAGGCGGACCGGACTATATCCACGCTCTGCTGACCGGCTACCAGGATCCGCCTGAAGGCATCAAGAACACCGACGGTTCGGACTGGGAGCTGCCCGAAGGCACCTATTACAATCCGTATTTCGCCAGCGCCCCGTCGCTCGCCATGGCCCAACCGATCTCGGACGGCCAGGTGACCTACGACGACGGCTCGCCCGAAACGCTCGATCAGTATTCGCGGGACGTTTCGGCTTTCCTCATGTGGGCGGCAGAGCCGCACCTCGAAGAACGCAAGCATACCGGCTTCATGGTGATGGTGTTCCTTCTCATCTTTACGGCGCTCATCTATCTGACGAAGAAGTCGATCTTCTCGCGCATCGAACACTAAGAGACGCGCTATCAGTGGTATGAAACACCGCCTTCGGGCGGTGTTTTTTTGTGAGCAGGTCGCGTCGCCCCTTGTGCGGACGGGCCAATTGCCAAATCCTCATCAGGCGATGAGCCATCGGAGGCACCCGTGACCGAACTCGTGGACACCCTCAAAGCGTCGATCCGCACGATTGCGGACTATCCCAAGCCCGGAATCCTGTTTCGCGACATCACCACGCTGCTCGGCCAGCCGCGCGCCTTCCGCCGCGCGGTGGATGAACTCGTCCATCCCTATGCGGGCGACGGGATCGCCAAGATCGCCGGGATCGAGGCGCGTGGCTTCATCCTGGGCGGCGCCATCGCCCACCAGCTTTCGGCCGGCTTCGTTCCGATCCGCAAGAAAGGCAAGCTGCCGCACGAGACCGTTCGGATTGCCTACAGTCTGGAATACGGCGTCGACGAGATGGAGATGCACAAGGACGCGATCAAGCCCGGCGAGCGGGTGCTGCTGGTCGACGATCTGGTCGCCACCGGCGGCACCGCCGAGGGTGCGGTCAAGCTCCTCAAGCAGATGGGTGCCGAAGTGGTGGCCGCGTGTTTCGTCATCGATCTCCCGGACCTCGGCGGTCGGAAGAAGATCGGGGCTCTCGGCGTTCCTGTCCGCACGCTGATTTCCTACGAAGGCCACTGACCTTTGTGAAGGGCTCAGTGGGTTCCGCCGGACGCGCCGGCATATAGTTGCCACAGTAATATCCCTGCCGTCGGGAAGGCGGCAGCCATCCCCCACCAACGCCATCGCCCGATACCGAATTCCGGTGATCGTGTCCCGATCATGAAGAGGGAGAGGTTGACGAGCGTGAAGACCGCGAGCGTTACGAGGCTCGTGAGCTCGGCCAGGCGCGCGAGATCCAAACCCATGGCCAGGATGATGACCGCCGTTGCGACCAGTGCGGTGGCGACGACCGGCGTGTGTCGCCGCCGGTCGATCCGGGCGAGGGGTTGCGGGAGTTGCCCGTTCGAGGCCATGCCGTAGAGCACGCGCGCTGCCATGACGACCTGGACCAGGATGCCGTTGACCATGGCGAGTGCGCTGACTGTGGCGACCGGTTTGCCCGAGAGCCCGCTGAGGCTCTCGAACAGCGTCGCCATCGGGGCGCGAGAGGAAACCACGGCTTGGCTGTCTCGTGTCAGCGTGGCGATCGTGGCCAGCAGCAGATAGATGAGGATGGTGATCGCCAGCGTCGCGATGATGGCGCGCGGCACGGTGCGTTCGGGATCGCGGGTCTCCTCGGCCATGTTGACCATGTCCTCGAAACCGATAAAGGCGAAGAAGGCCAGGACAGCCCCGGCCAGGATCGCCTCGGCGTGCAGTGGCGCGGCGGCGAGCGTGCGGAAGATGTCACTGGCTTCGGCGTCGACGAGCACAGGGAGCCCGTAGCCGACCACCACGATGAGCGTTCCGGTTTCCAGAAGAGTTACGACGGCCGCGACCATGACGCTCTCGCGTACGCCGCGCCATGCGACGACTGCGAGCAGCACAACGAGAACGACCGCGGCGGGCTTGGGCGCGACAGGGACGAGTTCGGAAAGGTAACCGCCGAAGGCGAGCGCGATCGTGGCGCTCGAGACGATGCCGGTGACGACAACACCGAGGCCGGCGATGCGGCCGGCGACGGGACCGAGCCCGCGCGTGACGTAGATCGCTTCACCACCCGCAAAGGGAAAGCGTCGAACCAGAAGCGCGTAGGACCAGGCGGTGCTGCCGGCAATCAGGCCAGCGACCAGGAAAGAAAGAGGTGCGAACGGCCCCGCGACTCCAAGTATGGTGCCGATCAACGCGAAAATGCCGGCGCCAACGGTCACCCCTACGCCGTAGAAGACCAACCCCGGCAGGGAGAGGACGCGCGAGAGAGCTGGTGCGGCAGGGTCGGACATGTGCACATCATGCCGCAGCTGCCAGCTCTTCTCCGTGACCGGGATCAATCCGGTCGGATTTTTATGCTCCGCTTTCGCTGGAGGAGGGATAGGCGCAAAGAACGGCGCTGTCGAAAGTCATGACGGGCGTGCCGTCCTCGGCCAGCGCTTCTGCCTTGCCCGACAGCATCGACCAGCCCTCGCGGCCGCGATAGGGCTTGATGCCGGTCAGCGTATTGGCAAAAGAGATCGTGCTGCCGGCATAGACAGGCCTGATCCAGCGCAGGTTCCGGAATCCCGGGGAGGGGCCAAACTGGTAGACGGGCAGGCCTGCCTTGGTTCTCTCGCGCAGCCGGCGCATGGTGGTCGCCACATTGAGCTTCATCCAGACCGCGGTGGTGTGCCAGCCACTGGCGCAGAGGCCGCCGAACATGCTTTCCCTCGCCGCTTCCGGATCGGTGTGGAAGGGTTGCGGATCGTATTTCCTTGCGAATTCGATGATCGCTTCCTCGGTGAAGAGGTAGCTGCCCAGTTCGATGCGGGTGCCGATGGTGAAATCCGGATCCTGGGTCATGCCGGCTCCTCGGGGTTGCGCACGCGGATCATCACAGCGTTCTCGCATTCGAAAACGGTATCACCGCGCTGGTTTCTCAGTTCGGTGCGGAAGCGGACGATGCCGATCGCGGGGCGCGAGCCCGAGCGCCGCAACTCGAGCACCTCGGAGGTGCCGGTGAGAGTATCGCCGGCGAGCACCGGGCGTTTCCAGGCGACGAACTCGATGCCCGGCGCGCCTTCGCCGGCAGATCGACTGACATAGGCGTCATAGATCATACGCATCATCATCGCGCAGGTATGCCAGCCGGAAGCCGCGAGACCGCCTAGAATGGAAGCCTCGCCGGCCTTCTCGTCTAGGTGCATGGGCTGTGGATCGAACTCGCTGGCGAATTCGATGATCTCGTCGCGTGAAACGGGTCTGGGTCCGAGCTCGAAGGTGGTGCCCGGTGTCAGATCCTCGAAATGGATCATGTCTGTCATGGGTGGGTGTCTGGTCCGTTGGGGGGATGAGCCGCAGATTCCGCACGGCGGTGATCTGTGTCAAATGCAAAGATCATGATGTATGAGAGTATAGCCAATCCGGAAGCGACGGGCTTCCGCTGGTAACGAGGAGTGATCCATGTTGAAGACCAATGTCGGCGGTATCGACCGCATTCTGCGCATCGTCGTCGGGCTCGCGCTCATCGCCTGCTTCTTCATCTTCCCGGCGTCCGAATGGCGCTACGCTTTTCTGCTCGGGATCATCCCGCTGGCCACGGGGCTGATGTCGACCTGTCCGCTCTATTCGATCCTCGGCCTCTCCACCTGTCCGGTGCGCAAGGCCTGAGGCGCCGGCGTGGTCAGTGCAGGGTGGTGTCGGAGAAGAGATTGATCACGGCCACTCCGGCGATGATCAGCGAAATCCCGACCACCGCCGCGGTATCGAGCCGCTGCCCGTACCAGACCCAGGCAACTGCGGCGATGAGAACGATGCCTGCGCCCGACCAGACGGCATAGACGATGCCTGAGGGCATGAAGCGCAGCGCATAGGCGAGAAGCCAGATGGCGAGCGCATAGCCGACGATGGCGATGGCGCTGGGCCCGAGTTTCGTAAAGCCGACGGACCGCGCCAGCGCCGTGGTGGCGATGACCTCGGCCACGATCGCCACCACGAGGGCCGAGTGGACCATCAGCATGTTCATCGGCGCTCTCCTCGCGTGGCGATAGCAGCCTGTGGATCAGGTGTTGAAGCGGAAGAGAAGCACGTCGCCGTCCTGGACGACGTATTCCTTGCCTTCGTCACGCGCCTTGCCGGCTTCCTTGGCGGGGACTTCGCCGCCGAGCGTGACATAGTCGTTATAGGCGATCGTCTGGGCGCGGATGAAGCCGCGCTCGAAGTCCGTATGGATGACGCCAGCTGCCTGCGGTGCCTTGGTGCCGCGGGAGATCGTCCAGGCGCGCGTCTCCTTCGGCCCGGCGGTGAAATAGGTGATGAGGTCGAGAAGCGTGTA
The DNA here is from genome assembly GCA_964511625.1 of uncultured Hoeflea sp. Taxonomy (GTDB): domain Bacteria; phylum Pseudomonadota; class Alphaproteobacteria; order Rhizobiales; family Rhizobiaceae; genus Pseudohoeflea. The sequence goes on from CAZEJG010000006.1 coordinate 105,520, forward strand.
GCCGGCCTGGATCAGGCGATCGAGGCCGGGTTCTTCCAGTCCCATGGCGCCGAGGAATTCGGCCTGTTCCTCGTCGGAAAGCTGGGAGACCTCTGCCTCGATGGCCGCAGAGATGATCACCGTCTCGGCGTTCTGTTCGGCGGCCATGGCCTCGACTGCCTTGGTGAACTCGTTGCCGGTCGCGGCATCGCCTTCCTCAACGTTGCAGACATAGAGGACCGGCTTGGAGGTCAGGAGGTTGAGGCCGCGGAGAATGCGCAGGTCTTCCGCCGCGATGCCCTTGAGCATCAGCCGCACCGGCTTGCCTTCGCGCAGAAGCGCCAGCGCCTCGTCCATGACCGGCAGAAGCGTCTGGGCTTCCTTGTCCTTGCCGGTGGCACGCTTGCGCATCTGCTCGGTGCGGCGTTCGAGGCTTTCGAGGTCCGAGAGCATCAATTCGGTTTCCACCGTCTCGGCGTCGGCCACGGGATCGATGCGACCGTCGACATGGGTGATGTCCTCGTCCTCGAAACAGCGCAGCACGTGGACGATGGCGTCGACTTCACGGATGTTGGCGAGGAACTGGTTGCCGAGGCCTTCGCCCTTGGAAGCGCCACGCACCAGCCCCGCAATGTCCACGAAGGAGATGCGGGTGGGGATGATTTCCTTCGATCCGGCCACCTTGGCGATCGCGCGCATGCGCGGATCCGGCACCGCGACCTCGCCGGTGTTCGGCTCGATGGTGCAGAAGGGATAGTTGGCCGCCTGGGCCGCCGCTGTTCTGGTTAGCGCGTTGAAGAGCGTGGACTTGCCGACATTGGGAAGTCCGACGATTCCGCATTTGAAACCCATGGTTTTTCAGCTTTCGGATGTCGATTTCGATGTTGGGCAGGCTATGGGCGAAAGCGCCCTGCGGGTCAAGGGGAGAGGCCGGACGGGCCGCCTTCCGGGCGTCAACCGGCGGGAAAGATTTGGCAGCTAGCATGGCGGCATGGAAACGGAACTCGCAACCTGGCACTTCGTCGCCGCGGCAGTGGCCTTCGCCCTGTTCGGCGTCGGCTTCCATGTGTGTCGCGCGGTCTTCAACCTGTTTCCGGACAAGCTCTCGGACACGGCGGCGGTCAACATCTTCGTTTCGAGCGGGTATGGCTGGGCGGATCATGTCTTCGGCACGGAGTATGATGACGCGGGCTACTACCGTCTCGACAGCCTGAAGAACCTCCGCCTCGCCGTCGGCTTCTCCCTGCTTGGCGGCATGGGGGCGATGCTTTTCGCGCCCGACGTTGCTCAAGGCATCGCGAAACTCCTGGATATGGGGCTTGCAGCCTTCCTCGAGCTTCTGGTCTACCGCGTGCAGAATTTCCGCCTCGCGACGATGGGTTGATTGCCGCCTCACGCAGTGCGAAAATCGCGTCACGCTCCCACATCGAAAAACGCCGGAGAATTGCGCCATGGGCGACAAGGACACCGTTCTTGCTCCGAAACCGAAGACCAAACCGAAGGTCGAGCGGCCGAAGCTCTACAAGGTCATTCTGCTCAACGATGACTATACGCCGCGCGAATTCGTCGTTCTGGTGCTCAAGGCCGTCTTCCGCCTGTCGGCCGATGTCAGCCATCGGCTGATGATGACCGCTCACAGGATGGGCTCCTGCGTCATCGTGGTCTGCCCGCGCGACGTCGCCGAAACGAAGGCGAAGGAAGCCAATGATCTCGCGAAGGACGCCGGATTTCCGCTGATGTTCGCGACGGAACCGGAGGAATAGGGGCTGAGACCGGTAAAGGTCAGTCCTTGCCGCCGAAGAGCTTCTTGAGCATGTCGGCCATCGGGCCGGATTCGGGGAGCTTGCCCTGAGGCTTGTTCTGCCGCGCCTGGCGGATATGGGATTGGCCACCTGCGGACTTAGGCTGCTTGGCGGGCTTTGCGGCGGGTTGTTCCTTAGGCGCCTTGCCGCCGGTGGCTAGCGCCACCTTGTTCATGAACTGGGAATCCTCGCCCCGCGCGATCATCTCGGCATTGTCGGCGATGGCGTCGAGCAGCGGTTCCAGCCATTCGGTGTCGACCTTGGCGAAATCACCCAATACATGGCCGTTGACGCGCGCCTTGTCGCCGGGATGGCCGATACCTATGCGCATGCGCCGGTAGTCCTTGCCGCAATGGGCGTCGATCGAGCGCAGTCCGTTGTGGCCGCCATGGCCGCCGCCGACCTTCAGGCGCAGCTTGCCGGGCGCGAGGTCGAGCTCGTCATGCATGACGACGATGTCGGCAGTGGAGAGCTTGTAGAAGCGCATGGCCTCGCCGACGGCTTCGCCGGAGAGGTTCATGAAGGTGGTGGGCTTGAGGAGCAGCACCTTCTCGCCGGCGAGCGTGCCCTCGGCGATCTCCGCCTTGAACTTCCTGCTCCAGGGCGAAAAGGAATGGCGGCGGGCTATCGCGTCCGCCGCCATGAAGCCGACATTGTGCCGGTTGTTCTCGTATTTCGCGCCGGGATTTCCAAGACCCGCGATGAGCAGCATGGAAATTCTCCCCGGCGCGCCGGGACGACGATTACTCTTCGCCGCCCTCTGCTTCGTCTTCTGCAGCTTCGTCGGCTTCGTCTTCAGCCTCTTCAGCAGCATCTTCCGCAGCTTCGTCGCTCTTCAGGCCGGCAGGCGCTGCGACGGTGGCGACGGTGAAGTCGCGGTCGGTGATGACAGGCGAGGTGCCTTCCGGCAGTTCGATCGCCGAGATGTGGATACCGTCACCGATTTCCAGACCGGTCAGGTCGGCGGTGAGGGCTTCCGGAATCGCGCCGGCCGAGCAGTAGAGTTCGACTTCGTGGCGAACGACGTTGAGAACGCCGCCGCGCTTGATGCCCGGGGACTTCTCTTCGTTGATGAAGTGAACCGGGATCGCGACCTGCACCTTGGTCTTCGCCGAAACGCGAAGGAAGTCGACATGCATAACGAAGTCACGCACCGGGTCGAGCTGATAATCCTTCGGCAGCACGCGGACCTTCTCGCCGTTGACGTCGATGGTCGCAGTGGTGGTCATGAAGCCGCCGCTGTGGATCTTCAGCGAAACTTCCTTGCGGGGCAGGGCGATGGAAATGGGGTCTTTCTTGTCGCCGTAGATCACGGCGGGAATCATACCATTGCGGCGCAGTTCGCGGGCGGACCCCTTACCAACCCGATCGCGCGCCTCGGCCTTCAGCTCATAGCTATCGTGGCTCATGAACTTTCCTTTCGAGGTTCGAATTTTGGAGCTGTCATCCGGCGCCCCCGAAAGGGTCTCCAGAAAACATCAAGCGCCGTCCGGATCGGTACGGCGCTTCATCCGCGTTGCCTCCAAGGGTGTCTGCGCGGACGAGGCGGTCTATAGCGGACGAGCCCCTGCAATGCAAGGCTTGGCGGCGGATGCGCCATGGGCGTCCCGAATGGTCCTTGTCCGACGCGCGGCGATCTCTTCACATGCGGGAAGGGCATAGGGATCGAAAGGCAGGTCCGCAAGTTGCGACTGGCTCATCCGGGCCAGATCGGGATGGGACAGCGGGTCGGCGAAGGATGTGTCGGGCGCAGGGCGGAAAAAGCGGGCCGCCAGGTCGCGCAGGACGTGTTTGAAGTCTGTTGTCGGTATCACAGGTTTTTTCCTTTGTTATAGTTATGCTGAGGAGATAGGCTCTGTTATCGCTGAAAACCATCGAATGTTTCTGTCACCAGCTTTAGGAAAACTAAATGAGGGTCCTGAGCCGCCTCCATCTCAACGGATTGCGCGCCGTGGAAGCCGCAGGCCGGTTGGGGGGACTCAAGGCTGCGGCGGACGAACTCGGCGTGACGCCGGGTGCTGTGAGCCAGCAGATCCAGAAGGTCGAAAGCCAGCTCGGTCGTCCGCTTTTCGTCCGCGGAGCGCGCGGCCTGGTACCGACGCCGCTCGGTGCCGAAGTCATGGTGCATCTCTCGGCCGGTTTCAGCGAACTGGCGCGCGGTGTGGAGCGCGGTCTCGAACGAGGCCCCAAGGCGCTGGTTGTCTCGGTAGCGCCGGTCTTCGCGTCGAAATGGCTGGTCTGGCGGCTCAAGGCCTTCAACGACACCCATCCCGACCTTCGGGTGCGGATGGATGCGACGACGACCATCGTCGACCCGAACACCTCCGACGTCGATCTGTGCATCCGCGTCTTCTTCGGCACGCCGCCGGGCAGGAACGTGTCGAAACTGCTCGAGCAGCGGATTTTTCCGGTCTGCAGTCCCGCGATCGCGGACAAGATCCGCAATCCGAAGGATCTGCGCGGCATTCCGGTGATCCGCGATTCGCTGTCGCGGTTCGGCTGGGACCTGTGGCTCGACAAGCTGGGCCTGGCCGAGAGCGACCTCACCGACGGCCCCTCCTTCTCCGATGCGGCCCTGTGTCTCGATGCGGCGATCGCCGGGCAGGGGATATTCCTGGCCTGGGAAACGCTCGCCAATGACGCGATGGCGCGGGGCCAGGTAATCGCGCCCTTCGAGGGGCGGCTGAAGACGGGTGCCGCCTACTGGCTGGTCGCCAAGGAGCATTCGGACAAGGCGGCCGACGTGGCCAAATTCTCCGATTGGCTCAGGGCGGAACTCGGCAAATCCTTCGAGATGGCCTGATGGCGGCTGTCATACGCTTGTCATCCGCGACGGGAACACACCGCCAATGATCAGGGCAGGGGAAATGGCACAGCGATGACGACGGAAACGGTATCCACGCGCGAGCTCGTCTCGGTCTTCGGGCGGATAGGCCTCCTGTCTTTCGGCGGACCGGCGGGGCAGATCGCGCTGATGCATCGTGAACTGGTGGAGGAGCGCCAATGGCTCGACGAGGCCCGTTTCCTGCACGCGCTCAATTTCTGCATGCTGCTGCCCGGGCCGGAAGCCATGCAGCTTGCGACCTATGCGGGTTGGCTCAAGCGCGGTGTGACAGGCGGGCTGATTGCCGGGTTGTTGTTCGTGCTGCCCGGCTTCGCGGTAATGCTGGCGCTTTCGGCCGCCTATCTGGCCTATGGCGATGTGCCTGCCGCCGAGGGCGTGTTGCTCGGTCTCAAGGCGGCCGTGCTGGCCATCGTCGTTCAGGCGCTGGTGCGTGTGGCGGGGCGGGCACTGAAAACCTGGCTCGCCTGGGTGTTGGCGCCGGCCGCCTTTCTGGCCATCGCGTTCCTGCATCTGCCGTTCCCGCTGATCGTGCTCGGCGCCGGTCTCGTCGGGCTTCTGTCTTCCCTGCTGCGGCGGGATCGAACCGAAGCCGTTGTGCCGGTGGACGAAGTCGAGCGCGGTGTAGGCGGGTTGAAGGCCGTTTTCATCTGGTGCGCCATCTGGCTGCTGCCGCTTGCCGCCATGACAGCCCTGTTTCCAGGCCCCTTCGCCGACATGGCGGTGTTCTTCTCGAAGGCGGCGGTCGTCACCTTCGGGGGCGCCTATGCGGTGCTCGCCTATGTCGGCCAGCAGGCGGTCGAGGTGCATGGCTGGCTGATGCCGGGTGATATGCTGGCGGGTCTCGGTCTGGCCGAGACGACGCCTGGGCCGCTCATTCTCGTCCTGGTCTTCGTCGGCTTCCTCGGTGGAGCCCGGTCATGGGCCGAACTGCCGATTGCCGGCGGCCTGACCGGTGGTGTTGTGGCGCTGTTCTTCACCTTTGCGCCCTGCTTCCTCTGGATCTTTGCCGGTGCGCCGCATGTCGAGCGCTTGCGCGGGGTACGCTGGCTCGCCGATGCGCTGGCCGCCATCACCGCGGCGGTCGTCGGCGTGATCGCCAATCTCGCCGTCTGGTTCGCACTGCACGTGCTCTTTACCGATGTGGGGGAGGTGCGCGCGGGACCGCTTCACGTGCCGACGGTGAATGTCTTCAGCATGGACATGGCGGCACTTGTCATCGCGCTCGCCGCGGGCGTGGCGCTGATCGGTTTCCGCATCGGATTGCTCAAGGTGCTCGCGGGCGCCGTCGTCGCGGGGCTGATCGTCACACTCGCCGGGTGACGGCGATCAGTCGAACAGGCTCGAGACAGACTGCTCGGCTGCGGTGCGGTTGATCGCCTCGCCGATCAGCGTGTCGGTGGAGATGACGCGGATATTGTGCGCGCTCTGCACGGCGGGGGTCGGCTGGATGGAATCGGTGATCACCAGTTCGCGCAGCTTGGAGGCCGACACGCGGGCCACCGCACCGCCGGAAAGCACGCCGTGGGTGATGTAGGCGGTGACGCTGGTCGCGCCCTTGTCGAGAAGCGTCTCGGCGGCGTTGCAGAGCGTGCCGCCGGAATCGACGATGTCGTCGATCAGCAGGCAATCCTTGCCGGTGACGTCGCCGATGACGTTCATAACCTCGGATTCGCCGGGCCGGTCGCGGCGCTTGTCGACGATGGCGAGCTGGGAATCGAGGCGTTTGGCGAGCGCGCGGGCGCGCACCACACCGCCGACATCGGGGGACACGACCATCAGCGAGCCCTGCGCATAACGCTCCTTGATGTCACGGGACAGGAGCGGCACGGCGAACAGGTTGTCGGTCGGGATGTCGAAGAAGCCCTGGATCTGGCCGGCATGAAGGTCGAGGGTCAGCACGCGGTCGGCGCCGGCCTCGGTGATCAGATTGGCGACCAGCTTGGCGGAGATCGGGGCGCGGGGGCCGGGCTTCCGATCCTGGCGGGCATAGCCGAAATAGGGAAGCACCGCGGTGATGCGCCGGGCCGACGACCGGCGCAGCGCGTCGATCATGATCAGCATTTCCATCAGGTGATCGTTGGCCGGAAACGAGGTGGACTGGACGACGAAGACGTCCTCGCCGCGTACGTTTTCCTGGATCTCGACGAAAATTTCCTGGTCCGCGAAGCGCCTGACGCTGGCCTTGCCGAGCGGAATGTTGAGGTAGTTGCAGATCGCCTCGGCGAGGAGCCGGTTGGAATTGCCCGCGAAAATCTTCATCTCGAACTGCCTGTGATTTGCTTTCCGCGCCAGCTGCGTTCTGGTGCGCGAATGCCGCCCGGCTTTCGCGACGGGTTTTATCCGTGTGCGCCGCGATTGCAAGCGGCCATCCCGTCCGGTGGTGAATTTTCCCGGAATTTATCCCGAAACCCGCCCTCGGCTACCCGGACGTCCGGCTGAGCCAGGCCTGGTATTCGTCGAAGACGGTCGTGCCGATCTTCTCCATCGTTGAAGGAGTGACGATGGCCCAGGCATCCTGCGACGCGCCTTCCACGGTTTCCTGGCCCTGAATGCGGTGAAGCCGCGCGCCGACCGGATCGAGCACGTCCCACACATACACCACTGTCGAGCGGGAGCCGTCGTTGAAGGCGGAGAGGTAGCCCTTGAGAATATGGGTGCCGGCCTGCTCAGACGAGGCGTGGATGGTAAAACCGCGCTTCTGCGCCTCGGCGGCCAGTTGCCGGGACAAGGGCGTGATCGCTTCGATGGGAGCGCCGATGATCGGGGTGAAGCGCAGCGAAACGCCGGAAGCCTGAGCGCTGCCGGAAGCGGCCTGGGCCTCTTCGACATCCGCCGCCAGCGGCGTGATCGCCTGTTCGGTCTGGTTGCAGCCCGCCAGAAGCAGGACAAGTCCGACCGGTGCGATGGCGCTCCAGATCCGGTTACGCATTCTTTCTCGCTTCCCCTTCCGGGATATGAGCGGCTCGGGGCAATTCTGTCAATTCCGCGAAAATGCGCCGTTCGCCTCAGCCCCGAACGAGTAGTTCGAGCGATTTCTGCGACAGTGATTGCGGTGCGCCGTCGGTGGTCAGGAAGGTCTGTCCGAGCGTCATCGCCGTCTCGCTCTCCGAATCCATGATGATCATGTGGGCAAACAGCGTCATGTCCGGGACGATCTCGGTGGGGTTTCCGGCCTGGAACATCTGGTGCTCCATCCAGGAGGGGGTGAAGCGGGCGCCGAGCGAATAGCCGCAGGCGTTGAGCCGGTGCCGCGTCAAGCCGCGCTCGTCGAGAACGGCCGCATGGGCCTGGAACACGTCGCCGAAGGTATGACCGGGCCGCATGGCCTCGACAACCGCCTCGAGCGCCTCGCGGGCGGCGTCATAGAGTTCGAGATGCCGCGTGCTCGGCTTGCCGATAATCACCGTGCGCATCATGGCTGCGTGGTAATGCCGGTAGGTGCCTGCCCATTCGAGCGTGATCTGGTCCTGTGCGGAGAGTTTTCGGCGTCCGGCCTTGTGGCGGCACAGGAGCGCATCCGGCCCGGAGCCGATGATGAATTCGTTGCCGGGATATTCGCCGCCGCCGGCGAAGATTTTTCCCTGCATGACAGCGAGGATCTCGCCCTCGTCGGCATCGGGCCCGATCAGGTCGAGGGCGGCATCGAGCGCCTCGTCGGCGAGTTCGGCGGCGCGGCGTGCATAGGCGATTTCCGAGGCGCTCTTGACCAGCCGCAGCCGGCTGACGAGGTAGGAAGCGTCGATCAGATCGCAGAAGCTCTGCAGCTGGTTGTCGAGGCGACGCGCATTGGCGCCTGTCAGGCCGTGGGTCTCGTATTCGACACCGACGCGGGCGCCGAGAAGATCGAGGTCGGACAACAGGTCCTTGAGATCGGATGCCGGATCGGCGTTCGATCGGTCCGTCCAGATGATGATGTCCTCGATGGTCGAGGTATGGCGCGCCTGCCGCAGGTCGGCCGAACGGGTCAGGAGCGTCAGTTTGCCCTCGGCGGTGACGACCAGGCACTGGAAGAAGCAGAAGCCGAAGGTGTCGTAGCCGGTCAGCCAGTACATGCTCTCCTGTGCGAAGAGTAGCATGGCGTCGAGCTTCTCCTCCTGCATGCGGTAGCGCAGTCGGTCGAGACGGGCCTCGAATTCCTCGCGTTCGAAATGAAGCGCCATCAGTCAGTCTCCCCAATATTCATTCGTCATGCGCCGGCTGGCCCGTACTGCCCGCCCAATGTCTGGCAGCCCCACCTTCTGGCAGAATGCGCGACCGCCGACAATGCCGCAGGATTGGATCGTCGCCTTCATCCGGCGTCACGCGCCGATCGTGATTGCCGACATCTGCCGCCCGTAATCAGGCTCGCCGCGGTGGGTGGTGCGGCGGTATGAAAACCACTTGTCCTCGTCGGCATAGGTGCAGGCGTCGATCATGGCGGCACGGATGCCGGCCTTCTCGAGCCGGTCGACCGTCATGCCGCGAAGATCGAACATGGCGTGACCATCGCGCTCCGAGGGGACGAACCAGCGTTCGTTCGCCCTGTCGACGGTTAGCGCCCGGCCGATGAACTCCGGCCCGACCTCGTAGTTGTCCTGGCTGATGGAGGGGCCGAGACAGGCGACGATCTTCGACCGATCCGCACCGAGCGCCTCCATCGCGGCGACTGTATTCTCCAGTACGCCGTCGAAGGCTCCGCGCCAGCCGGCATGTGCGGCGCCGATCACGCCGTTCTCCGCGTCGCAGAAGAGGATCGGACCGCAATCGGCGGTCAGAACGCCCAGAACGATGCCGGGCTCGCGGGTGACGATGCCGTCGCATTTGGGGCGTTCGCCGCGGTTTTCTGCGGTGGCCACCCGAACGTCGGCGGAGTGGACCTGGTGCAGGGTGGCGAGCCGGTCGGCATCGAGACCGAACCAGTTGGCGACCCGCACGCGGTTCTCCCTTACCTTGTCGGGATCGTCATTCGAGCCCAGCCCGACATTGAGGCCTTCGTAGATGCCCTCGGATATCCCGCCCTTGCGGCTGAAGAAGCCGTGGCGAATGGTCGATCCTTCGGTCGCCGCCTCAAGAAGCGGACTTTGGACCGGTTGAGGCCCTCGGTTTGAAAGCATGTGACCCATCTCCAGTTTGTTCCAGGCCCGGTGCCTCCATCGTGTCGCGAATCGTGCAGACGATGGACAGACCTGTCAATTCGTCCTCGTGGGCCGGAATTTCAACCGCCCGTCAGTGCTGGTGTCTGTCGAAGGGGCTCAGAGCCAACGGCCTGCCGCTGACGCAGAGCACCTTGAAGAGCTGCCCCATGGCGCCAGCGCCTTCGCCGGCCAGCCGGTTGACCGCGTCGGTGATCGCGGCCTGGGTCAGCGTGTCCTTGCCGGCGCCCAGTGAGCCGGCGCGTTCGAGAAGGCCGAGGCCTACGAGGAAGTCACCCTGGCAGAGCGGCCGGTGGACATGGGCGCCGGCGGCGAGGGCCGCCATCGCCAGCGCCTCGAAATCGACATGGCTGGTGAGATCGGCCTCGCCGGGGCGATGAAGTGGCGGATCAAACTCATGACGGTAGATCGCCTGCAACGTGTCGCCGTAGTTCGAGTTCAGATGGCCGTAATCGATGATCAGCGCGGTGCCGCCATGCGTGACCAGTCTTTCGGCAAGCGACAGCATGATCGCCGTGCGTGCCGGCGAAACCTCGAACAGCGCGTCCTTCGGCGGATTTTGCCCCTTGTCGGGAAGCAGATCGGCCTGGATCCCGGCGGGCCCAATCGAAAAGCGTAACTGCCCCGTGTCGTCGATCGTCACCATGCGTTCGCGGAAGCCGTCTTCGACACGAACGAACTGCCGGATCGGGATGGCGTCGAAAAACTCGTTGGCGACGACGAGGGAGAAGCCCTCCGGCACCGAGGCGAAGTCATCATGCCAGGCGGTGTGCTCCTTCCAGCGCACCAGAGTCTGGCGCTGAACGCCGCGCAGCCTCTCGCTGGTCTCGACCAGATCGACCGACAGGGTGCCTGCAAGCGCCGGCGCGAGCTGTTCGATGGTCCTGAGCGCATCGGCCATCAGCGTGCCGCGGCCGGGGCCGATCTCGATAAGGCGCACATTACCCGGTTCGCCGTGTCCCTGCCACGCGTGAACGGCGAAGATGCCGATCATCTCGCCGAAGAGTTGGCTGATCTCGGGAGCGGTGACGAAGTCGCCGGAGCGGCCGAAGGGCTCACGGGCGCGATAGTAGCCGTATTCCTGATCGGCCAGGCAGATGGCGAAATAGTCGGCCACGCTGATGGGGCCGGTCTCGGCGATGATAGATCGTATCTTCCTGGCCAGCGGCGTCGGCATCGGCTTCCCCGCTCAGGCCGCAGCCGGTTCGGACAGGCGCGCCGCCCGTCCGGGGGCGGTGGCGATCGCCCAGAGGCCGAGCGCGATCATCGGCAGCGAAAGCAGCATGCCCATCGTCAGCCAGCCGCCCGCCAGGTAGCCGAGCTGCGGATCGGGCTCGCGGAAGAACTCGACGAAGATGCGGCTCAGGGCGTAGAGGATGACGAAGCTGCCGGCGACGAAGCCCGGTGCCTTGAGCTTCTTGCGGGCAAAGATCAGCCAGGCGAGCACCAGCAGGGTCACGATGCCTTCAAGACCGGCTTCGTAAAGCTGCGATGGATGGCGCGGGATCGGGCCCCCTGTCGGGAAGACCATCGCCCAGGGCACGTCCGTCGGGCGGCCCCAGAGTTCGCCGTTGATGAAGTTGGCGATCCGGCCGAAGAAGAGGCCGATCGGAACCACCGCGCAGATGATGTCGAACAGGCTGAAGGCCGGGATCCTGTGAATGCGGGAAAACAGGATCATGGCGATGAAGGTGCCGAGGAAGCCGCCATGGAAGGACATGCCGCCATTCCAGATCTGGATCGCCCGGATCGGCTCGGCGGCGATTTCGGCGAAATCGTAGAACAGGATGTAGCCGATGCGTCCGCCGGCGACGATGCCGACCGCCGCCCATAGCAGGAAGTCGTCGAAGCGCTCGCGGCTCATCGGCGCCGTGTCGGCCAGCCAGAGCGAGTCGCGTGACAGGATCATCCGGCCGTAGCGCCAGCCGATGAGAATGCCCGCGACATAGGCGAGACCATACCATCTGATCGCCAGCGGGCCGAGCGACACGATCACCGGGTCGATCTGCGGATAGGTGATCAGCGCCAGCGTGGCTGCGACGAATTCCAAGTCAAAGTCCTCCCTGCGGCCGTGGTCCCGCGGATGAGCCGACATCTGTGTCCTTGCGGACATGCGTGGTCAAGCCGGCCGGCGGTGCTGCCCGCCGGGTGACTATGTCAGCCGAGCTTTGCGCCGAACTTGTGGCTTTGGCTTGCATCGCGGGGCCCAAATGCTTACCTCAATTACCATAGTGAACAGGATCCCGGACTTAATGCCGGGCGGAGAGAACGAGAGACGCCATGAGCACCGGAACCAATCGTCTGTTCGATGAATTCGCCAAACTGATGACCGATGCGGCCGGAGCGGCCCAGGGTGTGCGGCAGGAATTCGAGACCGCAGCAAAGGCGCAGATGGAGCGTATCCTCAACTCGATGGACCTCGTCAAGCGCGAGGAGTTCGAGGCCGTGCGCGACATGGCAATCGCGGCGCGCGAGGAGAACGAGGCGCTGGCCGCCCGGATTGCCGCGCTCGAGGCGAAGCACGACGCCAAATCCGGTGCCGGTGAATAGGCCGAGTCCACGACCGGTCTTCCGCGGCGCTCTTCGAGGGCGCCGCGCATAAATTTTTTCCCCAGAATCACAGCCTCTGGATAACCCCGAAAAATGCTGTTCCGTGAGTCAGTTAAGAAACTCTGCGGAATCAATTCCTGAATCGGGACAGCCCCTTCATACAGTCAAAATTGGAGCGGGGGGCTGGCGCTCTGAATCAGCATTTATACACTGATTCTAAATGATGATTCGGAACGAGGTCATGAGGACCGGCGTCGGTGGTGCGAAAGTAACCAACTCCGGCCGTGTTTCGACTCATCTCTTGAATCATGACGGCCGCGGATGTGGTCATCGAAAAGGGTGGGGCATGAATCTTTCGCAACTGGAAACCGAACGCCAATCCAATCCGGTCGACGTGATCGAATTCGTCGCTTCGACCAATGATTGGACCTTCGAGCGTGCGGGCGACGACGAACTTGCGATGACCGTCGAGGGCAAGTGGGCCGATTACCATGTCTCCTTCTCCTGGATGGAAGACTGGGAAGCGCTGCACATCGCCTGCGCCTTCGATCTCAAGGTTCCCGATTTCCGCGTCCCCGAGGTGGTTCGCCTGCTCGCGCAGGTCAACGCCCAGGTGCTGATGGGGCATTTCGATCTCTGGCAGCAGGAAGATGCGGTGATCTTCCGTCAGTCGCTCCTGCTCTCGGGCGGCGCCGAACCCACCAGCCGCCAGGTGGAAATGCTGCTCTCCAACGCGCTCGACAGCTGTGAAGCCTATTTCCAGGCCTTCCAGTTCGTCGTCTGGTCGGGAATGGAAGCCAAGGCCGCGATGGCCGCGGTCCTGTTCGAAACCCATGGTGAGTGCTGAGATGATTTCGTCCGACCGTCCGCTGGTCCTCATCGGAGCCGGCAACATGGGCGGCGCGATGCTCAACGGCTGGCTGAAGCAGGGCATCGATCCCACCCACGTGATCGTCATCGATCCCAAACCCTCGGATGCGATGGCCGCGAAGCTCGCCGAATTCGGCGTGCGTCACGCGACCGAAGCGCCGGAGGGGGTGACCGCCGGCGTTATTCTGGTCGCGGTCAAGCCGCAGATCACCGATGCGGCGCTGCCACCGGCGCGCAAGCTGGTGGGTGAGGGGACGGTCAGCGTTTCGATCGCTGCAGGCCGTAGCATGGCCTATCTCGAAGACCATCTCGGAGGCGCGGTCATCCGCGCGATGCCCAATACGCCTTCCATGGTCGGTCGTGGCATTACCGCCTGCTATCCCAATTCCGCCGTCACCGCCGAAGCCCGTCGGGCCGTCACCGAACTGCTTTCGGTCTGCGGTCTGGTCGAGTGGGTGGAGGTCGAGGACCATATCGACGCCGTCACGGCGGTTTCGGGAAGCGGCCCGGCCTATGCCTTCTATCTCGCCGAATGCATGGCCGAAGCCGGCCGCAAATGCGGACTGCCCGAGGATCTCGCCATGCGGCTCGCCCGTGCCACGGTGTCCGGGGCGGGCGAACTGATGCATCAGGCAAGCGAGGATGCGGCGACGCTGCGCAGGAACGTCACCTCGCCGAACGGCACAACCGCTGCGGCCCTCTCCGTTCTCATGGAGGACGACGGCCTGCAGCCGCTGATGGACAAAGCGGTGGCCGCCGCCTACAAGCGGGCGAAGGAACTGGCGAACTGAGGTCGAGCCCGGGAACTGCGTCATGAGCGATACGATAACCTTCGCCGACTTCGAGAAGGTCGACATCCGCATCGGCACGATCGTTTCGGCCGAACCCTTTCCGGAAGCCCGCAAGCCGGCGATCAAGATGCGCATCGATTTCGGTCCCGAGATCGGCGAGAAGAAATCCTCCGCCCAGATCACCGTGCACTACTCGCCGGAGGAGATCGTCGGACGTCAGGTAATGGCGGTCGTCAATTTTCCGCCGCGCCAGATCGGCCCGTTCATGTCCGAGGTTCTGACGCTCGGCTTCATGGATTCCGACAATGCGGTCGTGCTCGCCTGCGTCGACCACCCGGTCGCCAACGGCGCGCGATTGATGTAGCCGCGCCGGCCGCGCATTCATCTCAGACCGGCAACCGCACCTGGGCCCTGAGGCCTTTCTTCGGACTTTCAGACAGCGTCACCTCGCCGCCATGGCTGCGGGCGATGTCTCGCACGATGGACAGACCCAGTCCGGTACCGCTCTCATCCTGGTTGCGCGCCTCGTCGAGACGGAAGAAGGGTCGGAAGACGTCCTCGCGCGCTTCCGGCGGGATGCCCGGACCGTCGTCGTCGACGAGAATGGTCAGCCATTTGCCACGATGGGTGACGGTGATGTCGACGTGATCGGCATGTCGGCAGGCGTTGGCCACCAGGTTCGTCAGCATGCGGTTGAAGGCATTGGCGCGGATCTGGACGATATCCTCGCCCTCGATGTCGACGCGGACCGTGGCGCCGCGCAGACGGCCGTCGCTCGCCACCCGCTCCACCATGTCGTTGAGGCTGACCGAACCGACGTCTTCCTCCGCATCCGACCGCGCAAAGGACAGATAGCTGTCGAGCATCGACTGCATGTCGTCGACATCCCGGTTGAGGCTTTCGATCTCGGGATTGTCGCCGACGAGCGCCAGCTGCAGGCGGAAGCGGGTCAGGATGGTGCGCAGATCGTGGCTGACGCCGGACAGCATGGCCGTGCGCTGTTCCATCTGCCGCTCGATGCGTTCGCGCATCTGGATGAAGGCGAGGCCGGCGCGACGGATCTCGTCGGCGCCGCGGGGCCGGAAGTCTTCCGGTGTCTTCTGCCCCTTGCCGAAACTCTCTGCCGCTTCCGTCAGTTTCAGGATCGGCCGGATCTGGCCGCGCAGGAACAGGATGGCTATGGCGAGGAGCACCAGCGAGGTGCCGACCATCCAGAGCAGGAAGATGTGGGTATTGGAGGCGTAGGCCTGGCTGCGCTTGGCGAAGACCCGGAGGATCTTGTCCTCGAGCTGGATGCGGATCTCGACGATCCGCGAGTTGCCCACCGTATCGATCCAGAAGGGACGCTGGATCTGGCGTGTGATCTCCTCGGACAGGATCTGGTCGAGAATGGAGAAGAAGGGCTTGGGCCGCGGCGGCGGCAGGTCGCCGGCGGGATCGATGGCGACGTTGAGCTCCAGCCGCTCCCGCGCGATGCGGATGATCTGGTCGTAGTTGCCGTCCTGGGGGAAGGTGTCGATCATGTCGATGACGGCGGCGATGTCGCGGGTCACGGCCATCGACAGCCGCTGCGTCACGGTCTGCCAGTGACGCTCCATGAAGACGAAGGCGACGACCGACTGCAGGAGCACGATGGGGATGATGATGATGAGCAGCGTGCGCGCGTAGAGCCGCGTCGGCAGCCGTTTCGTGAACCACCGCGTCATGCGCCTGATGCCGCGCGGCGGGTAGCGCTCGTATTCCCGGCGGATGGCGTCGATCGTGGTCATCTTCACCCCAGACTGGTGTTCCCGGCAGCAGCGGGACGGATCGACCTTATAGCGCGCCCGAGCGCGATTGTTAAAGAGCGTGGCAACGTCTCGCAGAAACCTGGTACAACGAAAAACACCGCCGGCGATGCCGGCGGTGTTTGATCGCGGGGGAGGCTGGGCTTGTCAGCCGGCCATGCGCATCGGTTCCCGGGCCTGGCCGCCTTGGTCGAGGCGGAACTGGCCGATCAGGGCTGCCAGCTTGCGGGCGCTTTCGCTGACATGCTCCATGGTCGAGGTCGACTGCTGCACCATGGCGGCGTTGCGCTGGGTGACCTGGTCCATCTGGTTGATCGCCGAGTTGATGCCGGCGATCCCGGTCGACTGTTCCCGCGCGGCCATGGCAATCGAGTGGATGTGACCGTTGATCCGTTCGACCTGTTCGGAAATGCCGGCAAGCGTCTCGCCGGTCGCGTTGACCAGCTTGACTCCGTTTTCGACTTCCTCGCCGGACCGGGTGATCAGGTTCTTGATGTCCTTGGCGGCGTTGGCGGACCGCTGCGCGAGTTCGCGAACCTCCTGTGCCACCACTGCGAAACCCTTGCCGGCTTCACCGGCGCGGGCGGCCTCGACGCCAGCGTTCAGCGCCAGCAGGTTGGTCTGGAAGGCGATTTCGTCGATCACGTTGATGATGCTGGAAATCTCGTTGGAGGCGGCCTCGATGCGTGACATCGCCTCGACCGCGTCATCGACCACCGCGCGCGAGGCGACAGTGCTCTTGTGCGCTTCCTCGGCCATGGTGTTGGCCTCGTCGGCGCGTTTGGAGGAACTCGCGACCGTCTCGGTGATCTCGGTCAGGGCGGCGGCCGTCTCTTCCAGCGATGCGGCCTGACCCTCGGTGCGGTGGGCGAGTTCGTCGGTCGCGTTGCGCATCTCTGTCGAGGAGGCTTCGATCTCGTGCGCCTCGCTGCGGAACTCGGTCAGCGTTTCACCGAGCCGTTCCACGGCGTGGTTGAAGTCGTTGCGCAACTTCTCGAAGCGCTGCGCCAGCGGCGTGTCGATCCGGACGGTGAGGTCGCCTTCGGAAAGACGGGCCAGCCCGGCGCCGAGCCGTTCGACGGCGCTCTGGAACTGGCTGTCGTCCTGTGCCTTTTCCGCTTCGCGAGCATCGCGTTCGCGATCCGCCGTGGCGCGCTGGTCGGCGGCGTGGCTTTCGATCGCCTCCTTTTCGAGTGCGGCGTTACGCAGCACCGCGAGCGAAGCTGCCATCGTGCCGATCTCGTTATGGTGTTCGCGATAGGGCACGTCCTCGTCATACCGGCCTTCAGCGAGCCGGGAGGCGGATTTTGCGAGAACCGGGAGCGGCCCGAGGATGTGGCGCGATACCACGGCCATCAGGGCGGTTCCGACGATCAGCACCAGAATGGCCGCAATGCCGATGGTGGTGACCATCTCGTTGGCGAACGAGGTGATCTGGGCCTTGCCGACACCTGCGTAGAGAATGCCGATGATCTTGTTGTCGGGGGAGAAGATCGGCTGGTAGATGGTGTAGTAGGGAGTGCCGAGAATGACGGCCTCGCCGCGGAAGGTCTTGCCCTTGGTGAGCACCGGATAGACCGCGCCGTTCTGGCCGAGCTGCGTGCCCACCGCGCGCTTTCCGTCGTCCTTGATGATGTTGGTGGTCTTGCGCCAGAAGTCGGAGGTTTCCGGATCCCAGGCGAAGATCGTTGCGGTCTCGCCGGTGATGCGACCGATCGTGTCGATCATCGTGTGGTCGGTGAATTCCGCCGGAATGGCGTCCATCACCACCCGGTCGACATTGCCGTCGGCGTCGTAGCTCACGGACGTTCCGGGAACGTCGCGCGAGAGGATTTCGGCGGCGACGCGCAGGTTGGAATCCTGCTGGGCTATGGATTGCGCCGCGATGCGATCGGAAATGCTCGAGGAGATGGCCCAGGATACGGCGGCCAGGGCGAGAAGCAGAACGAACGTTGTCGTGGCCGTCACGGTCGGCACGAGATTGAAGCGGGAGAAGAGTTTCATGGCGGACCCTCTGTAGAAATACCGGGTCTATAGTCGCGTCCTATGGTTACATTTCCGTTGATACATGTATCATTTCAGGAAATGTCTACATTAGACTGTTCTTAAACTCTTTTCACAGTGTCAGCTCGTTGCCGATGCGTCGACGCCCAACCGGTAGCCGATGCCGCGGACCGTCTGCAGCCAGACCGGGTTGGCGGGATCGTCCTCGATCTTGCGGCGGAGTCGGTTGATCTGGACGTCGATCGTCCGTTCACCGACATCCTGGGCGTCGGGAACGAGCTCGTGACGCGGTACGGTTTCGCCAGGCCGTTCGGCGAAGATCGTCATGATGTCCCGTTCACGGTCGGTCAGGCGCACGGTTTCGCCCGCCTTCTTGAGCTCACGTCGGGCGATGACGAAGGTATAGGGGCCGAAGACGACCTGCTCGATCTTCGGCGCCGGCGGCTGGCCACCCCGCTTGAGGATGTTGTTGATGCGAAGAACCAGTTCACGTGGATCGAACGGCTTGGGCAGATAATCGTCGGCACCGGCCTCCAGTCCCTTGATCCTGTCGGTCGATTCCGAAAGCGCGGTCAGGAGGAGGATCGGCACAGTCTTAATCTCGCGCAGGGTCGCGGTGAGCGCCAGGCCGCTTTCGCCGGGCATCATCACGTCGAGCACCAGCAGGTCGAAGTCGATGCCTTCGAGCTTGCGTCTCGCCTCGGCGGCATCGGCGGCGGTCGAGACCCGGAAGCCCTGGTCCTTGAGATAGCGGTCGAGCAATTCGCGGATGCGGGTGTCGTCGTCGACGATCAGCAGGTGTGCGGCATCGTCCGCGGGTGCGCCAGCAGGCTCCTGAACCAAGTCTCGTTCTCCTCCGGGCAGCATGCTCTTCAGACCGATGCCTCGCCCCCGGCATCGTCCGTCGGCCCGGATGCAGTCGTTCGATGCGGGTCCTGATCGATCATTCCCGCCAGGAACCTGACTACCGCCTGTCGGTCCGTGTCACTCAACGCGGAAAATGCCTTTGCGATACGGCGAGACTGTGGCCGCGCAAGCGCCAGGGCCAGTTCGCGGCCCTTGCGTGTGGGATAGAGCTTGCGCTGTCGCCGGTCCTCGGGGCCCGCGACCTGATGAACATAACCACCCTCGACGAGCTGCTTGAGCACGCGCGCGAGGCTCTGCTTGGTGATCTTGAGCGTATCGAGAAGGGCAGCCACGGTGAGGCCCGGTTCCCGGTTGACGAAGTGGACCACGCGGTGATGGGCGCGACCGAAACCGTAGGTCTCGAGGATGGCGTCGGGATCGGAAATGAAGTCGCGATAGGCGAAGAACAACAGCTCAATGATCTCGAAATCGAGATCATTGCCTTCGCCCATGGCGACGCGCAGCAACTCCGTCGCCGATGGATTTGTTGCGCCGCTCGCGCTCATCCGGACCTTTCCTTTCGAATATGTCAGTTATGTTGACATATTTTGTCGCAATTGCTACCCTTCATTTCAATCCGGCAAGCATTAAGATCGCTGTTTCCACCGGCAAGACGGCTGGGGTGGACCATGTCGCCGAACCGTCGGAAAGTGAAGCGCCGGCAGGGGCTTGTGTCCCACCGATCAGATAACAAACGTTGCGCGCGGTATACCGCGGGAGGAATTGCCATGGCATCCGTGCCTTTCGATCAAATGGACGGCGAGATCTGGTACAACGGCGCCTTCGTGCCGTGGGCGGATGCCAAGCTGCATGTGCTGTCGCACGGGCTGCACTATGCAAGCGCCGTCTTCGAGGGCGAGCGCGCCTATGGCGGCAAGATCTTCAAGCTGACCGAACACACCGAACGGCTTCACCACTCCGCAGACATTCTGGGCTTCAAGATTCCCTATTCGGTGGCCGAGATCGACGCGGCCTGCGAGGAACTGCTCGAGCGGCAGGGATTCAGCGACGCCTATGTGCGCCCGATCGCCTGGCGCGGCTCCGAGATGATGGGCGTATCGGCGCAGAACAACCGCATCAATCTCGCCATCGCGATCTGGCAGTGGCCGAGCTACTTCAAGCCGGAGGAACGGCTCAAGGGCATCCGCCTCGACATGGCCGAGTATTGCCGTCCGGATCCGCGCACCGCGCCGTCGAAGTCGAAGGCGGCGGGCCTCTACATGATCTGCACCCTGTCTAAGCATCGTGCCGAGTCGCGCGGCTATGCCGATGCGCTGATGCTCGACTGGCGCGGTCGGGTCGCCGAGGCCACCGGCGCCAACGTCTTCTTCGTCAAAGACGGCAAACTGCATACGCCTGAGCCCGACTGCTTCCTCGACGGCATCACCCGGCGCACTGTGATCGAACTCGCCCGGAAGCGCGGCTACGAGATCATCGAACGGGCGATCATGCCGGAGGAACTCGAGGGCTTCGAGGAATGCTTCCTCACCGGGACCGCCGCCGAGGTGACGCCGGTTTCCGAGATCGGTCCCTACCGTTTCGTGCCGGGCGAAATCTCCGCCAACCTCGTGCATGACTACATGCAGGCGGTCCAGCCTCTCAGGGCCGCGGCCGAATAAGCCGGCGGACGATCCCCGCCGGCTTGCCGTCGCAATTCGCGGTCAAATTCGCCGTGGCGCCGTTCCCGGTCCGGGACTGGCGAAACTTTCCCTATCGTCACGGTTTCGAGGCCGACTGGCAGAAAGGATATTCCGATGGGTGAACTCAGGGCCGGCATCATCCCGGTTACACCGTTCCAGCAGAACTGCACGATTCTCTACGATGCGGACAGCATGGAAGGCGTCGTCATCGATCCGGGCGGTGACGTCGACACGATCCTGCAGGTGGTCGAGGAGAACGGCATCACCATCAAGGAAATCTGGCTGACTCATGGGCATCTCGACCATGCCGGCGGCGCCGACGAACTGCGCGAGAGGCTCGGTATCAAGGTTGTCGGTCCCCATCGCGACGACGCGTTGATGCTCTCCAATCTGGACACGCAGGCCGAGAAATTCGGCCTGCCGAAAAGCGCGCTCCGCAACCTCGTGCCCGACTTCTGGCTCGAAGAGGGCGATAGCGTGTCTTTCGGCGATCACGTCTTCGACGTGTATCACACGCCCGGACACGCCCCGGGCCACGTGATCTTCCACAACAAGACCGCGGGTTTCGCCCATCTGGGCGATGTGCTGTTTTCCGGTTCCATCGGCCGGACCGACTTGCCCGGCGGCGATCACAAGGTGCTTCTCGCCTCGATTAGGGACAAGGTGTTTCCCCTTGGTGACGAGACCGGCTTCATCTGCGGCCATGGTCCGGGCGGCAAGATCGGCGAAGAACGACGAAGCAATCCGTTTCTCCAGGATCTCTGATCAGGACATAAAAAAAGCCCCGGAAAACCGGGGCTTTTTGTTTCGTGTCCGTCGTCTTACGGGACGCGGCAGAAATGGTCGCGCCCGTCATAGCCACGATAGTAACCAGTGTCCGGGTTGAAGGAGCGATACTTGTTGTCGCAATAGCGGTACCAGTCGCGCGTCCAAGGCTCGACACTGCCGCCGGAATAGGCAGGCGCTCGGTTCGAGGCGATCACGCCGCCGGCCACTGCTCCCAGAGCGAGGCCCAGACCCAGCGCTGCTGCGGCATTGCCGTTGTTATGGTCGCGATAGTAGCGGCCATGGTGGCGACGATAATGACGTCCATCGCGCCATTCTCCGCCGTAGCGCCAATAGTTCTTATTGCTGCCCTGGCCGTATTTGCCGCTCGAA
This sequence comes from uncultured Hoeflea sp., assembly GCA_964511625.1. Classification (GTDB taxonomy): domain Bacteria; phylum Pseudomonadota; class Alphaproteobacteria; order Rhizobiales; family Rhizobiaceae; genus Pseudohoeflea. Next base: position 126,984 of record CAZEJG010000006.1, read on the forward strand.
TACCCGATACCATCGCCACCGGCGAATGCGGGCGCGGCCGGGATGGCGACAGCGGTCGAGATGGACAGCGCGGTCAGAGCGAGGAATTTTCCGAAACGTTTCATGTCACATATCCTCCTGCGGATACCCGGTAAGCCGCCGGGTTTCTTTCATGGTCCCGAACCTATGCCGTCCGACCTGAACCGGACCTGAACGGCGCCTTTTGCTGATGGGAGGCACCCTGGCGATAGTGCGGGTTTGCAGGTAAAACGCCGGGGCGGGGAAAGCGTTCCGCCTCTTGCTCGCTGCAGGCGGGGCCTGAAAACAAAAACCCGGCACAAGGCCGGGGAAAATCAGTCCGGCGGCCCGGTGACGGGCCGCGCGAAAACTCAGGTGTGTATGCCGTCTGTCCGGCGCTTCTCAGCCGACGACGCTGAGATTGACCGCCTTGGGGCCCTTGCCGCGACGGTCGGGCTCGGTCTCGTAGCTTACCTTCTGATTTTCGGTCAGTCCCGGCAGTCCGGATGCCTGGACTGCGGAGATATGGACGAAGATATCCGCCCCACCCGAATCCGGCTTGATGAAGCCATAGCCTTTTTCGGAGTTGAAGAATTTTACAGTGCCCATTTCGGCCATGCGATCAGGTCCTCGAATTTCCGGCTGATGCACCATACGTCGCGCCGGAGCTATTCCCATTTCAGTCCCGCATTCGCGCGGGGGTTACGCAGGCAGTTCTTGAATTGTGAGGAAAGGTCCTGATTGTCGCGGTGCCTCGCTACGAAAACCCATGGGATTTTCCGTCTGCCGCATCCGCCCGAGTATATTATGCGTCCCCGGTGCGCATATTATGGTCTTCCCATGTTCGCAAAATGCCCGAACAAGGTCAGGATGCTTGTTTTGTTCCAAGTTGGCAAGTGAAACTTTGGTGGCGAACAGTCGTTCGTTTTTGGGACTGCTAAAATTCCTTGATCTGCGTACGTCGTGCCCGCTGCAGCAGAACAGGGCCGACCTCGACCAGCAAAATGGCGAGAAAAATGAGAATACCGCCGAGATAGCCTATCGGCAGAATGCGCTCGCCGAGCAGGACCGCGCCGAAGATTGCCGCGAAAAGCGCTTCCGTCGAGAGGAAGATCGCCGCCTGCGGGGCGGTGGTATAGCGCTGACCGACGACCTGCAGGGTGAAGGCCACGCCACTGGCGAAAACGCCCGCGAACAGGATCTCCGGCAGGGCGGCGAGGATGTCGGCGAGACGGATGTCTTCCACCACTACTGCCGCGAGAAGGCCCAGAGCCGAGCAGACGGCGAACTGGACAAGGGACAGCGCGATCGGCCGCCCGCTGCCGGAACTGTACCGTCCGACCAGCAGAACCTGTACCGCCCAGAGAAAGGCGCAGGCAATGGTCAGGAGATCCCCCGCATTGAGGGCAATCATGTCGCCGCCCGCGAGGAGCCAGATGCCGATAAAGGACAATGCGACGGCGGGCCAGACGATGGGGTTGGGCGCGATCCTGAGGACGAGGAAGGACAGGATCGGCACGATCACGACGTAGAGGCCGGTGAGGAAGCCCGCATTGGTGACGCTGGTGATCGTCAGTCCGTATTGCTGCAGCGCCATGCCGCCGAACAGGGCAAGACCGATCCAGACGAAGCCGAGCAGATCGCCTTTGCCGACTTGCGTCTCTGCGCGGCGCGCCTCGAACCAGGCGAAAGGCGCGATGAAGGCAGTGGCGACCAGGAAGCGCAAGCCGATGAAGGTAAGCGGCCCCAGCGCGTCCATCGCAGTCGACTGGGCGATGAAGCCCATCCCCCAGATGGCTCCGGCGAGGAGAAGGACGAGATTTGCGACTGGACGGGACATGGAAACCGGACCTTGGAGGAGAACTGCATGAATGGCGCGGTCTCACACCGCGCGCACAGGCCTCTAGCAGTCCGGTTCGCAGCCCACAAGGCGGGCGATCCGCTGCCTCCGTTTCCGGTCAGTCGACGCCGACCTCACCTCGCGTGAGACGAAGGAGTCTGCCATTGTCTTCGTCGGTGACGATGAGAAGCGACCCATCGGAGGCCACCTGGATGTCGCGCATGCGCCCGTAGCGGTTTTCGAGCAGACGCTCCTCACCCGTGACGTTGCCAGTTTCCGGGTCGATGTCGAGGCGGACGAGAAGCTTGAACTTCAGGGCGGTGACGAGCAGGTCGCCGTCCCAGTCCGGAAACTCGTCGCCGCGATAGACGACCATGCCGCCCGGGGCAATCGAGGGATCCCAATAGTGCAGCGGTTGCTCGAACCCCTCGGCCGCGGTACCGAGCCCGATCTTGCCGCCGGAATAATGCCGTCCATAGGAAATCTTCGGCCAGCCGTAGTTCTTGCCGGCTTGCGGGAGGTTGACCTCGTCGCCGCCCTTGGCGCCGTGCTCGACCTCGTAGAGGGTGCCGGTTTTGGGATCGATATCCAGCCCCTGCGGATTGCGGTGGCCGATCGACCAGATCTCCGGCTGCCAGCCGTCAGCGCCGTCCGGATGGGGATTGTCCGCCGGGATCGAGCCGTCGGTGTTGATCCGGAGAACGGAGCCGGCGTGATCCGAAGCATCCTGCGCCCGGTCGCCATTGCCGCGTTCGCCGATGGTGAAGAAGAGCGTGCCGTCATCGGCGACTGCGATGCGCGAGCCGAAATGCTGGCCTGCGTTGGTAAAGCGGTTCATAACGAAGATGTCGGAGGCATCTTCCAGACGGGTTTCATCCTCCGACAGTCGTGCCTTGAGGATCGCCGTACCTGCACCGTTCTCCCCGGGCTTGGAATAGCTCAGGAAAATGACGCGGCTTTCGCCGAAATCGGAAGCGAGCGCAACGTCGAGCAGGCCGCCCTGGCCGTTATCCCAGACGTCCGGTACGCCTTCGACTGGGGCTGAGAGAGCGCCGTCGCGAAAGACGCGCAACCGCCCCGGCCGCTCGGTGACCAGATAGCCGCCATTGCCCATGTCTTCTACCGCCCACGGATGGACCAACTCGTCCGTCAGTGTCTCGACCGAAATCGTACCCCTTTCGGTGGCGACCCGGTCGGCCGGGGCAAGCGGTGCGGCATGGGCGGGCAATAGGGGGAGGGTGGCCATCGCAAGGACGGCGGTCAACAGGAGCGGGGTCGGGCGGGGGGACATGCGGGTCTCCGTTCTCTTTCCTTTTGCAATCATTTAGGGCGCCGGTCCGGCGAAAAAAGAGATTCCTGCCCAGAGCGCCTCAGCGGGTGGCGGTTGTTGCCGTACCATCGGCGGAAGCCGGGTGGGCGGCGGCGGCCTGGTGCATGGCCGCGCGCGAGGAGCCGGAATCCGGATCGATCTGCTCGGCCTCGACGATGTAGCGCAGCGGGCCACGGGTCGAGGCGTCGAAGGGCCAGCAGGTTGCCAGCGCTATCCAGCTGCCGGGCCGGGTCGCATCGATCCCGCTCTCGTCGTTGCGGGCGATGCGGGCTTGGCGGACCACGAAGGTGTGGTTCTCGCCGTCGCGGCGGGTGACGTCGATCAGATCGCCGGGACGGACATCGCGCAGCCAGCGGAAATGGGTGTCGCGATGGGCGGCGATGACCGCGGTTCCGGCGTCTCCGGGCAGCGCGGTGCCGCCCAGAAGCGAAGGCCCGAAGGCAAGCGCCTCGCCGCCCGCATCCGACAGCACGATCTCGCTGGTGCCGAGACGCCGGGCCTTCAGCCGGGCCTCGGTGGTGAAATCGGCCCAGGGCCAGGGCCGGCGCGCCTCGGATGCGCCGATACCACGGGCGAAGCTGAGTTCGAGCAGGTGCTGCCCCAGTGCCGCTTTTGCGTGGATATAGAGCCCCTTGAAAACCAGCAGGGATCCGGCGAGGGCGATGAGAACGAGCACGAGAAGGAAGGGCCGGCGGACCCAATCCGGGCCCGCCGGTTTACCCCCGGAAATGCCGATACGCGACATGGGTCAGCGATCCCGGGAGTTCGGTTCGGATGCGAACGTGCCCGACAGCATCCGCGTCGCCAGAAACAGCATCCCGGCAAACAGGATCATCAAAAGCCCGATCATGATGTCGCGCCCGGCCAGCGTCGCCGTCTGCGGCAGCACCACGGAATTTCTGGCTGTTGTGGCGGCAAAGGCTTCCGCAGCTTCCGGCGAGGGGGCGGCCGCGATCATGCGCGCGTCCGCCATCGCCATGAGTTGCGGAGAAGCGCCCTGTGCTTTCTGCATCGGCGCCGCGGGGGCTGCGCCCGGCTGTTCGCCGTAGACCGCGTCGAAATCCCAGCCGTTCGGCAGGTTCAGCGGCAGTTTGGCGCTGCCGAGGGGCTGGTCGTCCGGGCGCGAGGGGGTGACGTCGACGGCCACGAGGCTCGTCAGACGGCTGACAAGATGGTGGTCGAGCGCCAGAGCCTCGATCTTTCGGTCGACGGCTTCCGGATCGCCCGAGGACAACCGTTCGATCTCGAGATCGGAGATCGCCCGCCGAGCCCACAACTTGCCGATTCCGTCGGCAGTTGCAGCCTTGTCAAGCGGCAGGTCGGCGCGCCAGTGCTGGCCGGCGATCTCTCCGGTCAGGCGGATAGCGCCCTCGGCGATCTCACCGGGGAGATTGACGGTGAGCACCACCGGTTCGCCGAAATAGAGATCGGGGATCGGGTCCGGCGAGATGTCGCCGGAGATACCGCCGTCGAAGCTGGCGGTGACGTCGCGCATGGCGGGCCGCTCTAGCTTCTCGAACAGGGCCTTCATCCGGTCGGCGACTTCTGCCTCGCTGCCGACATGGGTGAAGGTGCCGCGACCGATCTCGGCGGCGCGGGTCATGAAGAAGGAGTTGGGCGCCGAGCCGATGCCGACCGTGAAGACGCGGGCGTCGCCGCGATCGTCTTCAATCGTCTCGAAGAGCTGGTTCTCGTTTCCGATGGCCCCGTCGGTGAGGAAGATCACCTGGCGCAGCGCGCCGTCGGCGACCGGTCCCTGGTCATCGAGCGCCACCTTGAGCGCGGGGAGCATCTCGGTGCCGCCCTCCGCTTCGAGCCGGCGAACGCGGGCAATGACCTCTTCCCGCTTGTCGGGCGTCGCCTGCACCAGCTTGGGGAAGAAGCTGTCATAGGTATCGTCGAAGCGGATGACGTTGAAGCGGTCGCGCTTGTCGAGACGGGCGATGGCGGCTGCCAGCGCCTCTCGGGCCTGTCGGATCGACTCGCCGGCCATCGAGCCCGAATTGTCGATTACGAAGACGACTTCGCGCGGCTGGTTCTCGAGTTTTTCCTGCGAAGGCGGGGTGATAAAGGCCAGGAGATAGGTGTGGCCATCAACCACCTGGCGGAACAGGCCCGCCGAGGGCGCCGCGCCGGCATCCGAGCGCCATTCCATGACGAAGTCCCGGTCGGCCGGCACTTCGCCCTGATCGAGACGGTAAGTGCGGCTACCGTCGGCCTCATCGGTCTCGGTCATCGCATGATAGGGCGTCTCCACCTTGCCGAGAGGGAAGCCGGCTGCGAGATGGACCGTCAGGCTGACCGGATTGATCCTGGCGTTCTCGCGCGGATCGAGAACGGGTGCCACGATCTTGTCGCGGTCGGGGACCGGATCGGTGACGGCAAAGCCCCTGCCGCCGTCGAAGTCGACCGTCTGGACGATCGGATCTGGATTGTAGCGCGGTGCGACGACCATCGGGAACCGGAAGGAGAAGACCCCGTCGTCCATGTGGACTGTTTCCTGGTACTCGATCTGGATGACCACGGTTTCGTGCGGACCGATATTGGCGACCTGGTTGGTGAAGATGTTCGGGCGCTGTTGCTCGAGGAGAGCCGTCTTCCTCCCCTCCGCCTTGGCCTTTTCGTAGATCTCCCGCGCCTTCTCACGCGGTTCGATCCGGCCTTCGATCAGCCGTTCGCCTACCTGCATCCGGAGCCGGTCGACAGCCGAGTCCTCCGGCAGCGGAAACACGTAGGTGCCTTCCACCCAGCCGTCAGTCGGATTCTCGAAGCGCTGGGTCACCTTGGCTCGGAGGATCGGTCCATCGACATCGATCGTCACATCGGTCTTCAGTCTCGGCGCTTCGACGAAGAAGCCCGGTTCCTTGGACGGCAGCAGCAATGATCCCGAGTTGACGTCGTTGGGCCTGACCAGCCCGGCCAGGCGCGTGTCGGCGCGAGCGCCGGATACGAGGAGTACGAGGATTGCGCAGCATGCCGCCATGGCCAGTGCCGCAAGCCGTGTCATGCGTGTTCTCGCCACCCGTGGAGGCGTGGCGAGCAGGAAATCGTCATCTTCCAGCATGTGTCTATTCCCATCCAGTTTGGCCCCGGGAACAGAAGAGAGGGAAAACCGGACCTCAATCGGACCGGATTATGGCTGGTGCGGATTTTTATCGTGGCCGGATTGTGTCGCGTTGTTAACCTTCGTGAACGTCAGCGCCCCCGCCGCCCGAAGGGCACGGTGCGACGCCCAAGTCGTGGCTGGCGATCGTCAGGGGAAGGGAGAGGCGATGGCGCGCTGACGGCCACTGCCGGATTTTCCAGCACGGGCGGGGACGGGCGTTTCAAATCGGGCTCCGGCGCTTCCGGAAAGCGGTCGTTGAACGTGGTGGGCGCTATCTCCGGGCGCGCGAGGGCGAAGCCTTGCAGCAGATCCACATTGATTTCCCGACAGAAGCTGACTTGTGCTTCCTCTTCGAGGCCCTCGAAAAGGGTGGAGATGCCGCGTGCCGCGAAATGCTGCACGATCTGACGCAGCACCAGGCGGCCCGCCGGCGTCTCGACATAGCGCACGACCCATGCGGCATCGAACTTGACCACGTCAGGTCGCAACCGGTCCACCCGCTCGAGATCGGATTCCTCGGCGCCATAGTCGTCCACCGCGATCCGGAAGAGGGCGCCGCGCAACTTCTCGACCAGCCGTTTGAGCGTGGCCTCGTCGCCGTCCTGCTCGGTGATCTCGCAGACGATCCGCGTCGGAAGCAGGCCCGCCGAGGAGCAGAGCCTGACGAGGTTGGCGACCTCGCGGTCGAAATCGGTCGTCCTGTCATAGAGCGCGGGATTGAAGTTCAGGAAAAGACGCGCCTTCCTGCGACCGACGCGGGCCATGTTGCGCAGATGGAGTTCACGACAAAGCCCGTCGACAAAGGCAGCGTCCTGTTGCTCGACGGCCTGGAAAAACTGGCCGGGAGAGACCGGGCTGCCGCCACGGAACGGTCGGATCAGCGCTTCAAAGGCCTCGATCGTCAGTTGACCGGTGGCGGACTGGCTGAAGATGGGCTGGAAGCCCGATTTCAACATGAAGGGTCCATAGGACGTGGTAACGCCGCCCATTTCGTCGTCAATGAATTGCGGCTCTGTGCGATCGGCGCTCATCCGGCGGCTTCCGGTCCACTTCCATCAGTTCTTTTCATCTGCCTATCATGAAGCTTTGTAGATGTGATTTCTTGCATGTGGCTTAATAGAACGTGCTGCAGACGTCATTCAGATGCCGCTTGCACCCGTAGGGCAGTTGGGACATACACAAGCGCACCCGTTCCCGGCTCCTCGAAAGCCGAACCAAACTCATCAGCCAACCGGAGCGAAAAATGGCCTTCCTTGCCGACGCCCTTTCCCGTGTAAAGCCCTCCGCCACCATCGCCGTTTCCCAGAAAGCGCGCGAACTCAAGGCAAATGGCCGTGATGTCATCGGTCTCGGGGCCGGCGAACCGGACTTCGATACGCCTGACAACATCAAGGACGCGGCCATTGCCGCCATCCGGCGCGGCGAGACCAAGTATACGCCCGTCGCGGGCATCCCGGAACTGCGCGAGGCGATCTCGAAGAAGTTCAAGCGGGAAAACGGTCTCGACTACGCGCCATCGCAGATCATCGTCGGCACCGGCGGCAAGCAGATCCTGTTCAACGCCTTCATGGCCACACTCAATCCCGGCGACGAGGTGATCATCCCCGCGCCCTACTGGGTGAGCTACCCGGAAATGGTGGCGATTTGCGGCGGCAAGGTCGTCGAGGTGGCGACCACGCTCGAGGACAACTTCAAGCTCAAGGCCGAAGACCTCGAAGCCGCCATCACGCCGAAGACCAAGTGGCTGATCTTCAACTCGCCGTCCAACCCGTCGGGCGCGGCCTATTCGCGCGACGAGCTCAAGGCGCTCACCGACGTTCTGGTCAAGCATCCGCATGTCTGGATCCTGACCGACGACATGTACGAGCACCTGACCTACGACGATTTCGAGTTCACCACGCCCGCACAGGTGGAGCCTTCCCTCTACGACCGCACGCTGACGATGAACGGCGTGTCGAAGGCCTATGCGATGACCGGCTGGCGTATCGGCTATGCCGGCGGTCCGGCGAACCTGATCAAGGCGATGGACACGATCCAGGGCCAGCAGACCTCGGGCGCCTGCTCGATCGCCCAGTGGGCAGCCGTCGAGGCGCTGAACGGTCCGCAGGACTTCATTCCGGCCAACAAGGAAGTCTTCAAGGGCCGGCGCGACCTCGTGGTCTCCATGCTCAATCAGGCCACCGGCATCAACTGCCCGACGCCGGAAGGGGCCTTCTACGTCTATCCGTCCTGCGCCGGGCTGATCGGCAAGAAGACGCCGGCGGGCAAGGTGATCGAGACCGACGAGGATTTCGTCACCGAACTGCTCGAGGCGGAAGGCGTGGCGGTCGTCCACGGTTCGGCCTTCGGCCTCGGCCCGAACTTCCGCATCTCCTACGCGACGTCTGAAGCCGCACTGGAAGAAGCCTGCAACCGCATCCAGCGCTTCTGCGCCTCACTTCGCTAGGCTTTTTCTCCGCAAACTTTCAGGCCGGTCCGGGCCCCCGGGCCGGCCTTTTTCGTCACCGGATCGTGAGCGACGTTGATTTGTGCCTCGCGGGCTTGTCGGGCTAGCTGCGTTCGAGAACGCAGCCAGGGAGCCCTCGCATGGCCGGACAAGACACGCCCCTCTCCACCCCGATGATCCACCGCAGGCGCGACTGGGCCATCAGTGAGGCGCTCGCGACGCCGGAGGACGTGTTTCTGGCGCGTCGGACGATCCTCAAGGGATTGGGCTTCGGCGGCGCCGGATTGGCGTTCGCGACCGCGCTGCGGGTGCGCAAGGCGCAGGCCGCGGGTGCTGCGGAGAAGACAGCCGATCTCTATCCGTCGACCCGGAACGAGGCTTACACCATCGATCGCGAGCTGACGCCGGAAGAGGTCAATTCGACCTACAACAATTTCTACGAGTTCGGCTCCCACAAGCAGATCGCCGAAGCGGCGCAGTCCTCGCTCGTTACCGACCCCTGGTCGATCACCATCGACGGAATGGTGGACAAGCCGCAGACCATCGCCTTCGAGGATCTGGTGCGCGCCATGCCGCTCGAGGAACGGCTCTACCGGCACCGCTGCGTCGAAGCCTGGTCGATGACGGTCCCCTGGACCGGGTTCGCTTTGTCGGCACTCCTCGATCTCGTCTCGCCGCAGGCAGGCGCCAAGTTCGTCCGCTTCGAAACCTTCTTGGATCCCGACATGGCCTCCGGTCAGAAGCAGAGCTGGTATCCCTGGCCCTATGTCGAAGGTGTCACGATCGAGGAGGCGCGCAACGATCTCGCCTTCACGGTGACCGGAGCCTACGGCAAACCGCTCGAGGCGCAGTTCGGCGCGCCGCTGCGCCTGGCGTTGCCGTGGAAATACGGTTTCAAGTCGATCAAGTCGATCACCCGGATCAGCTTCACCGACCAGCGTCCGGTGAGCTTCTGGGAAGAGATCAATCCGCAGGAATACGGTTTCTGGGCGAACGTGAATCCCGACGTGCCGCATCCGCGCTGGAGCCAGAAGACCGAACGCATCCTGCATACGCGCGAGCAGGTGCCGACGCTCCTGTTCAACGGTTACGGCGCGCAGGTTGCCGACCTTTACAAGGGGCTGGACGGCGAGAGCCTTTATATGTGACCGGCGGTTCGCGCAGGCCGGATGCGGGTCTACGACGACGGATTATCGACAAAAAAAAGGCCCGTCGATTTCTCGCGGGCCTATAAGGTGTGAAGGTCAAAACCTCCAGAGGGGAACAGCTCATGCGGCGGCACTGGGAGGAGTGACCGCCAAAGGTGCATCAGCTGTGTGCGATATGCTGCTTTCGTGGGCATAGTACAAGGCCGAAGGGCGCATGACTGATATGCATTGAGCGCATGGTAGGCGATTCCGCTCTGCATTTTTGCAATTACCCGAAAAATTGCATGGTTTTTCGGCGAAATACTGTCTTCTCAGTAATTCCAGTTGCGCGCCTTGTTGATCAGAAAATCCCGGAAAACTTTGAGTTTGGCCGCATTCCGCATCTCTTCAGCATAGCAGAAATAGGTATCGAAGGCCGGAAACTCCGCGGGAATCGCCAGCTGAACGAGGCCTGAGTCGCGGTTGACCATATAATCGGGCAGCATCGACACGCCGCCGCCGTTCATCGTGGCGCGGCGGATGGCGGAGAGATTGTTGATCTGCAGGTGCGAGGGCCGGGGATTGTCCGCCGGCCTGCCGGCGCGCTCGAGCCAGGTGAGATCGTGAAGATAGACCGGGGCGGGCTCGCCGAAGGTGATGAGCCGGTGGTGATCGAGATCCTCGATCGTCTTGGGTTCGCCGTAGCGAGCGAGATAGGACGGCGCAGCGTAGATGTGCAGGTGAACGGTGAACAGCTTGCGCTGGATGAGGTCCGATTGCTGGGGCTGGCGCAGGCGAATGGCGCAGTCGGCCTGGCGCATGTTCACGTCGAGTTCCTCGTTGTCGAGGATGAGCTGGACCTGCATGTCCGGGTAGGACGCCTGGAACTCCTGGACCTTCTCCGTCAGCCAGCCTTGGCCGAGGCCTACCGTGGTGGTGACTCTCAGCTTTCCGCTCGGCTTCTCGCGCGTTTCGGTGAGCTGCGCCTTGACCGACTCGAGCTTCATCAGAACCTCGTGGGCGGTCTTGTAGAGCATCTCGCCCTGTTCGGTGAGGATCAGGCCGCGCGCATGCCGGTGGAACAACTTGGTGTTGACCTCGGCTTCGAGTGCGCTGACCTGCCGGCTTATCGCCGACTGCGAGAGGTGCAGGACCTCGGCCGCATGGGTGAACGAGCCGGCTTCCGCCGCCGCGTGAAAGATGCGCAGCTTGTCCCAGTCCAGTTGCATAGTCCCCGTTCCCTCTCGGTCGGGCCGGCTCGCCGCGAACCGAACCGGATTATCCGCTATTCTGCGGCTTCGGCGTGGGTTCCGAGCCCAGCCAGATATCGTTCAGCCTCGAGGGCCGCCATGCAGCCCATGCCGGCGGCGGTGACGGCCTGACGATAGACGTCGTCGGTCACGTCGCCGGCGGCAAACACGCCGGGCACGTCGGTCGCCGTGGAATCGGGCGCGGTCCAGAGATAGCCGTTCGGCTTCTGCTTGAGCTTGCCTTCGAACAGTTTGACCGCCGGCGCATGGCCGATGGCGACGAATACACCGTCGATATCCATTTCCGTGATGGCGCCGGTCTTGCGGTTCCTGAGCTTGACCGCCCTGACCGCGGGCGGCATCGGGCCGACCGGCTCGCCGCCGACGAATTCGGCGATCTCGGAATCCCAGACGAAATCGACGTTCTTCTGCGCGAACAGCCGCTCCTGCAGGATCTTTTCCGACCGCAGCGTGTCGCGGCGGTGAACCAGGGTCACCTTTTCCGCGATATTGGCAAGGTAAAGCGCTTCCTCGACCGCGGTGTTGCCGCCGCCGACGACGATGACGTGCTTGTTGCGATAGAAGAAACCGTCGCAGGTGGCGCAGGCGGAGACGCCGAAGCCCATGAAATCCTTCTCGCCCGGGATGCCGAGCCACTTGGCCTGGGCGCCGGTGGAGATGATCAGCGCATCACAGGTCCACACCGCGCCCGAGTCCGTCTTCGCCGTGAAGGGTCGGCGGGAGACGTCGACTTCGGTCACCAGATCGTTGACGATCTCCGAGCCCACATGTTCGGCCTGCAGGCGCATCTGTTCCATCATCCACGGGCCCTGGACCGGATCGGCATAGCCGGGATAATTTTCGACATCGGTGGTGATCATCAGCTGGCCGCCCTGTTCCATGCCGGTGATGATGACCGGCTTGAGCATGGCGCGTGCGGCATAGATCGCTGCGGTGTAACCGGCGGGGCCGGAGCCGATGATGAGGACGGGCACGTGGCGGTTCGTCATGAGGCAGTTTTCCTGGTTGGGGCATCGCATGCAAAGCCGAACCGGTCACCGGGATTCGGTCCGGTGCGAGCATGGCGCATTTCCTCCAATTTAGGAATTCGGACGGACCCTGTTCAAGCCGCGAAGGCTGGTTACGCACAGTTGAGGCTTGCCTTTGGTCCGGCGGGTGGACAATTGGCCCCCGTGACGCAATAAAGTTGCGCCAAGGGCGCGGCAAATGGCCGGCCTCGGCGCAAGCGGCATGTTTTCCGCGCCGGTTCACGGGGACGACGGATGTTCAAGGCCGAACTCGACGATATCGACTTCCGCATCCTGCGGGAATTGCAGGCCGACGGGCGGATGACGAACGTCGAACTGGCGAGCCGGGTCGGAATTTCGGCGCCGCCCTGTCTTCGAAGGGTGCGCAAGCTCGAACAGGCGGGCGTGATCACAGGCTATCGTGCGCTGATCAACGCACCGGCGTTGGGACAGGATCTCGTCGCCTTCTGCATGGTCGGGCTCAAGCACCAGTCGGACGCCAACCTGAAGAGCTTTGCTGCCGCTTCGCGGGAATGGCCGATCGTGCGCGAAAGCTGGATGGTGTCGGGCGATTCCGACTTCCTGCTCCACTGCGTGGCGCGCAATCTCGGCCATTTCCAGGATTTCGTCGTCGAGCAGCTCACCGCCACGGAAAACGTCGACACGGTTCGCACCATGCTGACGATCCGCAAGGTCAAGGACGAGGGGCTGGTGGATATCGGCTAAAGGATTTCGGGGGGCTGCGTCTGATACGATCTCCAGAAATTCCGCGAGGAAAAATGACCGGCTTTTTGCCAATGTTTCTGCCTTGTTGGCCAAGGGCTGTAATTGACTTTCAAAGAGAGGTGGTTTTACTTTCCCGCGGGGTGAAAGTATTCAGGCTCCTGCAAAAGGTCGGCATCAGTATTGCTTCCGTGAGATGAATTTGGCCGAGACACCGTTTTCCGTCATACTGGTGACCTTCAACAGCTCAGCTGTCGTCGCTTCTGCGCTTGGATCGATTCCCGCTGGAAACGAGGTGATCGTCGTCGACAACGCAAGTGACGACGATTCAGTCGAAATTTCGGTGGCACACGGCGCGCGGGTGGTCCGTATGGACGCCAATCTGGGTTTCGGTACAGCCTGCAATCGCGGTGCGGCGATTGCCACGCACAATCAGCTCCTTTTCCTCAATCCCGATGCACGGCTCGAACCGGGCGCCCTCGAACGCCTCGGCGAGGCCTTTGTCCGGTATCCGGATGCCGCAGGCTTCAATCCTCGGCTGATCGAGGCTGACGGCAGTCAGGTTTTCGCGACACGCACCATCCTGCTGCCACGTCCCTATCTCGTCCGTCCCGGCCTGCCCACGTCCGACCGGCCGGTCATCAAGCTCACCGGCGCCGCGCTGGCGATCCGGAAGGGGGCCTATGACGCGGTAGGAGGGTTCGACGAGAACATGTTCCTCTATTACGAGGATGATGAACTGAGTGCGCGCCTGATCAAGGCGGGGTATTCACTCTATTACATCCATGATGCGGTCGTGCGACATTCGCCCGGCAAGTCGTCTCCCGATACACCCGAAATGTACGCATTCCGGACCTATCACGCCATGCGGGCCAAGCGCTATTCGATGAACAAGCACGGTCGCCCGTTCTTTCGCTGGATTCGGATCGCTCAGGAAGCCTTTCGATCCGCGGTCAATGGTCCTGACACAAGGGCAGGAGCAACTGCGCGGGCACGGTTGAAGGCATTGCGCGAGTAGTCGGACTGTGATGCCCGCTTGCAGACGAAACCCTGTGAGCCGGCGTCACTATCTCGATCGTTGCTGCTCAATCTTCAGCCGGGCGACGACGCATTTCGGGAAATCTTCGGGGTCGGCGGATTGATACTCCGTCCGGATCTTTTCCCTCAGTTCGTCGAGACGGCCCGGCGTCGTCAGGATTTCTTCCAACACCTGTGTCCATGCGTCGACGTCCCAGGCTGTGGCCGAGGGCATGAGGTTCTGGGCGGCTTCATGAAGGATCGGCAGATCGGAATGGATCACCGGCAGTCCGTGGTGAAGCGCCTCGGAAATACCCAGTCCCCATCCCTCGGCGCGTGAGGGAAAGAGCGCGAAGTCGGCATTGCGGTAGGCCCAGTTGAGACCCGAATCCGCGAGGGTGTGAAATAGGTGGATCTTGGCGCGCACGGCAGGTGCGGCCGCTTCCAGTTCCCGGCGGGCATCCTCCCAGCCGGAATTCTTGCGGCCGATGAGCACCAGATCGGGCAACTGATCGGCCGGAAGAATGTCAGCCAGGCGTTTCCATGCCGCCACGAGCAGCCACTGCCCCTTGCGTATGTCGAATGTCGAACAGAAGAGGGCATACCGACGTCCCGCGAGTTCCCGTATCGGCTGGGCCGCGGAGATCGAAGGAACGATGCCGGCCAGCGGACAAACCGACAGGTGCGAGAAAGAGGTCAGCCCAAGTTCCGTTCGTCCCCAGTCTTCGAGTTCGTCTCTCACGGCGTGGGAGATGGTGACAAGCGGAATGCTCTTCTCCAGGACCCGGGTGAAGAAACGTCTCAGACTAAGCGTTAGCCGTGCGCCCGTCAGTTCAGGTAGCCGGACCGGGATGAGATCGTAGACGATGTCCGCCTCGCGGAGACCTGCGCGTTCGATGAAACGTTCGATCGCCGAGTTCCTGTTGACTTCGTGCGATACGAGGATGATGGGCTTGTGGCCGTTCTCGCTCGTGGAAGGCAAGCCCTTCGGTCTGTCCGCCAGCCCTCCTGCCGCGCGCAGGCCCGTATAGCCCCATATGACAAAACGGATCAGGGTTTTGACCAGGCCGTAGCGAAAGCCTTCACGTACGTTGGTTCCGGTAATGATCTCGGCCAGCCGTCGTGCCGATTCGTTGTCGGCATAGAACAGCTGCGACGGCAGATGAGACAGCTTGTCCTTTCTGGAAAGGTGTTCGTAGCCGGTCCGCTGGCTCGCGACGATGGACGCGAGATAACTCCGTGATCTGGCATCAAGCGGCAGGTATCTCCCGGTCGCTGCATCCAGAGCACAGAGGCCGCACTCGTCGGGATGGGCGAGAGCATAGGCGCACAGGTTCAGTTCCACCCGCTGAATACCGGTCATCGGCTGCAGTCCCCAGCGCAGGATGCCCGTGCTGTCGATCCAGATCTTCCGCGTTGAAAAGTCGACTGTCATTCTATTGTGCTTGCCGATGGTTTTGTGTCTGAAATGAAGCGCCGGTGTCGCGACTTTCGAGGCCGATCGCCTGGGCAAGCCGGCTGGGAAACATCGCACAGATGCTCTCGGCCCGCTGTCTCGCCCGTTCGCCTATCCGGGCCAGATCCTCTTCCGGCCGGTTCAGGAGATCGATGATCCGCGCCTCCAGCTCGCGCACGTCGACATGATAGTTCGTTCCCAGATGGCGCGGTTCGCTCGCGGTGTAGGGAACGAGAACGCCCGTTTCGACGGTCACGAGCTCGTTCATCGGCGGCGCATCGGTGGTCAGGGTCACCGCGCCGCAGGACATGGCCTCGACGATGTAGTGCCCCCAGCCTTCCGAGCGCGACGGGCACAGGTGAATGCCGCAGCTGTTCTGCAACTGCCGCAGTTCGGCGTCGTCGACATAGCCGGAGAGCAGCCGGACGTTTGCGGGCACGGTCCGTGGCGCGTTGGCGGCCTTCTGGACGAGCACGAGTTCGGGCCATTCGGGATGCTTCTGCCACAGTGCGAGGATGTCCTCGGTCCCCTTGACCGTCGAGCCGCCGGCGAGATGGAAGAAGCGGCGCCAGTTCTTTGTGACTGCGGGGTCAAAACGGTCCGGCGAGGCGAAGCCCGCCGAGGCCGCGCGACAGCCCAATTCCGCGAAGATCGCCTCCGCATGCCGGCTCTTCGTCACCACCAGGTCGATGCCACGCAACCGGCGCAGATGTCGGCGTGGGAAGCGTTCCTGGTTGGGTATGAGGATGTTGGTGCGACCAGCCGAAAACCAGGCGGGAAAGACCCGCTCGAGGTGGAAGACCAGATCGTGGCGGGCACCGCCGAAGAGGCGGTCGAGCAGCGGTCGCCTCGCTTC
The DNA here is from genome assembly GCA_964511625.1 of uncultured Hoeflea sp. Classification (GTDB taxonomy): domain Bacteria; phylum Pseudomonadota; class Alphaproteobacteria; order Rhizobiales; family Rhizobiaceae; genus Pseudohoeflea. The sequence continues at coordinate 143,160 of CAZEJG010000006.1, forward strand.
GGTCACCGAAACGCTGACGCCGTTGTCCTCGAGCGCCGTCTTCAGTATCGCCGTGTCCTGGCTCAGGCCGTATTTGTTGTTGCGGGCGACGATCAGGGCAGTGGTCATCCAGCCGCCCAGACCGTCTCGTACAAGGCCGCCAGCGCTTCGGCTTCGCGGCGCAGGGCATAATGGGCGCGGACCCGTTCGAGCCCGGCGGCAGCGTGTGCGGTCACGAGTGCGGGATCGCCGAGATAGGTCTTCATCGCATCGACGAGCGCGGTCTTGTCGCCAGCGGGAACCACGAAGCCGGTCTCGCCTTCGGCCACGATATCGCGATAGGCCCCCGCATCGGAGGCGACCACCGCCGTTTCCGAGGCCATCGCCTCGAGCGGGGTGAGACCGAAGCCCTCGTTGCGGGAAGGCGCCACGCAAAGGCTCACGCGCCGCAGCCAGGGTTTGACGTCGGGGACTTCGCCCATGAACACGATGCGTTCGTGAAGGCCGGCGGCATCGATCTTTTCCTGCAGCTCCTCGCAGAAGACCCGATTGTCAGCCGTCACCCGGCCGAAGACGAGCCCGGTCCAGTCGGGGTGGTGGGGCAGCAATTCAATGAGCGCCTCGACATAGAGATCGGTGCCTTTCTGCGGGCGCACGCGACCGAAGCAGCCGATGCCGTATTTTCCCGGAAGGCCGGTCTGCGACCAGTCCCGCTCCTCGTCTGAAGGCGGGCGAAAGGCTTCGAGATCGATTCCGTGCGGGATGAGAGTGCAGGGGACATGCAAAAAGGACGCCGACGGGTTCGACGTCGAGATGACGGCATCCATCTGGCGGATCAGCCATCGTGTGTAGCTGGTGTGCCTGCGCTGCGCTTCCGAGGTGAAAACCAGTTTCAGTGGAGCTCGCAGCACCCGCTTGAGGACAAGACCCGCCAGCATCTCCGTGTTGCGCCGCGCGTGCCAGATACGGAAGGGCCGCTCGCGCGGCGGACGCAGCAAGCCGGGCAACTGGCCGAGTCCCAGCTTCGGCAGCGTGGCCGGCAAGCCGGGGCCGAGTGCTGCCACCGGGGTTCCGGCGGCGCGCTGTTCGGGGATCGTCTGGATGATGACCGATGTCACGCCGGAAAGGCGCTTCTTCAGATTGGGCGCCACGACCTCGATGTCGCGAATATCCATGGACTGGGTCATGGGTGTTCCCATGTTGGCATGTTCCATGCGGGCGCGGCTGCACCGCGCCCGTGGCCCGGGCGTTCAGGCCCAGTTGATTTCGAGAATCTCGTAAGCCTTCGAGCCGCCGGGGGCAACCACCTCGACCGAATCGCCGATCGTCTTGCCGATGAGGGCGCGCGAGATCGGGGACGAGATGGAAATCTTGCCCTTCTTCACGTCGGCTTCCTGGTCGCCGACGATCTGGTAGACCTTCTCTTCTTCCGTGTCCTCGTCGACGAGGCGAACGGTGGCGCCGAACTTGATGGTGTCGCCCGACATCTTGGACGGGTCGATGACCTCGGCACGGGAGACATAATCCTCCAGTTCGCCGATGCGGCCCTCGTTGAGGCTCTGCGCTTCCTTGGCGGCGTGGTACTCGGCGTTTTCCGACAGGTCGCCGTGGGCGCGTGCCTCGGAGATGGCCTCGATGATGCGGGGGCGTTCCTCCTGCTGACGCCAGCGCAGTTCCTGCTGCAACTGGGTGTAGCCACCCTGCGTCATGGGTACCTTCTCAACCATTTATTCTTTCCTCTTTCCCATAGCCCTGCTGCGCGGGTTTCCGGCGCGCGGGCGCAAAATATGAACGGCTCGCGAAGCGGTCACTTCGGAGCCGTTCCAGTGTTTCCGGACGACATTCTAGCAAGTTCGGTGGTGAAGTTCACTCAAAAAGTCATGGCGGACGATCGTGGCATGAAAGTCGGGACTTTCTTCGGGAAGCGGCCGCAGCCAATCGTTTCACTTTACCGAACAGAGTGTCGGCAGCTATCGCCTTGCGGTGCGGCGTCGCAGCGTTATCTATGTGCTCAAATCCACAAGCCAAGGAAAAATTATGCACAAGGTTCTCGTTATCGTCGGCTCGCTGCGCAGCAATTCACTCAATCGCAAGCTGGCCGGGGCGCTGGAGAAACTGGCGGCTGATCGCCTTGAGTTCCAATATGCCGATATCGGCGAACTGCCGCTCTACAACGACGAGCTGTGGACCAATCCTCCTGCAGCGGTGACCAAGCTGAAAGCCGATATCGAGGCGGCTGACGCGGTGCTCTTCGTCACGCCCGAGTACAACCGCACCTATTCCGCGGTGCTCGGCAATGCGCTGCACTGGGGTTCGCGTCCCTATGGCAAGAATTCCTGGGCCGGCAAGCCGGCCGCAATCACCGGTACCTCACCGGGCGCGATCGGCACGGCCGCCGCACAGGCGCTCCTGCGCAGTGTCGTGCTCCACCTCGATTCCACCGTGATGGGCCAACCGGAGCTTTACCTCCAGTTCAAGGAAGGCCTGATCGACGAGGATCTGAACGTGACCAACGACGGGTCGAAGAAATTCCTCGGCGACTGGATCGGCGCCTTCGCTGACTGGATCGAGAAGCACAAATAGACGCTAGCGACTGCGGTCGGTGCCGGGGTCCACAAATCGTGGGCTCCGGCCGATTTCGACCTTGATCTCAAGTTCCCTTGAGATTGTAGGGTGCCTTCTCGAGTTTCGGAGGCACCTGCATGGACGACACCGTTCAACGCGATGAGAGCAATCCGACGGGGTTCGCGCCGGCCTCGAACTGGAGCCGTCTGGTCGAGCCTGCGCACGCAGCCGTCACCATTGCGATCAGCCTCGGTATCGCCCTTTATTCCTTCAACGAGTTCTTTCTGTCGACAGCGCTGCCGACAGCCGTCATCGAGATCGGCGGCGCGGCGTACATGTCCTGGGCCTTTTCACTCTTTCTCGTGCTGTCGATCATCGGCGGCATGGTCGCGGCCCGGATCTACCGCGCATGGGGTGCCCGGTCCGCGCTACTCGCCGCGGCCGGTCTCTTCGTCCTCGGCACGTCCATCACCGTCTTTGCCCCGGATATCGGGTGGATCGTCGCAGGGCGCGCCGTGCAGGGATTCGGGCTCGGCGTCGTAGTTGCCGTTTGTTACATCCTCATTCCCGAGCTCATTCCGGCGGAGCTGCTGCCTAAAATCTTCGGTGTGGAGGCTGCCGTGTGGGCGGTTGCCGCCTTCGCCGGTCCGCTGATCGCGGGCTTTGTGACCGAGCATGTGTCGTGGCGCGCCGCTTTCGCAATCAACCTTCCGGTGGCTGCGGTCTTCGTGCTTCTGGTGATGCGGGCGGTGCCGAGGCGGAGCGGCGGACGGGCAGCGGTCGCCGATCCCTTTCCGTTTATTCGGCTCGGGCTCACGGGAGCCGGCATCATCCTGATCTCACTAGCCGGAACGATCGGAACGGGGTGGGGACTGTCGGTGCTTGTGATCGCCGCCCTGTGCCTTGCGGCTACGGTCGGGATCGATCGTCGGGCACGCCTGCCGATCCTGCCTGCCAGGGCGTTCGGGTTCCGCACGGCACTGGGAGCGGGGCTGTGGGTGATCGTGCTGATGCCGTTCACCGAAGCTGCGGCCGCCGTCTACCTCGTCTTCGGCCTGCAGGGCCTCTGGGGATTTGGCGCGACGCTTGCCGGCGCGATCGGAGCGCTTCTTGCCATTGGCTGGAGTCTGACAGCCGTCCTCGTGGCGATGATCGACCAGCGGACGCTGCGCGACAGACTTGCTGCGGGCGGACCTGCGATTCTCGCCGCGGGGATGGTGGTGACGACCTTCGGGATCGGGCTGCACATGCTGGAAGCCGTGATGGCCGGACATCTCCTCATGGGCGTCGGATTCGGGATCAATTGGGGCCCGATCTGCCAGCTGCTGATGGAACTCGGGACGTCCGAAGACCGCGCTCGCACCTCCGCGATGCTGCCGACGCTGCAATCGGCAGGGTTTGCGCTCGGTGCCGCGGTGTTCGGCCTGGTGGCCAATGCCGCCGGGCTGGGTGTGCACGGCGATACCGATCTGCTTCACGGCGCCTTGCTGATGACGTTCACGGCCGGTTGCGCTAGCGGGTTCCTGGCGCTCCTGGCCGGGTTCGTGATGTGGCGGCACCTCCGACGCATCGGCTGATCGCCGTCCGGGTGTTCCGAAGCATCCTTATCGCTAGTGTAGCGAAAGCAACTTCGGGAGGGAGTGGAGGTGCGCTGACTTCAATCGGCACGCCGAGTCGTGACATACTGATCGAGCTTCGCAAGTGTCTGCCGCCCGCCTTCAACGGCGCCGAACTCGATCGTGGCATCACGCGCCGAGGGTGTCGGGAAGATAAGGGTGATGGAGACGGTGGTTATTCCGTCCGCCTCGTCGAGCAGGATGATCCCGTCGAAATGGGCGGGCTCGTCCATCTCTCCGCCATGGTGATAGGTGATGCGGAAAGGCGGATCGATCTCGGTGTAGCGGATCCAGTTGGGCCAGTCCTTGCCGTCCGGCCCATGCATCGTGTAGCGCCACAGGCCGCCGACGGAAAAATCCATCTCGTGGGTTTCGTTGACGAAGCCGTCCGGTCCCCACCACTGGTCGAGATGGCTTGCGTCCGAGAAGGCCTCGAACACGAGCGCGCGTGGGGCAGCTATGACGCGTTCGACGCGGAGGATGCGGGCGGGGTCCAGTTCTGCGCTCATTTCAGTATTCCTCTGCGTGACGTGAGAAGGGTTTCGAGCCGTTCGAGGTTCTGCTCGTTGGCGGCGTGGAGAAATTTCTCGATCGCCTCGTTTTCCTCGGTGCGGGCGAAGACCATCAGCCAGTCGAGCCGCGAGCCGCCGGGTTCGTCGCTGAACCGCATTTCCAGCGTGAAGACGTGGACCGGTTCGTGGTGCTTCGCGCGCACCATTTCGCCGTCGACAACGTCCTCGAAGGTCCAGCGGTTCTCGAAATCGGTGCCGTTAGAGGCGGTCATGGTGATAAACCACATGCCGCCCGGTCGGAGGTCGAAGACAGAAATCGCGTTGGTGAAGCCGTGCGGCCCCCACCACTGTGCCAGCCGAGCGGGGTCGGCAAAGGCAGCGTAGAGCTTCGCCCGGCTCACCGGGAAGCTGCGCCCGTTGCGGATTTCGATAGTGTCGGTGTTGTCGGTCATTCGTCTTCTTTCCGGTTTTCCTGCAGGCCGGCGACATAGGATTCGAGGCGATCGAAGCGTTTCTCCCAGAGCGTGCGGTAATCGCCGAGCCAGCCGTCGACGGCTTCGAGAGGCGCGGTTTCGATCCGGCAGGGGCGCCATTGCGCCGAACGGCCGCGCGATATCAGCTGAGCGCGCTCCAGCACCTTGAGATGCTTGGAGACGGAGGGGAGACTCATCGCGAAGGGGGCGGCCAGTTCGTTGACCGTCGCCTCGCCCTCGGCGAGCCGCGCCAGGATCGCCCTGCGGGTCGGGTCGGCCAGCGCATGCAGAGTTGCGGAGAGCGGGTCTGAATTCATGATTAGCCATTCAGGTAATTAACCGGATGGTTAATTACAGCGAGGTAGCTGGATCGTCAAGCGGCTGTGGTTTCCATTTGACATTATCTTAGGAACATATAGTGAACAAGAGATGAGAAAATCGCTTGCCCGCCGCCTCGCCATTCTCTCGGATGCCGCGAAATATGATGCCTCCTGTGCCTCGTCCGGAACGCAAAAGCGTCAATCCGGTCCGGGGGGAGGGCTGGGGTCGACCGAGGGATCAGGGATCTGTCACGCCTATGCGCCGGACGGCCGGTGCATCTCGCTGCTCAAGATCCTGATGACCAATTTCTGCATCTATGACTGCGCCTATTGCATCAACCGGTCGTCGAGCAATGTCGAGCGCGCTCGCTTCACGCCGGACGAGGTGGTGTGGCTCACCACCGAATTCTATAGGCGCAATTATATCGAGGGCCTGTTCCTCTCCTCCGGGATCATCCGGTCCTCCGACGACACGATGGCGGAGATGGTCAAGATCGCCGAGGATTTGCGCGTGAAGCACGATTTTCGCGGCTATATCCACCTCAAGACCATTCCCGAGGCCTCGCCGCACCTGATCGAGAAGGCCGGGCTTTTCGCCGACCGGCTGTCGCTCAACATCGAACTGCCGACCGACCAAGGCCTGTCGCAATATGCGCCGGAGAAGAAACCGCTGGGGATCCGTCGGGCGATGGGAGACCTGCGGCTGAAGATCGAAGAGGCACGCGAGCCGACGCTGCAGACCAAGCGGCGCAAGAAATTCGCGCCGGCCGGCCAGAGCACGCAGATGATCGTCGGCGCGGACGGTGCCAACGACGCCACCATTCTGGGCTCCAGCGCACGGCTCTATTCCAGCTATAGCCTGAAGCGGGTCTATTATTCCGCCTTCAGTCCCATTCCCGACGCGTCGAAATCGCTGCCGCTGGTCAAGCCGCCGCTGATCCGCGAGCACCGGCTCTACCAAGCCGACTGGCTCTACCGGTTCTACGGTTTCTCGGTCGACGAGATCACCGCGGGCCGCGAGGACGGCATGCTCGATCTTGACCTCGACCCCAAGCTCGCCTGGGCGCTGGGCAATCGCGACCGGTTTCCTGTCGACATCAACAAGGCGGACCGCGAGACGCTGTTGCGTGTGCCGGGGCTGGGGCAGAAGGTGGTAAAGGCGATCCTCTCGGCACGTCGGCAGCGGACCCTGACGCTCGACGACCTCAAGCGGCTCGGCGCCTCGCTCAAAAAGGTCAGGCCCTTCGTCACCGCCGGTGGCTGGAGCCCGATCCGGCTCGTCGACCGGAGCGATCTGCGGACCATGTTCGCGCCCGAGCCGCAGCAACTCGCCCTGTTCTGATGCGCACGATCCGTCTCGAGGGGCAGGGGGACTTCGAGGAGTGGCGTCTGGCGGCCCGGGCGCTTGTTTCCGAAGGCGTCTGGCCCGACGACGTCGCCTGGCTCAGTGCCTGGGAGGATCCGGGCCTGTTTGCCGAAGAAGAGGTAAGTGCGCCAAAAAGCGCGGACTCGTCGATCACTGTACCCCGCGCCTTCGCCGAAGCGGCGGAGACAGCCATCTGTCATTCCGACGAGGGGCGTTTTCCGCTGCTCTATCGTCTTCTCTGGCGACTGCAATCAAACCGCGCGCTGCTCCAGGATCGTGCCGACCGCGACGTCGCGGAGCTGCACAGGCTCGTCAAATCCGTCCGCCGCGACCGCCACAAGATGACGGCCTTCGTTCGCTTCAAGGAGGTGGGAGCCGGCAAGACCGGTCGGCGACGTTTCGCCGCCTGGTTCGAGCCCGACCATTTTATCGTCGGGCTGACCGCCCCATTCTTCGCCCGGCGTTTCGCCGACATGGACTGGCTGATCGCCACCCCCAAGGGCTCAGCCTCATGGGATGGCAAGACGCTGGCGATCGATCCGACGCCCGCGACGAAGCTCCGGCATACCGATGAGGCCGACGAACTCTGGCGGGTCTATTTCTCCAACATCTTCAATCCGGCGCGTCTCAAGGTGAAGGCCATGCAGGCCGAGATGCCGAAGAAATACTGGAAGAACCTGCCCGAGGCGCAGCTCATTCCGGAGCTGATCGCCGGGGCCGAAGCCCGGGTGCGCGCCATGGCCGCCGCCCAGCCGACGCTGCCGCCGGCATTCCACGACCGGATTCAGGCTGAATGGGAGGGTGAGAAGGCGCGGGACGCGGTCACACCCGCCGATGCGGGGGCTGCATTGGCGCGCGAGATTTCCGCCTGCCAGCGCTGTCCGCTGCATAGTCCGGCGACCCAGGCCGTCTGCGGCGAAGGCCCGCTCGACGCGGAGATCATGCTGATCGGCGAGCAGCCGGGCGACCGGGAGGATCTCGCCGGTCGTCCCTTCATCGGGCCCGCTGGTCAGGTGCTCGACGAAGGCCTGTCACGCGCCGGGTTGGCGCGCGAAAGGCTCTATCTCACCAATGCGGTCAAGCATTTCAAATACGAGCCGCGTGGCAAGCGGCGGCTGCACAAACGGCCGGATGCGGGCGAGGTACGGCACTGCCGCTGGTGGCTGGAAAAGGAATTCGAACTCATCCGCCCGAAGATCGTGGTGGCTTTGGGCGCGACGGCCTATCAGGCGCTGACCGGCGAGGTGAAGCCGATGGAGGAAATCCGCGGCATGCCGATCCCGGTCGACGAAGGCCGCATGCTTTTCGTCACCGTCCACCCGGCCTATCTGCTGCGCATCCCCGAGCCCGAAAAACAGACGCGGGAAAGGCTGCGTTTCGTCGAGGATCTGCAGGCGATCGTCAGGCTGCACGCTGCGCAGACAGCCTGACGTTTTGGATCAGAAGTAGGCCTGGAGCGGCTTGACCTCGAGATTGCCGGCGCGGAGTGCAGCGATGGCGCGGGCGGCGGAGAGCGAGCCGGCCATGGTGGTGTAGTAGGGCACCTTCTGCATCAGTGCAGCCCGGCGCAGCGACTTCGAGTCCGAGATCGTCTTCGCACCTTCGGTGGTGTTGATCACCAGCTGGACCTGGCGGTTGCGGATCGCGTCCTCGATGTGCGGACGGCCCTCCAGCACCTTGTTGACGGTCTCGACCTCGAAGCCCTTTTCGGCGAGGAAGCGGGCGGTGCCGCGGGTTGCCAGCACACGGAAGCCGTTATCGACCAGGATGCGGACCGTCTCGACGACCATGTCCTTGTCGTCGTCCTTGACCGAGACGAAGACCGCGCCCGAACGTGGCAGGTCGACGCCGGCGCCGAGCTGGCTCTTGGCGAAGGCGAGCGCATAGTCGGTGTCGAGCCCCATCACTTCGCCGGTCGAGCGCATTTCCGGGCCGAGCAGGGTGTCGACGCCGGGGAATTTTGCGAAGGGGAAGACGGCTTCCTTGACCGCGATGTGCTTGAGTTTCTTGTGGTCCGGCACGTCGCCATAGGCGGCGAAGGCGGCGCCGAGCTTCTCGCCGGCCATCACGCGGGCTGCGACCTTGGCGATCGGCGCGCCGACGGTCTTGGCGACGAAGGGCACGGTGCGTGAGGCGCGCGGATTGACCTCCAGCACGTAGACAGTGCCGTCCTTGATGGCGAACTGGACGTTCATCAGGCCCCCGACATTGAGCGCCTTGGCCATGGCGCGGGTCTGCTCCTCGAGCTCGGTCACCAGCGCGTCCGACAGCGTATGGACCGGCAGCGAGCAGGCCGAGTCGCCCGAGTGGATACCGGCTTCCTCGATGTGTTCCATGATGCCGGCGATGTGGACGCTCTCGCCGTCGCACAGGCAGTCCACGTCCACCTCGATGGCGTTGGTCAGATAGCTGTCGAAGAGCAGCGGGTTGGTGCCGAGCAGCGTGTTGATCTGGCCGGTCTTGTCGTTCGGATAGCGCGCCTTGATCTCTTCGGGCACCAGTTCGGGAACCGTGCCGAGCAGGTAGTTCGACAGGCCCTGGTCGTCGCGGATGATCTGCATGGCGCGGCCGCCGAGCACGTAGGAGGGGCGGACAACCAGCGGGAAGCCGATCTGGGCGGCGACGAGACGCGCCTGTTCGACTGAATGGGCGATGCCGTTCTTCGGCTGGCGCAGGTCGAGTTTGGTCAGGAGCTTCTGGAAGCGGTCGCGGTCCTCGGCGAGGTCGATCGCGTCGGGCGCGGTGCCGAGGATCGGGATGCCGGCCTTTTCGAGCGCATCGGCGAGCTTGAGCGGTGTCTGGCCGCCGAATTGCACGATGACGCCGACGAGTTCGCCCTTCGCCTGTTCGGCGCGCAGGATCTCCATCACGTCTTCTGCGGTCAGCGGTTCGAAATAGAGCCGGTCGGAGGTGTCGTAGTCGGTCGACACGGTCTCCGGGTTGCAGTTGACCATGATGGCCTCGAAGCCTGCATCCTTGAGAGCGAAGGCGGCGTGGCAGCAGCAATAGTCGAACTCGATGCCCTGGCCGATTCGGTTCGGGCCACCGCCGAGGATGACCACCTTCTTGCGGTCGGAGACCTGGGCCTCGTCGGCGAGCGCGCCGAGGAAGGGCGTTTCGTAGGTCGAATACATGTAGGCGGTCGGCGAGGCGAATTCGGCCGCGCAGGTGTCGATCCGCTTGAAGACCGGGTGCACGTCGAGCGTAGCACGGTGCTTCGCTACGTCCGCCGAGGACTTGCCGATCAGGCTGCCGAGGCGGGCGTCGGAGAAGCCGCGTGCCTTGAGCATGCGCATGTTCTCGGCGTCGTCCGGCAGGCCGTGCTCGCGCACCCGTGCTTCCAGATGCAGGATCTCCTCGATCTGTTCGAGGAACCAAGGATCGATGTTGCAGATGGCGTGGACGTCGGCCACCGACATGCCGAGCCGCATCGCCTGTGCGACCATGCGCAGCCGGTCGGGCGTCGGCGTGGCGATCGCCGCCTTGATGGCGTTGTCGTCGTCGCCTTCGCCGAAGCCAGGGATCTCGATCTCGTCCAGGCCGGTGAGCCCGGTTTCGAGACCGCGCAGCGCCTTCTGCAGGCTTTCGGCGAAGGTGCGGCCGATGGCCATGACTTCGCCGACCGATTTCATCGCGGTGGTCAGCGTCGGCTCGGCGCCGGGAAATTTCTCGAAGGCGAAGCGCGGGATCTTGGTGACCACATAGTCGATCGACGGCTCGAAGGAGGCGGGCGTGGCGCCGCCGGTGATGTCGTTTTCGAGTTCATCGAGCGTGTAGCCGACGGCGAGCTTGGCCGCGACCTTGGCGATCGGGAAGCCGGTGGCCTTCGAAGCCAGCGCCGAGGAGCGCGATACGCGCGGGTTCATCTCGATGACGACGAGGCGGCCGGTTTCGGGATTGACGGCGAACTGCACGTTCGAACCGCCGGTCTCCACCCCGATCTCGCGCAGCACCGCGATCGAGGCGTTGCGCATGATCTGGTATTCCTTGTCCGTCAGCGTCAGCGCCGGGGCGACGGTGATCGAATCTCCGGTATGCACGCCCATCGGGTCGATGTTCTCGATCGAGCAGATGATGATGCAGTTGTCCGCGCGGTCGCGGACCACTTCCATCTCGTATTCCTTCCAGCCGAGCACGCTTTCCTCGATCAGCACCTCGGTGGTCGGCGAGGCGTCGAGGCCGCGCTCGATGATGTCGAAGAATTCCGAGCGGTTGTAGGCGATGCCGCCACCGGTGCCGCCGAGCGTGAAGGAGGGGCGGATGATGGCGGGCAGGCCCACCTCGTCGATCGCGCGGGCGGCGAGCGCCATGGCGTGATCCATGTAGCGCTGCTTGCGGTCAACTTCGCCGAGGTTCCACTGATTTTCCAGTTCATCGAGCGCCGCATCAAGCGCGTCGCCCGAGAACTCGGCGCGCAGGCGGGCGCGCTCGGCCTCGTGCTTCTTGCGATCGACTTCCTTGATCTCGGTGGCATTGGCGAGGAAGGATTTCGGCGTCTCGAGGCCGATTTCGGCCATGGCCTCGCGGAAGAGCGCGCGGTCCTCGGCCTTGTCGATGGCGTCCGGCTGGGCGCCGATCATCTCGACATTGTAGCGTTCGAGCACGCCCATCCGGCGCAGCGAGAGTGCCGTGTTGAGCGCGGTCTGGCCGCCCATGGTCGGCAGCAGCGCGTCGGGGCGCTCCTTGGCGATGATCTTGGCGACGACTTCGGGGGTGATCGGCTCGATATAGGTCGCGTCCGCCAGGCCCGGGTCTGTCATGATGGTCGCCGGGTTCGAGTTGACCAGGATGACCCGGTAGCCCTCTTCCTTCAACGCCTTGCAGGCCTGTGTTCCCGAATAGTCGAACTCGCAGGCCTGGCCGATGACGATGGGGCCGGCCCCGATGATCAGGATCG
>CAZEJG010000007.1:0-2541 GCA_964511625.1 uncultured Hoeflea sp.
ATGCCGACCGGCAGGTTGATGAAGAACACATAGCGCCAGTTGAAATACTCGGTCAGGTAGCCGCCGAGCGTCGGGCCGACGATCGGACCGACCATGATGCCCGCGCCCCAGATCGCCATGGCCTGGCCATGTTTTTCCTTCGGGTTGATGTCGAGGAGAAACGTCTGGGATAGCGGCACGATCGCGGCGCCGAAAACACCCTGCAGCAGACGGAAACCCACCATGACGTTGAGGTTCCAGGCGAGCCCGCAGGCCATCGACGAGATGGTGAAGCCTGCGATGGCGACCATGAAGAGTTCCTTGCGGCCGAAGCGGTCCGCGAGCCATCCGGTCACCGGCGTCATGATGGCGGCGGCCACGATGTAGGAAGTCAGCACCCAGTTGATCGTGTCGCGCGAGGCCGACAGATCGCCCGTCATCGAGGGCAGGGCGACGTTCGCGATCGTGGTGTCGAGCACCTGCATGATCGTCGCCAGCATGATCGAAACTGTGATCAGGCCGCGATGGGGCACATCTTCGTGGGCTTCTTTGGCGGGCACGGACATGGCGGGTTGCCTTCAGGCCTTACTCGGCGGCTTTGGCGGTCGCGAACAGATCGCCGAAATGACGGTGGAAACCTGTGTCGACCGAGACGGTGGCGCTGAGGCCCGAACGCATCAGGAAATGCGCGTCGGCATTGTCGAGCGTCAGCCGCACCGGGATGCGCTGGGTCACCTTCACCCAGTTCCCGGTCGCATTCTGCGCCGGAAGCAGCGAGAATTCTGCACCCGTGCCGGCTCCGATCGACTGCACGGTGGCGCGGAAATGACGGTCCGGAAAGGCGTCGAAGGTGATTTCGGCCGGTTGATTGGTGGCCATGTGGGTCAGCTGCGTTTCCTTGAAGTTCGCTTCCACCCACGGCTGTTCCGTCTCCACCAGCGTGAAGAGCGAGGTGCCGGGAGCGACGTAGCGGCCGGGGCGGAAATCGGAAGCCTCATAGAGCATGCCGTCAGCAGGGGCGCGCACGGTGGCGACCTTGAGGTTGTAGGCGGCCTTGTCGGCGGCGGCCTTGGCGGCGATCACGCTCGGATGGTCGTCGATGTCCCCGTCGAGCGCCGGGCCGACCGCGGCCTTTGCGTTCGCGACCGCCTCCTTGGCGGCGGCAAGCTGGTCGTCGGCTTTCTTGGCGTCGTGAACCGCATCGTCATAGCTCGATTCCGTCGCCACGCCCTTCTTCGACAGGGTCTTGTAGCGGGCGAGCGTATCCTGCGCGTAGGCGACGTCGTTCTCGGCTGCCTTTTGTTGTGCCAATGCCTGTTGATACGCCGCGCGCAATTGTGTGACGGTAAGGCGCGCGGTCTCGATGGCCGCGTTGGCTTGCTCGAGCGCGATCTTCAGCGGTTCCTTGTCGACCTCGAACAGCACGTCGCCCTTGTGGACGAGCTTGTTGTTGGCGACGTCCGACAAGGTCACGCGGCCGGAGACTTCCGAAGCGATGTCGATTTTCGAGAACAGGAGGTTGGCGTTCTCGGTCTCCTCGTAGCGACCGCCGCTCACCCACATGTAGCCGCCGATGCCGATCAGCGCGGCGGGAACCAGAAGCATCAGCGCGATCCGGCGGGTCTTGTTGCGCTTCGGCTTGGCCGGTGTCTCGGAGGCGGGAGCCTGTGCCTTTATATCTGCCGGGGCTTCGGTGGGAACACCCTCGGACGGCTTCTTTTCCTGAATGCTCATCGTGCTACCTGCTGCTTGATCGGTTCGGCCTCTTCGGCCGTTGTCTCGGCCTTGGCCAGATTGTTCGTCATCGTCTCGAGCGCTTTCATCAACGTGCGTCGCTCGTTTTCGTTCAGTCCGTCGAGGGCGGTTTCGTAGATGTCGCCCGCCATCAACTTCACTTCGGCGAAGGCGGCGACGGCACGCTCGGTCGGATGGACCACGTTGGCGCGGCGGTCGTTCTCGTCGGGGCGGCGTTCCGCCCAGCCGGCCTGCTCCATGCGGTCGATCAATCGGGAGACGCTGATCGGCTCGATTTCGAGCACTTCGGCGAGTTTTGCCTGGGTCATCGGTCCGTATTTGACGATGCGGACGACGGCGCGCCATTGCGCGGCGGAAAGGCCGTATTCACGTCCGCGTGCCTCGAAGCGGCGGCGGAGAAGCCGCGCCACGTCGTGGACCAGGAAACCCATGTTTTCGATGTTTGTGTTGGTCATAAGCTGGAGATATAATAAGCATGCTTATCATTGCAATCGCCGAAGCCATACGCCAGCGTGCCAAGTCTATACGCAAATGTAGCGCCGGCAGCCCGTGAGGCCGGCTCTATCGCGAGAAGGTGGCCATCAGTTCCGCTGCGATCGTCACCGCGATCACCTCGGGGCGCTTGTCGTCGAGCTTTCGGCCGATCGGGGAGACGAGGCGTTTGAGCCGGGCCGGGTCGCCGCCTTCCCTGCGATAGCGGCTCTCGAAGGTCGCCCGCTTTGTCTTCGAGCCGATCATGCCGACGAAGGCGAGGTCGTCGCGCTTGAGCGCCGCCTCCACCACCAGGAAGTCGATCGCGTGATCGTG
>CAZEJG010000007.1:2641-147783 GCA_964511625.1 uncultured Hoeflea sp.
GGTCGTCGCGCTTGAGCGCCGCCTCCACCACCAGGAAGTCGATCGCGTGATCGTGCGTCAGCACCACGACCGCTGCGCCCGGGGCAATGTCGGCAACGAGGCTTTCGGGCATGGCGGCCAGATGGGTCGCGGTACCGTCGGCCACGAGCGCGATCTCGGCTTCCCGACTTTCCACCAGATGCGCCTCGACCGGAAGGGCTGCGAGGAAACCCGCGAGCGCCCGGCCCACATGGCCGCCACCGAAGATCCAGACCTGCGGATGCCGTGCGATCTCGGTCGAGACGAGCGCCTCAACCTTTTCGATTTCACCGGGTCCGATCCGTTCGAAGGACAGTTTCACGCGGCCGCCGCAGCACTGCCCGCTTTCGGGGCCGAGCACCCAGTCGAGTTCTTCTGGCTCCGCGCCGGTCAGAATGGCCTGGGCCCGGTCGATCGCCTCGAATTCCAGCGTTCCGCCGCCGATCGTCTCGAAGGAATCTCGCTCGGAGACTGCCATGAAGGTGCCCGTCTCTCGCGGTGTCGAGCCCTTCGTCTCGGTCACCCGCACGAGCACGAAACCCGCCGGACCCGCCGCGTCGGCGAACGCCCGGAACGCGGTGAGGCCCCGGTTTGGTGTACGGCTCATGCGCCGGCTTTCAGCCTCTCGACCGCCATCAGAACCCGCTCGGGCGTGGCCGGCGCGTCGAGGCGCGGGCAGGTTCGGTAATTGTCGATCGAGGCCACCGCCATCGACAGCGCCTCCAGCACCGAGACCGGCAGCATGAAGGGCGGTTCGCCCACGGCCTTCGAGCGGCGGATCGTCATTTCGCGGTTTTCGGACCAGTCGGCGAGCTTGACGTTGAAGATGCGCGGCCGGTCGGAAGCGAGCGGGATCTTGTAGGTGGACGGCGCGTGGGTCCGGAGCCGGCCCTTGTCGTCCCACCACAGTTCCTCGGTCGTCAACCAGCCCATGCCCTGCACGAAGGCGCCTTCGATCTGGCCCTTGTCGATGGCCGGATTGAGAGACTTTCCGACGTCGTGGAGGATGTCGGCGCGGTCGACCTGGTATTCGCCCGTCAGCGTATCGACGGAAACCTCCGAAACGGCGGCACCATAGGCAAAGTAGTAGAACGGCCGCCCCTTGCCGGTCGACCGGTCCCAGTGGATCTTCGGCGTCTTGTAGAAACCGGCCGCCGACAGCTGCACCCGGCCCATATAGGCCTGGTCGATGAAGTCGCCGAAGGAGAAAACCTGGTTGCCCACCCGCACCCGGTTGGGTTCGAACACCACCGTTTCCTTCGGCACCGAATATTTGTCGGCCGCGAAATCGATCAGCCGGTCCTTGATCTGCCGCGCCGCGTCGACAGCCGCCATGGCATTGAGATCGGTGCCCGAGGAGGCGGCCGTCGCCGAGGTGTTCGGCACCTTGCCGGTGTTCGTCGCGGTGATCTTGATCGTCGAGAAATCGACCTGGAATTCCTCTGCCAGCGCCTGCGCCACCTTGGTGTTGAGCCCCTGGCCCATCTCGGTGCCACCATGGTTCAGATGCAGAGAGCCGTCGCGATAGACGTGAACCAGCGCGCCGGCCTGATTGTACCAGGTCGCCGTGAACGAGATGCCGAACTTCACCGGCGTCAGCGCGATGCCCTTGCGGATCACCGGGCTGTTTTCGTTGAAGGCGATGATCGCCTGGCGCCGCGCCTGATAGTCGGAGCTTTCCTCCAGCTCCTCGACGATGCGGCCGATGATGTTGTCCTCCACCGTCTGATGGTAGGGCGTCAGGTTGCGGCCTTCGCCGCCGTAGAAATTCGCCTTGCGGATATCGAGCGGGTCGCGGCCGAGCGCATAGGCGATCTCCTCGACGATCCGTTCCGCCCCGATCAGACCCTGCGGACCGCCGAAGCCGCGGAAGGCGGTGTTGGAGACCGTATTGGTCATCATCGGCCGCGACTGCAGTCGCACGTCCTCGTAGTAATAGCAGTTGTCGGCGTGGAAGAGGGCGCGGTCGGTCACCGGTCCGGAGAGATCGGAAGAGAATCCGCAGCGCGCTGCAAATGTGCCGTCGACGGCGAGGATGCGGCCTTCGTCGTCATAGCCGACATCGTAGTCGATATGGAAATCGTGCCGCTTGCCGGTAATCGACATGTCGTCGTCACGGTCGGGCCGAATCTTCACCGGCACGTTCAGCTTTTTGGCGGCGATTGCAGCAAGGGCCGCGAACTGGTTGCCCTGCGTCTCCTTGCCGCCGAAGCCGCCGCCCATGCGGCGCACCTGCACGTTGACCGAATGCGACGGAACGCCCAACGCATGACCCACCATGTGCTGGATCTCGCTCGGATGCTGGGTCGAGGCCCAGACCGTCACCTCGTCGTCCTCGCCGGGAATGGCCATCGAGATGTGGCCTTCGAGATAGAAATGGTCCTGTCCGCCGACCCGCATCTCGCCCTTGAGACGGCGCGGGGCCTTGGCTAGGCCCGCTTCCACGTCGCCGCGCTTGAGCGTCAGCGGCGTGCAGACGTGGCCGTGCCCGGCTTCCATCGCCTCCACCACGTCGGTGGCGAAAGGCAGGTCCTCGTATTCGATCTCGGCGAGATGAGCGGCCTTGCGCGCCAGGCCGCGTGTCTCCGCCACGACACAGAACACCGGCTGGCCGTAGAACTTCACCTCGCCCTCGGCGAGAACCGGCTCGTCGTCGAGCCCGGCAGGCGAAAT
Source organism: uncultured Hoeflea sp. (assembly GCA_964511625.1). Classification (GTDB taxonomy): domain Bacteria; phylum Pseudomonadota; class Alphaproteobacteria; order Rhizobiales; family Rhizobiaceae; genus Pseudohoeflea. The sequence goes on from CAZEJG010000007.1 coordinate 5,333, forward strand.
GTCGTTGACGCCGGGAATGTCCTTCGCCGTCAGCACCAGCTTGACGCCGGGGGCGGCAATCACCTTGGTCAGGTCCATCGACCGGATCTTCGCATGCGCCCGCGCGCTCAGCCCGAGATAGCCGTGCAGCGTGCCCGCCGGCTCCGGCATGTCGTCGATATAGATTGCCTGTCCGGTCACGTGCTTGATCGCCGAATCGTGCGGCCGGGAGACATGCGCTCCGTCCTTGACCGATTGCGCTTCGAGGTCTGGCTTGAAGGGGTGGTTCATTCGCCCGCCTCCATCAGTTCCGGCTCGCTCCGGTCGAGCCGCGCCGGTGCCCCGGAGGTTTCCAGGAAGAAACGGGTTAACAGATTCTGCGCCACCCGCATCCGGTAGCCGGCGGAAGCCCGCCAGTCGGTAAGCGGCGTGAAGTCGTTCTCGAGTTCGCCTTGCGCGGCCTGCACCGTGGCCCAGCCCCAGTTGGCGCCCGTCAGGCACGCTTCTACAGCTTTCGCCCGCTTCGGCGTGCCTGCCATGCCGCCAAAGGCGATCCGCGCGGTCGATACCCGGTTGTCGTCGTCGAGGCTGACGAGGAAGGCAGCGCAGAGCGCGGAAATGTCCTCGTCGCGGCGCTTGGAGATCTTGTAGACGGCGAAATGCGCGCCCTCGGGCACCGGCGGGACGGAGACGCTTTCGACGAACTCGCCCTTGGCCCGGTCCTGCTTGCCGTATTCGATGAAGAAGTCCTCGAGCGCCAGCGTACGGCGGCTCTCGCCCTTGCGCAGCGTCAGCGTGGCTCCGAGCGCGATCAGCGGGGGAGGGGTGTCGCCGATGGGCGAGCCGTTGGCGATGTTGCCCCCGATCGTGCCCATGTTGCGCACCTGCTCGCCGCCGAGCCGGTCCCACAGTTCTTCCAGCTGCGGCGCCATCGACAGGATCGCCCCGCGCGCCATCGAATAGCTGACCCCGGCGCCGATCTTCAGGCCCTCGTCCGTCTCCTCGATCGTCTGCAACTGGGCGAGATGCCCGACATGGATCACCGGCGAAATGTTGCGCATGCCCTTGGTCACCCAGAGCCCCACATCGGTGGAGCCGGCGACGATCGTTGCATCCGGATGGGCCGCGTAGAGTTCGGCCAGATCGTCGACGTCGCCCGGGACGAAAGTGGTACCCTCGGCGTGCTCGATGACGATGCGGGCACCGTCGGCCATCTGCGCCAGCCGCGCCGTCGTCGTCTCACGGGCCGCCACCAGCCGGTCGTTGGTCTCGTCGGGCTCGATCTTCGCCGCGGCCTGGGCTGCCCGGATGATCGGTTCGTATCCGGTGCAGCGGCAGAGATTGCCCTGCAACGCGCGTTCGATGTCCTTGACGCCCGGTTCCGGATCGCTCAGCCACAAGGCCTGCAGCGAGGCGACGATGCCGGGCGTGCAGAAACCGCATTGCGACCCGTGCAGGTCCACCATCGCCTGCTGGACCGGCGCCAGTTCGCCGTCGGGGCGGTTGAGGTGTTCGACGGTGACAACATGGGTCGCGTCGAGCGAACCCACGAACCGGATGCAGGCGTTCACCCCTTCATAGGTCAGCATGCCGTCGATCAGTCGCCCGACGAGCACCGTGCAGGCGCCGCAGTCGCCCTCGGCGCAGCCTTCCTTGGTGCCTGTCAGCCGGCGGTCGAGGCGCAGCCAGTCGAGCAGCGTCAGGTCGGGCGCAAAGCCCGACAGTTCAACGGTTTCATCATTCAGGAGAAAGCGGATGGATGAGCGAACGGCTGACGACATAGGACCCCAAATTTGTATGTTTGGTCAAACCTAGCGCGTCTCTCGCAATTGCGAAAGTAAATATGCAAAGCCCTTTGGGAGCCGATCGTCAGTGGGTTTATTCCGCCGCTTCCTTGCCCGTCACCTCGTGCCGCTCGCCCTTCGGATCGGCCGTATGGAGATAGTTGCTCGCCAGGTTCACCGTCGATTTCTCGCCAACATGCTTGTGGTTCTCGCGCAGCCATGCATCCGCGGCCAGTCTGCCGCGGTCTCTCAGGTTCGTCAGGAACGGCCAGTCGACGTCGAACTTCGAGGCCACTGAGAGATCTTCGAGACTGTCGTCGGACTTGATCGAGTGAACCAGGATCTTCCTGAGCCGGTCCTTGTACTCGTCCTTCAGCCACTCCTCGTCGAGCAGCCGCGAGACGAAATTGATGGCGCGCAACTCGCTGATCAGCGAGCCGTTGAACGAGATCTCGTTGATGCGGTTCATGATCTCCGGTGCGCTCATCGGCACCTCGTCGCGTTCCATCGGATTGATGTGGACAATCAGCACGTCGCGGCTCTTGCACACATAGAAGAACGGGAACAGCGACGGATTGCCCATGTAACCGCCATCCCAGTAATGCTCGCCGCCGATCTCCACCGCCTTGTAGAGGAACGGCAGACAGGCCGATGCCATCACCACGTCGAGGCTCACCTCGCGGGAATCGAACACCTTCACCCGTCCGGTGCGCACATTGGTGGCGCTGAGAAAGAGCTTGATCGCCTCATGGCTTCTAAGGCCTTCGAAATCGACGCACTCGGCCAGGATGTCGCGCAGCGGATTGAGGTCGAAGGGATTGAACTCGTAGGGCGAGAAGGTCCGCGTCAGCGTATCGAACATCTGGTAGGTGGCGGCCGCGATCATCTCGCCGCCCGGGATCAGCGATTTCGGAAGGGACGGCAGCGGCGACCAGATCGAGCCCGCCTGACTGGTCTTCTCCCAGAATTCCGCAAGTGACTTCTGTGCGCCCCGGCGTCCGTCCTCCATCAGGCCGTGGGCGAGCAGCGTCGCGTTCACGGCGCCCGCACTCGTGCCCGAAACACCTTCGAATTCGACCGCCTTCTCGTCGAGCAGACGGTCGAGGACCCCCCAGGTGAAGGCGCCGTGCGCGCCTCCGCCTTGGAGCGCGAGGTTCATCTGTTTGACTTCGGCCATCAGTGCGCCACCCATCCGCCGTCGATCGACTGGGCGCTGCCGGTGATCTGCGCCGCGTCGTCGCCGGCGAGGAACAGCGCGAGGGCCGCAATCTGGTCGACCTGCACGAACTGCTTGGTCGGCTGGGCTTCCAGGATCACCTTCTGCACAACCTCTTCCTCGGTCATGTTGCGGGCCTTGGCCGTGTCGGCGATCTGGCCCTTGACCAGCGGGGTTTCCACATAACCGGGGCAGATGGCGTTGGCGGTGATGCCGAACTCGGCACCTTCCAGCGCCACGGTCTTGATCAGTCCCATCAAGCCGTGTTTGGCCGTCACATAGGCGCTCTTGTAGGGCGAGGCGACGAGCGCGTGCGCCGAGGCAATGGCGATGATGCGGCCGTGCTTGCGCGTCTTCATGCCGCCGAAGCTCGCGCGGATGACGTGGAAGGCCGACGACATGTTGATGCCGATGATGGCGTTCCACTTGTCGACCGGGAAATCCTCTATCTTCTCCACATGCTGGATGCCGGCGTTCGGCACCACGACGTCCACCGAGCCGAAGGTCTTCTCGGCATTGGCCACCATCGCGGCGATCTCGTCGGGGTTGAGCATGTTGGCGGGATCGTAGATCACCTCGCCCGCACCGAGCTTCTCGAGCTTCTTGCGCTCCTGTTCGATCTGATCGCGATCGCCCAGCCCGTTGATGACGACGTTGTAGCCGTTGCTGGCGAATTTTTCAGCGATCCCGTAGCCGATCCCGCTGGTGGATCCGGTGATGAGTGCGGTTTTCATGCGAGGCTCCTTTCGTGCTGCAATGCACAATGTCTGTTTGAAACAGATAGGGACGATTGGGAAGCCGCCAACCGCTGCAAGAACGCCGGGATCATTAAATTTCGGACATGGAGCAGATGTCAGCCGACATTATTCGCATGGCAGAGCCGCGATTTTATCGCTTGCATGTGGATGGGTGGCGGGACAAAGGAGGACGATGCCCGCCGAATTTCGTCCGTCTTCCTCATCGCCGTCCAACGTCCCCACCTACCGCGAGGTGGCGTTGACGGGCGTGGCCGGCGCCACCGCGATGGCCATCGCCATGGGGATCGGACGCTTCTACTACACGCCCATCCTCCCCGCGATGATGAGCGGCGTTCCGATGGGGCCGGCCGAAGCGGGCTATGTCGCCTCGGCCAACTATGTCGGCTATCTCGTCGGTGCTGTGCTTGCCGCCTATGGCTGGGCAGAGGGGATCGAGCGCCGGGTGGCGCTCTCGGGGCTGCTCGCAACGGCTCTTCTGTTGTTTTCCATGAGCCTGACGACCAGCATCCTCGCCTTCTCCATCATCCGCTTTCTAGCCGGCCTTGCCAGCGCTTTCGTGATGATCTTCTCGTCCTCGCTCGTTCTTTCCTTTGGACTGGCCCGCGCCCGGCCAGCCGTTCAGTCGATCCATTTCGGCGGCGTCGGAACTGGTATCTCGCTTTCGGCCCTCCTGTTCGCCGCGGTCATGCTTTTCGACGGCGGCTGGCGCGGTGCCTGGATCGCCGGCGGTGTCGCAGCTCTTGTCGGACTCGGCGTGGCAGCGGTCCTGCTGCCGCGCCATGTCTCGCGCACCGGCGCCGTCGAGAAGGAGCCAGCACTGGTCTGGACACGGCCACTGGTGCTGCTGACCCTATCCTACGGCCTTTTCGGCTTCGGCTATGTCGTCACCGCCACCTTTCTTGTGGCCATCGTCCGTGAAGCCGGCGGAACCCCGTCCTCCGAGGCGCTGGCCTGGCTAGTCACCGGCCTCGCCGCCGCACCTTCGGTTGCCCTGTGGGGGATCGTCGCCCGCCGCTACGGTCTGATCGTCACCTTCATCGCCGGGTGCCTCGTCGAGGCCGTGGGCGTGGCTGCCAGCGTGTTCTTGCCGCTGCCGCTGGGCCCGATCGTCGGCGGTCTTCTGCTCGGGTTCACATTCGTGATGATCACCGCCTACGGCCTCCAGGCCGGACGTGCTTACGCGGGTCGCAGTCCGCGCCGGGCCTTCGCTCTGATGACGGCCGCCTTCGGTGTCGGACAGATAATCGGGCCGGTGATTGCCGGCAATTTCGCCCATATGACCGGAGACTATGTGCTCGGCAGCCTCTCTGCGGTCCTTGCACTGGTGCTTGCCGCAGTCCTCGTCGTGCCGTTGCGTCGCATCTGAAACAGGTCTCTTCCCGGCCCCAGAGAAGATTGCGCTTGCCGCAAGATATTCTCGCCCTATCTGATCTCACCGGTGTCGATTGTGGCAAAATCATGTCGTTTTTTGGATATGACTACGTCGTAATCTGCGCCGACCTGTGCTAGAAAGTCGCAGACACTTTCTCAGGCAGAATAATCGTGTGCCGGTTGTTCGGGGACAATGAATGTCCGGCACGAAAAGGAGGGAAGGGCGTCGGCGGATCAAGCATCCGCACGTGAAGCGCTTCGCTGCAACAGGTGCCGGCCGCCCGCTTTTCGGACGGCGCCTCAACAACAGGGGGCTACATGTCCGAAACAACGCACAATGATCAGGATCCCGAGCTGCTCGTCGATACCGACTATGAGGCGGGGCAGGACAACGTTCAGGTTTTGGGACTGGACGTGCACAATCCCGTCTTCTTCGTCTCTGCGGTCGTCATCGTCGGCTTCGTCATCCTGACCCTGATGTTCGGCGAGAGCGCAACGAACTTCTTCAACTGGCTGCGGCCGTTCATGACCAACATGTTCGACTGGCCGTTGCTGCTCGCCGGAAATCTCTTCGTCATCTTCTCGCTGGTGCTGATCTTCACGCCGATGGGGTCGATCCGCCTCGGCGGCGCCGATGCGCGCCCCGATTTCGGCTACATGGGCTGGTTTTCCATGCTCTTCGCCGCCGGCATGGGCATCGGGCTGATGTTCTTCGGTGTGTCCGAACCGCTCTCGCACTACAATTCCTCGATCGGCGGCATCACCATGGAGGGTGGCGTACGCACCGATTGGGCGCCTCTTGAAGGGGCTGCCGGCGATCCGCACGCCGCACGCGTGAATGCCATGGCGGCCACCATCTTCCATTGGGGCGCGCACCCGTGGGCGATCTACGCCGTCGTCGCGCTGGCGCTCGCCTATTTCAGCTACAATCGCGGCCTGCCGCTGACGCTGCGTTCGGCCTTCTATCCGCTGCTCGGTGAACGGATTTTCGGCTGGCCCGGTCACATCATCGATACGCTCGCGGTCTTTGCCACGCTGTTCGGTCTGGCAACCTCGCTCGGCTTTGGCGCGGAGCAGGCGCTGGCCGGTCTCAACTTCCTCTTTGGCATTCCGGTCACCGATACCGCCAAGATCATCCTCATCCTGTTCATCACCTCGATCGCACTCGCCTCGGTGGTTGCTGGACTTGATGCCGGCGTGAAGCGGTTGTCGGAGATCAACATGGTGCTGGCGCTCCTTCTTCTCGCCTTCATCTTCTTCTTCGGACCCACGCTCGTCATCGTCACTGGCCTTTGGGAAAACACGGTCGCTTACGTGACCAAGATTATTCCGCTTTCAAATCCCTTTGGCCGCACGGACACCAACTTCCTGCAGGGCTGGACGGCCTTCTACTGGGCCTGGTGGATTTCCTGGTCACCATTCGTGGGCATGTTCATCGCCCGCGTCTCGCGGGGGCGGACAGTCCGTGAGTTCCTCACCTGCGTTCTCATCATCCCCACGGTCGTTTCGATCATCTGGATGTCGACATTCGGTGGTTCGGCGATCGATCAGGTGATCGATCACGGCAACGAGGCGGTGGCCAATTCGGATCAGGCGGTGATGCTTTTCGAAATGCTGAGGTCCTATCCGCTGACCCAGATCGCCTCCTTCATCGGCATCGTCTTGGTGATGGTCTTCTTCGTGACGTCGTCGGACTCCGGTTCGCTCGTCATCGACACCATCACCTCGGGCGGTATCGACGAGCCACCGGTCGCCCAGCGCGTCTTCTGGGCCACCTTCGAAGGTGTCGTTGCCATCGTGCTTCTGCTCGGTGGCGGTCTCGGCGCGCTTCAGGCGGCAGCGGTGACCACCGGGGTGCCGTTCGCGTTCCTCCTCATCGTCATGATGTGGTCGGTCTGGAAAGGGCTGCGCGAGGAACAGAAGATCGTCGCATCCTGAGCGCAAACGACGTTAAACGTGGAAAGGCCCGCCAGACGGCGGGCCTTTTCGTATCCGGGGAGATGATGTGCGTGCACCGCACAACTTCGTGAGACTGATTGCGGCGCGTCACAGTTTGGCCTAGGTAAGATTGCATCCGGGCCTTGATTGAGCCCGGTCCCGCCGAGCCCGCCGCCTGCATCCTTTTCTCGGAAGGCACCCTCCGTGTTTGAATCCTTTTTCCCGAAACCGAAAATCTTCTTTCCTTCAGTCCTCGCATGGACGGCCGTCGGTATATTCGTCTGGTACGTGCTGGGCGACACCATAGGCGCGGCGCTCGGTTTCCCGCTGCCGGTCGATCGCACCGAGCCGGTCATCGGGCTGGCCTATTTCTATACGCCGGAATTTCTCTGGTTCTATCTCTTCTACGCGGTCTGGACGCTCTCCTTCGCGGCGTTCTGGTTCTTCTACTCGCCGCACAAATGGCAGATGTGGTCGGTGCTGGGCTCCATCTTCATCCTCTTCACGACCTATTTCGGCGTGCAGGTCTCGGTCGCCATCAACAACTGGCGCCGTCCCTTCTTCGACACCTTCCAGACCGCGCTCTCCGGCGACGGCACGGTGACGGCGTGGGATCTCTACAGTCTCACCTTCCTGTTCGCCGAAATCGCCTTCGTCTCGATGGGCGTCTTCGTTGTCACCCGCTTTTTCGTCTCGCACTATGTGTTCCGCTGGCGCACCGCGATGAACGATTTCTACATGGAGCGCTGGCCGCGCGTCCGTCACATCGAGGGTGCTTCCCAGCGTGTGCAGGAAGACACGATGCGCTTTGCCTCGATCATGGAAGGTCTCGGCGTGGCCTTCGTCGATGCGGTCATGACGCTGGTGGCCTTCCTGCCCGTGCTCTGGGGGCTGTCGCAATATGTCACCGAACTGCCGATCGTTGGCGAAATCCCGCACGCGCTCTTCATCGCGCTCATTTTCTGGGCGATCTTCGGCACCGCGCTTCTGAGCCTCGTCGGCATCAAGCTACCGGGGCTGGAATTCCGTAACCAGCGTGTGGAAGCTGCCTATCGTAAGGAACTCGTCTACGGTGAAGACGATCCGGACCGGGCACAGCCGCCGACCGTCAACGAGCTGTTCAACAATGTGCGGAAGAACTATTTCCGCCTCTATTTCCACTACATGTATTTCAACGTCGCCCGCGGCTTCTACCTGCAGGCGGACAACATCTATGTGGACATTCTGCTCGTTCCCACCATCGTCGCCGGCAAGATCACGCTCGGTATCTGGCAGCAGATCCTCACCGCCTTCGGGCAGGTGTCGAACTCCTTCCAGTTCCTGATCAATTCCTGGACGACGATCGTCGACCTGTTGTCCATCTACAAACGTCTCCGGGCCTTCGAGGCGGTCTTCCGCGGCGAAGAACTCGACGAGATCGACCGCAAATATCTCGAGCGCCAGGCCGCCGGCCTGGCCCCGCGTCCGGCCGATCCGGCCCCGGGCGAGGGCGGTCCGGACAGGACCCAGAGCTTCGAGGAGTAAGCCGAAAACCCGGCGTCGCAAGGCGCCGGGTTTTTTCTTTTCGGGCCCGGCTTCTATTGATCGAGGGTGATGCGCAGGTCGATCAGCGGTTCTTCGCCGCCGGCCACCTCGATGGTCACCGGCCCGATCACCCGTTCGGTCTGGAACCGGCAATGCTCGAGCGTCGCGCCAATGCAGGCGACCTCGGCATAGCCGTTCTCGGCAATCGCCGCTTCCACCGCCGCCATCGTGCCGTCGAGATTGCCCTGTCCCCGATAGGTCAGGCCGTAGCTCTCATGGCCGTCCATCAGGTCGCGGATGACCAACGGCCAGGCGTCCCAGTATTCCCCGGTGTAGAAACGGTGCGGCGCGGGTGCCAACTCGCTGACCCGCTTGAACACGGCGAAATCGCGCATCGGCGTCGGCAAGGCGGCGGTCACCACGATCGCGGCGACCGCGATCGCGCCCAGGAGAGCGTCGCTAGCCATTCGCGGCAGCCGCGACAGACGCAGCGCGCCGATACAGCTCGCCATCATCATCCAGCCGATCAGCAGGAAGGTGAAATAGCGCCAGTCGTGGCCGTTGCGCACCACCCATTCGTTCATCGAGAAAAAGCCGAGCCAGAGCACGGAGAACAGCGCGAGCAGTGCTGCAAGCCATCGCAGACCCACCACCGCCCGGCGCGGAGCCGGCGGGCTGGTGCGGGTGGCGAAAAAGACCCCGCAATAGGCGAGGAACAGCGCCAGGATGGCGTACAGGTCCAAGGTCTTCAGCGTGCTCTTGGCGGTGCGCGCGATACCGTCGAACAACGCGCCGGGCATGATCCCGAGATAGGTCATTTTCGGGTTGTGGCCGATATAGCTCCAGACCCCGAACGCGACGATGGCCAGCCCCATGGCGCCGAAGTCCCGCATCGTCGGGCGGCCGCGCCACAACACGCCGGCGCAGACGATGAAGGCGATGAGGATGGCCGAGGACGGATTGATGCCGATCGCCAGGGCGAAAAACACCGCCGCACCCGCGAGCCACAGCCGGTCGGATCGTCCGCAGAATGTCCAGAGCGGCCCGTAGGCGAGCGCGATCATCAGCACCGGAACGCCGTATTCCACATGCCAGATCGCCATGCGGAAGATCCCGTAGCTGGTGAAGACCAGCAGGAACACCGACGACATCAGCACGAACAGCCGCGCCGTGCTCCACGGGAACGCGAGCCGGGCCACCATCGCATGGCACGCGGCGAGCAATCCGCCGTAGAAGGCGAAGGCCGGAAGGATCAGGATCGCCCAGAGGTTGGCGGTCGGGTCGCGGAAGGGCCAGGCGGCAAACGGCAGGATGTTGAGAAGCCGGTTCTGACCCCAGTAGAACAGCGTGACGTTCTGCAGCGACATCATTGAACTGAGAAGCACGTCGGAATTGAGCTGCTCGGGCGCATGGCGGAACACGGTGAGAAGCGTGATTGCGATCCACCACAGAGCGATCGCCAGCATCGCGGCCCGTCCCGCTCTTTCGTTCATCGCCACCACCCCGCCAAACAAGCGGCAACAGGGGCCGCTGCCATCATTGATCCGGGATTGAATGCGAATGCCGGGAGGCGAGTTCCCGGCGCCACCGGAAAATGCGCCCGATCGATTTGGTAGGGGCGCCGCCGCAGGGTGTCAATCGGCGGTCGGTCAGCTCGGCGACCGGCCGGCGGTCTTCAGGCGTTCGAGGGCTTCGCTGTAGGTCACGCAGGCCACGTCGGGCTTCTGGCACACGTCCGTCAGCAGCGTTTCGAGCGCATCCCAATAGGCGCCGCCGTTCATCGGAACGAAGTGGAACCCGAGCTGCAGCGGCAGCCGCCCGCCCTCGTACTGTTCCTTGAATGCTGCCTCGAAGGCATCGAGTGACCGTTCCTCGAATTCCGCCTTGCGCCCGGGTGTCTCCTCGCCGTCCGACTGGCGGACGAAGAGATTGTAGTCCATGGCGATCACCCGGCGTTGGCGCGGGCCTTCGGGGATCAGCGGCAAGGCGAAGCGGGCGGGCGACGTGTCGATCTCGGGGGCCACCGGTCCCCGCGATACACCACTCGCGTCATAGGCAAATCCGCGCTTGGCCAGCGCCTCGTAGAGCCCGTCGCCGGCCGACAGATAGGGCGCGCGAAACCCCTTGATGCCGCTTTCGGCCAGTTCCGGCCAGCCGGCCGGCTCCGCGTCCTTCGCGCCGATCGTCTCCCAGGCCGTCTTCAGCGCGTGATCGAACTGGTCGAACTCCGCCGACCATTGCGCTTCGCTCCAGGAGCCGCCGTCGAAATGGCCGCAGCCGTGGCTGCCCATCTCATGCCCGGCCTCGTGCGCAGTCCAGATGTGGCCGAGGCGCGTGCGAACATCCGCATGGTCCGGTGCGAACCCGATGTTGGAGGCGCCCGCGCTCTTGCCAGGCGCCTTGTAGCTCTTTCGCTCCGCCTTGCTCATCAGGAAGGAGCAGGAGAGGAAATAGGTGAAATGCGCGCCTGTCTTCTCCGCCATTTTCAGACTGCGCTCCCACATCGCATTGTCATGTGCGCCGTCGAAGGAGACGAGGACAAGCTGCTCGGGCTTGTCGCCGGCATGGGCTGTGGCGGGCAGGGTGATTGCGGCGAGGATCGCGAGGAGGACGGTGGGGCGGGCGGTACGCGGCAAGATGACAACTCCGAAAAACTGAACCCCGGAGCATCTAGGGCCGGTTTGCGGCAAGGGTATGGTTCTCGCCGCTGATGGGGAGAAAGGCCGAAAGACTTTTCCCATGTCGCGTCGAACTTGTATAAGGAGCGCCAAACCTCGAACCCGGAGCTTCCCGTGCTGATCCTGATCCTCGGCCTCGTTCTCTTCCTCGGAATCCACTCCGTGCGTATTTTCGCCCCCGGCTACCGCGACGTGCAGGTCGTTACCCGCGGCGAGAACACCTGGAAGGCGATTTACTCGGTGGTTGCGCTCGTCGGCCTCGTCCTCATCGTCTGGGGCTACGGCATCGCCCGGCAGGATCCCGTCGTCTTCTGGGTCGCGCCCAGGTGGATGAGCCACGTGACCGCGCTCCTGATGCTGTTCTCGATCATCTTCCTGGTGGTCTCGCAGTTTCCCGCCGGCCGCATCAAGGCGGCGGTCAAGCATCCAATGCTCCTGTCGGTGAAGATCTGGGCGCCCGCCCACCTTCTGGTCAACGGCGACCTCGCCTCCATCCTGCTCTTCGGCAGCTTTCTCGTCTGGGCGATCCTCGATCGCATCGCGGTCAAGAAGCGGGTCAGGGCTGGCCGCGCCGTCGAGCCGCTTCCGGGTCCCGTCAAATGGGATGTCGCATCGGTCCTCGTCGGCGTCGTGGTCTATATCGCCTTCGTGCTGTACCTTCACCAGTTCCTCTTCGGTGTCGCGCCCTTCCCGAACCTCTAAGGGGAAAGGGCCTTTTCATCGAAGGCGATCCGCTCTAGAAGGCGGCAAACGAAAAGGGCCCGGAAGTCCGGGGCAGAGGCGATGTCACAAGACGATTCCAGTTTTATCCGCGAGGTCAACGAAGAGCTGCGCTCCGACGCGTTCAAGTCGTTCTGGCGTCGCTATCGTCCGGTCATCATCGGTCTTGCCGTCCTCATCGTGGTCGGAACCGCGGCGTTGCGCGGCTGGGACTATTGGCAGCAGAAGACCGCCGCCCGTTCGGGTGACCAATTCCTCGCCGCCCTGGATCTCGCCCAGCAGGGCAAGACCGACGAGGCGCTGACTGCCTTCTCGGCTCTGGAACAGACCGGTGACGGTTCCTATCCGGTCCTCGCCCGTCTGCGTGCGGCTACCGTCACCGCCGATCGCGGCGACAAGCAGGCTGCCGCCGACCAGTTCCTCTCCGCAGCCACTGACAGTTCCATCCCGCAGGCCCTGCGCGATATCGCCCGCTTGCGTGCCGGATATCTTCTCGTCGATGTCGCCGACTACAATGCGGTGTCGTCGGCCGTCGAGGTGCTCGCAGTCCCGGAAAACGGCGCACGCCATTCGGCCCGCGAAATTCTCGGCCTCGCCGCATGGAAGGCAGGCGACTACGCCCGCGCCCGCGACTGGTTCAACGAAATCACGGCCGACACCGCATCGCCGTCTGGCATTCGCCAGCGCGCCGGCGTGATGCTCGACATGATCGCCGGACGCGGCGAAACCTCCTGAACGCGCTTCGGCGCCGGATCTGAAACGGGACGCTCATGAGTTTTACTCTCGCCATCGTGGGGCGGCCCAATGTCGGCAAGTCGACGTTGTTCAACCGGCTCGCCGGCAGGAAGCTTGCCCTCGTCGACGATACGCCCGGCGTCACCCGCGACCGCCGTCCCGGTGACGCGCGCCTCGTCGACCTGCGCTTCACCATGATCGATACCGCCGGTCTCGAGATCGCAGCCCCCGATACGCTCGAGGGCCGCATGCGCGCCCAGACCGAGGCCGCCCTCGACGAGGCCGACCTCGCGCTCTTCCTCATCGACGCCAAGTCCGGCCTCACGCCGGTCGACGAGATCCTCGCCGACGTCCTGCGCAAGAAGAACAAGCCCGTCGTCCTCGTCGCCAACAAGGCCGAGGCGCGAGGTGCCGAAGCGGGCATGTATGACGCTTGGCGCCTCGGGCTCGGCGAACCCGTTCCGATCTCGGCCGAACATGGCGGCGGCATGCTCGACCTCCGCGACGCCATCGTCGCTGCACTCGGCGAGGAGCTCGCCTTTGCCGACGAAGCGATCGACGAGGCGATTGCCGATGTCGATATCGAGCCCCGCCCGGTCGAGGACGAGGACGAAGGCCCCGGCTACGATCCCACCCGCCCGATGCGCGTCGCCATCGTCGGCCGGCCCAACGCCGGCAAGTCGACGCTGATCAACACCTGTCTGGGCGAGGACCGGCTGCTGACCGGCCCCGAGGCCGGCATCACCCGCGATTCGATCTCGGTCGACTGGGAATGGGAAGGCCGCAAGATCCGGCTCTTCGATACCGCCGGCATGCGCCGCAAGGCGCGCGTGCAGGAAAAGCTCGAGAAGCTTTCGGTGGCCGACGCGTTGCGGGCCATCAAGTTCGCCGAGGTCGTGGTCATCGTGCTCGATGCCACCATTCCCTTCGAGAAGCAGGACCTGCAGATCGCCGATCTCGTGGTCCGCGAGGGCCGCGCCCCGGTCATCGCCTTCAACAAGTGGGATCTCGTCGAGGACCGCCAGGCCGTGCTCGCCCAGTTGCGCGAGATGACCGAGCGACTGCTGCCGCAGATCCGGGGCATTCGCGCCGTTCCGCTGTCGGGCCAGACCGGCCGCGGCATCGACAAGCTGATGGAGGCGATCTCCTTCGCCCACGAAATCTGGAACCGCCGCATCTCGACAGCCAAGCTCAACCGCTGGCTCGATTTCGTCCAGGGTCACCATCCGCCGCCCGCCGTTTCCGGTCGCAGGCTCCGGCTCAAATACATCACCCAGGTCAAGGCGCGCCCGCCGGGCTTCATGATTTCCTGCACCCGGCCGGAAGCCGTGCCGGAATCCTATACGCGCTACCTGATCAACGGCATGCGCGGCGATTTCGAAATGCCCGGCATTCCCATTCGCATCTTCTATCGCGGTGGCGAAAACCCTTATGCGCCGAGCGGCAAGCCGGCGCGGCGCGAAGCCGTGCGCCAGACTAACAAGGGGCGCCCGGTCAGCCGCGCCAAGACCAAGAAAAAGTAACGTCTTTCCGGCCTCCCGCGACGGCGTCCGACATCGCTCTTCGGTGGCGTCCGCATGTCCGGCTGCAGCGAAATCGCGGGCCTTGTTCCGTAGCGGCATATTCGCGCCCTGTGATTAACTCTCCATCAAGGTTAATGCTCCATTCTCTCTCCATCCAAGTAATGCGTATGTGTACCGGAGAGTTTGCGTGCATAAGTTGCGTCACCGCCGAGGCGGCCTCGTAAGTCGCCTGTCCGCGCCAGTGCTGTTCGGGCTCGGGATCTTTCTCGCCACCCCCACCGTCACCGACTTCGCCGATACCGCCGCCTATCTGAATTCGCTGGAATCGGCGAGCGGGCGCTGGAAGACCCACCTGACGGCCGCTCCCGCCGGCTCGATCGAGACCGCCCGCATAGCCTTTACCGATCCGATCCTGACCAATTCGACCTCCGGCGGTGCCGGCATAGAGCTTCCGGGCGGTGGCACCATCGCCTTTTCCGGCAAGATCGGCGCCGACGATCCCCGGCCCGATTCGGATCGGGTCACCCGCTGGCTGAAGAAGGGCAGGGTGGTCGCCGTCGCCCCGGTCGCGCCGCCGAAGGATTTCTCCGCCGGCACGGTGCTCGAGCGCCAGTCGAGCCTGCTCACCCCGGATCTGCAGACCAACGACGCGATGGCGTTCCTCAAGCCCGACATCAAGGGCAAGGAAATCCAGATCGCGCAGGCCTTCTATCCGCGCCGCGAGAAGCGCGCCGACCCGCAGGTTCCGGCGATGCTCGCCGACCTCGTTACCAACGACAATCCGGACATCCTGGCCACGGCCTATGCGCCGCCGGCGCCCGATTACTCGCGCCAGTCGCCCTTTGCCTCGATCTTGAGGGACGAGCAGACCCGCGGCCGCTTCATTCCGCCGGTCGGCGCCGATGCCTTCGCCTGGGCCGCCACCGCTCTGCCGCCGTCCACCTTCTCCGAATCGGAGCAGAATTGCCTTGCAGCCGGCATCTATTTCGAGGCCCGCGGCGAGAGCGTGAAGGGCCAGGCGGCCGTCGCTCAGGTGATCCTAAACCGCGTCCGCAATCCCGCCTATCCGAACACCGTCTGTGGTGTGGTCTACCAGAACAAGTCCTGGCGCAACCGCTGCCAGTTCTCCTTTGCCTGCGACGGCATTCGCGACCGCGTCCATTCGCCCAGGCATTGGGAAATGGCCGAAGAGATCGCGCTCGCCGTCTCCGCCGGCAAGATCTGGCTCGACGAGGTGGGAATCGCCACCCACTACCACGCCACCTATGTGCGTCCGCCCTGGGCACGGCACATGAAGAAGATGGGCAGAATCGGCCAGCACATCTTTTTCGTCACCTACGGCGGCGGCTGGAGCTGATCCGGCTGCCCCTGATGGGGCAATCGGCGGTGTTTTTTGCTTCCGCCACGCGCCTTTCGCCCCGGTCTTGCGGCCGAATACCGCGCATTTTCCCCAGCGATTGCAGCGGACCGCGTGATGCTCTTCTTATCCAATTGAAATAGTTGCATAATTTGCCTCAACGAGGAGTCTGCCTCTCGCCTTGACTATGGGAGAGGCTAAAACTATGTTGCGCCCGACTTGAAAACGGCCTTTTCGGCCGTCGCAGGCATGACGAGGGTGGGGCCCATGGTCGACAGCAAGGATGCTGACCGGAACGCCATCCCCGGCGCCGGCGGCGGAACTCCGGAAAAGGGCGGGGATAGTCTCGAGGCACGACGCAAACGCCTGGCCACCGAACTCGCCGCCCGCAGCGTTCCAGAAACGCCGGAAGTCGAAGGCCGGGAAAAGCCGCAGGGGTTTGCATTGGCCGTCAAGCTGTCGAGCGAGTTCATCGCCGGCGTGCTTGTCGGCGCGCTACTCGGCTATCTTCTCGACCGTTTCGCCGGCACGACGCCGTGGGGCATGATCGTATTCCTGCTCCTTGGTTTCTGCGCCGGGGTATTGAACGTCCTGCGCTCGACGGGCGCCGTCTCCACTCCGGTTCCCGGATCACGGAGCGGTTCGCCGGAGCAGGATTGAAACGACACATGACCCGGATCGTCCGGGGGACATCAAGGCACCGCGTCAGGCGGGGCGGAAAGAACGAAGAGGCGGCAGGTGGCCACGGATAAAGTCGACCCCATTCACCAGTTCCATCTCACCAACCTGATTCCGGTTGATATTGGTGGTCTGGACCTCTCCTTCACCAATTCCTCGCTGTTCATGGTGATCGTCGCCGTGGTGACCGCGGGTTTCCTCTACCTGACGACAGCCAATCGCGGCCTGGTTCCGACCCGGCTCCAGTCGATTTCGGAAATGTCCTACGAGTTCGTGGCCTCGATGCTGCGTGACGGCGCCGGATCGCAGGGGATGCGTTTCTTCCCCTTCGTCTTCTCGCTGTTCATGTTCATCCTGGTGGCCAACCTCGTCGGCATGGTACCCTACTTCTTCACCGTGACCAGCCACATCATCGTCACCTTCGCCTTTTCCATGCTGGTGATCGGCACCGTGGTGGTCTACGGCTTCTGGAAGCACGGTCTGCACTTCCTCAATCTCTTCGTGCCCTCGGGCGTGCCCGGCGCGCTTCTGCCGCTGGTGGTCGCCATCGAGATCATTTCCTTCCTGTCGCGTCCGATCAGCTTGTCCGTGCGTCTCTTCGCCAACATGCTGGCCGGCCACATCACGCTGAAGGTCTTCGCCGGTTTCGTCTTTTCGCTCGGTTCCATGGGTGCGCTCGGCATCGGTGGTGCCGTTCTGCCGCTCGCCATGACCGTGGCGCTGACCGGCCTCGAGTTTCTCGTCGCCTTCCTGCAGGCCTACGTCTTCGCCGTTCTGACCTGCATGTACCTCAACGATGCTCTGCATCCGGGGCACTGAGGCGACGGAAAAACCACTAACCGGCGGCATCAGCCGCCACATCTAAGTTGCTCAAATCAAGATCCATAAGGAGTTCGACCATGGAAGCAGAAGCAGCAAAGTACATCGGCGCCGGCATCGCTTGCCTCGGCATGGGTGGCGCAGGCATCGGCCTCGGCACCATCTTCGGCAACTACCTCGCAGGCGCTCTGCGCAACCCGTCGGCTGCCGACGGCCAGTTCGGCCGCCTCATCTTCGGCTTCGCTGTGACGGAAGCTCTCGGCATCTTCTCGCTGCTCGTCGCACTGCTGCTCCTCTTCGCCGTCTAATCGGCAAAACGATGACCGCTCGCCACGCCGCGCGCCGGCGTGGCCGTTCATTTTGGAGGCGCATATGTTCGTGACCCCGGCATTTGCCCAAGCGCAAGAGACCGAGGAAATGCAGTCGGCCCCCGGTGCCGCAGACGGCTCTGCCGAAATGCACACCGAGACCGGCGTAGCCGATCATGGCGGTGGCCACGAGGCCGCTTTCCCGCCGTTCGATTCGGCCACCTTCCCGTCGCAGCTCCTCTGGCTGGCGATCACTTTCGGCCTGTTCTACATGTTCATGAACAGGGTCGTGGTGCCGCGTATCGGCAGCATCCTGGAGCACCGGCGCGACCGGATCGCACAGGATCTCGACGAGGCCAACCGGCTGAAGGAAGAGGCTGACGCCGCCATCGCCGCCTATGAGCAGGATCTCGCCACCGCCCGCAACAAGGCGGCCGAGATCGGCCAGGAAGCACGCGACAAGGCCAAGGCCGCCGCTGAAGCGGAACGCGCCAAGGTCGAGGCCGAGCTTTCCGAGCGCATGGCCGAAGCCGAGAAGTCGATCGCCGACATCAAGGCCAAGGCTCTCGGGGAAGTCGATGCCATCGCCACGGAAACGGCCACCGATCTGGTCAAACACCTGCTCGGCGGAACCGTGACCAAGACCGAAGTCGACGCCGCCGTGCGTGACGCGGCTGGCAAGTAGGGAGGCCGATCGATATGGACGCTACATCCTGGGCATCACTCTGGGCCTTCGTCGGTCTGGTCCTCTTCCTCGGCATCCTCGTCTACATGAAGGTGCCGGCGATGATGGCCAGGAACCTGGACAAGCGGGCTGCCGATATCGCGGCTGAGCTTGAACAGGCGAAGAAGCTTCGCGAGGAAGCCCAGCAGCTCCTCGCCGAGTACCAGCGCAAGCGCAACGAGGCCGAAGAAGAGGCCAAGTCGATTGTCGCCGCCGCCGAGAAGGAAGCTTCGGCTCTTCGTGAGGAAGCACGCCAGAAGACGGAGGACTATGTCACCCGTCGCACCGCGCTCGCCGAGCAGAAGATCAAGCAGGCCGAAACCGAGGCCGTCAACGAGGTTCGCGCCTCGGCTGTCGAACTCGCCGTCGCCGCCGCCGAAAAGGTGATGGCTGACAAGGTGGACGCCAAGAAGGCCGGCGATCTCTTCAAGTCCTCGCTTGGCGAACTGAAGAACCAGCTCAACTGAGCCTGATTGCATGGTGAAACACGAAGGCCCGGTCTCGACCGGGCCTTTTCTTTCTGGGCTATCAGTCCTGTCTCAGCGGTCGGAACGTCATCCGGTGCAGCGGACAAGGTCCGTGTCTCGCGATTGCCGCGCGGTGTACGACGCTGGCATAGCCCATATGGCTCGAAAAGCCGTAGGCGGGATAGACCGCGCAGGCGCGCGTCATGATCCTATCGCGCGTCACCTTCGCCACGATCGAGGCTGCCGCGATCGAGACCGATCGCGCGTCCCCCTTGACCACGGCCTTGCCGGGGCAGTGCAGGCCCGGTGGCACGTCTCGGCCGTCGATGAGCGCGTAATGGGCAACATGCGGGAGCGATGACAGCGCCCGGCGCATGGCCGTCAGGCTCGCCTTGCGGATATCCGTCCTATCGATTTCCGCGGCACTGGCGGAGGCGATTGCCACCGTTGAACTGGCCAGGATGAGCGCATACAGCTCCTCGCGCCGGGCGGCAGTGAGCGCCTTTGAATCGTTGAGCCCCTCGGGAATGTTGTCCGGGTTGAGGATAACGGCCGCTGCCACCACGGGTCCCGCCAACGGTCCCCGCCCGGCCTCGTCGAGGCCGGCGACGAAACGGAAACCCTCCGACATCGCCCGGTGCTCGAACCCGAAATCGGGCCCGGCCTGCAGGGCTGTCAGGTCGTCATCTGAAAAAAGGGAATCGGGCTGGGTGCTTCGCCTCATGCGGTAAGACATGCACCACAGCCCGATTCCCTGCAAGCCCCGGCGGCGGGGACGGCGGCCGCGCGGGGAGGTCCGGATCGCGAGGGTCGGCAGAACCCTGGGGGACGGGGCGTGCGATCCGGAAGGAGAGGGGGCCGCCCGGAGGACAGCCCCGATCATGATCTAGAGAAGCGAGAGCTGGACGCCCTCGCCGCGCGGCGGCGTGAACAGATCGGTCCGCATCGCCACCTTGCGGCGCTTCAGGTCGAGCCTTTCCGCGGCCATGTCGAAGCGCCGCGAGATTTGCCAGGCATAGGGGCCGGCGCCGCGCATGCGCTTTCCGAATTCGGCGTCGTAATCCTTGCCCCCGCGCATCGAACGCACGAGCGACATCACATGCCGGTAGCGGTCCGGATAGTGCCTGAGCATCCAGTCGCGGAAGAGCGGGCTGACCTCGTGCGGCAGCCGGAGCAGGATGTAGCCGGCCGACGTTGCACCGGCTGCCTTGGCCGAATCGAGAATGCGTTCGAGCTCGTGATCGTTGAGCCCCGGGATCATTGGCGCCGCCATCACCGAGACCGGAATGCCGGCATCAGACAGCTGCCGGATCGCCTCGAGTCGCTTGGGCGGTGTCGCCGCCCGCGGCTCCATCGTCCGCGCCAGCTTGCGGTCGAGCGTGGTCACCGACAGCGCCACCCGTGCCAGCCCCTTGGCTGCCATGCGCTCGAGAATGTCGATGTCGCGGGTGACCAGTGCCGATTTGGTGACGATGCCGACGGGATGGTTGGCGGCCTCCAGAACCTCGAGAAGCTGCCGCATCACCCGCCATTCCCTCTCGATCGGCTGGTAGGGATCGGTGTTGGTGCCAATGGCGATCGGCTGCACCTTGTAGCCGGGCTTGGCGAGCTCCCGCTCCAGAAGCCGCGGCGCATCCGGCTTGGCGAACAGCTTGGCTTCGAAGTCGAGACCGGCCGACAGGCCCATATATCCGTGGCTCGGCCGGGCGAAGCAGTAGATGCAGCCGTGCTCGCAGCCCCGGTAGGGGTTGATCGACCGGTCGAAGCTGATGTCGGGCGAATCGTTGCGGGTGATGATGGTGCGCGGCTTCTCGACCTGAACTTCGGTCTTGAAGGGCGGCAGGTCGTCGATCGTGTTCCAGCCGTCGTCGAAGACCTCGCGGGTCTTGAGCTCGAACCGCCCGGCGAAATTCATGCCGGCGCCACGGCCGCGGCGTCTTTCGGCGTCGGGCCTTAGGCCGACACCGGCCAGACGGCTCTCCGTCTCGGCAGCGGTCAGGCCGGGCTCGAAAACGGTGTCCGCGAGAGTAGCAATCGTGGTCATGTCCATTCTCCGTCAGTCCCGTCCCCCGGTTTCAGGAATCGATTGTGTCGATGACTATTTTCCTATCAGTAGAGGAAGAACATAGCAAGAACAAATATGCGGAGTTGGCACGGACCGCATGTGCCCGACGGTGGAAAACCAAAGCGCTGCGGTCGCTGGCGGAATCGCGGATGTTCCGCTAAAAAGCCTGTATGATCAGTGTCGTCATCGAATGCAGGAACCAGGAGCCAGCGCTCGCCGTCACCCTGTCGTCGCTTGTTCAGGGCGCGGTCGAGGGGCTGGTGGCGGAGGTGATTGTCGTTGATCGGGGTTCCACCGATGGCACCGAAACGCTCGCGGATGCCGCCGGCTGCCGCTTCTTCGTAGATCCCGACCTTCGCGATGTCGTGCGCAACGCGCGCGGCGAGTGGTTGTTGTTCATCGAGCCCGGCGCCCGCCCGCTTCTCGGCTGGGTCGAGCATCTTCACCAGCATGTTATGAGCGGCGGCAAGCCGGCTCGCTTCTCGCCCTCGCGCGAGTATCGGCTGCCCTTCCTCTCGCGCATCCGCACCCGACCCTCGGCGCTCAGCCACGGGGTCCTGGTGCCCAAGCGTCAGGCGATCGCCAATTGCCGGGAAGGCAGTTCGGTCGAGGCGGTCGTGCGCGGCCTCGCCATGCAGAAGCTCAAATGCGAGATCGTTCCCGCTTCGGTGCTCTCGCTTGCCTGACGACGCCGCTCAGCTGCTGACGGTGGCCTGCACGAACCAGTCAGGCTCGGCGGTCGCTATGCGCCCCGCAGCCTGCTCGGCGTCGGTCCGGTTCGGATAGATCCCGAAGCAGGTCGCACCCGATCCCGACATGGAGACCGCCAGCGCGCCGGTCTGCCTGAGCGCATAGAGGCACGTGCCGATCGACGGCGCCAGCGACAGCGCAGGGGAAAGAAGGTCGTTGCGCGCCGCCTTCACCCAGTCGGCCATCGCTTTCACGTCACGGCGGTCCGGCAGTGGCGGAAGCGGAGGATTGTCGGGCGAGGCGAGCGCCCGGAATACTGCGGGCGTGGATATGGCCACGCGCGGATTGGCGAGAACCATGGGCAGGGGCGCCATGCTTTCGACCGGCTCGAGCTCCTCGCCGATCCCGCGCGCCATCAGCGCCCGGCTCTCCAGACACATCGGAACGTCGGCGCCTAGCGACAGAGCCAGATCGCGCAGCCGCTCGGGCGCAACCGATGCCGACCACTGGCGTGCCAATAGCCTGAGCGTCGCCGCGGCGTCTGCGGACCCGCCGCCGATGCCGGACGCCACAGGCAGCGCCTTGACGAGCCGCAGCGCCACGGAAGGGGCAGCAGAGCCCTGCGCAAGAAGATACCCGCGAAGCACGTCGCGGGCTCTCATCACCAGATTGTCGGAAGGGTCGGTTCCGTCGAGTTCGCCCGCATAGGGCCCTTCGACGTGGAGAAAATCGCTCTCCGCCGGCTCCGCCTGCAGACGGTCGCCGTTGGACGCGAACACCACCAGACTTTCGAGGATATGGTAGCCGTCCGGGCGCCGTCCGGTCACGGCGAGCGCAAGGTTGATCTTGGCCGGCGCGTCTTCGCCCGGCGTCTCAGCCGGGCGCGCGTTCACCACTGGCATGGCAAGATCAGGTCCGGTCGTCGGCAGGCTTCGCGGCTTCGACCTCGCTATTGCCCTTGTCCGTCTGGTTGACTGCCGCCGGTACCGCGCCCGGCTTTTCGGGCAACCCCTCGGCGATCTTCTTCTCGACCTCAGCTTTCAGTTCCGGTTCGGGATCGCCGATCAGCGCCCGGTTCCACTGGAACCCGGCTTCCGTCTTCCGGCCCACGCGCCAGTAGGCGTCGCCCAGATGATCGTTGATCGTTGGATCCGCCGGCTTGAGTTCCACGGCGCGTTCGAGTTCGCGCACCGCATCCTCGTATTCCCCGAGCTTGTAATAGGCCCACCCGAGCGAATCGACGATGTAGCCGTCGTTCGGACGGAGATCCACGGCATCGCGGATCAGGTCCATCCCCTCCTGGAGGTTCATGTTCATGTCGATCCAGGAGTAGCCGAGATAGTTCATCACCTGCGGCTGGTTGGGCTGCAATTCGAGTGCGCGCTTCAACGCCTTTTCGGCCTTCGGCCACTGCTTGAGCCGCTCATAGGCGATGCCGAGCTGGAAATAGAGGTTCCAGTCGTTGGCCGTCTGCGCGGGTCCCACCGCGGCAATCGCCTTCTCGTAATTGTCGGCCATCTCCGCATAGGCCTTGTCTTCGGACAGGACGCTGCCATAGGCGAGATAGCTGCGGATGTCCTTGGGGTCTTCGGCGATCAGCGCCTTGAGATGCTCGCGGGCTTCCGTGTGCTCACCCATGTCGGACAGCGCGAGACCCAGCTGCATCTCCGAAATCCGCCGCATCGGCGAATCCTCGGGAACCATCTTGTAGAGCTCGATCGCCTCCTCGGGCTGCTTGATCGTCTCCTTCAGGTTGCCGAGGGTGACGAGCGCTGCCGCATTGTCCGGATCGAGCGCACGCGCGAACTGGAGGTAGAGGATGACCGTTTCCTCTGCACCCTGGCGGTTGACCGCGCTGCCGAGCGAGAACAGCGCCGATGCCGCACCGTCCGACGCGTCCTTGATCTCGACGGGAAGCGGTCCGCCGCCCTCGATCCGCTGGCGCATGGCGGCGAGCGGCGCGTAGTTCGGCACCACCTGCTCGCCGGTCGACAGCGTGTCGAGCGCTGCGCGCACATTGCCCTGGCGCGCTTCCAGCGCGGCAAGCGCCATCACCGTGCGCACATAGGTGTCGGGGGCCGCACCCGCGACCGACTTGTCGACGATAGCGTCCTGGTAGATGTCACGCGCGGTGGCGATGTCGCCGCTCAGTTCGGCGATCGCGCCGGCATGGTATTCGGTGAAGACCGGGTACCAGGGAGGTCCCTTGAGAGCCCGCAGTTGTGCGACGGCTTCCTTGCCGCGGCCGGCGCCTGCGTCGGCCCAGCCTTTCATCAAGGCGTTGAGCAGCCGGTCGATCGGGTTCGTGGTTGCCAGATCGGGCAGCTTCGAGGCGGCGTCGTAGTCACCCCGCCGCATCAGGTCGATGGTCGTCGCAAGCTGCCGCACCTGGTCGATCGCCGGGTCACCGGCAAGCGCCTCGACGATCGAGACGCCGCCGTCGAAGTCGCCGGCGAGAAACAGGTCGACCATCAGGCGTTCGCGGATGCCGTCGTTGCCGGGATCGTATTCGAGCGCTTTGCGGTAGAACCAGATCGCCGACTTGGTGTCGAAATCCGCGTCCGCCGTCTGCGCTGCCAGGAAGGCCGCAGCGAAACTGTGAATGTCGACGTCGACCGCTTTTTCTTCCGCCCGGGCGGGCGACACCATGCCGGTGACGGGGATGAGGGGAAGCGCGAACGCGACAAGGGCGGTACCCGCCACCAGCCGCCGGATCCATTTCTGCTGCATGAAGCAACCTTTCGTGGTGTTTGTCCGCGCCAGCGGCGCGGTCAGCCGTTCGGCCTGCGTGTCATGTCACCATGGCTTTTTTGTTGCAGGCCATCAAGTTTGCCGGGTTTGTTGTGCCCGGACAGTCGCTCCGCTGCGCTTTCGCGCCCGGTCGGCCCGTCAGTTCGCCCTGTGCAGGCAGAAGGCGATCACTTCCAGCATCGCTTCCTTCTCGGGCGAATCAGGCAGCGGTGCCAGGGCGTCGCGGGCGATCGAGCCATAGTGCTCGGCGCGGGCGACCGTGTCGGGAAGGCAGTCATATTTGGCGATGAGGTCCGTTGCCCGTTCGAGCGCCGAATCGTCGTTCTCGCCGGCCTCGATCGACCTGCGCCAGAATTCGCGCTCTTCCTCCGTCCCGCGCCGGTAGGCGAGCACCACCGGAAGCGTGATCTTGCCCTCGCGGAAATCGTCGCCGACATTCTTGCCGAGATCCTTGGCGGAACCGCCATAATCGAGCACGTCGTCGATCAGCTGGAAGGCGAGGCCCAGATTGGTGCCGTAGGAGCGGAGTGCGTTGCGCTCGGCCTTGCCGCGGCCGGCCACGATCGGACCCACCTCGCAGGCAGCGGAAAATAGGGCGGCGGTCTTGGCGCGGATGACCGAGAGATAGTCGTCCTCGGTGGTCTCCATGTTCTTGGCCACGGAGAGCTGCAGCACCTCGCCCTCGGCGATCACGGCTGCGGCTGTCGACAGCACGTCGAGCGCGTCGAGCGAGCCGGTCTCCACCATCATCCGGAAAGCCTGGCCGAGCAGGAAGTCGCCCACCAGAACGCTGGCCTGGTTCCCCCAGATCATGCGCGCGGTCGACTTGCCGCGCCTGAGGTCGCTCTCGTCGACCACGTCGTCGTGCAACAGCGTTGCCGTATGCATGAACTCAACGCTGGTGGCGAGCTTGATATGGCCTTCGCCCTCGTAGCCGAAGAGGGTCGCCGAGGCGAGCGTGAGCATCGGCCGCAGCCGTTTCCCGCCCGAGGAGATGAGGTGATTGGCCACCTCCGGAATCATCTGGACGTCGGAACCGGCCCGCGACAGGATCAACTGGTTGACCCGCTCCATGCCACTCTTCGTCAGCTCGACGAGCGGCTTGACTGATGCCTGCCGGTCCTTTCCTTCTTTCAATGATACGACGACGCCCAAACCGGGAACTCCTTGTGTTATTGTCGGTCTTACAATAGGTGCCGACCCAGCCCCCGGCAAGCGGCGAAATGGCGCGGGTCCGGACATCCAAGTCGGAAAATCGCATGCACGAACTCATTCGCACCAACGATCCGGTCCTCATTTCCTTCGTCGAAAGCCTGATGCGCGACGCGGGTATCGGCTGCATGGTGGCCGACAGCAATATGAGCATTCTGGACGGCTCCATCGGCATGCTGCCGCGGCGCATCATGGTCGACGGCGGCGAGGTCGAGAGCGCCCGTCGCATCGTCACCGATGCCGGGCTGGGTCATGAGTTGCGCCCCTGGGACGGCGCCCCATGAGTGCGGGGGCCGAAGCCCGCTCGTCCGGTCGTCCACCGGAGGGACAAGCCTTGGAGCTGGAGACCTCCGGCGGAGAGATGGAATTGCCCTTCACGGTCGATGCCTTCCACTACGGCAAGTTCCATCTCGTCCAGCCACGCGTGGGCCATCGTGCCGGCATGGATGCCATGCTGCTGGCGGCCACCATCCCCGACGGCGCGGTGGGTTCGCTCGCCGATCTCGGCTCCGGCGCCGGAGCGGCGGGTCTTGCGGCCGCAACGCGTCTTTCCGGAATATCGGTCACTCTGGTCGAACGATCGGAAATCATGCTCGACTTCGCCCGCCGCACCATGGCGCTGGATGAAAACGCCTGGCTGCGCGACCGGGTATCGATCGTCGGCGCCGACGTCACCCTGCGTGGCGATGCCCGTCGCGCGGCGGGTCTGGGCGACGACGCCTTCGACTGGGTCATCCTCAACCCGCCGTTCAACGATCCCTCCGACCGCACCACGCCCGATCCGCTGCGGGCAGAGGCCCATGCCATGACCGACGGCGAGATGTTCGAGCACTGGCTCCGGACCGCAGGCGCCATCATGCGGCCGGGCGGCCAGGTCAGCATCATCGCCAGACCGCGCTCCATCCGCCCGATCCTCGATGCGCTGGCCGGCCGTTTCGGCGGGGTCGAGGTTACGCCTGTTCATCCGCGTCTCGGCGAGGAGGCGATCCGCATCCTCGTCACCGCAGTCAAGCAGAGCCGCGGCTGGCTCAACTTGCAGCCGCCGCTCGTCCTGCATGACCGGCCGGGCCACCGGTTCGAGCCGCGCGTGGAGGCCATCAACAACGGCCTTGCCGACCTGCCGCGCCGCCGCCCAGGTCGCCTGCGCCGCTGAAGGGCGCGCGGCTCGTACGGGCGCCGCCGATTTCCATACATCCGGCCATTGTATCCCGACGCTTTCACCTTACATCACCGGTAGCGAAAGATCGCCCGACCGAAGGCGAGAGTGCCAGCCAGAGCAAGGACCGAACATGCCTAATTTCAAACGGTTTCTCCCGGCCCGTTTCCGTTCCGACCAGACCGTCATCCCCGTGGTGCGTCTTCAGGGTTCGATCATGTCGGGCGGCAGCCAGTTCCGCTCCAACCTCAATCTCGCGTCCGTGGCTTCTCAACTCGGCAAGGCCTTTTCCGACAAGAAGGCCCCGGTCGTCGCCATCTGCATCAATTCGCCTGGGGGTTCGGCGGTGCAGGCGCGGCTCATCTACAAACGCATCCGCGATCTCGCCGAGGAAAAGGACAAGAAGGTCATCGTCTTCCTCGAGGACGTGGCGGCTTCCGGCGGCTACATGATCGCCTGCGCCGGCGACGAGATCATCGCCGATCCGTCATCGATCGTCGGCTCTATCGGTGTCATCTCCGCCGGTTTCGGCTTCGTCGGCCTGATCGACAAACTCGGCATCGAGCGCCGCGTCTATACCGCCGGGCAGAACAAGTCGGTGCTCGATCCCTTCCGCCCGGAGAAGGAAGAAGACGTTCAGCACCTCAAGGATCTGCAGCTGGAAGTGCACGAGACCTTCAAGGACCTCGTCAAATCCCGCCGCGGCGACAAGCTGGCCGACGATCCCGAACTCTTCACCGGCAAGTTCTGGTCGGGCGTCAGCGGTCTCGGCCTCGGTCTGGTCGACGGTCTCGGCGATCTCCGCTCGACGCTCAAGGCGCGCTATGGCGAGAAGGTCAAGCTCAAGCTGATCACCGCTCCGAAGGGGCTGTTCGGCCGCCGCACGCCGGGGGCTGCCGCAGGTCTCGATTCTGAAATGCTTGCAGGCGCCTTCCAACAAGGGTTGAATGTGATCGAGGATCGCGCGCTGTGGAGCCGCTACGGCCTGTGAGCCGACAGGAGAGGGGACGCCGATGCCGCAACTGATACTTCTTGCCGTCGTCGGCGCCATCGCCTGGATCGGCTACAAGCGTTTCGTCGCCGAGGCCGACCGCGTCAACTCGCGTGTCCGCGAAGCCGAGCGCGAAAAGAAGACCGGCGCCCAGGGCACGCTCGTCCAGGACCCGGCCACCGGTGAATACCGCCTGCGCAAACCTGACGAATAAGAGCCGCAAGCTTTTCGTCAGCCGGCGGCGTCCAGGAGACCCTCGACGATCCCGACGGCCTCCGCAATCCCGTCCTCCTGCCGGAGTTTTTTACCGAGCGCGCGCGCATTGTCGGCGATCGAGCGGTCCTCCACCGCCTGCCGGATGCTTTTCGCCAGCCGGTCGACTGTCATTTTCCTTCGCGGAACCGGCGTCGCTCCGACGCCGAGCTTCACGCTCAGTTCGGCGAACCAGGGCTGGTCGACGCCGAAGGGGCAGATGATGCTCGGAACACCGGCGCGAAATCCCGCCGCCGTCGTGCCCGCCCCGCCATGATGGACGACCGCCGCCATGCGCGGAAACAGCCAGTCGTGCGGTGCTGCCTCGATCACGTGCATGTCGTCGGCGTCTGACGCTTTCAGCCCGCCCCAGCCAGAGGCGATCACACCGCGGCGACCGGCCTTGCGGATCGCCTCCACCACCAACGCGCCGAGTGCCGCCGGATCGGCCGCCGGCATGCTTCCGAAACCCGCATAGACCGGCGCCGGCCCGGCTTCGAGGAAGGCGGCGAGCGCAGGATCGGGGGTGTAGCCGGCCTCCTGCGGCAATCGCCAGAACCCGGTGATCAGGGCATGATCCGGCCAGTCCCCGGGGCGCTTGAGCACATGCCGGCTGATCGGGTGGACCACTGGCATTGGCGAAAGTTCAGGTGGCGAAAGAACGCCCGCCGAGGTGACCGGCTCCAGTCCCAGCCGGGCGCGCAGGGCGTTCACCGGTTTGCGGTAGAGCGCGAAGGACAGCGAGACCAGCCGGTAGGAGAGCCGGTTCCAGCCCGGCAACTTGAGCGATGGAAGTCCGGCGGCGGGAAATTCCGACGTCGGCACGAACATCGGCTGCAGGAGCACCAGAACCGCCGGGATTCCGAGCTTCTCCGCGATATGCGGCGCGGCAAGCATCTTCGGATGGAAGATGATCAGGTCCGGCCGAACGCTCTGCGCGTTCTCCCATGTCTGTGCGAGCATCTTTGCCATCAGCGGCCTGGCCTTGGCCGTCATCCGTCGGGCGGCCATCATGCGAGCGATGACGCCGGTGGAGCCGTCGAGCATCGCCCTGCCGTCGGGCGTCTCGATCTGCGCCAGCGCTTCGTTGGACATAGGAAGGAAGGAGACCCCGTTGTCGCCGATCCAGCCGGAAAATCGCGTCGAGGTCATCAGCGCCACGTCATGGCCGCGCGCCTTCAAGCCTAGAGCGATCGCCAGGAACGGCTCCACGTCACCGCGGCTGCCATAGGTGGCGATCAGGATCCGCTTGCCCATCGTCCTCTCCGATTCGCCTGAAATTCGCCGCCGAGTCTAGCCTGCCGCACAGCGTGCTACCAAGGGGACAGGGGTGCGCGGGCTTGACCGTCTCCTGCATTCATGGCACCCGTCGCGCCGATATTTCGCGTGCCTTGTGCCCGCTCCAGCCTACAGATTGAAGGAACTGGCATGTCCGCTGAACTGCCGTCTCACATGGACCCCAAGCGCTCCTTTCAGGCGCTGATCCTGACGCTGCATCGCTACTGGGCGGATTATGGCTGCGCAGTGCTTCAGCCCTACGACATGGAAGTCGGCGCCGGCACCTTCCATCCCGCCACCACGCTGCGCGCGCTGGGGCCGAAGCCGTGGAACGCCGCCTATGTGCAGCCCTCGCGCCGCCCCAAGGATGGCCGCTACGGCGAGAACCCCAACCGGCTGCAGCACTATTACCAGTATCAGGTGATCCTGAAGCCCAATCCGTCGAACCTGCAGGAACTCTATCTGGGTTCGCTCGAGGCCATCGGCATCGATCCGCTGCTGCACGATATCCGCTTCGTCGAGGACGACTGGGAAAGCCCGACGCTGGGCGCCTGGGGGCTCGGCTGGGAGTGCTGGTGCGACGGCATGGAAGTCTCCCAGTTCACTTACTTCCAGCAGGTCTGCGGCATCGAATGCGCACCGGTCGCCGGCGAGTTGACCTACGGTCTCGAACGCCTTGCCATGTATGTCCAGGGCGTCGACAACGTCTACGACCTGAACTTCAACGGCCGCGAGGGCGACGAGAAGGTCAGCTATGGCGACGTCTTCCTGCAGGCCGAGCAGGAATATTCGCGCTACAATTTCGAGATGGCCGACACCGCCATCCTGCACCAGCATTTCATCGACGCGGAAAAGGAATGCGAGGCGATCCTCAAGGCCGGTGCGCCACAAGAGGCGGGGAACGCCGAAGGCGCGACAGGGACGCTTCACAAGTGCGTGCTCCCGGCCTACGATCAGTGCATCAAGGCCTCGCACGTCTTCAACCTGCTGGACGCCCGCGGCGTGATCTCGGTGACCGAACGCCAGAGCTATATTCTTCGCGTGCGCAATCTCGCCCGCCAGTGCGGCGAGGCCTTCCTGCTCACCGACGCCGGCGGAGCCAACTGGCGCGAGGCGGCCGAATAGGCTTCGCCAACCCCCATTTGAGCCTTGGACTGCGCCCTAGTCGCAGTTAGCGTGACCCCGGACATCTCACCGCGGGAGATGTCCCAGGGGGATGCGGGGCACATGGACACGACCGACGAGACAAGCGGGCACAGGCCGCCGCCGCTCCCATCGGCTCTCCACCATAGTGTCCGCAATACCCTTTTCGACCGGGAATGGGATTACACCCTGGGGCCGGACCGGCTGCATTGGCGGGACGCTAGGGGTTCGGGCGAGGTCGCCTATTCCGATGTAACCGAACTCCAACTCATCAGCTATGGCGGCTTCGGGGGCGCGCAGTATCAGGCCAGGCTGGCCAGAAAGAACGGCCGGCCGGTCAAGCTGCGGTCCCATCATTATGTCAGTCTCGGCAATTTCGAGGATCGCAGCGAGACCTACACCCCCTTCGTCCGGGAACTTGCGCGCCGGATCGCCGAGCAGCAGCCCCAGGCGCGGTTCCGCGCCGGCAGCACGGCGCTGTGGATTGCCTGGCTTCTCATCGCCTTGTTCATTGCGCTGGTGGCAGTGGCGGTCATCGCGGATGCGGTCATGCCGTCCGCCTCTGCCATTCCCGCAATCATCGTTCTGGTCGTGGGGCTGCCATTGATCTGGCGGGAAGTGCGGAAGGGTCGGGCGGCGACCTTCGATCCGGTCGCTCCGCCGCGGGACCTTCTCGGCTCCGGCTGAGATCCCCTCAGGCGGCCGACGCCGCACCCTTGGCAATCTTCGATCCCTTGTCGCTGTTACGGCGCGACATGCCGTCCGAAAGGCCGGCGTGAAAGGCCTGCTTGTCCTCGTACATCGCGCGGTCGGCGCGCTTCACGGTCTGTTCCAACGTCTCGCCTTCGCGGCTGGTTGCCATCCCGATCGAGACGCTCAGCGGTGCGGTCGAGTAGAACTGGTTGTTGATCGCCATCAGCTCGTAGATGGTGTCGATCATCGCGTCGGCCGACTTGGTGTCGGCGCCCGGCATCAACACCGCGAATTCGTCGCCGCCGATGCGCGCGGCGCAGACTGGAGCCGAAATCACGCTGTTGAGCACCTCGCCAAACCTGCGCAAGAGTGAATCGCCGGCGTCATGGCCGAGATTGTCGTTGGCTTCCTTCAACCCGTTCAGGTCGATGATCAGCACCGAGACGGGCCGTAGCCGCTTGCGTTCCAGACGGTTGAGTTCGTCGGTGTAGAAGGCGCGGTTGTGCAGCTTGGTCAGCACGTCGTGCTTGCCGAGATATTCGAGATAGGCTTCGGCCTTCTTGCGCGCGGTGATGTCGGCCAGCGCGATCTGTACGCGGCTCCAGTCGTGTTCGTAGCCCGGAGCCACGGCGAAATGCAGGAGAATGTGCCGGATGGTGCCGTCGAGTGCATAGTTGACCACCTCGCGATTGTGCACGATGCGGTTTTCCCACAGGTCGATCAGCTGTTCGCGGAACGGCTTCTCCATCTCGTCGCGGAAGATCTCCACCTGCCTGTGCAGCAGTGTCTGGATGTCGGGCGCGCCGAAGAGATCGAGCGTCGCCTGGTTGACGTCGAGAACACGGATTTCCGACATGCACTGGCGCACGAATTCCGGATGCACGTCGAGGAAAACACGGAAATCCTCGATGCCGCGCGCACGCACATCCTCGATCAAAGCCTTGATCTGGCTGAAGTCCTCGACCCAGAGCGAGACCGGGGAATGTTCGAACAGCCCTTCGGCATGCATACGCGAGCGGGTTTCCATGCGTCGGGCATCCTCCCGCTCGGTGACATCCTCGGTTGTCATGAGGATGCGCGAGAGCGATTGCTCATGGCCGGGCAGAACGGCGGCCTTGAGCTGGATGTCCATACGGCGACCGGACAGCGAATAATTGACCGCGTCGGAGGTGAACTCCGTCTTGCCGTCCCACAGGGCGGCGAGCTCCTGGACATGGCTTTCGAGCATTTCACCGCGGAACACCAGCGACAGGTTGCTGACGAGGTGGTCGAGGTCTCTCGCCTCGAAGAGTTCGAGCGTCTTGTCGTTGACGGCGAGCACCTTGATCCGGCTCGAACAGGCACGCACGCGTGAAACATCGGCTTTCAGATGGGCGCGGATGTCGCTGACCCCTTCCGCTCGCCACGTTTCGAAAAGCGCTTTTACCTCACTGAAGTCCTCGATCCACATCGCCACCGGGGCGAGATCGAATACGCTGGAATCGAAGTCTTGCATTGGCCAGGGGTCCCTGTCGTGTCCGTCTTGCCCGGCCTCGCTAAACGAGGTGGCGGTAAAGTAGGAATGGCTTAATTGTGGAGGGGGAATGGTAAAGCTTTGATTTACGATCTGAGGTTCGCGAAAAACATTTGATCGTTCCACAGGGGTTTTTGAGAGCTAGCCCTCCCGGTTGACTTTCGTCAGCTGTGAAAGCTCTCTAAGCTCGATTGCCGGGGCATGAGCGGATCCGGCGCGCACCGGACCAACTGGGAGGCCTTCGGATGGGCACACTCACGATTATCGTCATTCTCGGCGCCATCGCGCTCTATGGCGTCTATCTCTACAACAACCTCGTCAAGCAGCGGCAGATGGCCGCCGAAGGCTGGTCGGGTATCGACGTGCAGCTCAAGCGCCGCGCCGATCTCATTCCCAATCTGCTCGAAAGCGTGAAGGGCTACATGGCCCACGAGAAGGAAGTGCTCGAGGAAGTGACCCGCGCCCGCACCCAGGCCGTGGCGGTCCAGAACGGGACACCCGCCGAACGCGCCGCCGCGGAGAACGTCCTTTCCGGTGCGCTCGGCCGTCTCATGGCGGTGGCCGAAAGCTATCCCGATCTCAAGGCCAGCCAGAACTTCATGGAATTCCAGCGCGCGCTGGAGGAGACCGAAAACGAGATCTCGCTGGCGCGGCGCTACTACAATGGCGCGGCGCGCAATCTCAACATCGCGGTGGAATCCTTCCCCTCGGTGCTGATCGCCAACCAGTTCGGTTTCTCGAAGGTCGAGTATTTCGAGATCGAGGACGCTTCCGACCGCGCCGTACCGAAAGTTTCCTTCGGCTGAAGGAACAAACCGGCTTTCCGGGCATTACCAGTCCGATCGGACGCCAAACGGCGTCAGCGTGAAGGAAGGAACTCGCATGAACGGCAAGAACGGTCTCTACATGATCATCGGGGCGCTCGTTGTCGCCGTGGTCGTCCTGGGCGGCTACGTCTACCACGAGCAGACAAAACCGAAGGGTGTGGAGCTGTCGATCGGACAGGACGGCATTTCCGTTCAGGAGAAGTAGCCCTTTCCGGAAAGCCGCCGCGGCTTTCGGTTTCAGATACAAAAACCAGAGCCCGGTCTTCCCGCGAAGACCGGGCTTCGTTTTGTGCGCTATCGCACACACCGGTACGGCCCGGCATTTTCGCGGCCGCAAGCTTCCTGTAGTCTCCGCGCGCATGCCCAAGGGAGATTGAGAATGCGACCAGTCACCGGATTTCTGCTGGCGATCGTCCTGACCATTGGCGCGGTCTGTTCCGCTTCCGCCGATGAAGTCATCCGCATGTTCGACGCCGACATCGTCGTGCAGGCGGACGGTTCGCTCGACGTCACCGAGACGATCACGGTCAATGCCGAGGGCAGACAGATCCGGCGCGGCATCTACCGCGACATTCCGCTCAAGAGGCTCACCGACGGCGGGCTGTGGGAAGACAACGGCTTCGACATCGTCTCCATCGAGCGCGACGGCCAGCCCGAACAGTACAAGACCGAGTGGCAGGGGCGTTATCTCCGCATCTACCTGGGTCGCGAAGACGTTCTGATCAGGCCGGGCGAGCACACCTACGTCATCCGCTACGTGACCACCCGCCAGCTGCGCTATTTTGATGGCTACGACGAACTCTATTGGAACGTGACGGGCAATTTCTGGGCCTTCCCGATCCTCAAGGCGCAGGCCACGGTCCATCTGCCCGAAGGCGGGGTGGTGCGGCAGGTGAGCGGCTATACCGGCGCCTACAGCGAGTCCGGATCGGATTATGTCGCAGGGCGGACCGGCGAATCCACAATCACGATCGCCGCCTCGCGCCCGCTCGGTGTCCAGGAAGGGCTGACGATCGCGGTTGCCTTCACCAAGGGCGTCGTCGCCCTTCAGGACGATACCGCCGCCACGCTGATCTGGAGCAATCTCGGCCTCATCGTTCTCTTCCTGGGCGGTCTCGTTGTCCCACTCTTCTTCCTGTTCGCCTGGAACAGGGTGGGCCGCGATCCGCCGGGCCGCGCCGTCATCCCGCTCTTTCATCCGCCAGAGGGCATGGAGCCGGCCGCCGTCTCCTTCGCGCATTTCAACGGCTTCCGCCGGGCCGGCTCGAAGGATTTCGCCTTCATCGCCGCCCTTCTGTCTCTCGGGGTGAAGAAGAAGCTTGTCATCGATCAGGAAGGCCGGCGCGACATCACGATCAGGCGTGCCGCCTCCGGTGACGCGAGTGCAACCCCTCTCGGTGATGGCGAGGCCGCGCTCTTTAACGGCCTGCTCGGTTCCCGCGAAGGCATCCGGCTCGACAAGGGCAACGGCAAGACGCTTCTCTCCGCACGCACCGCCTTTCAGTCGGCCATCCGCCGCAAACATGCGGGAAAATATTACCGGATCAATCTCGGCTGGTTCATCGGCGGGCTGTCGCTGCTGATCCTGACTTTTGTTCTCGGCGTCATCCTGCAGGCCCCGCCCGACGACGGTATGGTCTACATCATCCCGTCGGTGATGACCGCGGCCTTCGGCAGCGTTATTCTCTCGCTCGGGTATTTCATGTGGAGCGACGGCATCGGCGGGTATTTCCGCCGTGCCGTGGCGGTCATCCTGATGGCGCTGGGCGCCTTCATCCTGTCGATCGGGGTGATGGTGGTTCTCTTCGGCGGAACACTGGTGTGGTACCGCGCCATCTCCGGTCTGCTGATCTTCAACGTGGCCTTCGCGGCGCTCATGTTCCGGCTTCTCGGCGCGCCCACCGCGCTGGGCGTTGACGTTCTCAACCGCATCGAGGGCTTCAAGCTCTATCTCGAGACCGCCGAGAGCAACCGGCTCAACATGCGCGAGGCACCGGAATTGACCGAGGAACTCTTCGAGCGTTATCTGCCCTATGCGGCGGGGCTCGGGGTCGAGGAACCCTGGTCCGATGCCTGGGCCGCGCAATTGCGCCGGATCGCGCCGGAACGCGCCACGAGCTACCAGCCGCGCTGGTATCACGGCACCAACTGGTCGCCCGGCAATCTCGGTGCGGCGACAGCCGCGGCAGCCGCTGCGGTCTCCTCTGCCATGGCCTCGGCGATGCCCGCGCCGAAATCCTCCTCCGGCTCGGGCGGCGGCGGTTTTTCCGGCGGCGGCGGTGGCGGCGGTGGCGGTGGCGGTTGGTAGTCAGCGTTCGGCACCGGCATTTCAACCATCCCACCGGTGACAAGCGCCTTCGCGCTTGCTAAGTCGCGCACACCGAAATTCTTACCTCGCGTGACACTCTATGCCTGATCTTCTGCTCGAACTTCGTTCTGAAGAGATACCTGCCCGCATGCAGCGCAAGGCTGCCGGCGATTTGCGGAAGCTCGTCACCGACGCGCTGGTCGACGCGGGCCTGACCTACGAGGCGGCGCGCGAATACTGGACCCCGCGGCGTCTGGCGCTCGACATTCGCGGCCTGACGGCGCGCTCCGCCGACATTCGCGAGGAGCGCAAGGGTCCACGCACCGATGCGCCGGAAAAGGCCATCGAGGGATTTCTCCGTTCGGCCGGCCTGTCGTCGGTGTCCGAGGCGCAGGTGCAGAGCGATCCGAAGAAGGGCGAGTTCTACGTCGCCGTCATCGAGAAGCCGGGCCGCGAGGCAAGCGAAATCATCGCCGAGGTGATGCCGGCCATCATCCGCGATTTCCCCTGGCCGAAATCCATGCGCTGGGGCAAGGCGTCCGCCAAACCCGGTTCGCTCAAATGGGTCCGCCCGCTGCAGTCGATCCTCTGCACCTTCGGTCCCGAGACCGAAGAACCGGACGTGGTCGACTTCGAGGTCGACGGCATCAAGGCCTCCAATGAGACCTGGGGCCACCGCTTCCACGCGCCCGACGCCATCACCGTGCGCCGCTTCGACGACTATATCGACAAGCTGATGGCCGCCAAGGTCATCCTCGATCCGGAGCGCCGCAAGGAAATCATCCTGTCGGATGCCAAGAACCTCGCCTTCGCTGCAGGCCTCGAACTCGTTGAGGACGAAGGACTTCTCGAAGAGGTTTCGGGCCTGGTCGAATGGCCGGTCACGCTGATGGGCGAGTTCGAGCGCGAGTTTCTCGAAATCCCCGACGAGGTCATCCGGCTGACCATCAAGACCAACCAGAAATGCTTCGTCACCCGCCGCGCCGACGGCAGCGAGAACGGGCAGGGCGCACTCGCCAACCGCTTCATCCTCGTCTCCAACATCGAGGCGAAGGACGGCGGCCGCGAGATCGCCTTCGGCAACGGAAAGGTGGTCCGCGCTCGGCTCTCCGACGCGCTCTATTTCTGGAACACCGACCAGTCCGACCTGCCTGACCTCGGCGAACTGGCCGCCAGCGCGGAGAAGTTCGGCCTCGATCTGAGCAAGCCGCTCGACCAGCGCATGGCCCGGCTCGACCGGCTGGACGTGACCTTTCACGCCAAGCTCGGCACCCAGGGCGAGCGCGTCGCCCGCATCGCCGCGCTGGCAAAGGAACTGGCTCCGATCGTCAATGCCGATCCGACACTTGCCGTCCGCGCCGCGCACCTCGCCAAGGCGGACCTGCAGACCGAGGTGGTGCAGGAGTTCCCGGAAGTCCAGGGTACGATGGGCCGCACCTATGCCGCCCTGCAGGGCGAGCCGGACTCCGTCGCGGCAGCCGTCGAGGAACACTACAAGCCGCAGGGCCCCTCCGACGCCGTGCCAACCGACCCGGTCGCGATCGCCGTCGCGCTCGCCGACAAGCTCGATACACTCACAGGCTTCTGGTCGATCGACGAGAAGCCGACAGGCTCAAAGGACCCCTATGCGCTGCGCCGTGCCGCGTTGGGCGTCATCCGGATCGTGGTTGAGAATGGCGTGAAGCTTGGTCTCTCCGGCTATGGCGTTTCGGAGGACCTCCTCTCCTTCTTCCACGACCGTCTCAAGGTTTACCTGCGCGACCAGGGGGCCCGCCACGATCTGATCGACGCCGTGATCACGCCCGAAAGCGACGATCTCCTGTCGATTACCTCGCGCGTGGCTGCACTCGGCATCTTCCTCGATTCCGAGGACGGCGCGAACCTGCTGGCAGGCGCCAAGCGCGCGGCCAACATTCTCGCCGCCGAGGAGAAGAAGGGCGCAATGATCTCCAATGGGATCGCCCTGGGCGTCGACCCGGCACTCTTCACACAGGACGAGGAGCGCGCGCTATATGACGCGGTGGAAACCGCGACCACAGAGGCGCGGAACGCCGTCGACACCGAGGACTATCCGGCGGCCATGACCGCGCTCGCCAAGCTGCGCGGACCCGTCGACGCCTTCTTCGAGGCGGTGCTCGTCAATGCCGAGGACGAGGCGGTGCGCGCCAATCGTCTGGCGCTCGTCGCCCGCATCCGCGCGGCAACGGCGACTGTCGCCGATTTCTCCAAAATTTCGGGTTGATCGCCAGACCGATACTAGAACGAGAAAGGCCGGCTTTGCGCCGGCCTTTTTGTTTGGTCGTTCTGACTGAAATCAATTCGTCCTGAGCGTGAAGGACGAGGTGTCGAGCGTCATCGTTCCTTCGGGCAGGGCTGCGGTGGTGGACACCGCGCCGGGTTCGCGGACCAGTTCGGACGGCGTTCCGGAGATGTCGGCAACCATCGGCGATTCCGGAATGACCAGAGGCGCGGGTGCCGCCGTGACTTCCGTCAACTCGCCGCCCGGTATCGTCTCTGACTGCGCCACGATCGCCGCATCGGTCGGCTGGTTCGCGGGGCCTTCCGCGATCTGCGTCGTCGTTCCGCCTTCCGGGTCATAGCGGGCGATATCGACGGGGGTCGCCTTGCGGACTATCGTCACCGGATTGCCGCCGAGCCAGTTCTCGGTGGTGACCAGCTTCGGCTCGCCCTCGATGACCTTGATTTCGTGGATCTCGGTCCCCGGCGGCAGCATCCTGGCTTCGCGCTCGGCCTTCTTGCGCTCCTTG
This sequence comes from uncultured Hoeflea sp., assembly GCA_964511625.1. Taxonomy (GTDB): domain Bacteria; phylum Pseudomonadota; class Alphaproteobacteria; order Rhizobiales; family Rhizobiaceae; genus Pseudohoeflea. The sequence continues at coordinate 43,559 of CAZEJG010000007.1, forward strand.
AAGCACTTCGGGCAGCCGATCTCGATGATGCTGTCGGACTTGCCGGTGGGCGGCGCAATGTGCTCGATCGAACCCGCGCTCGCGGGAATCGTCGAGAGGGCCAGCAGCCCCGTCGTCAAAAATCTGCGCATGATCATCCTTCCCTCCGGTTCCCCGGTCGTTCAAGAGGAGGATGACATGGTTTGGGTTACGGCGAGGTTTGGGAAACTGGTTAAGACCAGGTTAAGCCGAATGCCACCCCGGCAGGAGATCCTGCCGGAAAATCAGGCCTGTTCGCGGGCGATCTCGCGCCAGCCGATGTCGCGGCGGCAGAAGCCGTCCGCCCATTGCACGCGGTCGACGGCGAGATAGGCATTGGCCTGCGCGTCGGTGACCGAGGCGCCGAGGGCGGTGACGTTGAGCACGCGGCCGCCATTGGCCACGAGCTGTCCCTCACGCATCGTCGTTCCGGCGTGGAAGACGATCGCACCGCCCGACTGCGCAAAGTCGAGATTGTCGATCGCGCCGCCCCTGGCCGGCGTGCCGGGATACCCGCGCGCGGCCAGAACCACGGTCAGCGCCGCCTCGTGGCTCCACTCGGCGCTTCTGCCGGCGAGATCGCCCTTGGCGGCTGCCTCCAGCAGGTCGAGAAGATCGCTTTCGAGCCGCGGCATCAGCACCTGGCACTCGGGATCGCCGAAACGCACATTGTACTCGATCAGCTTCGGCCCGGTCTCGGTCAGCATCAGTCCGGCATAGAGCACGCCCCTGAACGGGCACCCCATCTCGGCCATGCCGCGCATGGTGGGTTCGATGATTTTGTCAAAGGTCCGGCGGGCCAGCTCCTCGGTCATCACCGGGGCCGGCGAATAGGCGCCCATGCCGCCGGTGTTCGGTCCGGTATCGCCTTCGCCCACGCGCTTGTGGTCCTGGGCGCTGGCGAGCGGCAGGGCCGTCGTCCCGTCGCACAGGTAGAAGAAGCTCGCTTCCTCGCCCGTCAGGAACTCCTCGACCACCACTTCCGCGCCGGCCTCTCCGAAGGCGCCCTCGAAGCAGTCGTCGACGGCGGCGAGAGCCTCGGCGAGCGTCATCGCCACGGTAACGCCCTTGCCGGCCGCAAGTCCATCGGCCTTGATGACGATCGGTGCGCCCATCTCGCGGATATAGGCCTTGGCCTTCGGCGCGTTGTTGAAGCGCTGGTAGGCCGCCGTCGGAATGTCGTACCGCGCGCACAGATCCTTGGTGAAGCCCTTCGAACCTTCGAGCCGCGCTGCGGCAGCCGACGGTCCGAATACTGGAATGCCGGCTGCGTCTAGATCGTCGGCGAGCCCGGCGACGAGCGGCGCTTCCGGACCGACGACGACGAGACCGATCGCATGGTCGCGGCAGAACGTCTTGACCGCTTCATGATCGGCGACATCGAGGGTGGCGAGCCGGGCACTTTGCGCGATTCCGGGATTTCCCGGTGCCGCATGCAGCGTGCCGATGCGGGGGGAGGCGGCGAGCTTCCAGGCGAGCGCATGTTCGCGTCCACCCGATCCGATCAGCAGCACGTTCACCTTGTCCGTCATCGAAAATCCCTGTCTCTCGCTCCGGTCTTCACCGGTTTTTTCGGTCGTGTCGGGGAGTAGGACCTTGCGCCCGAAGCGTCAAGTTGCGGCGGTTCGAACCGGGTTTTCAGCTGTGTGCAATGCTGCACAGAACTCCGATGCGCCCCGGGCTACCTTCAACCCATCGAAACAACCCCGACGGAGAACTCAAATGAAGACCGCACTCAAGACAACCCTTATCGTAGTCGCCGCTCTTGCCGGCTCAATCACTCTCGCAGCCGCCCAGCAGGCCGGTGGTAGCACCAACGGTGGCAACGGCGGCAACGGCGGCCATGGCGGCAATGGCGGCCGCGGCAATGGCTCTTCCGCTCTCGACATCCGCAGCGCCGCTGCCCCCTGCGTTCCGGGCCAGAATTGCCGCTGGCCGCGTCCGCGGATCGTCAAGACCCAAACCGAAGGCGAGTGCTCGTGCACCTACACCCGCTACACCGACGCCGACGGCTACTATTACAAGAAGATCTGCATCCGCTTCGACGGCACCACCGGCCGCCAGCTGCGCTGCGCCTTCTGATCCCCGGCCCCCCAACCGGGTATCGAGCTCGGGTCGGAGGTTATGCCCCACACTTTCGGTCCGCGCGGCCAGGCTTCCCCGGAAGCCTGGCCATCCCTTTTTCGGCCCGGACTTTTCCGGCGGGCCGCTTGACCCTTCCCCGCCGTCCTGCCAAGGAGGCGCCATGAACGGCACTCCTCAGAACGGCGCTCTCGACACCGGCCGCGTCCGCGACGCGCCCTCCGACAATTTCGTCTATCGCGTTCTCCCCCGCGCGCTCTGGCCTCACGCCCAGCTCGCCCGCTGGGACAGGCCGATCGGCTGGCAATTGCTGATGCTGCCGTGCTGGTGGTCGGCGATGCTCGCCGCCAATGTCGCCGCCGCCGAAGGCACCCTCTCGCCCGGCCGCACCTTCTTTCATCTCGTCCTTTTCATGATCGGCGCGATCGCCATGCGCGGGGCCGGTTGCACCTGGAACGACCTCGTCGACCACGAGATCGACGCCAAGGTGGCGCGCACGCGCTCGCGACCGCTGCCCGCCGGCCGCATCAGCCGCAAGGCAGCCTACGCCTTCATCGCGGTGCAGGCGCTGGTCGGCCTTCTCGTGCTCGTCCAGTTCAATCTCTTTGCGATCGGGCTCGGCATCTCGTCGCTTCTGATCGTCGCGGCCTATCCCTTCGCCAAGCGGGTGACCAACTGGCCGCAATTTGTCCTCGGCCTCGCCTTTTCCTGGGGCGCGCTGATGGGCTGGGCGGCCGAATTCGCCTCGCTTTCGCTTGCGCCGCTGCTGCTCTATGCCGCCGCGATCTGCTGGACGATCGGTTACGACACCATCTACGCCCATCAGGACAAGGAGGATGACGCCCTCGTCGGCGTCAAGTCGACGGCGCGGCTCTTCGGCGCCCACACCTGGGCCTGGCTGGTGGTGTTCTACGGCGCTTTCGTTTTTCTGACCGCCGCCGCCCTTCTGCTGTCGGCGGTCTCCTGGCCGGCCTGGATCGGGCTTGCGACCGTCGCCGCCATGCTGGCCTGGCAGATCGCCCGGCTCGAGATCGACGACCCCGATTCCTGCCTCGCCCTGTTCAAGGCCAACAGCCGCGTCGGCCTCGTTCTCTTCTTCGGCCTGCTCGTCGCCTGCCTCTGGACGGTCGCCAACTGACGATCGCTGTCTTTAAACGATGTTGCCCGGACCGCCGTCAGGCGACCCGGGCAACCAGATCAGTTCGGATCGAAGCTGTCAGCGGCGGGCGATGATCTCGCGGCCTTCGAGCTTCATCCGTACGCCCATGGCGCCGGTCTTGCGGCGGACCAGGAAGCGCGGACGGCGGCTCTGGATGCGGCCGCGGCGGCGGGGCGCCGGTGTCGCCTCATGCGTCGGTTCGAGCGGACGGGCCACGCCGTCGGCTTCCACCATCAGCATCGGAATGCCGTAGACGTCCGACCACATCCGCCAGTCGGCGGCGATGTCGGCGAGGTCGTGCGCCACCAGAAGCGGAACCGAAAGGCCCGGATCGGTGTGGTGCAGTTCCAGCGTCACGGTCACGGTGCCGTCGCCATGGTCGATGGCGCGTGCGGCCACGCCGGCAAAGGCGCGGGCCGGCAGCGCGATCGAGAGCGGCAGGCGGGATTTCGCCAGCGTCTTCTTCATCACTGCGCCCCGGGCGTCGAGGGTGACGCTCACCTCCGACAGGTCCTCGCGGCCGGCAAAGGAAACCCGCTGCGGGAAATGAGCCGGGTCGAGCCGCAGTTCGTATCCGGCCCATTCGGGCTTGATGTTTGCATTCGTCATATGTCTTCGCCTTCCATTACCCTTGAGAGCCGGTATTCCGGTCATCCGTCGGTCGGGACGTTTTTCGTCCTCTGATGGGCAAAGACTACGCCCGATCCTTTCCTGGCCGCTTAAGGTTCACGGTTAAGGAAATCTCGCTTTCGGGGATGGTTAGCGAAACGCAACCCTGTGAAAGACTTTGTTTATTGGTCGCGCTCGCGCCTGCGAATTCTGGCCTCGTGCGGCCTCCGTGCGGCGATGCCGATGACAGGTTCGTACAAGTTTGCGGGCCTAGCTTGCACCACATCAGTGCAACCGGCCGGCGGAGCCGTAAATGATCTCGACCTACCTGAGCTACAACCTGGTTGCACGCGACCTGACCGCGGCGATGAATCAGGTTGCTCAGGAATCGCAGGTCAGCCGCGAGGCGCAGTACTTCCGCGACAATATCGGCAAGGTCACCACGGCCGAGGAATTCGTCGACGACTACCGGCTCTACTCCTACGCCATGAAGGCGCACGGTCTGGAGGAGATGACATACGCCAAGGCCTTCATGCTCAAGGTGCTCGAAAGCGACCTTTCGGATTCCAACAGTTACGCCAACAAGCTCACGGACAAGCGCTACCGGGAATTCGCCGCCGCGTTCCAGTTCTCCTCGAATGCCGTCACCGTCATGTCCGAAAGCCAGATGGACGCGGCGATCGGGCTTTATGGCGAGCACTTCGCCAGCCAGGACGACCTGATCGCTGCCGACACCGCATACTACAAGGCGATGGCGACATCGGTGGGAACGGTGGACGAGTTTCTCTCCGATCCGCGTCTGCGCGACTACATGTTCCTGTCCTTCGGCATCGACGGCGATACCGCGGACCGGACGTTCCTGCGCGCCATCCTGACCAGCGACCTTTCCGATCCGTTGAGCTACTACAACACCGAAGTCGTCGGAAAGCGTGATGCCGCGCTGGCAGTGCTCGACAGCAATCAGCCCGTTCTGAACCAGATATCGGCCCGTCAGAACGCGATTGGCGAGCGCGACTACATCGCGTCGCTGCAGACGCAGATCGGCGACGCGGAAACCGAGCTGGCCGCCAAGCAGGCGCAGATGTCGGAGCCGGGGGCTGATACCGCGGCGCTGCAGATCGAGATCGACAACCTCACGGCCAACATCCATCTGCGCTACGCCGATTTCGTCGAATATGGCCTCTTCGCTATGTATGACCAGCAGGCGGAACTGGCGGCGAACGGGCAGGGAGATACACCCGAGGCGCAGGCGCTAGACGCGAAGATCACGGCCTGGACCTCGGAATATGACAGCCGCTGGTCGATCATCAATTCCATCCAGTCGATCGCCAACCTCAATGCGGCCCTCGCCGAGCCCGGAGCCGATACCGCCGCCATCCAGGCCGAGATCGATACAGAGCGAGCCTCCATCGCCACCACCACGTCGGGGCTGGTGGTGGGCGATGCGGACGTCACCCAGATGATCGCCGACAAGGATGCGCAGATCGCCTCTTACGACGGAACCCTGCCGCCTGTCGGCGAGGAGACGACGGCCTTGCAGCAGGCACTCTACGCCGACGCTGCCACGGCGACCACCTATCTCGCCCAGACCGACAAATATGTCACTCTGGTCGGCGCCTACAATTTCAACCCGGACGGAACGGTGCCAGCCGAGGGATTCCAGACCGCGGAGAAACTGAATGCGACCACGGAACTCTACATCTTCTCACAGGACCGGCTGACCAAATCCGGCGCGCTCCTCAACGACCAGTATTTCCGCGACACCATCGGCACCTTCACGACCGTGGACCAGATGATGGCGGACGCACGGATCGTCGACTATCTCAAGAGCGCCTTCAACCTCAGCACCTCGCTCTCTGTCGTTTCGAGCACACTCGCCAACGCCATCACGACAGCCTCGACCGACGCCGATCTGGAGGATCCGAACAACTATCTCGTCCGCTTCCATTCCGGCCGCGACTATTATAACGACCTCGTCGCGCTTTCCCGCGCCTTCAATTTCAAGGAGGACGGAACGCTTCCCGACGGGGTGCCTCCAGTCGATGCCGCCAAGCTCGACGAGATCTCCAGCCGCTATTTCAGCGGCTATGACGATGTCTACGAGGAGGACGACGAGCTCGCCATCAAGCGCCTGAAGCTCGACCTGACGGCTCTCTCCGAATCCGGCTCCACCATCGACGATCTGTTCCAGAGCACGGGTGCCTACAACTTCGTCATGACCGCCGTCGGTCTGGACGCCACGGAGGTGCCGCAGCGGATCATGCGCAAGGTGCTGACCAGCGACCTCACCGATCCCAAGAGCTTCGTCTACACGCTCAAGGACGATCGCTACGTCCAGTTCGCCAAGCTCTTCAATTTCGATGAGAGCGGCAAGTTCGCAGCCCCGCTCGCCGCCCAGGACAATGCGACGATCCAGCAGGTGGCCAAGGACTACATCATCCAGAAGACCCGCTTCCTGGAAGGCGACGAGGCGACGAGCGCCAAATCCGCCGCCGAGGACGAGGCTCGTTATTACGCCGACAACATCGTCAAGTTGGAGTCGCTCGACGGGCTTCTGGCCGATCGTCGGCTGATCGATTTCGCCATCGAGGCGAAGGGCCTCAATCCGGGCAACTTCTCCGACAAGATGCTGCGTCAGGCCTTCACCTCGGATCTCAGCGACCCCAAGAGCTACGTCAACCAGTTCGGCGATTATCGGCTGGCCGAGATCGTGACCTCGTTCAACTTCGACAGCACGGGCAAGCTGACCCGGCCGGAATCGGGCGTCATCTCGAGCCGCGGTTCCACCGTCGAGACGATGAACATGTTCCTGCGCCAGACGATCGAGGAGGAGCAGGGGATCGACAACGAGGGCGTGCGGCTGGCGCTCTATTTCGAGCGGATGGCACCGACCATCACTTCAGCCTACGACATCCTGTCCGACACGGCTCTCTACGCCTTCTTCAAGACCACCTATTCGATGCCTGACGAGATCTCGGGCATGGACGTCGACAAGCAGGCGGCGCTGGTCGAGAAGTACCTCAATCTCGAGGACCTCGCCGATCCGGACAAGCTGTCCGATCTCGTCAAGCGCTTCACCATCATGTACGACCTGTCGACCAACGACACCTCGTCCTCGCTCGCCAGCGTCCTGTTCGGCAATGCCTCCGCCGATGTCAGTTTCGATACGCTGATGTCGCTGTCCCAGCTCAATCGCCGATAATCAGGCCGGGCCTGATCAGGAGGCGGTCTTCAGGCTGATGAGCTTTTCCGGGTTCATGATGCCGGCGGGATCGAAGGCGCGCTTGATGCGGCGCATGAGGTCGATCTCGATGGGCTGCCTGATGGCCGCCAGTTCGTCGCGTTTCAACTGACCGATCCCGTGTTCGGCCGAGATCGAGCCGCCAAGATCGAGCACGATCTCGTGGACGATCGCGTTCATCTCGCGCCAGTGGGACAGGTACTCGGCCTTGTCGGCGCCCACCGGCTGGGAAATGTTGTAGTGGATATTGCCGTCGCCGAGATGGCCGAAGGCGACGATGCGCGCCTCGGGCATGCGGGCGTGGACCGCGGCATCGGCGGCAGCCAGGAACTCCGGCACCTTCGCCACCGGCACCGAGACGTCGTGCTTGATCGAGCCGCCCTCGGGTTTTTGCGAATCAGAGATCGATTCCCGGATCAGCCAGAGTTCGTTGCGCTGGGCCTCGCTTTCCGACGCCACCGCGTCGCGGATCAGGCCGTCCTCGTAGGCGGTGACGAACAGGCTCTCCATCATCTCGCGCGCAGCATCCTCGGAGCGGCCCGAGGAGATCTCGAAGAGCACGTACCAGGGATGGGCCTCGGAGAGCGGATCGCGCAGGCCCTCATTGTGCCTGACCACGAATTCGATGGCGATGCGCGGCATGATCTCGAAACCGGTCAGCGCCGGGCCGCAGGCATCCTCGGCCATGCGGAACAGTTTCAGCGCGGTCGCCGGATCCTCGATGCCGACGAGCACCGTCTGCCGGCCCTTGGGTTTCGGCGACAGCTTCAGCACTGCGGCGGTGATGACGCCGAGCGTGCCTTCCGCGCCGATGAAGAGGTCGCGCAGGTCGTAGCCGGTATTGTCCTTCTTCAGCCGTCGCAATCCGTTCCAGATCTCGCCGGTCGGCAGCACCACCTCAAGCCCGAGGCAGAGCTGGCGCGTGTTGCCATAGGCGAGCACTGCGGTGCCCCCCGCATTGGTCGAGAGATTGCCGCCGATCTGGCAGCTCCCCTCGGCGGCGAGCGACAAGGGAAACAGAAGCCCGGCCTCGTCGGCGGCTTCCTGCACCTTCTGCAGCACGACGCCGGATTCGACCACCATCGTGCCGCCCGCCGGATCGACGTCGCGCACCCGGTTCATCCGTGCCATCGAGATGACGATTGCGCCGTCGAGCGGCACTTGCGCGCCTGTGAGCCCGGTATTGCCGCCCTGCGGCACGACAGGCGTTCCTGTCTCGGTGGCGAGCTTGAGGATATCAGAAACCTCCTCGACGCTGCCCGGCTTCAGCACCAGGGTGCTTTCGCCCTTGTAGAGGCCGCGTTGCTCGACGAGATGGGGTGCGATGTCGCCGGGATCGGTGAGCGCGTGACGCTCCCCGACGATGGCGATGAAACGGGCGTGGAGGGAGGAGGTATCTGTACTGGACATGATCTGCCTTTTAAGTCCCGCTCAAACGCGAGTCGAGACGGCTGCCTTCAACCCCGGGGCGCGGCCGCCCGCCTGAGCCGGTCGACGATGGCTTCGCCGAGATCGTGCTCCGGGACCGGCCCGACGCGGATGGTCTTCGCGCCGCTGGCGTCGGCCCGCTTGAGATAGTCGAACAGGTTGGCCGCCGCTTCCGCGAAGTCGCCCTCGGGGCTGAGATCGAGGAGCAGCACGGCGTTCTCGTCGCCGTCGAGCGGCGTCCCGCCGAAGCGGATCACGGCGTCGCCCGGCTCGGCGTGGCGCGCATCGAGAATGACGCCTGCCTCCGGCGCATAATGCGACGTCAGCATGCCCGGCGCCTCGATCCGTCCGTCGGCTTCCGGCCGCAGGACCTCGAAACCGACGACGGCCTCGATCGCGCCGGTGGCGATCCCGCCGGGACGCAACAGCGTCAGCTTGTCGTCCTCGACCTTGAGGATGGTCGATTCCACCCCGACCGGTGTCGGTCCGGCATCGAGAATGAGATTGATCTTGTCGCCGAGGTCGGCGGCCACGTGCTGTGCCGCCGTGGCGCTGATCTTGCCCGAAAGATTGGCGCTCGGGGCGGCGAGCGGCTTGCCGAAGGCGGAGATCAGCCGGCCGGCAAAGCCGCGCGGCGCGCGCACCGCAAGCGTATCGAGACCGGCGGTCGCTAGTTCATGCACGGTCCGGTAGGGCGCGAGCGGCAGGACCAGCGTCAGCGCTCCCGGCCAGAAGGTTTCGGCGAGCTTTCGGGCGAGCGGACTGAAGCGCACCTGCCGTTCGGCCATGGCGATATCGGAGACATGGGCGATCAGCGGGTTGAAGCGCGGCCGGCCCTTGGCCTCGTAGATGCGGGTGATCGCGGCAGGGTCGGTGGCGTCGCCCGCCAGCCCGTAGACCGTTTCGGTCGGCAGTCCGATCGCCCGGCCGACCGACAGTTCGGCCAGCGCCCGGCCGAGAGCGGCGGTCTCGTTGTCGGCGATTGTGAGGATCTCCGCGCTCATATGCGCTCCGGCCCGGTTGAAGTCGCTGCCGCACTATCCCATTGCCACACCCCGCGCAATGGCGGCCTAACCTGTATTATCTTGACGTAAACGTCAAAATCCTCTGGTCATCCGGCGGTCCAAACGTTACCTATTGGGCAGACGCAAGCCCGGCCGGGAGCCGGGCTCAGAACACGGGAGGAAGACGCATGTATCGCGCGCCGGTCGACGAAATCGCTCATGTGCTCAAACATGTCGCGGGGCTCGGAAAGGCTGTCGGGGAGGAACGCTTCGGCGACCTGTCCGAGGATCTGGTCGACGCCATCCTCGCCGAGGCCGGACGCTTTTCCTCCGAAGAGATCGCGCCGCTCAACGAGGGTGGCGACCGTGAGGGCGCCAGGCTCGAGGACGGCGAGGTGACCACCGCGCCGGGCTGGAAGAAGCTCTACGCGGACTGGACCGAGGGCGGCTGGAATGCGCTCACCGGACCGGAGGAATTCGGCGGGCAGGGACTTCCGACGATGCTGTCGGCCGCCGCCTTCGAGATGTGGAACTCCGGCTCGCTCGCCTTCGCCATCGGTCCGACGCTGACCATCGGCGCGGTCGAGGCGCTGGAGAAACACGCCTCCGAGGACCTGCAGCAGACCTATCTCGAAAAACTCGTCTCCGGTGAATGGACCGGCACGATGAACCTGACCGAGCCGCAGGCGGGCTCCGATCTCGCGGCACTCAAGACTCGCGCCGAACCGCAGGGCGACGGCACCTACCGCATCTTCGGCCAGAAGATCTACATCACCTATGGCGAGCATGACCTGACCGACAACATCGTCCATCTGGTGCTCGCGCGCCTGCCCGACGCGCCGGAGGGCACCCGCGGCATCTCGCTGTTCCTGGTGCCGAAATTCATGGTCGGCGAGGACGGTTCGCTCGGCGCGCGCAACGACGTCTTCTGCGCCAGCCTCGAGCACAAGCTCGGCATCCATGCCTCCCCCACCTGCGTGATGATCTATGGCGACGGCAAGTTCGGCGACGAGCCGGGCGCCGTCGGCTATCTCGTCGGCGAGGAGAACAAGGGGCTCGCCTGCATGTTCACGATGATGAACAATGCCCGCCTCCATGTCGGCATCCAGGGTGTCGCTGTCGCCGAGGCCGCCTACCAGAAGGCGCTCGCCTATGCGAAGGAGCGCACCCAGGGCAAGGCCGCCGGCCACGAGGGTTCCGGCATGAGCCCGATCATCGAACACCCGGACGTCCGCCGCATGCTCCTGACCATGAAGGCGCTGACGGCGGCGAGCCGCGCCATCTCCTATTCCTGCGCCCATGCCATCGACATGGCCCGCGTTTCCGATGGCGACGAGAAGAAGATGTGGGCCGAGCGCGCCGGAATCTGGACGCCGATCGCCAAGGCCTTCTCGACCGATATCGGTGTCGAAGTCGCCTCGCTCGGCGTGCAGGTCCACGGCGGCATGGGGTTCGTCGAGGAGACGGGGGCGGCCCGCTACTACCGCGACGCCCGCATCGCGCCGATCTACGAAGGCACCAACGGCATCCAGGCGATCGACCTCGTCACCCGCAAACTGCCGCTCTCGGACGGCAAGGCGGTGGCCGGCCTGATCGCCGAGCTGAGAAAGGACGCGGAAGCCGCCCGCGCCTCCAACGCGCAGGAACTCGAAGGTGTCGCCGACGCGCTCTCCGCGGCGCTGGATCACCTGGACGCCGCCACCGAATGGCTTGGCCTGGCGCTCAAGGACGGCCGCAAGGAAGAGGCGCTCGCCGGAGCCACGCCTTATCTCCGCCTCTTCGGCCTCGCCGCCGGCGGCGCGCTGATCGTCCGCGGCGCGCTCAACGGGACCGATGACGGCGCCTCCGCCTCGCGTCTGGCACTCGCCCGTTTTGCCGCCCTCAATCTGCTGCCCGAAACGGCCGCCCTGCGCCACGTGGTGACCGGCGGCGGCGAAAAGCTCGCCGAGGCCGCTGCTGCCGTGCTCGCCTGACACCCTGGAGGAGGGAGGATACCATGACCGATCACATCATCATCGAACGCCGCGACGGGCTCAACATCATCCGCCTCAACCGGCCGGAGAAGAAGAACGCCCTGACCCAGGACATGTACGCTGCCATGAACGCGGCGCTGGAGGAGGGCGAGGCGAGCGGCGACATCCGCGTCCACGTCATGCTCGGCGTCGAGGGTATCTTTACCTCCGGCAACGACATTGCCGACTTCATGAAAATGGCGACCGGCGGCAACCTGTCGGGCGGCGAGGTGCATCGTTTCCTGCACAACATGGCGGGCCTGAAGAAGCCCTTCGTCACCGGCGCCGACGGCATTGCGGTGGGAATCGGCACGACGATCCACTTCCACGCCGACATGACGTTTGCGACGCCGCGCACGAAATTCCACACCCCGTTCACCGATCTGGCGCTGGTGCCGGAAGCCGGATCGAGCCTGCTCGTCCCCCATCTCGCCGGCCACCAGCGTGCCTATGCGATGCTCGCCGCCGGCCTGCCGTTCTCGGCGGAAGAGGCGCGGGAAGCCGGGCTGATCTGGAAGATCGTCGACGAGGCGTCGCTGGAAACCGAGACGCTGAATGCCGCCGAGGCGCTCGCAAAGAAGCCGCCGGAAGCCATGGCGATCGCCAAGGACCTGCTCCGCCGCACCGAGCGCGAGGCGATTTCCTCCCGCATCGACGAGGAAGTCAGCCTCTTCGGCGAACGCCTGACATCCGCCGAAGCCATGGCGGCCTTCCAGGCCTTCATGATGCGCAAGAAGTAGGGCGTGGCGGCTCGCCGCGCTTCACACGTCTCGCGTCATTTTGAGGCCGCCAAGGCCTGAGGTGGATAACAGGGCGATCCCTCTTCCTTGTCACGCCCGGACTTGATCCGGGCATCCATACCTCAAGAGGTGCGGCGGGGTGGTTCTCGCGTGAGCCCCAACTGGGTCTCTCCCATTTTTCTAGCAAAAGCGCGGCTTGTCGGGGTTCGACATCAAGGAATGGATGCCCGGATCAAATCCGGGCATGACGAAGGACGGGGCGTTTGCCGTTCTTCTCTTTGTGGCCCGAGCTCGACGAGCACTTCTCATCGCGATTGCATTCCGATGTTCCGCTTGCCAGAGTTGCGCAGGGATCAGAAATGAGCGGGCGGGACATGGCGAACGAGAACAGCGCGGTCGAGTGGGTGAAGCCTGACTGGTGGCATAGGGATTTTGAGGCGTTCGAGGATTGGTTGCGCGATGGGCCAGCAGGGGAGTGGCCGACACATTGGAGGGGACCGCAGGAACTTAATTCAGTTCAGGCGAAAATTGTCACCAGAAACGCGAAAAAGTTAGCTGAGATAGGTGGCTGGAATGCGCACGCGAGGGCGTTTGCGGCGAGAATCGAATCACTGCCAGATGTAGAGAGAGAAGCGATACGTGCCGCTTTCTGTATTCACTTTGATAAATTCGATTTCAAAGGAAGTAACACTAAGTTCGCTGAATTTCTCTTCCCGTGCTCGGTAACCTTCGCAGGAGCTAAGTTTGGCTCCGAAACTGTCAGCTTCGACCGCGCAGTATTCCTCAAGGGCGAAGTTAGATTTAGCGATGTTGATTTCGGAAAAGGTGAAGTTTGGTTCGCTGAAGCCAACTTTGGGGAAGGCGATGTATCATTCGCTAGAGCAAAGTTTGATATTGGTGACGTGATCTTCAGCGAGGCAGATTTTGGGGACGGATACGTATGGTTCTCCGAGGCGGAATTTGGTCGTGGGACCGTTGCCTTTGATGGTGCGAGATTTGGCAGAGGACAGGTGTTTTTCATGCCAAAAAGGGTGGATGGCACGGAGATATATTGGCCACGCGCTTCATTCGCCGGAAGCATCGAGTTTCGCGGTGAATTTCGCCGCTCAGTCGATTTAAGTAGCTGTACCGTTGCCGGAAATGCCACCTTTGCGGGCTCCCGTTTCGCGGAAATTCCTGATTTCACCGACGCCAAGTTCGATCGCCCGCCCGAAGTCGCCGGAATGTCGGTTCCCCGACCGAAACTAAATTGGCTTGGACTGACCCACGATCCAAGAGACGTTCTCAAGCTCCGCAAACTCAAATCGATGGCGTTGTCGGCGCATGACCACGAAAAGGATGGGGATTTCTTTGCCGCCGAGATGCTTGCGAAACGCGGCACGGAGACCAAGGGTTTTTTGGGGCTGGCCTTCAATACTGCCTACTGGTGGCTATCCGATTTCGGCCAGAGTTTCGGGCGTCCGGTTTGCTGGTGGATTGCGAGCTGGGCTGCCTTCAGCGGACTGAACGCCTGGTTGCTGTCATCCATACGGGAGGTTGGCCTGCAAAACTGGCAATTCTCTGCCTTCCTCTCGCTCAAGAATTCCATCCCGCTGCTCGGTTCACTCTTTCGCTTCGCACCTGCGCCGGAGGGGCATGTGAGCTGGTTCCAGCGTTACTACGACACGCTGGAGGAACATCCCGCCACCGTCGATTGGTTGATTGGGCTCGGCGTGGTGCAGAATATCTTCGGCGGCGTGCTGCTGTTTCTGTTCCTACTCGCGCTGCGCAACCGATTCCGGTTGAAGTAGAGGTCCTCCCTCTCGGTCGTCATGCCCGGACTTGATCCGGGCATCCATACCTCAAAAGTTCCGGCGGATTCGTTCTCGCGTGAGCCCCGCAGGACTGGGCCTTTCAACTCGCAAAACACGACCATCCTTGACGGTTCGACATCACGGAATGGATGCCCGGATCAAGTCCGGGCATGACGAGAAGGAGGGGATTGCGTTGGCCGCTATCCCCCCTCTGTCACCTACGGTGACATCTCCCCCGCAAGGGGGGAGAGGGAGCGTGCCGCTCGCTCCGCGCAAGAAGCCCGCCTACTTCTCCAGCAGCGCCACGGCTTCCACATGCGGGGTCCAGAGGAACTGGTCGATGGGGGTGACGGATTTGAGCTTGTAGCCGCCATCCATGAGAATGCGCAGGTCGCGGGCGAGTGTGGCCGGGTTGCAGGAGACGGCGGCGACGCGGGGGACCGCGGACTTGGCGATCTCGCGGCACTGGAACTCGGCGCCCGCGCGGGGCGGGTCGAAGACGAGGCCCTGATAGGCTTTCAGTTCGAAGGCCATCAGCGGGCGTCGGGCGAGGTCGCGGGTTTCCATGGTGAGCGGCTTGAGCCCCTGCATCTTGCGCATGGCGCGGTCGAGCGCGTTCAGCGCCGGCGCGAACCCTTCCACCGCGTGGGTGATGTGCGCCTCGGTCAGCCGCGCCGAGAAGGTGCCGCAGCCGGCATAGAGATCGACGACGCGCTTGGCCTTCTTCATGTGCTTCATCACCAGCGCCGCCATCGCCTCCTCCGCCGACGCACTCGCCTGCGTGAAGGCGCCGGGCGGCGGGGTGACGGTGACGCGGCCGAATGTGAGCTGCGGCGGCTGCTTCTCGATCAGGATCTCGCCGTTGAAGGCGATGCGGGCGACGCTCGCCTGCTTGCGCGCGGCGGCGACCAGCCGCAGCCGGTCGTTCTCCTTGAGCTGGAAAGGCGCATCGAAGGCGATGTCGAAACCGGACTGGGTGTCGAGCACGCCCATCTGCATCGCCTTGGGCGCGACCGCGGCCTGGGCGGCGAGCACCTTGAACAGGGGCAGCGCCGAGACGATGCGCGGCGTGGCGATCAGGCAGGTGTGGATGTCGACGATCTCGTGGGTGCCGGCACGGTTGAAGCCGAGCACGGCGGAATCGCCGGCGCGGCGGGTAGCAAAGACCACGCGGCGGCGGTCACCGGGATGGGCCGGAACCAGCGGTGCGACCTCGATGTTGATGCCGCGCGACCGGAGTGCCGCGACCACAAGCCCGCGTTTCCAGTCCGCATAGGGCTCGGGCGCGACATGCTGCACCGTGCAGCCGCCGCAGCCGGCATTCTCGCCGTCGGGGCCGAAATGCGGGCAGGGCGGCACGATGCGCGATGCCCCCGGTTCCAGCAGCGAGATCAGCGTGCCGCGCGTGCCTTCGACGGCCGCGGTGATCCGGTCGCCGGACGCAGTAAAGGGCACGAAGACCGGGTTGCCGGAATTGCCCGCGACACCGTCACCCTGAGCGCCGAGTTCGGTGATCGTCAGCTCTGTCGCACTCATGCCTTCACTCCGCCGAGCAGATATTCATGGTTGCCGTCACCGCCCTCGATGGGCGATGAGACGAGGCCGGTCACCCGCCAGCCGGCCTGGCTGCCGAGCCAGGTCGCAAGCTCTTCGGCGATAGCCGGGCCCCGCGTCGGGTCCTTCAGGAGCCCTCCCTTGCCGATCGCCTCGCGACCGGCCTCGAATTGCGGCTTGACCAGCAGCACCGCAAAGGCGCCGGGGGAGGCGAGGTCGAGCGCCGGCGGCAGGGCCAGTTTCAGCGAGATGAAGCTGACATCGGAAACGATCGCTCCGATCGCGCGGTCACCGATGTCGTCGGCCGAAAGATCGCGGGCGTTCAGCCCTTCGCGGTTGTCGACGCGGGGATCGGCGGCCAAGCGCGGATCCATCTGGCCGTGGCCGACGTCGATCGCGGTGACGTGGCGCGCGCCGCGCTCGAGGAGAACCTGGGTAAACCCGCCGGTCGAGGCGCCGATATCGAGACAGTCGCGGCCTGCCGGATCGAAACTGAAGGCGTCGAACCCGGCGATCAGCTTCAGCGCCGCGCGCGAGACATAGGCCCGCGCCGGGTCGGAAATCGCGATGGCGGCGCCTGCGGTCACAGGCGCGCCCGGCTTGGTCACCGGACGGCCGTCGACGCTGACCGCGCCGCGGGCGATCGCATCGCGGGCGCGGGAGCGGGTTTCGTAGTGGCCCAGCTCGACCAGATACTGGTCGAGCCGCGGGCGGGTCGTGGTCGAAGGAGCGGCGTTCATGCCCCCTCATGGCGGTTTCGCACGCCGCCCGCAAGGGCGGAGTCCAACCCTATGCGTTCGGGCTCGTCTCGAAGGCCTTGAGCGTGGGGCTCATGTCGTCCCAGGGGAGCGCGCGGCTTGCATAGGTGATCACCGTCGGCGCGAAGAGCGACGGGACGTCGAGGCTCGTCGCATGCACGGTGAAGATGCCCGGCATCCGGTCGAAGGTGAGATAGACCGGCGTGCCGCAGACGGGGCAGAAGGCGTGGTGCTTGTCGAAGCCGCTGTCGGCGCGGACGGTCCAGATCTTCGCCTCTCCGCTCACCGTGACGTCGGTCTTGTCGGGGAAGGTCAGGTAGGAGCTGTGGCCGGTGCCGCTGCGTTTGGCGCAGTCGGTGCACTGGCAGTGGTTGGAGAAGACCGGCTCGGCGTCGGTCTCGTAGCGCAGGGCGCCGCAGGCGCAGCCGCCGGAATATCGCTTCGTTATCACCGTCTCCCTCTCGCGCCTCTCAGGCGGCCTTCGGCTTGGCGAAGATGTCGAGCGCCCGGCCGGTTTCGAGGAACGACTTCATGCTCGACAGCACGATCGGCCAGCCCTTGCTGACGCCGGTGTGCATGCCCGAGCCGGTGACGAGATCGTCATGGGTGACGGTCAGCCGCACCATGTCGTCATAGTCGGCGATCTCGAAGGTGACCTGCGAATAGGCCTGCGGATCGTCCTGCGGATCGTCCTTCTGCGAGTGGTTGGCCCAGGAGACGACGAGTCGGCGCGGCGGTTCGATCGCGATCACCTTGCCGACGAGATTGACGGTATGCTCGTCATTGTCGCGTACGTGCGCCCAGTCGGATCCCACCTGCCAGTCCGAGACGTTCTCGTGGCCCCAGTACTGTCTGGAAATTTCCGGCCGGGTGATGGCGGCGAACACCTTCTCGGCGGAGGTGGCGATGTAGGTGACGTAGACGAGTGTCGTTGTTTCATAGTTCGTTCTCGGGCTCATGCTCATTCTCCCTCAAGTTCCGTTTTGAGTTGGTGCAGCAGGCTCAGCCGCTGGACCTCGAATTTCCGCACCCACCGCTCGTAGACTTCGTGCAGCGGCACCGGGTTGATGAAGTGCAGTTTCTCCCGGCCGCGCCGCGTGGTGCTCACGAGGTTGGCCGCTTCCAGTAGGCCGAGATGCTGCGTGGCGGACTGCCGCGCCATGTCGAGATGGTCGCACAGCTCATTGAGCGTCTGGCCGTTGCGCTCGCACAACAGGTCGAGCAGCTTCCGGCGGGTGGGATCGCCGAGGGCCTTGAAGACCAGGTCCGTGTTCGTCGTCTCTTTCATCTCGGCGCTAGGATATGCAGGTAAATACCTGCATGTAAAGCCGTGGCAATGATTCATTGTGTGAGCAGCCGGATTCGATATGTCCGGTTGCCCATCGATACTACTGAAACGATTTGAATATTAGAACGTGAAACTCAGCCGGAAATCTTCTCGCCGGGCGGCGTGAATTCGAGCCAGACCCACGGATCGGTGGGCTTGGACGGTCGCGTCGGGTCGAAATGTCCGCCCGCGTGAAGACCCAAGGGGCCACGGATGTCGCCGAGTTTCGACTGCACGCGTTCGATCGCAGCTTCCTCGATCCGCCGATCGTAGGCAGGACGATTCTGGTCCGCGAGTGCGGTTCCAGCGCCTGACGACATGGTCGCGGCCAGCAGGATGGCGCGCATAAATTTTCCCGAAAGCATGGTTCTGTCCCACCTGTCCCGTTCGCCGCGCAGTCTAGGCGGAAGGGCTTTCGGAAGGGTCAGGAAGCATGGTCAAGAAAGCGCAAAGCGGCATGGTTGCCTGCCGGTTATCGGGCGTCGAGACGAGACTGTTGGCGTTAAGAAACGGCGCGCCGTCAGGCGTGTCTGGCGGCCTCGCCGGAGACGCCGAGCGCGGTGAAGACGGTCTTGACGATCGCCGCCCGGTCGAGCCCGGCACGGGCGTACATCACCTCTGGCTTGGCCTGGTCCATGAAGACGTCCGGCATCGCCATGGGACGTACCTTCAGGCCGCGATCGAGGAGGCCTTCATGAGCGAGGTAATGAAGCACGTGGCTGCCGAAACCGCCGACCGAGCCTTCCTCGATGGTGATCAGCACCTCGTGCTCGCGGGCGAGGCGGGCGATGAGATCGGTATCCAGCGGCTTGGCGAAGCGGGCGTCGGCGACGGTTGTCGAGAGCCCGGCCGCGTCGAGATCTTCGGCCGCGAGCAGGCAGTCGGCGAGCCGCGTCCCGAAGGAGAGAAGCGCCACCTTGGTGCCTTCCTTGGCGATCCGGCCCTTGCCGATCTCGAGGATCTCGCCACGCGCGGGCAGCTCGACGCCCACGCCCTCGCCCCGTGGATAGCGGAAGGAGATCGGGCCACCGTCATGGGCGGCCGCCGTGCGCACCATGTGCTTGAGTTCCGCCTCGTCGGCGGCTGCCATCACCACGAAATTAGGCAGGCAGGCGAGATAGGCGACGTCGAAAGACCCGGCATGGGTGGCGCCGTCGGCGCCGACGAAGCCGGCGCGGTCGATCGGGAAGCGCACCGGCAGGTTCTGGATCGCCACGTCGTGGACGACCTGGTCGTAGCCGCGCTGCAGGAAGGTGGAATAGATGGTGGCGAAGGGTTTCAGCCCCTCGGTCGCCATGCCGGCAGCGAAGGTGACGGCGTGCTGCTCGGCGATTCCGACATCAAAGACGCGGGTCGGGTGGATGTCGCCGAATTTGTCGAGCCCGGTGCCCGAGGGCATGGCTGCGGTCACGGCCACGATCTTTTCGTCGTGGTTGGCTTCCTCGATCAGCGCTTCGGCGAAGACGTTGGTGTAGCTCGGCGCATTGGGCTTGGCCTTCGCCTGCGCGCCGGTGACGACGTCGAACTTCGCCACACCGTGATACTTGTCGGCAGCCTTTTCGGCCGGGGCATAGCCCTTGCCCTTCTGGGTGACGACATGGATCAGCACGGGCCCGTCGCCATTGTCGCGCACATTGCGCAGGACCGGCAGGAGGTGCTCGAAGTTGTGACCGTCGATCGGACCGATATGGTAGAAGCCGAGCTCCTCGAACATCGTGCCGCCGGTCACGTAGCCGCGGGCATGCTCGACGGCGCGGGTGATGGCGCGGTCGATATGCTTGCCGAGATAGGCCGTCAGCTTCTTGCCGGTCTCGCGGATGCCCATATAGGTGCGCCCCGAGGCCATGCGGGCGAGATAGCCGCTCATCGCGCCCGTCGGCGGGGCGATCGACATGTCGTTGTCGTTGAGGATGACGATCAGCCGGGCGTCGAGCGCGCCGGCATTGTTGAGCGCCTCGAAGGCCATGCCGGCCGACATCGCCCCGTCGCCGATCACCGAGATGACGTTTCGGCGCACGTTCTGGAACTCGCTCGCAACCGCCATGCCGAGACCGGCGGAAATCGAGGTCGAGGAATGGGCCGCGCCGAACGGGTCGTATTCGCTCTCGTCGCGCTTGGTGAAACCGGACAGGCCGTCTTCCTGGCGCAGCGTGCGGATGCGGTCGCGGCGCCCTGTGAGGATCTTGTGCGGATAGCACTGGTGGCCGACGTCGAAGATCAGCCGGTCGTGCGGCGTGTCGAAGACCTTGTGGATGGCGATGGTGAGCTCGACGACGCCGAGGCCCGCGCCCAGATGCCCGCCGGTCTTGGAGACGGCGTCGATCATCTCGGCGCGCAGTTCGGACGCCAGTTCCGGCATCTTGTCGTCGTCGAGGGCTTTCAGATCGGACGGAAACCGGACCGTATCGAGAAGCGGCGTATGGGGAAACTGGCTCACGCGCTGGCACCTTTCATCCATTCCGGGTATCGCGGAATGGGCACCCTGTAAAGGAAATCTCCCTTCAAAGCTGGGGCGATATCCCGGCTGCGACAAGAGGTCCGCGGGAGAGCGTCCGCAAGCGTGCCACGGTGAGAAACGGCGCGCGCGACTTTCGGCGGCCGATGCGTTAAACCGGTTTCGGTGCGAGGGAGAAGCCGGTGATACGCCTGTTCGGATCGGATTACAGCGTCTATGTCCGCATCGCGCGGCTGTGCCTTGCCGAGAAGGGCGTGACCTATACGCTGGTGCCGGTGGACGTCTTCGCCGAAGACGGCGTTCCGCCCGACTATCTCGAGCGCCACCCGTTCGCCCGCATCCCGGCCATAGAACACGGCGATTTCCGTTTCTACGAGACAGCTGCGATCACCCGCTACGTCGACGAGGCCTTCGACGGGCCGCGCCTTCAGCCGGAGGATCCGGTCACGCGCGCCCGGTGCAACCAGCTCGTCAGCATCGCCGACAACTATGCCTACCCGCATCTGGTCTGGGGCGTCTATGTCGAGCGGATATCGAAGCCGTCGGAAGGCGAGGTAACCGACGGGGCGAAGCTCGCCGCGTCGCTCACGGAGGCGCGGAAAATTCTGACTGCGCTCAGCGATCTGATGGAGGAGGGGCCGTGGATGCTGGGCGAGCAGCCGGCACTCGCGGATCTCTATTGGGCGCCTATGCTGGATTATTTCCTCGAAGCGCCCGAGGGTGCGGAGCTGATCGGAGATTTTCCGCGCGTCCAGGCGTGGTGGCAGCGCATGGCCGTGCGGCCGTCAGTCATCGAGACCAGGCGGTCCTGATGTCTCAGCCCGGCAGCGGGATGAACTCTTCCGCGTCGCCGGGCACGATGTCGAAGCGGCCGGTCTTCCATTCTTCCTTGGCCTGCTCGATCCGTTCCTTCGACGAGGAGACGAAGTTCCACCAGATATGGCGCTTGGAGCCCATGGAATCGCCGCCGAAGATCATCACGTGGGTGCCTTGCGGTCCGGCCTTGAGCGAGATCGCGTCCTCGGGCCGGAAGATCAGCAGCTGATCCTTGCCGAACAGGTCGCCTGCGATCTCGACCGAACCGTCGAGAATGTAGATCGCCCGTTCTTCCCACAGGGCATCGAGCGGGAAGCTGGCGCCGGCGGTCAGGTGGAGGTCGGCATAGATGGTTTCAGACAGCATCGGCACCGGAGACTTTAGGTTGCCGTAGGAGCCGATCACCAGATTGAGGTCGATGCCGTCGGCCGTGTAGCGCGGCAGTTCCGTGTCTGCGGTGTGGGAAAATGACGGCGCGTCTTCCTCGTGCGCCTCGGGCAATGCCACCCAGGTCTGCAGGCCGGATAGCGGCAGCGGGTGGCTGCGGTCCTCTTCCGGCGAGCGCTCGGAATGGACGATGCCGCGCCCGGCGGTCATCAGGTTCACGTCACCCGGACGGATCACCATTTCGCTGCCGAGCGAATCTCGGTGGCGGATCTGTCCGTCGAACAGATAGGTCACGGTCGACAGGCCGATATGGGGATGCGGCCGTACGTCGAGACCGCTGCCGGTCTCGATGATCGAGGGGCCCATGCGATCGAAGAAGATGAAGGGACCGACCATCCGGCGTTTGGCCGTGGGAAGGGCGCGGCGGACGGCGAAATTGCCGATCTCGCGCGAGGACGGAATGACCAGATGCTCAATCGCGTCACAGGAGAAGGCGTCGCCCATCGTGGGATCGTCTGCGTTGAAGATGCTCATGCACGGCTCTCCTCGATTGGCGCCACAGGCGAGTCTATTCCGGGTCGAGCGGCTCGGTCCCGGTCGGCTTGCCCTCGCGGTCGAGCCGGATCTTCTCGATACGCTTTTCGGCCGCACCCAGAAGCTTCTCGCAATGGGCCTTCAGCGCCTCGCCGCGCTCGTAGATCTCGATCGACTTGTCGAGCGGCACGTCGCCGCGTTCGAGATGGTCGACGATGCGTTCGAGTTCGGCCACCGCCGTCTCGAAGCTCATGGTCGAGATGTCCGGAGCCGCGGTTTCGGTGGGGGCGGTATTACTGGCTTCGGCCATTCCTATCCTCTCATCAGACGCAAGACGTGGGAGGCCGCCGATTCGGCGAGCCCGAGCAGATCATATCCGCCTTCGAGCAGGCTGACGACCCGGTTGCCGTTGTAGCGCGAGGCGATGTCCATCAGTTTCCCGGTCGCCCAGTCGAAATCGTCAGCCACCAGATTGATCTCGGCGAGCGGATCGCGGTGGTGGGCGTCGAAACCGGCGGAGATGATGATCAGGTCCGGCCGCGCGTCCTCGAGCGCCGGCAGGACGCGCGTCTTGAAGGCCTCGCGGAAATGATCCGACCCGTCGTTGGCCGACAGTGGGGCGTTGAAGATGTTGCCCTGTCCGGTCTCCTTGAGCGCCCCGGTGCCCGGGTAGAGCGGCATCTGGTGCGTCGAGCAATAGACGACCGACTTGTCCTCGTAGAAGATGTCCTGCGTGCCGTTGCCGTGGTGGACGTCCCAGTCGACGATGGCGACGCGCTCGACGGCGTACTTCCTCTGCGCGTGGCGGGCGGCGATGGCCGCCTGGTTGAAGAGGCAGAATCCCATGGCCTTGTCGCGTTCGGCGTGGTGGCCCGGCGGACGGGTGGCGACGAAGGCATTGTCGGTGACGCCGTCCATCACAGCATCGACCGCGGCAATGGCGCCGCCGACGGAGATAAGCGCCGCTTCCAGCGAACGCGGGCTGGCGGTCGTATCCTCGTCGATCCGCGCCAGCCCTTCCTCGGGAATGGCCGCCTTCACGCGCGCGAGATAGCTCTCCGGATGGGCGAGAAGAACCGTCTCCTCGTCGGCCTCTGGCGCTTCCACGCGGACCAGCGGATTGAAATTCTCGTGTTCGAACACGGCTTGCAGCGCGCGGATCCGGTCCGGACGTTCGGGATGTCCGGGCGGCGTGAGGTGTTCGAGGGAGATCGGATTGGAATACAGATAAGTGGTCATGCCGGTTTGTAGCAGATTACGCCGCGGCGGAAACAGCTTTTCCGACCGGACCACACAGGCAATGGATTAGCGGTCCGCAAATATGAAAAAGGCCGACCCCGAGCGAAAGGTCGGCCTTTTCCTCGCGTGCCTCCCGGCTCAGGCGTTCCGCGCTTCGCCGGCGCCGGGCCCGGTACCCGGATCGACCGGAGGAGGGGTCGCGGTCGTGGCACGCGATGCGGTGGGCGCGTAGTCGCGCGCCTTGCCGATCAGTTCCCGGAATTTGCCGGAGGCGTCGGCGAGCTTGCGGTCCCAGGCGGGATCGGGGACCTGGCCCTCGATGGCGCGGAAATAAACGTCCATCAGCGCCGCGATGGCGAAGGGTTCGAGAATGGCGGCCTTGAGCGCCCAAGCGAATACGATCGCCGCGACGAAGGTCCAGCCCGAACCGGCGGAAGGGACCAGCCAGACGAGCAGGCCGGCTGGCGCTAGCATGACGAGGAAGATGAGGAAGGAGAGCGCCCACAGGATCAGCGTCAGCCAGACGGCGTTCTTGATCATCACCTTGGCGTTCTGGGCATAGAGCACCAGACCGTGGCGGGAGGTCTCCCACGGGTTGGTCGAGCGCACGCGGATATTGTAGCCGAGCACCACCTCGTCGACATAGGTGAGCGACATGCGGATGACGCCGTTGAGGAAGCCGGCGAGCGCATCGAGGCCCGGGATCGGCAGGAAACGGGCGACGCCGCCGATCAGCCCGGTGATCACGGCGATGACACCCTTGATCAGCTGGTCGAGTGCGAAGAGCGCATTGGTCTCGCCGAACCGTTCGGTTACCACGTCGCGGGCGTGGGCGACCTGGCCCTTCCCGTCTGCGATGGGTCGGCCGTCGAGCATCTCCACC
This sequence comes from uncultured Hoeflea sp., assembly GCA_964511625.1. Lineage (GTDB taxonomy): Bacteria > Pseudomonadota > Alphaproteobacteria > Rhizobiales > Rhizobiaceae > Pseudohoeflea. The sequence goes on from CAZEJG010000007.1 coordinate 67,598, forward strand.
ATGACCGCGATATGGCCGGCCTTGACCATGTAGAGGATGTATTCGCGGATCCAGTAGACCACCGCCGAGACGACGCCGAACCCGGCGATACCGCCCCACATGGCAAAACCACCGGGATTATCACTGATCGAGCCGATGCCGTAGCCGATACCGGTGCCCGCTCCGATGGCGACGAGATAGGCGAAGGTGATGCCGAAATAGACCGCGAGCCGGGTCAGGATGAACGGCATCGTGCGCGCCATGATGCCGAGGGTTCGGGAAATGCTGAAGTCCCACATGGTTGTCCCCACTTTCAGTTCGGGTGTTGCGTCCCTTCCGGCATAGGTGGCGGCGGGTGGTTCGGCAGTGCGACATGTCACAGCTCGCACTGCGTCGCGGGAGAGGCGGGCTTGACATCAGACGCTTTAAGTAACATTTGAAGTTACATGAAAAGAGACAGCCGCCTCTCCATCGTTCTTCACGGCCTCCTGCACATGGAGGCCATGGGCCGGCCGATGACCTCGGTCGAGCTCGCCGTCTGCATGGATACCAACCCGGTGGTCGTCCGTCGCACGATGGCGGGCCTGCGCGAACGCGGGCTGGTGCAATCGGAGAAGGGCCATGGCGGCGGCTGGACCATCGCCCGGCCGCTCGCCGAGATCAGCCTTCTCGACATTCACGAAAGCCTCGGCGAGCCCGACGTGATCGGCTTTTCCAACAAGGAGGAAAGCCCGGGCTGTCTGATCGAGCAGGCGGTCAACCGCGAGCTCGACGCCACAATGGAAGAGATGCGCGCGGTCTATCGCGCCCGCATGCGCGCCGTCACCCTAGCCGATATCTGGGCGGGCGTGCGCGAGCGCTTCATGGCGCACCATGATTACAAGAAGGACCATTCCCATGATGCATGATGTGATCGTTGTCGGCGGCAGCTTTGCCGGCCTCTCTGCCGCGCTGCAACTGGCGCGCGCTCGCCGTACAGTCGCCGTGGTCGACCTCGGTTTGAGGCGCAACCGCTTCGCCGCCCATTCGCACGGCTTTCTCGGCCAGGACGGCAAGGCGCCGGCTGCGATCATCGCGGAGGCCCGCGCCCAACTAGCGGCCTATCCGACCGTCACCTTCATCGAGGGCGAGGCGGTCGCGGCCTCCGGTGTCAACGACGATTTCGCCGTCGAGCTGGCCAATGACGGCGTGCTGCGCGGCCGCCGGCTGATCCTCGCCACCGGCGTCGCCGACATCCTGCCGAATGTTCCCGGCTTGTCAGAGCGCTGGGGCGACAGCGTCTTCATGTGCCCCTATTGCGACGGTTACGAACTCGGCGGCGCACCCGTCGGCGTGCTGGCGACGGGCCCGCACTCGTTCCATCAGGCCTTGCTGCTGACAGAATGGGGCCAGACGACTTTCTTTCTCAACGGGACATTCACGCCGGATCCGGAGCAGCTGGCGCAGTTCGAGGGTCGCGGCGGGGTGATCGAAACCGCGCCTGTCACCGCTATCGAGGGCGAACGCGCCGATGTCCGTCTCGCCGACGGCCGAGTCGTGCCGGTCGCCGGCCTGTTCACCGCCGGCCGCATGGTGATGGCGAGCCCGCTCGCCGAACAGCTCGGCTGCGCCTTCGAGGACGGCCCGCTGGGCGCCTGGATCCGCACCGACGAGATGCGCGCGACCTCGGTTCCGGGCGTCCATGCCGCCGGCGACGCGATCCGCCTGACCGGCAGCGTCGCGCTTTCCGTCGCCGACGGCGCCATGGCCGGCACGGCAACGCACCGTTCGCTGGTGTTCGAACCGGCGAAGGCGGCGTGACCGCTCCTGCCACAAACTGACATCGGTCGAGCTTGAACCGGTCATCCCGTCATGCACAGTGGCGGGATGACGATTCATCTCGACAATGCCATCGCGCGCCGCATTTTTCTCGCCCGCCAGGGCCTGTGCGATAACCCGGGTGTGGCGATGGGGAATGACGGGCTGCTCGACCTGATCCGGCGGATCGGCTTCGTGCAGGTGGATTCGATCTCCACCGTCGAGCGCGCCCACAACATGATCCTGTTCTCGCGCAACCAGACCTTCCGGCCCGAGCAGTTGCGGCAGTTGCTGGAGGAGGACCGGGCGCTGTTCGAGCACTGGACCCACGACGCCTCGATCATCCCGACGGAGTTCTTCCCCTACTGGAAGCATTTCTTCCTGCGCAAGGAGGCGCGCATCCGCGAGCGTTGGATCAAGTGGCGGGGCGAGAATTACGACAGCGCCTTCGAGGAGACGCTCGCCCATATCGTCGAGAACGGCCCGATCATGTCGCGCGACATGAAGGCCGAGGATCACAAGTCCGGCGGCTGGTGGCAGTGGCATCCGAACAAGACCGCGCTCGAATATTTCTGGCAGACCGGAAAGCTCTCGATCCATTCGCGGCAGAATTTCCAGAAGGTCTACGACCTCACCGAACGGGTGATCCCGGACCATCACCGCGAGGCCGAGGTGAGCCATTCGGAGTTCGTCGACTGGGCCTGCCGTTCGGCGCTCGACCGCCTGGGTTTCGCCACCCATGGCGAGATCGCTGCCTTCTGGGCGGTGGTGACCCCGGAGGAGGCGAAGGCGTGGGTGGCCGAAAATCTCGGCGATCTCGAACAGGTGACGATTGAAACGGTGGATGGAAAGTCGAGGCCGTCCGTCGCGCTGCCGGGCCTGTCGCCAGATCCGGCCGACTGGCCCGATCCGCCGGGCCGCGTCCGTGTGCTCTCGCCCTTCGATCCGGTGCTCCGGGACCGCAACCGCGCCGAGCGCCTGTTCGGCTTCTCCTACCGGATCGAGATCTTCGTCCCCGAGCCCAAGCGGCAATACGGATATTACGTTTTTCCGCTGATCGAGGGTGACAGGATGATCGGCCGCATCGACATGAAGGCCGACCGCAAGGCGGGCACGCTGAACGTGCGCAAACTGTGGTGGGAACCGAAGGTACGGGCGTCGGCCGGTCGGTTGGACAAGCTGGCCTCCGAACTTGCCCGGATCGCCCGTTTCGCCGGGGTCGGCGAGGTGGTGCTGGCCGATAACTGGCTGGACGCCTAGACCGCCGCATGCAACAAATTGCCGTTGATAGACGGGCGTCCTGCTGACGGGGTAGGTGTTCTGGCCGGTTCGCTGCGAATCATATTATATTATCATAATATATTAGTTGAATGTATTCAAGGATCCCTTGTTGTGGAGCAGGTCGCCGACCTCCCTCGTATCGCGGTGTTTGTGACTTTTCACTACGTGCGCCAAAGGCTTGTCTATCTGGGCAAGACCATAGACGCACTGTTTGAAGCGAAAAATGCCGAAAAAACCGTCTTCATCTACGTCAATGACGTCGGTGAAGCGGAAATTGCCGAGATACGGAAGGCGCTGGCCGAACAAGGGGTGACCGACGGGTTCGAGATCCGGCGCTGCCGGGATCTCCTCCATCCCTTCCTTCTGACCTGGGCGCACAAGGACGACATGCGCCGGCTCGTCGAAACGGGCGAGGGTGGTTACACGCACTTCCTCTACGTCGAGGACGACGAGGAAATCACTGAGACCCAGCTTGCCTATCTGCTGGAGTATGGCGCGCTCCTCAAGCCGCTAGGCCTGCTGCCGGGAGTCTACCGGACAGAGCGTCTGCACCGTACCGGACAACTGATCGCGACCGATCAGCCGCGACGGACCGTTCTCGCCGGCCTCCCCTTCGTTGAAGCCGGTGGCCTCGTATTCACCGAGATCGAACTGCCCTATTGCGGCATGTTTTTCCTCGATCGCGATCAGGCGCGGGAATACGTCGCCTCGCATTCATTCCACCTGTTCGAAAGCACTCTGGTCTCGCGGTGGGGATCGCGCGAGCGTGCGACACAGGGCCTGACCTTTGAAAATCCGCCTTGTCCGTTCGCTCAGCGGGTGGTCTTTCCACTCGATCCGGCCACCCTGCAACCGGTCGCAAAAGCCTGTATCCGCCACCTGCCGGACAATTACGTCAACGATCCGGACCGACCGGCTGAAAGCACGGTTCCGATCGACGATCTGACTGTCGGGCACTTGTCGCCGCCCGGCAGGATCGCAGGCTTGCTCCGCCATGCGAAGAACCGCTTAGCCTTCCGCTACCGGATCGTCCGCAAGACGCTCAAGGCGAAGCTCTTCCCGTCGAGGAAGAATCTGAAGATCTGAGACGCGCGCGAACCGGTTCGATCCGCTTCAGATGATCTCGGTGGCGTTGATCTTGATGCCGAAGCCTTCGAGGCCGACGTAATGGCGGGCGCGCGAGGTGTAGAGCTTGATCGAGGAGACGCCGAGGTCGCGCAGGATCTGGGCGCCGAGACCGATCTCGCGCCATTCGTGCTCGCGGGCCTGGGCTTCGGCATGTTCCTCGTTCTCGGTGCTCGTCGGGCGCGGTCCGCGATGGCCGACGCCGACGGAACCCTCGCGCAGGTAGATCACCACGCCACGACCCTCGGATTTCATCCGTGTCATGATCGTGTCGAGCACCCGGCGCTCGCCGAAGACGTCGTCGACGACGGATTCGAGATGCAGGCGAACCGGCACATCCTCGCCGTCGCGGATGTCGCCGAAGACCACCGCCAGATGGTGCATCGGGTCCCAGGGGAGCGCATAGGCCTGCGCCTTGGCGGGGCCTGCGACCGTCTTGACGTTGAAACTGTCGACCAGTTGGATCAGCGTCTCCTTGCGCTGGCGGTGGGCGATGAGATCGGCCACCGACACCTGCTTCAGGTCATGGGTACGGGCAAATTCTGCCACCTGCTCGCCGCGCGTCACCGTGCCGTCGTCATTGACGAGTTCGCAGATCACGCCGATGGGCGGCAAGCCGGCGAGCTTGCACAGATCGACGGCGGCTTCGGTATGGCCCGAGCGCATCAGCACGCCGCCCTCACGGGCGACCAACGGGAAGATGTGGCCGGGGCGAACGAAATCGACGGCACCGGCATTCGGGTTGGCGAGATTGCGCACCGTCAGCGTCCGGTCGTCGGCGGAGATGCCCGTCGTTGTGCCGTGCTTGTAGTCGACCGAGACGGTGAAGGCGGTCGAATGCGGCGCGTCGTTCTCGGCCACCATGGCGGTCAGGTTGAGGCGCTTGGCCTCCTCTCGCGGCATCGGCGTGCAGACGATGCCGGAGGTGTGACGGACGATGAAGGCCATCTTCTCCGGCGTGCAGTGGACTGCCGCGACAATCAGATCGCCCTCGTTCTCCCGTCCGTCGTCATCGGTGACGACGACGATTTCACCGGCTTCGAACGCGCGGAGCGCCTCCACCACACGCTTCTGGTCATAGGCCATGGGAATTCCTGTCAGTCGAGCCGGCCGGTCTGGCCGCGGTCCCGGAGATAATGGTCGGCGATGGCGCATGCAACCATGGCCTCGCCGATCGGCACGGCGCGGATGCCCACACAGGGGTCGTGGCGGCCCTTGGTCCGGACCATCACCTCGTTGCCATCGGAATCGATCGACTGGCGCTCGGTGAGGATCGACGAGGTGGGCTTGACCGCGAAACGCGCGACGATAGGTTCGCCCGTCGAGATGCCGCCCAGGATGCCGCCGGCATGGTTGGAGAGGAACATCGGCTTGCCGTCCGGCCCGATGCGCATGTCGTCGGCGTTTTCCTCGCCGCTGATCTCTGCGGCCTGAAATCCGTTGCCGATCTCCACGCCCTTGACCGCGTTGATCGACATCAGCCCGGAAGCGATGTCCTGATCGAGCTTGGCGTAGACCGGCGCGCCGATGCCCGCGGGGACGCCCTCGGCTACGATCTCGATGACCGCCCCGACGGAGGAACCGGCTTTGCGGATCTCGTCGAGATACTCTTCCCAGACAGGCACGATGTCCGGATCCGGGGCGAAAAAGGGGTTCTTGTCGACTTGCGCCCAGTCCCAGCGCGAGCGATCGATCGGGTGCTTGCCGATCCGGACCAGCGCGCCGCGCACTGTCATGCCCGGAACGACCTTGCGGGCGAGCCCTCCAGCCGCCACCCGTGTTGCGGTTTCGCGCGCCGAGGAGCGACCGCCGCCGCGATAGTCGCGGATGCCGTATTTGACGTCATAGGTGTAGTCGGCGTGCGCCGGCCGGTAGCGCTTGGAGATCTCGGAATAATCCTTCGAGCGCTGGTCGGTGTTCTCGATCATCAGCGAGATCGGCGTGCCGGTGGAGATGAAGGTTCCATCCTCCTGCGGCATGGCGCCCGAGAGCACGCGTACGGCGTCGGCCTCGCGCCGCTGTGTGACGAATCGCGACTGGCCGGGCTTGCGCCGGTCGAGCCAGGCCTGCAGTTCGGCCTCGGAGAATCGGATGCCGGGCGGGCAGCCGTCGACCACGCAGCCGATCGCCGGCCCGTGGCTCTCGCCCCAGGTCGTGACCCGAAATAGATGACCGAAAGTATTGTGCGACATGTCCGTGACCGCTTCGTTTCGATAGCGCCTTGGGCGCGCGCTGGACTTCTATCGCAAGCACCCGCCATGTCAAATCATCGGGTTGCGCGAAAAGGGGATGGAGCCGGGCCTGCGGCCTTGTAACAATTCTGAAACCATGTCCCTTTACCAATTCGGACACGGAATTTTTCAGTGGAACGGGAACGCTTTTCTCGCGTCCGGTATTTCAGCAACGGCCAATTTTGCCACAATCAGGCACTTAAAGGGCTTCATACGAACAAATCGCCAGGAAGATTTCTCATGCGCTTCGTCATCTCCGTCCTGTTTGCCACCTCCGCCCTTCTCTCGCCGCTGGCGGCTTTCGCCCAGAGCGCCGATGTGGAGGCGACGATCACGGATGTTTCGACCGACCAGGCACAGATCACGCTCGACGACGGCCAGACCTACAACACGCCTTCGGAATTCAATTTCGAGGGTCTGGAATCGGGCGTCCGGGTGACCGTCTTCTACACCGTCGTCGACGGCAAGCGGGTGATCAACGACCTCGAGGTCGTTGAGTAGTTTTCAGTTTCGGAAGCTTTCAGAAGCCGAGCGCCTTGCGGCGCTGGAGCGCTTCAGGTGTCCACACCTCTTCGAAGGTCGGATAATAGCCTTCGTAAGCGGGCACATGCGGTGGCAGCACGATCCACGGCAGCTTGGAACGGGTATAGATGTGGACGTCCGGTCCGAAACGCGCCGGATCGTCAAGTGTCGTCATCCTCACGAATATCATCGTCTCCCGACCGCCATAGTCGGTGTAGATGTCGGTCCCGCATTCATCACAACGATACACAATCAGTGGCCGGCCGCTCTCGCTGGGAAGATGGAACGGCTTCAGACTTCCCGTTTCGATCTCCAGATTGGAGGTCTCGATCACGCCGTTGATGACGAAACCGCTACCCGTCAGTCGCTGGCATTGGGTGCAATGGCAGCAGTGGACCACCATCGGTTCGGCTTTTAGTCGGTAACGGAGTTTGGTGCAGCAGCAGCCGCCCGACCAGGATTGCGAATGCATGCCAGCCCCCTTGGTCGGTTGGGCTGTCAAAGCCAGCCGATCTCGCCGTTTTCAATCCTCAGGATGCGATCCTGCGGAATATCGAGCATCGCCGCGGTATTGCCGTCGATGCCGCCGATCCGGTTGAACAGCGCGCGGATGACGCCGCCATGGGCGACGACGACCATCGGTCCGGTGACCCTGGCGAGAAAGCGGTCGATCCGCTTCGCCAACATCTCGTAGCTCTCCGCGCCTTCGCCGGGTGGACAGAACTCCCATTTCGCCTGATCGCGCTCTCGATCGATGCCCGGGTGATCGCGCTCGACCTCGTCCATGGTCAGGCCTTCCCAGTCGCCGAAGCTCAGTTCGATCAGCAGATCGTCGGTTCGGTAGGTTCGTGGGTCGAGGCCCGCATTCTCGCGCACCAGTTCCATCGTCTGGCGGGTGCGCGACAAGGGACTGGCCACCCAGTCCTGGGCGGAAGCGTCGAAGCCGGGGAGGGCAGCCAGCCGCTTGCCGTTGCCCGCGGCCTGGCTGCGCCCGAGCGCGTTGAGCGGGATGTCGCGTGAGCCCTGCAGCCGGCCCTCGCGATTGTAGTCTGTCTGTCCGTGGCGGATGACGTAGAGCGACAGGTCCTGCATGATCGCGGCTCGGGCCCTTCCGGCGCTGGGTGTGTCAGTCCTTGACGGTGGAGATGTCCGGAGCGTCGACGGCCTTCATGCCGATCGTGTGGTAACCCGAATCGACGTGGTGGACCTCGCCGGTTACTCCGCGCGACAGATCCGACAGCAGGTAGAGAGCCGAATCGCCAACTTCCTCGATCGTCACGGTGCGCTTGAGCGGCGAGTTGTACTCGTTCCACTTCAGGATATAGCGGAAATCGCCGATGCCGGAGGCGGCCAGCGTCTTGATAGGGCCGGCCGAAAGCGCGTTGACGCGAATGCCGTTGCCGCCGAGATCGACGGCCAGATAGCGCACGCTGGCCTCGAGCGCCGCCTTGGCAACACCCATGACGTTATAGTGCGGCATCACCTTCTCGGCACCGTAATAGGTCAGCGTCAGCATCGAGCCGCCCGCGTTCATCAGCGGCTCTGCGCGCTTGGCGATCGAGGTCAGCGAATAGACCGAGATGTCCATCGTGCGCGCGAAGTTCTCGCGGCTGGTATCGACATATCGGCCGGTCAGTTCGTCCTTGTCGGAAAACGCGATGGCGTGCACGAGGAAGTCGATCTTACCCCATTTGGCCTCGAGCTCGGAGAATACGGCGTCGATGGTGGCCGGATCGGTGACATCACAATGGCCCGCGACGATCGCGCCGAGTTCGCTGGCGAGCGGCTCGACACGCTTCTTCAGAGCGTCGCCCTGGTAGGTCAGCGCGATCTCCGCACCCGCGTCGGCGCAGGCCTTGGCGATCCCCCAGGCAATCGAACGGTTGTTGGCCACGCCCATCACGAGGCCGCGCTTGCCCTTCATCAGACCGGAGGTTTCAGCCATTTTTATCTCCTAACAGTCAGCTACGGCTGGCTATGGCACAGCACGAATTGCCTTACAAGTCGGAGCCGCTCGTCAACGCGATTCAACCAGGGAATAGCGCTCGTGCCGCGGTTTTCCGATCACACGAAGAAGGATTTTCGCCTCGATCGCATCATGTCGACGAGCTGCGGGTCCGGCTTTCCGGGCAGGCGGATGCGGAAATGGACGAGAAGATTGCCGCGCTTTCCGTCGGGGCCGGGAAGCCCCTTGCCCTCGACGACGGCCGGTGCGCCGCCGGTGGTCCACGCACCGAGCGGGACGCGCGCCGATCCGTCGAGCGTATCGATCACCACATGGCCGCCGAGAACGGCTGCAGACAGTTCGATCGCGTGGTCCATGTGCAGATCGCGGCCTTCCGGACGAAACTCGCGATGGGGCCGATAGCGTACCGTGACCACGGTGACATGCGACCGGTCACGGACATCCTCGTGCCGGATCTCGGCTCCGTCGGCAATTCCAGCCGGAATGTCGATCTGGGCGGTCGAGCCATCGCCGAGCCGGATGTCGGCGACGCCGCCCGACAGCACCTTTTCGAGGTCGAGTTCCAGCATCTGGCGATTGTCGACCGGCTCGCGGCGCGGCGGCGGGCTGGCGGGTTCGGGCTTGGCGCGATGGATGTTCTTCCATTTCGCGAACAGTTCGTCGAGCGCGGCCAGAGGGTCGGCGCTGCGTGCGGCCTCTCCCGCCTGGGCGCACTGAGAGGCGTCAGCCTGATCGCCGAAGATGTGCTTGATCATCGCGTCGAAGCCGGCGAGGTCGTCATAGGCGCCGCCCGGTTCGGCGGTGTTAGCGGCGGGCTGGGGTCGTTTGCGCCAGGCATTGCGGAAGGCGGAGAAGGGATCGTTGGCGGCCTCCGGCTGCTGGCGCTTGCGGCCGCGGCTGTCGATGTCGCCGCGGTCGAAGCGCTGCCGCATCTCCGGATCCATCAGGATCTGGTAGGCGTGGGTGATCTCCGCGAAACGCGATCCGGCCAGCGGATCATTGCGGTTCTGGTCCGGATGCCAGGTCTTTGCCAGCGACCGATAGGCGGTTTTGATTGTGCTCGGTTCGGCCGACTTCGGCACGCCGAGAACGGCATAGGGACTACGCATTACCTGTTCCCATACTGACGGTCCCGCCGATACGAGGCGGGTTCGTCAGAAGAGACTAATCACTATTTGCTAACCATCGGTGTACGCGGCCGCATCCGGTCCGTCGTTTCCTGCGAGAGCCGGACAGCAAGTCAGGAAGCGGGCTGAAAACTCTCGAGCACCCACAGCCCCGAGGCGTCGAGGCAGGCCGTGCCGGAATAGAGTGCGATGCCGTCGAAGCCGTGGCGGCTCGTCTTGAAACTGCGGCACTGACGGCCGGTCGCATAGCTGTCGGCCACCTCGGTGACGACACCGGCTGCACCGGTCACGCTGTTCGACCAGGGGTAGGGGAGGCCGGGGCGGGACAGGCCGACGGCGGTGGCGATCGTCGCTTCGTCAGACAGCGTCTCGGCTTCCGGCGCGCGTTCGGGCACGGAGGCCGTGGTGGTCGAGCGGTCGACGGAAAGGGCAGCGACGGGATTTGAGAGCGTGTTCATGCAGCCGGAGAGCGAAAGGGCGCAGGCGACAACGACAAAGGGGGCGAAACCGCGACGGCCGCCCCTCTTTTCCCTGATCTGCGCTTCTGCTAGGTCACTCATCCAATTCCTGGGCATTCCCTGGCGGGCAGTCGGGGCTATCTTGCCCCAAAGAGGTCGAATCATGCCGGATACAGGGTTAACAACTGGTGACTTTACCGAGGCTGGAGAACCCTTCGCGCTGTTTGCACAATGGCTGAAGGATGCTGGCGAAAATGAGGTCAACGACCCCAACGCCATGGCGCTTGCCACGGTCGATACCGATGGTCTGCCCGACGTGCGCATGGTCCTGCTCAAGGGCTTCGACGAGCGCGGCTTCGTCTTCTACACCAATTTCGAGAGCGCAAAGGGCGAGGAGATCCGCGCCACGATGAAGGCGGCGCTGTGTTTCCACTGGAAGTCGCTGCGCCGCCAGGTGCGGGTGCGCGGGCCTGTCGAAATCGTCAGCGACGCCGAGGCCGACGAATACTACGCCTCGCGTCCGCGCGGCAGCCGCATCGGCGCCTGGGCCTCGAAACAGTCGCGTCCGCTGGAAGGACGCTGGGCGCTGGAAAAGGCGGTGGCGGAATATACCGCGCGCTATGCCGTGGGCGCGATTCCGCGACCCGCCCACTGGTCCGGTTTCCGCATTTTGCCGACCCAGATCGAATTCTGGCACGACCGGCCGTTCCGCTTGCATGATCGGGTGGTTTTCAGGCGAGAGGGCGAGAGCTGGTCGAAGACCCGGCTCTATCCGTAAGCGATTGCGGCGTCAGCCGGAGACGATCTTGCGGGCGGTGAAGGGCAGGCCGGAGGCCAGGGCTTCGACGTAGCGCGGTTTCTGGTAGTAGCCGTTGAGCGAAATCCGGTTGAGCCGGTGGAGGCTGTCGGCCGAACCGCAGCGCAATATGTCCGGCATGGTGGTGACGGCGATCTCGAAGCCCGACTGCCGCACCGCCTCGAACTCCCGTTCGCCGACAGCGCAGGCATCGCCGTAAGGATAGGCGAAGGCTGCCGGCCGGCTGCCGATGATCGCCTTGACCCGTTCCGCTGATTGATCGATCTCGCGGTATAGCTGTTCCTCGCCGACATGCGCCATGTTGCAGTGGCTGATGGTGTGGCCGCCGAGCTGCGCCAGGGGGCTGCGCGTGAGTGCGCGAAGATCGGCCTCGTCCATGACCTCGCGGTCGACGATGGCGAGCGGATCGACGCCGTTTTCGAGAGCGTAGCGATCGAGCCGCTCGATGATCCCGTGCTGGTCGGCGCAGGCGAGCGAGCGATAGAGCCGGTCGTAGGCGGCGTATTTCTCGACCAGTGTCGCGGTCGGCATCACCGTCGGGCCGTAGCCGAAATCGAAGGAGAAGCGGTCGAGACGACCGATCAGTTCCTCGGCCGTCTTCCACCAGATGGAGTGGGTGCGGTCGACAAAGCCGCCGGTGACGAACACCGTGAAGGGAATCCCGTGCCGCTCGAACACCGGCAGCGCATGAAGGAGATTGTCGCGATAACCGTCATCGAGCGTGAAGACCATCGCCGGCGGCGCGTTCTCCCCCCTGGCCAGATGGGCGGGCAGATCGGTCAGCGCCATCGGCACCATGCCCGAAGCCTTCAGCGCCACGATGGCCGCGTCGAGAAATTCGGGCGTCACGGTCAGGTGGGCGGCCGGGTCGAATGCCTTCCCCTCGAACGGTCGTACGTGGTGGAGGGTGAAGATCCCGCCGCGCCGGCCGGTTCCGGGCGCTAGTCCCGCGCGCGCGGCAAGCGACAGGATCTCCAGCCCACCTGTAATGGCCGTGTGTTTGATCCAACGTCTTGCGGCCACTGCTCTGGGTCCCTGCAGCATTGTTTCGGTCGTCCCCCGTCTCCCCCGGCGCCGCTAAAAAAGCAAATGCCGGGAGTGTCCTGGCTTCCGGTATAGCAAGCGAGGTTTAACCGAACTTGAATCGGGGTGCGTTGAGGCGTGTTGCAAGCAAAGGGCGAATTGCCGCAGGCCGGGCTGACTCTACTTCAGGTTTTTGCCAACCTGCGTTCTGATCTCTCTGGGGGAGGAGTTTTCTTCGGCCCTGAAAACAACGTCGATACGAAAAGGCACACCACCGTCTTCATACGCATAAAGAGATTTGGGCAATATGATAGTCGCGATGGTTTGCGATGAAAGGGGGGAGAAGAAACGGAAAAATTCATCATAGCCATGCACGACCGCGACCGCGCTAATATGGTAATCAATACGGGGTGCCGTCGTATCTCCCCAATCCCATACAAACTGACTGACTTTGAAATTCTCTTGCTTGAACCAGTTCTCCATCGCTTCCGGTGACCCGAGATGGCGCGCGAGATGGAAGATGCAAACCTTGAGCTGCTCGTCGGACTCAAAAGCTCTCCAGTCGAGTATAGGAGTACCCGATAGGGTGGAAGGGTCCGTCAGGCAGTCCTCGAGTTTGGGGAACTTGCGAAACGCTTGCCAGTAGTAACCTCGCCCGCTTGCCTCTAACGCAGCCCAACGCCTGCTTATTTGACCTGTGCTGAGATAGTATTCTTCTGCGAACGGGGCTGGTATGTCACTTTCCCGCCAGTGAATGATCCCCACCACCCGAATATAGACTGGCCACGCCATAATCGCCGCGACAATGGCGAGCGTGGTCCACACAAACAGCCTTCTCTTCCTTCCCCTGGGCTTACGCATGGACCGTGCCGTCGTTTCCAATTTTACGCCACGCCGGTTGGTCCGATCGGCCGTTTCTGATCAAACCCGGGTGCCGCCGACGGTCATGGCGTTCATCAGTACATGCGGCTGGCCGACGCCGACGGGCACGCTCTGGCCTTGCTTGCCGCACATGCCGATGCCGGTGTCGAGCGCCATGTCGTTGCCGACCATGGAGATGCGCTGCATGGCTTCCGGACCGTTGCCGATCAGCATGGCGCCCTTGACCGGCGCGCCGATCTTGCCGTCCTCGATCATGTAGGCCTCGGTGCAACCGAATACGAATTTGCCGCTCGTCGTGTCCACCTGGCCGCCGCCGAAGGAGACGGCGTAGATGCCCTTCTTCACCGAGGAGATCATCTCCTCCTTGGTGCGGTCGCCGCCGAGCATGTAGGTGTTGGTCATGCGCGGCATCGGCTGGTTGGCATAGGACTGCCGGCGGCCGTTGCCGGTCGGCTTCATGCCCATCAGCCGGGCGTTCTGCCGGTCCTGCATGTAGCCCACGAGAATGCCGTCCTCGATAAGCACATTGTAGCCCGAGGGCGTACCCTCGTCGTCGACCGAGAGCGAGCCGCGCCGGCCCTCGATGGTGCCGTCGTCGACCACGGTGACGCCCTTGGAGGCTACGCGCTGGCCCATCAGGCCGGCGAAGGCGGAAATCTTCTTGCGGTTGGAATCACCCTCGAGCCCGTGGCCGACGGCTTCATGCAGCATGACGCCCGGCCAGCCGGCGCCGAGGACCACGTCCATCGTGCCCGCCGGCGCGTCGATTGCCGAGAGATTGACCAGCGCCTGGCGCAAAGCCTCGTCGGCGCCGTGCTGCCAGCTTTCGGTGGTCAGAAAATCGCCGAAGAGCTGGCGTCCACCCATGCCGTAGGAACCGGCCTCCTGGCGGTCGCCTTCGCCCACCATCACCGACACGTTGAGCCGTGTCAGCGGCCGGATGTCGCGCACACGGTGGCCGTCCGCGCGCAGGATCTCAACGACCTGCCAGCTTGCTGACAGCGAGGCGGTGACCTGGCGCACGCGCTCGTCCTTGTTGCGCAGATAGGCGTCCATCTCCTGCAGCAGTTTGACCTTCTGCTCGAAGCCCGGTTCGGCGAGCGGATTTGCGTCGGTGTAGAGTATGCGATTGGTGCCCTGCGGCGGCTCGGCATAGGTGCCGCCGGTCCCGCGCGAAATCGCCGAGACCGCGTCGGCGGCCCGTTTCAGAGCCGCTTCGGAAAATTCACCCGAATGTGCGAACCCCGTCGTCTCCCCTGAAACCGAACGCAGGCCGAAGCCGCGGTCGGACGAATAGGAACCCGATTTCAGCCGGCCATTGTCGAAGACGAGCGTCTCGGCCTCGTCATGCTCGAGAAAGAGTTCGCCGTCCTCCGCCCCGTCGAGCGCATCGCCGACGATCCGCTCGACAGCGGCCTCGTCGATATCGAACTGGGAAAGAAGATCGTGGGACATGGAAACACTCCGACTATGATGCAGGGCAGGGTGCTCGGCGGCGCCTGACCGTGATTGCTTGTCTTATAGGTAGGCGATCCGGAGCGCCATTTCACCCCATGAAGAGAATGCCGGTAGTCAGGCGCACCCGGTAGCAGCAATGCCAAACGCCCCTCGATCTGCCCATTCATTGCAAAAAGTAATTACAAGATGTATATACAATGCTGAGCTTTGGGCCTCTTCCGAACCCATGAGGTCATCGCATGGAGTTCGAATGGGACGAACGCAAGCGACGCGAAACCCTGCGGAAGCATGGTGTCGATCTGCTCGAAGCCGCCCTTATCTTCGAGGGGCCGGTGCTGAGCAGACCTGACGACCGGAAGGACTATGGAGAAATCCGGGAGGTTTCGCTCGGCATGGTGGATGGCGAGATTTTCGTTGTGGTGCATACGGAGCGTCACGGCAAAACCCGCCTCATAACAGCCTGGAAGGGCGGGAAACGTGAAAAAGCAGCCTATCAGAAGCGCATCGCTGGACGAGATCCGCAAAATGAAGGATTGCGGTGAGCTTGCGTCGACTGACACAAAGACAGTTGAACCGGACCTGCCGGTGGATTTCTGGGATCAGGCCGAGATCATGGATCGTGCCCAGAAAGTGCCGGTGAGTTTGCGAGTCGATCGTGACGTTCTTGACTACTTCAAGGCGCAAGGCAAAGGCCACCTGACGCGCATGAATGCAGTGCTGCGCTCCTACATGGAAGCGAAGAAGGCCGGTTGATCCAGCCGATTACGGCAGTTCGGCGTAACCCTCGGTGAAGCCGGAGAGATCGACGGGGATGCCGATGCCTTCCTCGGGCGACTGGAAGACGATGAAGGTCGCCTGGGTGCCGCCCCTGAGCGTCTTGAGCAGGTTCTCGTCGAGGATCACCTCGGCATAGCAGCCGTCGGTGAAGCAGCGGACGAAATAGGCCCGGCCGATATCCTTGCCGTCGACGTTGAGTCCGAGACCGGACGGCAGGAGCACGCCGAGCGGGGCGAGAACGCGCAGGATCTTCGATTGCTGGTCGGCAGTCTTCAGCACCACGACGGAAAGCCCGACTTCGGGACGGTCCTCGGCGATGACGTTCTGCATCAGCGCACACTGTTCCTCGGGCGCGCCGGCGGGCGTGTCGCAGACGATCGACCAGGCGCCGTGCGTCGACTTGACCTTGCCGGACTGCTGGGCGGCGGCCGGAAACGCACCGACGGTCCCCAGCGAGAGGGCCGCGACCGTCAGACCGATGAACATTTTCTTGGCGAACGTCTCTCTCATGAACCAACCCGTGCCAGCGAATCACTTGCCCAATGATTAGTGGGCGACGGGCAAATTGAAACCCGTCCGGTCGGCTCTTTCACGAGCTAAGGGCGAAATTGAGGCTTCAATGCGCCTCGGCATTGTCTGTTTGCCCTTTATCCCCTGCGCGGCAGGGGCGAGACGCGGCGCCAACGCGGCCATCTTGTGGCGGCCCGGCGGAAAAAATGTGGCGACCTCTTGCGCAAAAATGCCGCAGGGAGGCATTCTGGCGGCAGTTGCGGCCTCTGTTAAACTGTGGTTTTAAGCGGCCCAGAGACAAGAGGGATTCCGCGTGTCGCAGACGCGGACGACCGCTCGAGGGAGATACAGTGTGAAAACGAAACTCTTCGCAGGGACGCTCGCGTCCTATGCCGCCCTGGCAGGCGTTGCCTGGGCAGACCAGCCCAAGCCTTGGGAAATGCGCTTTCAAGATGCTGCAACCGGCATCATGGAGCAGATCACCTCATTTGAGATCTACACCCTCTGGTTCATCATTCCGATTACGCTGTTCGTTCTGGCGTTGCTGGTCTACGTGATCATGCGCTTCCGGGCGTCGGCTAATCCGGTGCCCTCGCGCACCAGCCACAACACCACCATCGAGGTGATCTGGACCCTCGGTCCCGTCTTCATTCTTCTCTTCCTCGCCTTCCCCTCGTTCAATCTGCTGACTGCACAGTATTCGCCGCCGAACGCCGACATGACGATCAAGGCGACCGGTTACCAATGGTACTGGGGCTACGAGTACCAGACGGATGCGGAAGCAGAGGTCTCCTTCGATTCGCTGATGCTGCAGGAAGGCGATCGCGCCGGCGCCGGCAAGGAAGATCTGGCGGCCTATCCGCGTCTTCTGGCCGTCGACAACGAACTGGTCGTCCCGGTCGACAAGACCGTCCGCCTGCTCGTCACCGGCGCCGACGTGATCCATTCGTTCGCGATGCCGTCCTTCGGCGTCAAGATGGACGCCATTCCGGGCCGCCTCAACGAGACCTGGTTCCATGCCGAGCGCGAGGGCCTGTACTACGGGCAGTGCTCGGAACTCTGCGGCAAGGACCACGCGTTCATGCCGATCGCCATCCGCGTCGTCTCCGAGGACCAGTACAATGCCTGGTACGCCGCGGCTGCCGACGATCTGCCAGGGGCCTACCAGAACCTGATGGCCGCCATCGATGCCGACGCCAAGAGCGTCGACGTCGCCGCCAACGAACAGTAATTCAAGGGAGTGGGAAAAATGGCAGGTACCGCCGCAGCTCACGAACACCACGACCACAAGCCGCAGGGTTTTGTCCGTCGCTGGCTTTTCTCGACCAACCACAAGGACATCGGCACGCTCTACCTGATCTTCGCGATCATGGCGGGCATCGTCGGTGGCGCGCTGTCGGTCGCCATGCGCATGGAGCTCCAGGAGCCCGGCATCCAGATCTTCCACGGTCTGGCCGCCATGGTCTACGGCTTCGAGGGTGACGCCGCCATCGACGGTGGCAAGCACATGTACAACGTGTTCACCACCGCGCACGGCCTGATCATGATCTTCTTCATGGTCATGCCCGCCCTCATCGGCGGCTTCGCCAACTGGATGGTGCCGATCATGATCGGCGCGCCGGACATGGCCTTCCCGCGGATGAACAACATCTCCTTCTGGCTGCTTCCGCCGGCCTTCATCCTGCTCCTGCTTTCGATGTTCGTCGAAGGCCCGGCAGGCGCCTACGGCACCGGCGGCGGCTGGACGATATACCCGCCGATGTCGACTTCGGGTCAGCCCGGACCGGCCATGGACTTCGCCATCCTGTCGCTTCACGTGGCCGGTGCGTCGTCGATCCTCGGTGCGATCAACTTCATCACCACCATCCTGAACATGCGCGCACCGGGCATGACGCTGCACAAGATGCCGCTGTTTGCCTGGTCGGTGCTCGTCACCGCCTTCCTGCTGCTGCTCTCGCTGCCGGTTCTGGCGGGTGGCATCACCATGCTTCTGACCGACCGCAACTTCGGCACGACCTTCTTCGATCCGGCCGGCGGTGGTGACCCGATCCTCTTCCAGCACCTGTTCTGGTTCTTCGGTCACCCGGAAGTTTACATCCTGATCCTGCCGGGCTTCGGCATCATCAGCCACATCGTGTCGACCTTCTCGAAGAAGCCGGTCTTCGGCTACCTCGGCATGGCCTACGCCATGGTCGCCATCGGCGCGGTCGGCTTCATTGTGTGGGCTCACCACATGTATACGGTCGGCCTGTCGCTCAACACCCAGCGCTACTTCGTCTTCGCCACCATGGTGATCGCGGTGCCGACGGGCGTGAAGATCTTCTCGTGGATCGCCACCATGTGGGGCGGGTCGCTGACCTTCCGCACCCCCATGCTGTGGGCAATCGGCTTCATCTTCCTCTTCACCGTCGGTGGCGTGACCGGCGTGCAGCTGGCCAATGCCGGCCTCGACCGCTCCTTCCACGACACCTACTACGTGGTGGCCCACTTCCACTACGTGCTGTCGCTGGGCGCCGTCTTCGCCATCTTCGCCGCCTGGTACTACTGGTTCCCGAAGATGTTCGGCTACATGTACTCGCCGATGATCGCCCGCACCCACTTCTGGGTCACCTTCATCGGCGTGAACCTGGTGTTCTTCCCGCAGCACTTCCTCGGTCTGTCGGGCATGCCGCGCCGCTACATCGACTATCCGGATGCCTTCGCAGGCTGGAACGCGGTGTCGTCCTACGGCTCGTACATCTCGGCCTTCGGTGTCATCGTCTTCCTCTATGGCGTCTGGGAAGCCTTCGCCAAGAAGCGCATCGCCGGCGACAACCCCTGGGGTGAAGGCGCGACCACGCTGGAATGGCAGCTGTCCTCGCCGCCGCCGTACCACCAGTGGGAACAGCTTCCGCGCATCAAGTAAGCGTGGATCCGAGACCGGAGACAGGCTGCCAGCACGGTCAGCCTGTCTCCCCTTTAGGCCGTTTCGCGTTCAGGCGTGAACGGATAGCCTCAGCGGGCTAGAGAGTTCATCGACGCATTTCGGTTGTGCCGATTCAGCCAGAACCGAAATGGCTCCAGCCGGACCGCCACCGGCCGGAAAACAACCTGGGAAGATCCATGTCCGTCACCACGACTGACGAAAACCTGCCCATCGGCGCCACTTCGCTTCTGTCGGATGGCGACGCGCGCGACTTCTTCGCCCTGCTCAAGCCGCGGGTGATGACGCTCGTCGTCTTCACCGCCTTCGTCGGTATGCTGCTGGCGCCCGGCCACATCAATCCGGCCATCGGCTTCATCGCAGTCCTGTGCATCGCCATCGGCGGTGGCGCCTCGGGCGCGCTGAACATGTGGTACGAGGCCGACATCGACGCCGTCATGAAGCGCACCGCCAATCGCCCGATCCCGGCCGGGCGTATCGACCGCCAGACCGCGCTCGCCTACGGGCTGACCCTTGCGGCCTTTTCCGTCGTCACCCTCGGCCTGGCCACGAACTGGCTTGCCGCCGGTCTCCTGGCCTTCACCATCTTCTTCTATGCCGTCGTCTACACGATCTGGCTCAAGCGCTCGACGCCGCAGAACATCGTCATCGGCGGTGCCGCCGGCGCGCTCCCTCCGATGATCGGCTGGGCGGCCGTGACGGGCGATGTCTCGATCGCCAGCATCACGCTTTTTCTGATCATCTTCCTTTGGACCCCGGCGCATTTCTGGGCGCTGGCCCTCTTCAAGTCGGGCGATTACGGCAAGGCCGGCATTCCGATGATGCCGAACGTCGCCGGCGATGCCTCGACGAAGCGGCAGATCGTGGTTTACGCGGTTCTCACTGCCATCTCCGGCGTCCTGCCCGCCGTTCTGGGCTTCGCGAGCCCGGCTTACGGCGCTGTTGCCATTGCCTTCGGCATCGCCTTCGTCTGGTACGCCATCGGAGTGCTGCGCATGCCGGAAGGCGACGAGCGGATGATTCCGGCCAAGAAGATGTTCAAGTTCTCGCTTCTCTATCTCGCTATCATTTTCGCCGCCCTTCTTGTCGACGGGCTGGTGCCGCCGCTCCTGGCGATGGTGGCCTGACGTGGAGGAGGACAAGGTTGAAATGACCGAGGCGCAGAAGAAGGCGCGGCGCAGCCGCTCCGTCGCGCTCGGTCTGGTTCTCGCCGCCCTCGTGGTGCTGTTCTACGTCATCACGGTGGTGAAGCTCGGGCCGGGATTGTTCGACAGGCCGATGTGACCGCGTCTCGCCCTCGGGCGGGGAAAACGGATACAGGACGCAGGGAAAGACGATGACCGAAGAGACGAAACACACGAACGGGAACGAAGCGCAGGGTAAGGGGCGAAAACTCGCCGATATGCGCATCGTCATCGTTTGCGTCGCATTCGTCGGCGGCATGGTGGGGATGAGCTACGCAGCCGTGCCGCTCTACGCCATGTTCTGCCAGGTCACCGGCTATGGCGGCACCACCCAGCGGGTGGAGCAGGCCTCCGATACCGTCCTCGACCAGGACATCAAGGTTCACTTCGATTCCAACACCGGCGCCGGCCTTCCGTGGAAGTTCGGTCCCGAGAAGCGCGAGATCACGCTGAAGATCGGCGAGACCGTGCAGGCGAACTATTTCGCCGTCAACGATACCGACCACGTGCTGACCGGGCAGGCGACCTACAACGTCACCCCGCAGGCCGCGGGCGCATACTTCAACAAGGTGCAGTGCTTCTGTTTCACCGAGACGACGCTGCAGCCGGGCGAGCGGCTGGAAATGCCGGTAGTCTTCTTCGTCGATCCCGAGATCGTCAACGACGAGGACACCAGGGACATCACCACCATCACCCTGTCCTACACCTTCTATCCGCACGAGACCGAAAAACCCGTTGCAGCGGCCGCCAAGCCGGTGCAAGAGAAGAACCAACTTTGACCCATCTGCGCCGGTCCGGAGAGAGCCGGCGTGTGAAGAGACCTTATCGGGGGTAACCTAATGGCCGACGCGCACAGCAAGCACCACGACTACCACATCATCGATCCGAGCCCCTGGCCGTTCACCGGCTCGGTCGGCGCGCTGGTCATGGCCTTCGGCGGCATCTGCTACATGAAGTATGTCGAAGGCTCCCAGATGCTGATGTTCGGCATCGACTGGGCCAGCCCCTGGCTGTTCTTCATCGGCCTGCTGATCGTGCTCTACACGATGTTCGGCTGGTGGTCGGACACCATCAAGGAAAGCCACGAAGGCCACCATACCCGGGTCGTGTCGCTGCACCTGCGCTACGGCATGATGATGTTCATCGCCTCCGAAGTGATGTTCTTCGTCGCCTGGTTCTGGGCCTTCTTCGACGCCAGCCTGTTCCCGGCCGAAGTGCACCAGGTCGCCCGCGCCGAGTTTACCGGTGGTCAGTGGCCGCCCGTCGGCATCGAGGTTCTCGATCCGCTGCACCTGCCGCTCTACAACACGGTGATCCTGCTTCTCTCCGGCACCACCGTCACCTGGGCGCACCACGCGCTGCTACATGGCGACCGCAAGGGCCTCGTCAACGGCCTGACGCTGACCGTGCTGCTCGGCATCCTGTTCTCCTGCGTGCAGGTCTACGAATACGTCCACGCACCGTTCGCCTTCAAGGATTCGATCTACGGCGCCACCTTCTTCATGGCGACCGGCTTCCACGGCTTCCACGTCTTCGTGGGCACCATCTTCCTGCTGGTCTGCCTGCTTCGTGCCCTGCGTGGCGACTTCACCCCGCAGAAGCATTTCGGCTTCGAGGCGGCTGCCTGGTACTGGCACTTCGTCGACGTCGTGTGGCTCTTCCTCTTCTTCTCCATCTACGTCTGGGGTGGTTGGGGCGCTCCGCTGCACTGATCGCGGTTCGGAAACCAGAATCCGAAAAGGGGCGGTCGTGCTTGCGCAACCGCCCCTTTCTTTTTCAGCGTCGACAGGGAAGGACCGAATGAAATGGATATCAGGGAAGAGAAAACCGGCTCCGGCGGCCGTTACGTCGTCACAGTCGAGGGGCATGAAGCGGAGATGACTTATTCCCGTGCCTCGGAAAAACTGATCATCATCGATCACACCGGGGTCCCCGATGCCCTGCGCGGCAAGAAGGTGGGCCAGGCGCTCGCCGAACACGCCGTCGCCGAGGCCCGTGCCGGGGGCTGGAAGATCATTCCCCTCTGCCCCTTCTTCAAGGCGCAGGCCGTCCGGCACCCCGAATGGAAGGACGTCGTCAACTGAGCGGCGACCCCACCCCGAACAAACACGTCAGGACCATCATGGAAGACCACAGCCAGGACACCGCACATTTTCCGCCCGTCGATCCGGTCTCGGTGGGGCTGCGCGGGCGGTGTCCGCGATGCGGGCAGGGGGCGATGTTCGACGGTCTGCTGAGCGTCAAGGACCGTTGCGCCAACTGCAAGCTCGACTATTCCTTCGCCGATGCGGGAGACGGACCGGCCGTTTTCGTCATCATGATCGTCGGCTTCATCGTGGTGGGCTTCGCGATGTGGCTCGAGATCAACTATTCACCGCCGGTCTGGCTGCAGGCGCTGATCTGGCTGCCCGTCGCCACCATCCTCTGCCTCGCCGGCCTGCGCATGCTCAAGGGCCTGCTGATCGCGCTCCAGTACCGCAACAAGGCCGCCGAGGGCAGTATCGACCGTGGCTAGACACGCCTCAGCAGAAGGGCGGCGTGGGCCCAGCGTCCTCGTTTCGGTACTCGCGCTCGTCACCTTTGCCATCCTGATCGCGCTCGGCACCTGGCAGGTCGAACGCCTCCAGTGGAAGGAAGGCCTGCTCACCGCCATCGACGAGCGCAGCCATGCCACGCCGCTGCCACTCGACGACATCCTCGCCATGCAGGCGGCCGGCGAGCCTGTCGAATACCGCCACACGACGGTGACGGGCCGCTTCCTCAACGACCGCGAACAGTTCTTCTTCGCCACCCATGAGGGCTATTCGGGCTATTACGTCTACACGCCGCTCGAACGCGCCGACGGATCGATCCTCTTCGTCAATCGCGGCTTCGTCGGCATCGATTTCAAGGATCCCGCCACCCGACCCGAAAGCCAGCCGGAAGGGCAGGTGACGGTCACCGGGCTCGCCCGCGAGGCGCTGCACGAGAAACCCTCCTGGATCGTGCCGGAAAACGAGCCGGCCAAGAACATCTTCTACTGGAAGGATCTCGACGGCTTCACCGCCAATGCCGGGCTCGATCCGGCCCGCGTCATCGATCTCTATGTCGATGCGGATGCGACGCCCAATCCCGGCGGCTGGCCGGTGGGCGGCGTCACCATCGTTTCCCTGCCCAACAATCACCTTCAATATGCAGTGACGTGGTACGGATTGGCAGCCGCCCTTGCCGCCGTCTTCGCCGCCCGCTTTCTGCGCCGGCAGCGGTGAGCCGAGCATGCCTGCGCCTTGACAGAGGCCACGCCGAATCTGTCTAAGAGCGTGAACCGATGAAAGCCCCGCATCCAGCAAGATGATGTGCAAAAAAGCCGTGAGACAGTCCTCATGACCGAACGCCAACCCCTGACGATCCGCCTGTGTGGCCCGCGCGGATTCTGCGCCGGCGTGGACCGCGCGATCCAGATCGTGGTGCTGGCGCTGAAGAAATACGGCGCACCGGTCTATGTCCGTCACGAGATCGTCCACAACCGCTTCGTCGTCGAGGGGCTCGAGGCGCAAGGGGCGGTCTTCGTCGAGGAACTCGACGAGATCCCGCCGGAGCACCACGGCCAGCCGGTGATCTTTTCGGCCCATGGCGTGCCGAAATCGGTGCCGGCGGATGCGGAGGGCCGAAATCTCTTCTATCTCGATGCCACCTGTCCGCTGGTCTCCAAGGTGCACAAACAGGCCATGCGCCACGAGCGGCTCGGCCGTCACGTCCTGCTGATCGGCCACAAGGGTCATCCGGAGGTGATCGGTACGATGGGCCAGCTGCCCGAAGGCGCCGTCACGCTGATCGAGACCGTCGAGGACGTCGATGCTCTTGAGCCCGCCGATCCCGACGCGCTCGGCTTCGTCACCCAGACCACCCTGTCGGTCGACGACACCGCCCAGGTCATCACCCGGCTCACCGAACGCTTTCCGGGCGTGACCGCGCCGGCTGCCGAATCGATCTGCTACGCCACCACCAACCGCCAGGAAGCGGTGAAGGCGGCGGCGCCCGGCTGCGATCTCTTCGCCATCGTCGGCGCGCCGAACTCGTCCAACTCCCGCCGTCTGGTGGAAGTGGCGCTGAAGGCGGGTGCAAAGCGCTCGATCCTGCTCCAGCGGGCCTCCGAGATCGACTTCGAGGAGATCGGCCCGATCACCACGCTCGGCCTCTCCGCCGGAGCCTCCGCTCCCGAGGTGGTTGTTGCCGAGATCATTGACGCCTTCCGCGAACGTTTCGACGTCACCATTGAACTGGCGGAAACCGTGCAGGAGACAGAGAACTTTCTCGTCAACCGCGAGCTGCGCGACGTCGAACTGACCACCGCCGACATGGCCTTCGTCAACGGGACCGACTGAACATGGCCGTCTATACCGACGTTTCGGAAACCGAACTGCAGGCTTTCGTCGCCGAATACGACATCGGCGCGCTGACCTCCTACAAGGGCATCGCCGAAGGCGTGGAGAATTCCAATTTCCTCATCCACACGACCACGGGCAGCTTCATCCTGACGCTGTACGAAAAGCGCGTGAACCCGGAAGACCTTCCTTTCTTCCTCGGCCTGATGGACCATCTGGCGAGCCGCGGACTTTCCTGCCCGCTGCCGATCCGCCGTCGGGATGGATCGACACTGGGCACGCTGGCCCGTCGTCCGGCGGCAATCATCTCCTTTCTGGAAGGCATGTGGCCGCGCAAGCCCGCCGCCGCGCACTGCCGCGAGACCGGTCGGGCACTTGCCGCCCTGCATATCGCTGGCGAGGGTTTCGATATCGCCCGCCCCAACGCGCTTTCCGTCGACGCCTGGCGGCCCTTGTGGGAGAAATCCGCCGCCCGCGCCGACGAGGTGGAGCCGGGACTGGCGGCGGAGATCGAGGCGGCGCTCGACGATCTCGAAGCCGGCTGGCCGAAGGGACTGCCCGAGGGCGTCATCCATGCCGACCTGTTTCCCGACAACGTCTTCTTCATCGGCGACGACCTGTCGGGCATCATCGACTTCTATTTCGCCTGCGACGACTTCCTGGTCTACGATCTCGCCATCTGCATCAATGCCTGGTGCTTCGAGCCCGACGGCTCCTACAACCTCACCAAGGGCATGGCGCTGATCGACGGCTACACCGAGGTCCGCAGCCTCTCCGAGGCAGAAGTGGAGGCGCTGCCGATGCTCGCACAGGGCGCGGCCATGCGTTTCCTGCTCACACGGCTGTATGACTGGCTGACCACGCCCGAGGGCGCACTGGTGGTCAAGAAGGACCCGCGCGAATATCTGCGCAAGCTGCGCTTCCACCGGGCTGTCGAGGCCGCCTCAGAATACGGCCTCCGACAGGCCGCCCATCTTCAGGACACCGCTCAATGAAACATGTCGACATCTTCACCGACGGGGCCTGTTCGGGCAATCCGGGCCCCGGCGGCTGGGGCGCGGTGCTGCGCTATGGCGACAAGGAAAAGGAAATGTCGGGCGGCGAGGCGCAGACCACCAACAACCGGATGGAGCTGATGGCCGCGATCCAGGCGCTCAACGCGCTCAAGAGCCCCTGCGAGATCGATCTCTATACCGACAGCGCCTATGTGAAGGACGGGATCTCGAAGTGGATCTTCGGCTGGAAGAAGAACGGCTGGAAGACCGCCGACAAGAAGCCGGTCAAGAATGCCGAGCTCTGGCAGCAGCTGGAAGAGGCGCGCAACCGCCACAAGGTGACACTGCACTGGGTCAAGGGTCACGCCGGCCATCCCGAGAACGAGCGTGCCGACGAGCTGGCCCGCGCCGGCATGGCGCCCTTCAAGAAATGAAAAGGCGGGGCCGAGGCCCCGCCTGAAAATTGCCTGTAAGGTCGCCTTAGAGCTGTTCCAGTAGCTTCTCGGCACCGGAGGTAACGGCCTCGCCGGGGCTATCCTCGACGTTGAGCGCGGTGACCTTGCCGTCTTCCACGATCATCGAATAGCGCTTGGAACGGACGCCGAGCGTGCCCGCCGACAGATCCATCTCCATGCCGATCGCCTTGGTGAAGGCGGCGTCCCAGTCGGCCAGGAACCGCAGCGTGCCCATGCCGTTGGTCGACTTCGCCCAGGCGCCCATGACGAAGGCGTCGTTGACGGAGATCACCGCGATATCGTCGACGCCCTTCGCCTTGATGGCGTCCGCGTTGTTCAGATAGCCCGGCAGGTGGTTGTGGGTGCAGGTGGGCGTATAGGCGCCGGGAACCGCGAACAGGACGACCTTGCGGCCGGAGAAGAGGTCCTTGGTGCCGACTTCCTGCATGCCGTCGGGGCCGGCTTCCTTGAGTGTGAGTTCGGGCAGCTTGTCGCCGATCGAAATGGTCATGTTATGTGTCTCCGTGTTGGGCGGTGATGAATTGGGATGCGCCATAGATATCGCATCGGGGCGTCAGGTCGAGGCCCCGACGTCTCGTGCGCGAAACTATTTCAGTCGATGGCGAGCGGCACCGTGGTTTCGATCGCCCGCTCGCCGAGGGTGACCACTATATCGAGCGGTACATCGGCTGAGGCGTTCTTCGGGCGGCTTTCCACGGGCAGCGAGAAGGACACCGTGGCGTTGTCCCGTGAAACCGTCTTCGGGATTCCGAACAGCCATCCGCCGGGCGAGTATGTGAAGATTGCGGGATCCTCGGTCGCCTCGGCGGGAACTCGGACGCTGACGGTGATCGCATCCGCACCCTCGTCCACTGTCGCCTCAATCACATCGAAGTCCTCGGTGGGAGCGGCCGGCAGGGCAGAAAAGGCGCGGGCGACAGCCACCTTGGCGCGGGCGTCGGTCCCCTTCATCGCGTCGGGGGCGGGAAGGGACAGGTCGAAGGAGGCCTGGAACGGCACGCAGATCTGTTCGCACAGCCCGAGGAAGACATCGGCCCTAACCTCCGCCTTCCCGGGCGCCGGGCCGCCGTCCCGTCGCATTTCGAGCGCCAGGCTCACCGGATGCTTGTAGCCGGCCCAGACCGAGTAGCCGTCATCGACCCGCACGGGAGGCGGCAGACGCAGCGAGCTGAGCTCGATCCCCTCGCTGCGCGACAGGTCGATCTGCGGCGGGATACCCGAGGCGCCGGGGTCGATCCAGTAGGTCTTCCAGCCGTCCTCCAGGTCGATTTCGAGTGCCCCGCGGATAACGCCGTCATGATCCGGCTCCGGATCGACCACGAGGCGCACGCGCGCGCCCTCCGTCTCTGTCCAGCCGCTGTCGACCGCGCCAGCGGGCAGCGCCGAAAGCGTGGCGAGGGATATGGCGGCGATCGCAGCTGTGGCAGTCCTGAGAAACATCGTCACTCCTGTCCGGGATTCCGGTCGTCGAAAACTATCGTGACCGGGCACCCTTTTCCAGCAATGACACATCAACGCCGATCATTTCCGCGTGACGCGTCAATCCCTCGGAAATGACAGGATGCCGCGACGGAATATCCCTTTCCAAAGGCGCAAAGTTTGTTACGCTGCCTGCATGACGAAACCAGAAGACCACCTGTCGCTTCGTGAACGAGGCTGTCTCGACGGCCACTTTCTCATTGCCATGCCCAACATGGCGGACGAGCGTTTCCATCGCACCGTGGTTTTCATCTGCGCCCATTCCGAGGATGGGGCGATGGGATTCATCATCAACCGGCCTCAGGGCATGCACTTCTCCGAATTGATCGGGAAGCTGGAGCTGGAACAGTCCGCGCGCATCTCGTCTGCAGGCTCGTCCTGCGGCAAGCCGGTGGATTTCCCGGTGCTCTCCGGCGGTCCGGTCGACACCGGCCGCGGCTTTGTGCTTCACACCGACGACTATCACAGCCAGTCGACCATGCCTGTCAGCGACGAACTCTGCCTGACCGCAACAGTCGACATCCTGCGCGCCATCAACGAGGGCAGGGGCCCCGAACGCGGCATCATGTTGCTCGGCTATGCCGGCTGGGCGCCCGGTCAGCTCGAGGAAGAGATGGCCGCCAATTCCTGGCTCAGCTGTCCGGCGAGCGAGGAAATCGTCTTCGACCTGATGACTGACGACAAATACGAGCGCGTGCTCGAGATGATGGGCGTCAAGCCTGCCATGCTTTCCATGCAGGCAGGCCACGCCTGATTTTTCCCCGAGCGATGATGTTGAGGAGCGACGGTCGCCGGCTACCGCCAAGTCAGCCGTGCGTGCCGGTCTCGCCGCGCGAATGGTCATAGCGCTCGCGCAGGAGCCGCAATACCGAATCCGAACCGATCGGCGGTCCATAGATAAAACTCTGGGCAAAGTCGCAGCCCATGTCGGCGAGCGCCGCAGCATCCGCCTCGTTGGCCACGCCCTCGGCCACCACCGTCATGTCGAGATCCTTGGCGAGCTGCACCACCGATTTCAGAAGCACCCCGCGCCGCTCGGTCGGGTCGCTGACGAGCGACTTGTCGAGCTTGATCGTCGAGAACGGGAAGCGGGTGAGATAGGACAGCGAGGAATGGCCGGTGCCGAAATCGTCGAGCGAGAGCCCGATGCCTGCATCGCGCAGCCGAGACAGGGTGACCAGCGCCTGCTGCGGATTGTGCATGACCAGCGTCTCGGTGAGCTCCAGCCGGAACCGCTCGGGCGCGCAACGCGATTCCGAGATCGCGGAAATGACGTCGTTGCACAGATCGGCCTTCAGGAGCTGTGCCGAGGAGAGGTTCACCGACATGAAGATCGGAATGTCGCCCACCGCATTGAGCCAGGTCGCAAGATCGTTGGCGGCCCCGCGCAGCGCGTACATGCCGAGCCGCAGGATGAGGTCCGAGGCCTCCGCCACTGGAATGAACTCCGAGGGAGACACCACGCCGCGCTTCGGATCGTCCCAGCGTAGCAGCGCCTCGAAACCTGCGATTTCCGCGTCGTCCATCCGTACGATCGGCTGGTAAACCAGATGGAGGTCGCCGCGCTCGATGGCCCGGCGCAGGTCCAGTTCCAGCCGCTGGCGGTTGGAGCCGACGGTGCGGAAGGCCGGACGGAACGGTTCGATACGGTTGCCACCGAAGCGCTTGGCCTGGGCCATGGCCAGTTCGGCATCCTTCATCAGTTCCTCGGGCACCGCGCCGCTTTCGACCCAGGTGACGAGGCCGATCGAGGCGGTCAGATGAATTTCCTGGTTGGCGAAATCGATGGGTGCAGAGATCGCCTTACTGATCGCCTCGGCAAGGGCTGCGACGCGCGCCGGCTCCTGCTCGGAAACGAGGATCAGGCCGAATTGGTCGCCGGTGATGCGGGCGAGTGAATCGTGTGGCTTCAGGAGCCGCTTGAGGCGGCGGGTGACGGCGAGCAAAATGGTGTCGCCCACCGACATGCCGTGCTTGTCGTTGACCTTCCGGAACTGGTCGAGATCGATCATGAACACGGTCGGACGCATGGCCTTGTTGGCCTCGGCCGTCGCGATCGCCATTTCCAGCCGGTCGACGAACAGCTGCCGGTTGGGAAGGCCGGTGAGGTTGTCGTGCACCGCGTCGTGCAAGAGCCGGGTTTCCGCCGCCTTCTGCTCCGTGACGTCGACGATGGTGCCGACGCAGCGGATGACCTCGCCGCTGGTCCCGAGCACGGGACGGATCCTGAGCTGCATCCAGTGATGATGGCCGTCCTCGGCGCGGACACGGAAGTCGAGATTGAGCCGACCGCGGCGATGCTCGATCAGCGCGTCGAGCGAGGTGCGAAAGCGGTCGCGGTCGTCGGGGTGGATATGCGGCAGCCAGTTGCGCGCCGGACCTGACAGGCTGTTGGGCGAATAGCCGAAGGTCGGCGAAATGTCCGGGATGGTGACCAGCCGGTCGCGCAGAACGTCCCAGTCCCAGACAATGTCGCCTGCGCCGGTCAGCGCCAGTGCCTGGCGTTCCATGTCGGAGAACAGGCCCTGGTGGAACGCTCCGCCGGCAAAGGAATGCTGGACGACCGTGAAGCCCATCAGGAGGACGATCAGCACCAGAGCGCCGCCGAGCGCGGGCTGGATGATGTCGTTGGACAACTGCCCCGTCACCGTCAGCCACGCGCCGAACATCCAGCACAGCACCAGCGCCCAGGTGGGCACCAGCATGATGGCGCGGTCGTAGCGGTTGAAGCCGAGGAGGAGGATCAGCACCACGCCGGCGATTGCCGTTGCCGCCAGCGAGAGCCTGGCGATTCCGGCGGCGATGGCCGGATCGTAGATCGCCACGGCGAACAGTGCCGAGAGGCCGATGATCCAGGCGGCGGTAACGAAGGCGAGATTGATGTGCCAGCGGTTGAGATTGAGATAGGCGAAGAGGAAGACCACGAGCCCGGTAGCGAGAAACACCTCCGTACCCGCTCGCCAGATCTGCTCGTCACCCGGCGTGACGCTGATCAGCTTGGACAGGAATCCGAAATCGACCGACACATAGGCAAGAACCGCCCAGGCGAGCGCGGCGGTCGCCGGCAGCATCGATGTCCCCTTGACCACGAAGAGGATGGTCAGGAACACCGCCAGCAGGCCGGCGATGCCGAGCACCACGCCGCGATAGAGCGTGAATGCGTTGACGGTATCCTTGTAGGCGTCGGGCTCCCACAGGTAGATCTGCGGCAGGTCCGGCGTGGCGAGTTCGGCCACGAAGGTCACCACAGCGCCGGGGTTGAGCGTAATGCGGAAGACGTCGTCCTCGTCATTGGGCACCTGGTCGAGAGCAAAGCCCTCCGACGGCGTAATCGACAGGATGCGCTTCGAGCCCAGGTCGGGCCAGAGGATACCGGAGCCCGCAAGGCGGAAATGCGGCGCCACGATCAGCCGGTCGAGCTGTTCGTCCGACACGTTGGCGAGCGCGAAGACCGCCCAGTCGCCCGAATGTTCGGGGCTCGCGGCGCGCACCTCGATGCGGCGGACGATGCCGTCGGCGCCGGGTGCCGTGGAGACCTGGAAGGCTTCGCCGCGCCCGCGGTAGATTTCGGTGGTCGCCGTGAGATCGAGGGCGGTATCCTCGCGGCTGATGCGAACGGGCTCGAGCGCCCGCGCCGCACCGGCAAGTTCCATGAGCGCAATCGCCATCATGACAACGAGGACCGCCGCGCTCTTCAGACGATACGATCCGCCGTTGTGATGGAAGCGAAAGCGGGACAAGTTCACCTCATGGCTTTCGATGCGGCCTGCCGTGCCCGCCACTCTTCCGCGATCAAGGCGTAAAGGAGGTGGTCGCGCCAGGCGCCGTTGATGCGCAAGTAGCTGTGCAGATACCCCTCCCGGCGAAACCCGGCTTTTTCAAGGAGTCGCGAACTGCGTTGGTTTTCGGGAATACAGGCCGCTTCGATGCGGTGCAACCGCAGCCGGTCAAAGATGTGGGGAATGACGACCTGCAGCGCCGCCTGCATAAGGCCTTGGCCGGCATGGGCTTCGCCCATCCAGTAGCCGAGCGTGCAGCTCTCCGCCGCACCCCGCCGGATCGAGCCGATGGTGATCCCGCCCACCAAAGTGTTCTCTTGGGAGAGGAAGATGAAATAGGGATCGGCGAAGCCGCCCGATCGATCGGCCTCGTAGCGACGGATGCGGTGGCGGAAGGCCTCGCGCGTCAGGTCGTCGGAGGGCCAGCGCGGTTCCCAGGGCTCGAGGAACGCCCGGCTGGATCGCCGCAGCTCCCGCCACTGCTCGTAGTCGTCGAAGCGCGGATGGGCGAGATAGACCTTCGGCCCCTCCAGAACGGTCACCTCGCGAACGCGGTGGCGGAAGCGGAAGGTCGGCCTGTACATCGTAAGTGCGCGGCCCGCTATTCGGCGGCGGTCTGCATCCGGTGCGATCCGGACAGTGCCGATTTCATCGACTCGCCGTCCATCAGCGGCGCCACCGGACCCACAGCCGACAGGGTCAGCGGCGTCTTGAAGAACAGCCGGCCGGCGAGATCGGTCAGCCGGTCGGGCGTGATCGCGTCGAGACGTTCCATCAATTCGGCGTTGGAGACGGGCCGGCCGAAGAGCAGCATCTGCCGGGCGATCTGGCTGGCGCGTGCCGCCGGGCTTTCCTGCGACATCAGGAGTGCCGCGCGGGTCTGGGCCCGCGAGCGGTTGATCTCGCTGACGTCGACATGATCGGCGACCTTGGACAGTTCGTCGAAGATCACCGGCATCAGCGAACCGAGATCCTCCGGCCCTGTGGCGGCGTGGATGCCGAACATGCCGGTGTCGGAGAAGCCCCAGTGGAAGGCGTAGACCGAGTAGCACAGGCCGCGCTTCTCGCGCACTTCCTGGAACAGCCGCGAGGACATGCCTCCGCCCAGGATGTTGGCGAGGATCTGCGAGGCGTAGAAATCGCGTGCCTGGTAGGCGCGGCCCTCGAAGCCGAGGATCACCTGTGCGTCCATCAGGTCGCGGGTCTCACGGTATTCGCCGCCCGTGTAGCGCGCCTCGATGAGATCGGGCAGCGAGTCGTTGGTCGGCTGGATGGCGTCGCCAAAAGCGTCCTCGACAAGCTTCGCGAAGGTCTCGTGATCGACGGCGCCCGCCGCCACAACGACGATCCGGTCGCCGGTATAGTGGCGCTTGAGATAGCTGCGCAGCTGGTCGGGCGTGAACGACTTCACCGTCGTCGGCGTGCCGAGGATCGGGCGGCCGATGGTCTGGTCGCGGAAAGCGGCCTCGGCGAAGCGGTCATAGACCACGTCGTCGGGCGTGTCGTTGGCAGCCCCGATCTCCTGCAGGATGACGTGCTTCTCGCGCTCGAGCTCGCTTTCCTCGAAGGTCGAGGAGGTGAGGATGTCGGCGAGAATGTCGACCGCCAGCGGCACGTCGTCCTTCAGCACCCGGGCGTAGTAGGAGGTCGTTTCCGTCGAGGTGGCCGCGTTGACTTCGCCGCCGACATTCTCGATTTCCTCGGCGATCTGCCGCGCCGTGCGCCGCTTCGTACCCTTGAAGGCCATGTGTTCGAGCAGGTGGGCGATACCGTGTTCGTCGTCGTTCTCGTCACGCGAGCCCGAACGGACCCAGACGCCGAGAACGGCGCTCTCCAGATGCGGCATCGTCTCTGTGACGACGGTGATGCCGTTGGAGAGCGTGGTGGTGCGTACGTTCATTCTTGTGCTTTCCCGGTCAGCGAACGGCCCGCGCTTGCGCCAGGATATGGGCTTCGACCTTGCCCTGGGCTGCGGGCAGTACCTGGAACCGTTCCTCCCGTTGCATCAGGTCAGTGAGACACGGCGGAAGCGCCGGGTCAATACCGGACGCCGATTTTACCGCCTCCGGGAACTTCGCCGGATGGGCGGTCGACAGCGCCACCATCGGCGCGTTGGCCCGCTCCGCCTTGGCCGCCACATGCATGGCGACGGCGGTGTGCGGATCGACCACATAGCCGGTCTGGCCGGCGATCTCGGCTATCTTGGCCTTTACCTGCTTCTCGCTGGCGCGTCCTGCGGAGAACTCCCGCTTGATCGTCTTCAGCGTGGTTTCGGCGACGTCGAACCCGCCGGACTGGCGCAACTGGCCCATGGCCGCACGCACCGCGCCGGCATCGCGATCGGATGCCTCGAACAGGAGCCGCTCGAAGTTCGACGAGATCTGGATGTCCATCGAGGGCGAGGTGGTGGCGCTCACGCCCTTCATCTCGTAACGGCCGGTCCTGAGCGTTCGCGCCAGGATGTCGTTCTCGTTGGTGGCGATGACGAGCTTTCCGACCGGCAGGCCCATCCGCTTGGCGGCATAGCCGGCGAAGATGTCGCCGAAATTGCCCGTGGGCACCGTGAAGGAGACCTTCCGCGACGGCGCGCCGAGCGAGACCGCGGCCGAAAAATAGTAGACGATCTGGGCCATGATGCGGGCCCAGTTGATCGAGTTGACGCCCGAAAGCCCGACCTTGTCGCGGAATTCGGCGTGGCCGAACATGGCTTTGACGATGTCCTGGCAGTCGTCGAAATTGCCTTCGAGCGCCAGCGCGTGGACGTTGCCCGCCGTCGAACTCGTCATCTGGCGCTGTTGCACCGGCGAGACGCGGCCCTTGGGGAACAGGATGAAGATGTCGGTGCGCTCACGGCCGGCAAAGGCGTCGATCGCCGCACCGCCGGTGTCGCCCGAAGTGGCGCCGACGATGGTCGCCCGTTCGCCGCGCTCGGCGAGCACATGGTCCATCAGCCGGGCGAGCAGCTGCATCGCCACATCCTTGAAGGCGAGTGTCGGACCGTGGAAGAGTTCGAGCA
The DNA here is from genome assembly GCA_964511625.1 of uncultured Hoeflea sp. Classification (GTDB taxonomy): domain Bacteria; phylum Pseudomonadota; class Alphaproteobacteria; order Rhizobiales; family Rhizobiaceae; genus Pseudohoeflea. The sequence continues at coordinate 101,767 of CAZEJG010000007.1, forward strand.
CGAACGCATTCGGGCCCGACTGCACCAGCGGCGCGATCGCCGGGTGGCGGAAGGTGGCATAGGCCTCGTCGATCATCGCCCGCAGCTTGTCGGCGGGGATCTCGTCGCCGACGAAGGGCGAGATCACCCGGAAGGCGATTTCCTGATAGCTCTGGCCGCGCATGGCGCGGATGTCGCGGCTCGAAAACTGCGGCCATTCGCGCGGCACGTAGAGCCCGCCGTCGCGGGCGAGCCCGGCCAGAAGTGCGTCGCTGAAACCGAGGGAGGGCGCCTCGCCCCGTGTCGAGATATATTCCAAGTAACTTCCCCGATGGTAGTCGCCGGTGGCGGTCGATGGTGCCCGGTGAGGTCCGGGGCTTTCGAAAGCTGGCCGGATGCTGGACGCGGAGGGCGCGAGATGACATAACGCCGGTCGCATTTCCGCCGCGGCGCTGGTATAAACCAAGCCACATTGACATGCAAAGGCCCCCTGACCGGCGGGAACCGGGGGTGATTTCGAGGGTAGTTTTGACCGTGTTCAATTCGTTATCGCGTATCGGCACAGCCCTGACGCTCGCCGCCTTTCTGGCGGCCTGTCAGGGCACGGATCCAGCCAAGGTTCTCAACCCGAACCCCCAGCCGAACATCGACGAGAAGACCCAGTCGCAAGTCATGCAGGGCACCTGTCCGCCGGTCTCGTTGCGCGAGGGCACGGCCTATTTCACCCAATATGCCAAGGGCGGCGACGGCGATCCGACCAAGGTCATAAATCAGGCCACGATTACCGAGACGACCCGCCAGTGCCGCATGGTCGGCACCGATATCGTCATGACCGTGCAGGCTTCGGGACGCGTTCTCGCCGGTCCCGCCGGTGGTCCCGGCACCGTCCAGCTGCCGCTTCGCGTCGTCGTGCGCGATACCGAGAACACCGTCTATTCAGAACTGACCAAGACGCCGGTCGAACTGCCCGCCGCCGATCCGACCGCGCAGTTCCTCTTCACCAATTCCACGGTGACCTTCCCCGCAGCCCTTGCCCGTTCCGTCAAGGTCTGGGTCGGCTTCGACCCCGGCCCCTACGACACGCCGTAAGCGCTTTCGGGGGAGCTGAGCGACCCTCTGGGGATCAACTCAGCTCGGTCCACGCACCAAGCGCCTCGATGGTGGCCGGGAGATCGGCCATGCGATGGATAACGGTTTCCGCGCCCGCTTCGGTCAGCTTGTCGGCATGGCCCGGATAGCTGTGGGTAGCGCCGGTGAAGCCGACGACCCGCATGCCGGCGGCGCGCGCACCGGTGATCCCGTGCACCGAATCCTCGATCACCAGCGTATTGGCGGGCTTGGCGCCCATCTGCTTCGCCCCGTGCAGGAAGATGTCCGGCGCGGGCTTGGTGCGCACGTCCGGCGTGTCTTTGGCCGAGAACACGTTCTTTCCGAAGATCGGCGCGAGCCCGGTACGTTCCAGCATCAGTTGCAGCCGCTTGGCGCCGGAATTCGAGCAGATGCACTTCTTGCCCGGGATGAGAGCGGCGGCGCGCGCGGCCCCCTCGATCGGCAGGAGGTCGCGGGCGAGCCGCTGGTCGATCATCTTGTCGCTCTTGTCGAGCAGCGAGGCCTGCAGCGGGATGTCGCTTTCGCGTTCCACTTCCAGGAGAATGTCCTTCCAGGTCAGACCGGCGAACCGCTCGGCGAGCTCTTCGGCGGTGATCTGGTATCCGGCCTGGCCGAGCAGCTTGCTCTCCACCTGGGCGGCGATGATCTCGCTGTCGACGAGCACGCCGTCGCAATCGAAGATGATGAGGTCGAATGAGGACATGAGACTTCCCGTCGTCTTGCTTTTCCGGCGTCGGGCTACCCCAAGGATGGGGCGGATGCAAGGCGGTTGGCGGGGGTGATCCGCCGCGAAGAAGGTGGCCTGTGTCGAAAAACGTCGGCCATTCACCGCTTGTTTACTCTGTTCGGTAACCATGATGCCAGTTGTTCTGCGTCCTAGTAGCGAGTACCGCGATGGCTTCTTCCGTTTCGCTTGCCTCTTCTCCCGTCTCTCTGGCCCCCGTTTCCCTGACCGATGTCCGTGGTCTTTCGCCCAAGGGCGGAAAGTCGTGGCTCGACACCATCATCAAGGGCGATTGCGTCGCCGCCCTCGAGGCGCTGCCGGCAGGTTCGGTCGACATGATCTTTGCCGACCCGCCCTACAACCTGCAGCTCGGCGGTGATCTGACCCGTCCCGACCAGTCGGCCGTCGATGCGGTCAACGATCACTGGGACCAGTTCGAAAGCTTCCAGGCCTATGACGCCTTCACCCGTGCCTGGCTTCTGGCCTGCCGCCGCGTGCTCAAGCCCAACGGCACCATCTGGGTGATCGGCTCCTACCATAACATCTTCCGCGTCGGCGCCTCGCTGCAGGATCTCGGCTTCTGGCTCCTCAACGACGTCGTCTGGCGCAAGACCAACCCGATGCCGAATTTCCGCGGCCGCCGGTTCCAGAACGCTCACGAGACGCTGATCTGGGCCTCGCGCGATGCCAACGCCAAGGGCTACACCTTCAATTACGAAGCCATGAAGGCGGCAAACGACGACGTGCAGATGCGTTCGGACTGGCTATTCCCGATCTGCACCGGCGGCGAGCGCCTCAAGGATGAAAACGGCCGCAAGGTCCATCCGACCCAGAAGCCGGAGGCGCTGCTCGCCCGTATCATGATGGCTTCGTCGAAGCCCGGCGACGTGGTACTCGATCCCTTCTTCGGCACCGGCACCACCGGCGCCGTCGCCCGCCGCCTCGGTCGCCACTTCGTCGGCGTTGAGCGCGAGGACAGCTATATCGAGGCCGCCCGCAAGCGCATCGACGCGGTCGAGCCGCTCGGCAAGGCGGAACTCACCGTCATGACGGGCAAGCGCGCCGAGCCGCGCGTCGCCTTCAACGTGCTCATTGAGGCCGGCCTCATTCGCCCGGGGCAGGTGCTGACCGACGCCCGCAAGCGCTTCAAGGCGATCGTCCGGGCCGACGGCACCGTTGTCGCCGACAATGTTGCAGGCTCCATTCACAAGGTCGGCGCTGCTGTCCAGGGTTTTGACGCCTGCAACGGCTGGACCTTCTGGCACACCGAGAAGGACGGCGCGCTCGTCCCGATCGACGACATGCGAACCGTCGTCCGCGCCGAGATGGCGCGCGCCGGCTGAAGACCCCGCGTCCGAGGGGTGGGGAGACCTCTCGGGCGAAACGCGGACCTGGCCACCGGGTAGTCGAGTATCTCCAGTCACCGGTGGACATAGAAACGCCCGGCTTCCCAAAGGCCGGGCGTTTTTGCGTCTTCAGGCGAAGCGGAAGGCCTTGTATTGTAATTGTCATTACAAAACGCTATGTTTACGCTGAGCAATGGAGACCGTCATGGCCTTGGTCAGGAAGACACAAGCCGTCAATTTCCGGATCGATCCGGAGACCCACGAACTGGTCCGGCGCGCCGCTGAAATCAGCGGCAAGTCGATCACCGCCTTCATGACGGAGGCGGCCGTCCATTCGGCACAGCGGGAGCTGCTCGAACAACGCTTCGTGGGCGTGGATTCGAGCGTCTTCGACAGCGTCGCCACCATGCTTGACGAGCCTGCGAAGGCGAATGCGGAACTGGTGAAACTGTTCCGCAAGCAGCCCGAATGGATCGACTGAGGCATGGCCTATCGCAGGCCGGAACCTCTGTCCGAACGACACCAGATAAAACAGTTCCGATGCGGCGAGGAAGCGCTGGATGCCTGGCTGCGTGACATGGCGCTCTACAATCAAGTCCAGCAATACACCCGCACCTTCGTGATAGCCGATGCCGCGTATAACGTCGTCGGCTATCACTCGCTCTGCGCCGGCATGATTCATCGCAACGATGTGTCGCGTTCGGTGAAGGGTGGGCAGGCGCCAAACGAGATACCGGTCGCGCTGCTGGCGCGGTTGGCCGTCGACAGCAATCATCAGGGCAGGGGGCTCGGCCCGGCTCTCCTGCGCAATGCCCTTCAGGCGGCGGTTTCCGCCGGCCAGGCAGTGGCCTTTCGTGCGGTGATGGTCGATGCGCTCAACGCGCGGGCGATCGGTTTCTACACCAAATTCGGCTTTCGCCCCTCGAAGATCAGCCCATCGAAACTCCTATTGCCGATGAAGGACGTGCTCGCCTCGCTGGAAAAGGCATCGGAAGCCTAGTCAGGCTTGCTCCGCCATCTCGGGAGGATTATATCCGGCTTCGGACGGGGACGACCTCGTCCGGCCTTACGGTCACCAAGCGGGACGGCCCGAAACACAATCGGAGCAATCCCCATGCGCAGCACCAAGGACCGTATCCGCCAGGCGCTCAGTTTCGAGATCATCGGCCTCATCGTCGTCACGCCTCTTTTTGCCTGGGCCTTTTCCCATCCCATGGACATGACCGGCGGTCTCGCGCTCATCGGCGCCACCGGGGCAACGGCCTGGAACTATCTCTTCAATCTCGGTTTCGACCATGCACTGCGCGCCCTGCGCGGTGATGTGACCAAGACGGTGCCGATCCGGATTGTCCACGCGATCGCCTTCGAACTCACGCTGATGGCGCTCCTGCTGCCGGTCTTTGCCTGGTGGATGGGGATAACGCTCTTCGAAGCCTTCCTGATCGATGTCGCCTTCGCCGGTTTCTATGTCGTTTATGCCTTCGTTTTCACCTGGGGCTACGACGCGCTCTATCCGCCGCAGACCGCCCCGCAGAGTTGACGAAAAAAACGCCCGGCGCTCGGCCGGGCGTGTCGTCTCTTGAGGCGGAGAGCCGAATGTGGTGTCAGCAGACGGCCTGTTGGTGGGAGAACAGCTTCCAGCGGCCGTTCTCCTTGAAATAGCTCGTCGAGCACAGTGCCTCGTAGCGGTCGCCGTCGGCCCGCGTGCCGCCGGCGCGATAGGAGAGAACGGCAAAGCGGCCGTTCTCGATCTTGCTGCGGTTTTCGAATTCCACATCGTTCCAGCGCGGCGCGCCATCGAGTCCGTCGATGATCTCTTCGCCGCTCAGCATGCCGACCGGAGCCGGAAAGACCATGATCGCATTGCGGGCCATGTTGTCGCGAAAGAACCCGGCACCCTCCGTCCAGAAGTGCCGTTCGAGGTCCCAGAAATCGGGCTGGTTGGTCATTGCAAAATCTCCCTTGCGGATACAACGCGCAATCTGCCGGAAGGTTCCGGTGGAATTCGGGAAAAATTGAGCTTTTTTCTGGGTTTCGGCCGGCGTCAGACCGCCTGCAGCAGCCCGAGTTCGGCGAGGTCGCGCCGTAATTGGGCCGGATCACGGAAGTGAATGCCCTGCCAGCCTGCCGCAATTGCGCCCTCGACATTTGCGGGGCTGTCGTCGATGAAGAGGCTCGCAGCCGGGTCGAGGTCGAAAACTTCGACATGCCGGTCGTAGATGGCGCGGTCGGGCTTGATCAGGCCGATCTCGCCGGACACCGTCACCCCGCGCGGCGCCTTGAGAAAGGGAAATTTCTCCTTGGCCTCGCGGAACGTGTCGGCGGCGAAATTGGTCAGCATCGTCACATCCTGCCCGTTCTCGATGAAGTCGAGCATGATCGCAACGCTATCCTCATAGGAATGCGACACCATTTCCGGCCAGTGGACGCGGAAGGCGCGGATCAGCTCCTCCTTGTCCGGATGGTCGGCGATCAGCACCTCTTCGGCTTCGGCCCAGCTGCGGCCGCGGTCCTGTTCGAGGTTCCATTCGTGGGTGCAGACCTCGGCGAAGAAGGCTTCACGTTCGGCGTCGTCGGGGATCAGCCGGCTGAACGGGATGTGCGGATCGTAATGGATCAGCACCTTGCCGATGTCGAAGACGATGTGGCGGACGGGCGTGGCTTCGGTCATGGCTGGATATCCTTCAGAACCTCGTTCAGCGATCACCCGGCCGGTACGGTCGGAACGCCTCGGGCAAGGCGGCGGTGATCGCTTTCTTCATCACGCTCGGCAGCGCCTCGTCGCCGAGGTCGGCCGGATCGCTCCAGCGGGCGTCGGACAAGGCACCGAAATCGGCGGCACTTTCGTCCGCCGGTGTGACAACAGCGTGAAAGACGGCCAGGCGCAACTCGAAATGCGTGAAAACATGGACCACCTGTCCGCTTTCCTGCCAAGAAGCGGCAAAGGGCGCGGCCTCTACGCCGGTGTCGCCGTCCTGTCGCGCGGTCCATTGGGTCGTGGGCACACCGCGCATGCCGCCGAGCAGCCCCTTGTCCGGACGCCGCACCAGAAGCACCGATCCGTCGGGGCGGGAGGCGACGAAGGCCGCGCCCAGCCGCACCGGCTTGGTCTTCTTCGGCGGCTTGACCGGATAGGCTTCCGGATTGCCCGCACCTCCCGCCTCGCAGTCCTCGAGCAGCGGACAGATCGCGCAGGCCGGTGAGCGCGGTGTGCAGATCGTGGCGCCCAGATCCATCAAAGCCTGGGCGAAATCGCCGGGACGCGTGTCGGGCAAAGCTTCGGTCATCCTGAGCCGGATTTCGTCCTTGGCCTTGGGCAGCGGCGTGTCGATTGAAAAAAGCCGGGTGAACACCCGCTCCACATTGCCGTCGACCACGGCGACCCGCTCGTCGAACGCGATCGCGGCGATGGCAGCGGCGGTATAGGGACCGATGCCCGGCAGTTTGGCGAGCTCCGCCGCCGTCGGCGGAAAACTGCCGCCGTGTTTGTCGGTGACCGCCCGCGCGCAGGCCAGCAGATTACGGGCACGCGAGTAATAGCCGAGGCCCGCCCAGTGCCGCATGACGTCCTCGTCCTCGGCGGAGGCGAGGGCCGTGACCATCGGCCAGCGGGCGAGAAAGCGCTCGTAATAGGGTTTGACCGCCTTCACCGTTGTCTGCTGCAGCATGATTTCCGACAGCCAGACGGCATAGGGATCGTTGATCACCCCCGCGTCCCGGTCGGAGGGCGTCACCCGCCAGGGCAGGCTGCGGTGATGCCGGTCGTACCAGGCAAGAAGATGGGGAGCGATGTCGTTATTCATCTCGGCGGGTGGCGTCTTCTTTTCGCGGAGCCTAAAACATCGGGCTCGAATAAGCGGGAGGCGGCGGGGAGGCTGACGTACCGGATATGGCAAACCAGAATTCACTGCAACACACCGCCGGCGGTATCGCCTTCATGTGCGCCGGCGTCGCCAGCCTCTGCGTCAACGACGCCATGGCCAAGCTGCTGACCGCCACCTATTCGCCGCTGCAGATCCTGTTCATGCGCAACGTCATCGCGTTGCCACTGGCGATCGCGCTGACGATCGCCATGAGCGGCGTTCCCGCACTGCGCTCGCACCGGCCGCTCGCCCATCTGCTGCGTGGCTTCCTGTGGATCGCGGCCACCATGTTCTTCTTCACCAGCCTCATGCATCTGGGGCTCGCCGAAGCGACCGCGATCATCTTCGTAGCCCCGCTCTTCATCACCGCCATCTCGGCAATCTTTCTGCGCGAGCATGTCGGCTGGCGGCGCTGGCTGGCGGTGCTGATCGGTTTCGCCGGCGTCCTCGTCGTCGTCAGACCGGGCGGGGCTGCTTTCCAGCCCGCGGCATTGCTGCCGGTGGGCGCGGCGATCGTCTATGCGGTGCTGATGATCAGTTCGCGCTTCGTCGACAAGCGCGAGACGGTCTGGACGCTGCTTCTGTGGCTCACAGGAACCGGCGCGTTCCTCAGCGCCTTCGTCGTGCCCTTCGTCTGGGTGCCGCTCAGGGGGGAGGACGTCTGGCTGTTTCTCGGCGTCGCCGTTTTCGGCACCGCCGGCATGACGATGATGAGCCAGGCCTTCCGCATGGCACCGGCCGCCGTGGTGGCGCCGCTCGATTATACCGCGCTGATCTGGGCCACCGGACTGGGGTTCCTGATCTGGGGCGATGTGCCCGACCTCGCCACCTATCTGGGTGCCGCCGTCATCATCGCGAGCGGCATCTACGTCATCCTGCGAGAAAGCCGCGTGAAGGCGTGATCCTCTCCACAGGCCTCGCGCGTGGCTGCTCGCCTCGGGCGGAAGGTCCGTGCTATCCTCGTGGTTCGTCACCCCGAACGGAAGGCCTGTGAGCCCGCCCATGTCCTACAAGCCGCGACAGGCCCGAAGCCTCGCCGACCTCGCCAACAGGCTGGTCGACCCGCTGCTTGCGCGCAAGGCCGGCATCAACACCATGCTCCTGTCCTCCTGGGGCACGATCGTCGGCGAGCGTTTTGCCGACACCTCGCGGCCCGAACGCATCCGCTGGTCGCGCGACAACGGCGAGACCGAGAGCGGGGCGGGGTTCTCGCCCGGACAGCTCACCGTCGCCTGCGAGGGCGCGAGTGCCGTCTTCCTCATGCATGAGGAACGCGAACTCGTTTCCCGCGTCAACGCCTTCTTCGGCTTCCCCGCCGTCGACCGCATCCGCTTCGTCCAGAAGCCGGTGCGCCAGACACCGCCGCGTCCAGAGCCGAAGACGCTCGACCGGCTGCAGAGGAAGAAGCTCGACACCATGCTCGAGGAGGTCGAGGACCCCACGCTCCGCGCCGCGCTGGAAAGGCTCGGAACAGGCGTGATGACCCGCAAATCCCGCCGGACTTGATTTCCTTTCGTTCAGCGCTTTTTAATACTTAAGGCGGAGTTGCGGCGAGCATCGTCCGTTTGAAGTCATCTCGAGCGGCGGGATGGCAAAGGGTTCTACTAGGGGCAAGCCGGAAGGGGCGGAGCGCCGGATGGTGAGGCACCCGGAGGGTACGAACCCCTGCGGCGAGGTCTAGCGTATGAGTCTTCTCGATCCCATTCTTCACAAGGCCATCAAGGCGGGTCGCCTGAAGGTTACCAAGGTGGACGGCAGCCACGTCCAGTACGGCGGCGAGGCGCCGGGGCCTGACGCGGCTATACGTTTCACCGATCCCGCGGTCGAGCGGCAAATCCTGTTCAATCCCGAATTGGGCGGTCCGGAAGCCTATATGGATGACAAGATCGTCATCGAGGAGGGGACGCTCCACGATGTGATCCGGATTTTCATGATCAATCGCGAGCGGCTCAACCAGACGCCCTTCCAGCGGTTCTGGCAGGAAGTCGCACACCGCTTCCGCTTCATCCAGCAGAACAATGTGGGCGGGCGGGCCAAGAAGAACGTCTCGGTTCATTATGACATCGGCGAGGACATCTACCGGCTCTTCCTCGACCGCGACATGCAGTATTCCTGCGCCTATTTCCCGACCGGCGAGGAGAGCCTGGAAGAGGCCCAGACGCTCAAGAAACGCCATATCGCCGCCAAGCTGCAAATCCGCGACGGCCAGAAAATCCTCGATATCGGCTGCGGCTGGGGCGGCATGGGTCTCTATCTCGCCCATCTCGCCGATGTGGAAGTCGTGGGCGTCACCCTGTCCGAACGGCAGCTGAAGGTCGCGAGGCGGCGCGCGGAAATCCTCGGCGTCTCCGACCGGGTGCGCTTCGAGTTGCGCGATTACAGGGAGGTCAACGAGACGTTCGACCGCATCGTTTCGGTCGGTATGCTCGAACATGTGGGTGCCGGCTATCTCAGGGAATATTTCAACACCGTGCGGTCCCGCCTCGACGAGGACGGCGTGGCGCTGATCCATGCCATCTCCTCGATCGCCCCGCCGGGCGGCTCTATGCCGTTCTTGCACAAGTATATCTTCCCGGGCGGCTATACCCCGTCGCTGTCGGAAACCATGACGGCGGTCGAACATGCCAATCTCTGGCTTCTCGATTGCGAGATCTTGCGCATGCATTACGGCTACACGCTGGCCCACTGGCGCGCCCGTTTCGAGGCCAACCGGGCGACCGCGGCGCAGATCATGGACGAACGTTTCTGCAAGATGTGGGAGCTGTATCTGTCGATGTGCGAAGCCACCTTCATGGACGGCACCTCGCATGTCTTCCAGCTCCAGCTCGGCAACAAGCGGGATGCCGCGCCGATCACCCGGGACTACATGATGGCCGAGGAAGAACGCCTTGCCGCGCTCGAAACCGGCTTTCTCGACAAGGTCGTCTCTTCGGCACCGATGGCGCTCGGCAATTGAGGGGCGTCGTCCGCCGCGACATCACATCGCTGTGAGGCGGCGCGCTCTTGTTTGGCCACATTTGAACCTATAGGACAACGGGAACCGCCGCAGGCCGGCAGCAGCGCTGTCGATTGCGGCAGCAGGCCCGAACCGAACGATAGACAGGGAACTTACATCATGGCTTCATTGTCCAGCAGGCTCACGACCGCGCTCTCGGCCGCGGTGATCGCTCTCGTGCTTTCGGCCTGTTCCGACAGCTCGGACAACCCGGTGAAGGCAGAAGTGCCGGCACCGTCGATGGAAACGACGGCTTCCGTGACGCCGGTCGCCGACGAGGTAGCGCCGGCCACCGAGAAGTCCGGCACCGTCGAACTGGCCCAGGCCGACACCGCTGCCGGAACCGATGCGGCGCCCGTCGAGGCGCCCGAAGCGCGCGGCGATGTCGACATGGACAAGGTGCTCGCACCCGGCCCGCTCAAGGAAATGGCGATCGGCGAGGACAACGCGCCCGTGACCATCGTCGAATACATGTCGATGACCTGCCCGCACTGCCGCCAGTTCCACGAGGAGACCTATCCGGCGCTCAAGGAAAAATACATCGACACCGGCAAGGTGCGGTTCATTCTGCGCGAATTCCCGCTCGACCCGCGCGCCGCCGCCGCCATCATGCTCGCCCGTTGCGCGCCCAACGACCAGTATTTCCCCATGGTTGACGTGCTGTTCAAGCGCCAGACCGTCTGGGCCACCGCACAGGATGCCCGCACCGAACTTCTCAATATCGCCAAGCTGGCCGGTTTTACACAGGAGAGCTTTGAGGCTTGCTTGACGAACCAGCAGCTTCTCGATGATGTGAACAGCGTCAGAACCACGGCCGCCGAGGATTTCGGGGTCGACGCGACGCCGACTTTCTTCATCGATGGAAAGCGGTATTCGGGGGATATGTCGATTGGTCAGATGTCTGCCATTATCGACCCGCTGCTTTGATTTCAAAGTGCGGAAGCCGCGGGTGGTGACGCCCGCGGCTTCCGCACGTCTTAACCTTGCGACCGGAGGCGCCCGGTCGTGAAGTTCAACCGCCTGCGCCTTCTCGGCTTCAAGTCCTTCGTCGAACCCACCGAATTCGTCATCGAGCGCGGCCTGACCGGCGTCGTCGGTCCCAATGGCTGCGGCAAGTCCAACCTGGTCGAGGCCATGCGTTGGGTGATGGGCGAGAATTCCTACAAGAACATGCGCGCGTCCGGCATGGACGACGTCATCTTCTCGGGCTCCGGCAACCGCCCGGCGCGCAACACCGCCGAAGTCGGCCTCTATCTCGACAATTCCGACCGCACCGCGCCCGCTGCCTTCAATGATCAGGACGAGATCCAGGTCACCCGCCGCATCGAGCGCGAAAGCGGCTCGGTCTACCGGATCAACGGCAAGGAGGCGCGCGCCAAGGACGTCCAGCTCCTCTTCGCCGACGCCTCCACCGGCGCACGCTCGCCTTCCATGGTGGGGCAGGGCCGTATCGGCGAACTGATCCAGGCCAAGCCGCAGGCCCGCCGCCAGCTGCTCGAAGAAGCCGCCGGCATTTCCGGCCTCCATTCCCGCCGCCACGAGGCCGAGCTCAGGCTGCGCGCCGCCGAGACCAATCTCGAACGTCTCGACGATGTCACCTCCGAGCTCGAAAGCCAGATCGAGAGCCTGAAACGCCAGGCCCGCCAGGCCAACCGCTTCCGCGCCCTTTCCGCCGAGATCCGCCAGCTCGAGGCCACGCTCCTCCACATCCGCTGGAAGGCCGCCAAGGAGGCCGAGGGCGAGGCGGAGAGCGCGCTGTCGCAGGCGACCAGCCTCGTCGCCCAAAAGGCGCAGGAGCAGATGGAGGCGGCCAAGACGCAAGGCATCGCCGCCCACAAGCTGCCCGAACTGCGTGATGCCGAGGCGGCCGCCGCCGCGGCTTTGCAGCGGCTGCAAATCGCCCGCACCCAGATCGAGGAAGAGGCGACCCGCGTCGCCCGCCGCAAGACGGAACTCGAGGAGCGCGTCCGCCAGCTCGAGGCCGATATCGAGCGCGAGAACGTGCTGATCGCCGACAATGCCGGCGTTCTCGCCCGGCTCTCGGAAGAGGAAAACGATCTCAACGCCGCGCTTGAAGCCTCCGGCGGCCGCGCGGTCGAGCTCAAGGAGGCGTATGAGGGCGCCGCAGCGCAACTGGCCGACAGCGAGGCAGAACTCGCCCGTGTCACCGGCCGCCGTGCGGAAGCCGCTGCCGAACGCAGCCAGCTCGAGAAATCGATCCGCGAGCTCGCCGAGCGCAAGGCCCGGCTCGAAACCCAGGTCGCCCGCCAGGACGCCGAACTGACCGCGCTCGCCGAGCGCATTGCCGGCCTGCCGGATCCCGCCGCCAAGCGCGCCGATGTCGAGCGCGCTGCGGAAACACTTGCTGCGGCCGAGGCGAAGCTCGCCGAGATCGAGGTGGGACTGGAAGCGGCGCGCGCCGCCGAGACCGAAGCCCGTGGCCCGGTCGCCGAAGCCAAGGCGCGGCTCAATGCGGCCGAAACCGAGGCACGGACCATCGCCCGCATGCTCAATGCCGGCGCGAGCTCGGACCTGTTTCCGCCGGTCGTCGACAAGATCAAGGTCGATCGCGGCTTCGAGACCGCGCTCGGTGCCGCGCTCGGCGACGATCTCGAACTGCCGACCGACACCTCCGCGCCGGCCTACTGGTCGCTCGCGAGCGGCGAGGGCGATCCGCAACTGCCGCCGATCGCCACGCCGCTTCTCACCCATGTCCGCGCGCCTGCCGAACTCGCCCGCCGCCTCGGCCAGATCGGCATCGTCAGCGATTTCGACACCGCCCTGTCGCTCAAGGCGCAGCTCAAGCCCGGCCAGCGGCTGGTGACGAAGGACGGTGCCATGGTGCGCTGGGACGGCTATGTCGCCTCTGCCGACGCGCCGACGGCCGCCGCCATGCGGCTCGAACAGAAGAACCGGCTCGCCGAACTCGACGCCGAGGTAATCGAGGCCACCACCGGCCTGCGTCAGGCAGAGGAAGGGTTGAAACAGGCGAGCGAAAGGCTCGCGGCGCTTTCGGGTGACCAGCGCACCGCCCGCGACGCGATCCGCGAGGCGACGTCTGCGCTCGGCCGCGCCCGCGACGACCTCGCGGTTGCCGAGAAGGCGGCCGGCGAACTCGCAAGCCGCCGCGACGTGCTGACCGAATCCCGCGCCCAGGTCGGCGCCCAGCTCGCCGAAAGCGTCGAGGCGCATGAGGATGCCAGCCGCGCCATGGCCGATGCACCCGATCTCTCCGAACTCGACCGGGCGCTGTCGGAAGTCCAGGCGAAGGTCGCCGGCGACCGCGCCACACTCGCGGAGGCTCGCGCCGCCCATGAGGGTCTCGAGCGCGAGAATGCCGGCCGTCGCAATCGTCTTTCGGCAATCGGCAACGAGCGTCAGGGCTGGATCGACCGCGCCGCCAAGGCCGAGAGCCATCTCGCGGCTCTGGCAGAGCGCCTCGCCGGCACCCGCGAGGAAGCCGAGAAGATGGCCGACGCGCCGGACGAGATCGACCTCAAGCGCCGCCAGCTGATGAGCGAATTGTCGAAGGCGGAGACTGCCCGCAAGGAGGCCGCCGACAGGCTCGCGGTTTCCGAGACCGCATCGCGCGAGGCCGACAAGCTGGCGACCGAGGCGATCACCGCGCTGTCGCAGTCACGCGAGGGCAGGGGGCGTGCGGAAGAGCGGCTGATGGCCGCCCGCGAGCGCCGCGAGGAGGGCGAGGCCCGCATCCGCGAGGCGCTCAATTGCGCCCCTCACGAGGCGATACGCCAGTCCGGCCTCAAGCCCGACGACGCGCTGCCCGACCCGGCGATCCTTGACCGCAACCTCGACCGTCTCAAGATCGAGCGCGAGCGGCTGGGCGCGGTCAACCTGCGCGCCGAGGACGAGCAGGCCGAACTCTCCGAGCGGCTGCAGACGATCGTCACCGAGCGCGAGGACATCATCGAGGCGATCCGCAAGCTGCGCGCCGGCATCCAGAGCCTCAACCGCGAGGGGCGCGAAAGGCTGCTCGCCGCCTTCACGATCGTCAACGAGCAGTTCCAGCGTCTCTTCACCCACCTCTTCGGCGGTGGCACCGCCGAGCTTCAGTTGATCGAGAGCGACGACCCCCTGGAAGCCGGCCTCGAAATCCTCGCCCGTCCTCCGGGCAAGAAGCCGCAGACGATGACGCTTCTGTCGGGCGGCGAACAGGCGCTGACCGCGATGGCGCTGATCTTTGCGGTGTTCCTGACCAACCCCGCGCCGATCTGCGTGCTCGACGAGGTCGACGCGCCGCTCGACGATCACAATGTCGAGCGCTACTGCAACCTGATGGACGAGATGGCGCGGACCACCGAGACCCGCTTCGTCATCATCACCCACAACCCCATCACCATGGCCCGCATGAACCGCCTCTTCGGCGTCACCATGGCCGAACAGGGCGTCAGCCAGCTGGTCTCCGTCGACCTCGAAACCGCCGAACAGCTGCGCGAGGCGAGCTAGGTTTCGCTCCACACCGCCAGCTCGTTGCCGGCCGGATCGGTGAAGTGGAACCGCCGGCCGCCGGGGAAGGGGAAGATGTCTTTCACGATTGTGCCGCCGGCTTCGGTGACGGCCGCGCGCGTAGCCTCCAGATCCTCCGAATAGAGAACCGGCAGCGGCCTGGTCAGGTAACTTTCCGGCGTGCCGTCGAAGCCGCCGTCCAGTCCCTCCGAAAACGCCGCATAGCTCGGGCCGTAATCGGTGAAGGCCCAGTCGAAGGCGCGCACATAGAACGCCTTGACGCTGTCGATCGATCCTTTCGGCGCGGGCATTTCCAGATAGTCGAGCTTGCCGGTCTTGCGCATAACGCGTCTCCCTGGGTGATAAATGTTCCTGAAATGTTCTATTCCCGCCGGCGTCCGATGGCAAGTGCAGTTCGCCCCGCGACGCGCCGGCTGTGGATTACAGCCTTATCGCCGTCTCCTCCTTGGCTGTGCGGATCACCATCATCGTGAAGAAGCGGGCGACGTTGGTCTGGTCGCGGAACAGCCGCTCGCACAGCGCGTCGTATTCCTCCATGTCAACGAGGCGCAGCATGAGGACCACGTCGGTCTCGCCGGTGACCGACCAGGCGCTAAAGACGGCTTCCTCGGCAACTGCGATGTCGAGAAACCGGCGCATGTGCTGGTCGCCGTGCAGTTTCAGTTCCACCGTCACCAGCGCCTTGATGCCGCGCCCGGCACGCGCCGGATTGAGGATGGCGACGATCCTGTCGATGACGCCGCTTTTCTTCAGCTTCTGCACCCGTCGCAGACAGGTCGAGGGCGACAGGCCTACCTCCTCGGCCATGTCCGCATTGGTGCGGGAAGCGTCGCGCTGCATCAGGTTGAGGAGCTTGCGGTCGATCCGGTCCATGGGCGCAGTCCTGGGGCAGGAGGAGTTTGCAATAATATTGCACAAAGCTGCAATCTTTGACCACAAATTCGAAGCGTGACGGGTTAGGCATGGGGAGCCAAGACAAACCCGCCACCGATCGGAGCCCGCCCGTGTCCCAATTGATCGCCATCTTCCGCCGGACCCCCGAGGTGCTTCCGATCTACTGGATGCTCTTCCGCATCACCGTGCCGATCACCATTCTCGCCGAACTCGCCTCGCGCGTCGGACTGATCGAGTGGATGGCGCCCGCTTTCGCGCCGGTCATGAACCTCGTCGGCCTGCCGCCGGAACTGGGGCTCGCCTGGCTGACCGCGATGATCGTCGGCATGTGGGGCGCGGTACCACTGCTCTTCTCGCTCGTCGACATCTCCACGCTCAGCGTCGCTGACGTCACCATCTTCTCGGTGCTGATGCTGTTTGCCCACGGCCTGCCGATCGAGCAGAAGATCATCCAGGAAGCCGGTCCCGGCATGACCGTGACCACCGTTCTGCGGATCGCCGGCGCGCTTGCCTACGGCTTCATCCTCAACCAGATCTTCTCCGCCACCGGCTGGCTGTCCGCGCCGGCCGACCCGGTCTGGATCCCCCTCAGCGGGGCATCCACCTGGCCGGAGTTCTTCTGGGGCCTCGGCGAGGCGATGGTCTGGATGGCCGTCATCCTCGTCGGCCTCTTCTGGGTGCTGGAGATCATGAAGCTCATCGGGCTGATGGATCTCCTGATGCGCGCGCTCTCGCCGCTCCTCAGGCTCGCCGGCATCAAGGGCGAGGCGGGCGAGCTCACGGCCATCGGCCTGTTTCTCGGCATCTCCTACGGCGCCGGCTTTCTCGTCAAGGAGGCGCGGTCGGGCCGCGTCTCGCCGCGCCAGGTCTTCCTCTCCTGCGCCTTCATGGGGTTTGCCCACTCGGTGATCGAGGACACGTTGCTGGTGCTCGCACTGGGGGCCGACATCTATTCGGTCCTCGTCGGCCGGGTGATCTTCGCCGTCGTCGCCACCGGCATCCTCGCGCTCCTCTTGCGCGGGGTCTCCGAACCCACCTTCATGGCGACGCTTTACCGCCAGAAGGCCTGAGCGAAGGGCGTGGTCCCGCCTTGCCTCCGGCCGCCACGCCATGGTTCACTTCCCCCGGGCGAATTGAGACACTGGGGGAAGACGATGAATCCGATGTGCAGCCGATGCGGCAAAGCCCTTGTTTTCACTGCGGTCATGGCAGCGCTCGCTGCTGGTCCCGCAGAGGCGCGCTCCAAGGCTGCGCAATGGCTGGTGGATCGCGAGATCGCCGAGGCCTGTGACGGCAATCCGGGCTCCATCGATCCGTCCGGGGCCATCGAGCGGGATCTCGACGGTGATGGGCGCGACGACTTTCTTCTCGCCCACGAGGCGATCACCTGTCAGGGTGATGTGGCGCGCAGCCTGTTCTGCGGCGCGCAGGTCTGCAGCGTGAAGATCTATTTGCGCCGTGGAGACCTGCTCGAGGAAAAAATCGACCTGCTCGGCGGCGGTGTCGAGATCGGTAGCGGATCGGTGCCCACCATCTCGATGTACGGCCATGGCGGCGCTCGCGGCCAGTGGCGCTGGAACGGCAGCCGCTTCGAATAGCAGGCGAATTTCGGCCCGGATTCCCCTTTCAATCGATAAGAACCGGGCTTCTCCCCTCACGCCGCTTGACCTTGCCCGCGCACGGCGCATAAGCCATCAGACGGACTTATGTTGCGGCGCAAGAACCGCGGGGTCCAGCCGGAAGGAAGGGGAAATGCGTAATGACGAAATGGGTTTACGTCTTCGGTGACGGCCGTGCGGAGGGCTCGGCCAGGGACAGCCACCTGCTCGGCGGCAAGGGCGCCAATCTCGCCGAGATGTGTTCGCTCGGCCTGCCGGTGCCGCCCGGCCTGACCATCACCACCGAGGCCTGCAACGCCTATTACGCCGCCGGCAAGACCTTTCCGGACGGCCTCGCCGACGCCGTCACCACCGCGCTCGTCGAAGTGGGCGAGATGGCCGGCCGCGGCTTCGGCGATCCCGACCGACCGCTGCTTCTCTCGGTGCGCTCGGGCGCGCGCGCCTCCATGCCCGGCATGATGGACACCGTCCTCAATCTCGGCCTCAACGACGACAGCGTGCTCGCCATGGCGCGCGAGAGCGGCGACGAGCGTTTTGCCTGGGATTCTTACCGCCGCTTCATCCAGATGTATGCCGACGTCGTCATGGGGCTCGACCACGAGGTCTTCGAGGAAATCCTGGAAGACGAGAAGGCCCGCTTCGGCCATGAGCTCGATACCGATCTGACCGCCGCCGAATGGCAGGAGGTGATCGCCCGCTACAAGCAGACGATCGCCGACGAACTCGGCGAGGCCTTCCCGCAGGACCCGCACGAACAGCTCTGGGGCGCCATCGGTGCCGTCTTCTCGAGCTGGATGAACGCCCGCGCGATTACCTACCGCCAGCTTCACGACATCCCCGCCGACTGGGGTACCGCCGTCAATGTCCAGGCGATGGTCTTCGGCAATTTCAGCAACACGTCGGCCACCGGCGTGGCGTTCACCCGCAATCCGTCGACCGGCGAAAACCGGCTCTACGGCGAGTTCCTGGTCAATGCGCAGGGCGAGGACGTCGTCGCCGGCATCCGCACGCCGCAGTCAATCACCGAGGCTGGCCGCATCGAGTCCGGCTCCGACAAGCCCTCGCTCGAAAAGACCATGCCCGAGGCCTATGCCGAGTTCGTCAAGATCACCGAGCGGCTCGAGACGCACTATCGCGACATGCAGGATCTCGAATTCACCATCGAGCGCGGCAAGCTGTGGATGCTGCAGACCCGCACCGGCAAGCGTACCGCGCGCGCGGCGATCCGCATCGCCGTCGAGATGGCCGAGGCCGGCATGATCACCCGCGAGGAAGCCGTCGGCCGCATCGAGCCGAGCTCGCTCGACCAGCTCCTCCACCCCACCATCGATCCGGCCGCCGACCGTCACGTCATCGGCTCGGGCCTGCCTGCCTCGCCGGGTGCGGCCACCGGCGAGATCGTCTTCACCTCCGAGGACGCGGTGGAAGCCGCCCGCGCCGGCCGCAAGGTCATCCTCGTCCGCGTCGAGACGAGCCCCGAGGACATTCACGGCATGCACGCCGCCGAGGGCATCCTCACCGTGCGCGGCGGCATGACCAGCCACGCCGCCGTCGTCGCCCGTGGCATGGGCAAGCCCTGCGTCTCGGGCGCCGGCTCGCTCCGGATCGACATGCGCAACCGCACGCTTCTCGCGATGGGCGTCAAGCTGACGGCAGGCAACGTCATTACCATCGACGGCTCCTCGGGCCAGGTGCTCAAGGGCGCGGTGCCCATGCTGCAGCCCGAACTCTCGGGCGATTTCGGCCGGCTGATGGAATGGGCCGACAGCGCCCGCCGCATGACCGTGCGCACCAATGCCGAGACGCCGGCGGACGCCCGCGCCGCCCGCTCCTTTGGCGCCGAGGGCATCGGGCTCTGCCGCACCGAGCACATGTTCTTCGAGGACGGCCGCATCGCCACCATGCGCGAGATGATCCTGGCCGACTCGGAAGAGGGCCGCCGCGCGGCGCTCGACAAGCTTCTGCCCATGCAGCGCTCGGATTTCGTCGAACTCTTCGAGATCATGCACGGCCTGCCGATCACCATCCGGCTCCTCGACCCGCCGCTGCACGAATTCCTGCCCAAGGGCACCGACGAGATCGCCGAGGTGGCCGAGACGCTCGGCATCGACGCCGAGGCGCTCGCCGCTCGCATCGAGGAACTCCACGAGTTCAACCCGATGCTCGGCCATCGCGGCTGCCGGCTCGCCATCTCCTGGCCGGAGATCGCCGAAATGCAGACCCGCGCCATCTTCGAGGCGGCGATCACCGCGGCAAAATCCACCGGCGCGCCGGTCGAGCTCGAAATCATGGTGCCGCTCGTCGGCCTGCGCACCGAGCTCGATTTCGTCAAGGCGCGCATCGATGCCGTCGCCAAGGAAGTGATGGATGAAGCGGGCGAAACCATCGCCTATCTCGTCGGCACCATGATCGAGCTGCCGCGTGCCGCCATCCAGGCGGGCTCCATCGCCGAAGCTGCCGAATTCTTCTCCTTCGGCACCAACGACCTGACCCAGACCACCTTCGGCATCTCCCGCGACGATGCCCAGTCCTTCCTGCAGACCTACCGCCAGAAGGGCATCATCGAGACCGACCCCTTCGTCACCATCGACACCGCCGGCGTCGGTGAACTCGTCCGCATCGCCTCGGAAAAGGGCCGCGCCACGCGGCCGGGCATGAAACTCGGCATCTGCGGCGAACACGGCGGCGACCCCGCCTCGATAAGGTTCTGCGAGAGCGTCGGGCTGGATTACGTGTCGTGTTCCCCGTTCCGGGTGCCGATTGCGCGACTGGCTGCGGCGCAGGCTGTGGGGAAGGTGTAGGGGTGAGGAGCGCCGATCCCTCGTCTTCGTCATTCTCGGGCTTGACCCGAGAATCCACTTCGCGATGCCGGCGAAAGGGTATGGATGCTCGGGTCAAGCCCGAGCATGACGAAAGTCCGGACCGTTCATCCACCCCCACCCACCCCATGCGATACTCTCGTCTCCTCCGTCATCGGACACGCCGGAAACGTCCCGGCGCGGGCGGTGGGAGACGCTAGTGATCGGGAAGGCGTTTTCCCTCTTCATCATTCTCGGGCTTGACCCGAGAATCCATTCCGCGATGCCGGCGAAAGGGCACGGATGCTCGGGTCAAGTCCGGGCATGACGAGATCACGGGGACTTTCATCCACTCCCATCCCTTGCGATACTGCCATCTCCCGTCAGCCCCTCACCACAATTCGTGATACAGGTCCCGCCAGTCCGGGTTCATCTGCTCGATCAGTTCGATTTTCCATTTTCGGTACCAACGTTTGAGGGACGTCTCTCGCTGGATCGCATCCCGAATGTCGAAATGCTCTTCGTACCAGACCAGTCGGGAGCAGCCGTATTTCGATGAAAAACCCGGTGTCAGTCCTTCGCGATGCTCGTAGGCCCGGCGCGCAAGGTCGGACGTCACGCCGATATAGAGCGTACCGTTCTTCTGGTTGGTGACGATATAGACATATCCCGTCATGCGGGAAGTCTGTTGGGCCATGGATGCTCGGGTCAAGCCCGAGCATGACGAAAATCAGGGGCTTTCATCCACCCCCACCCACCCCATGCGATACTGCCATCTCCTCCGTCATCGGACACGCCGGAAACGTCCCGGCGCGGGCGGGGGGAGACGCCCGGGACGGCGGCCGGAACGTGCGGCCAAGAGCCCGGGAGGCGATGGAAGACGGGTATCCGCATCCGGGGGAGACTTCGGCCGCTTAATCCGATCCCGTCAATCGGCCAGCTTGCCGGTTCAGGCAGGTGTCGAGGCGGCCATGGCCTGACGGGGCATGAAACCGGCCCCCGAGACCATCTCGGGCGCGCGCTCGGCGCGGGCCACATTGCATTATCCTAGAGAGGCATCGCGCCAGCGCGGCCTTTCCGGACTGAGTTGAAACCCCGGCAGCTAGGCTGTGCGGGGGCGAAGGTGCAGGAGAGTTCTGCCTCAAGGTCGCGCCATCTTCTTCGTCATGCCCGGACTTGATCCGGGCATCCATACCGTTTCGCCGACATCACGGTATGGATTCTCGGGTCAAGCCCGAGAATGACGAGTGGAGGGGTCTCGGATCAAGTCCGAGCATGACGAAGGGAGGGGACTTGGATGAGGCCGACAATGAAGAGGGAGGCGCGGCATCCTCCCCCTCTCCCCCCTTGCGGGGGAGATGTCACCGATAGGTGACAGAGGGGGTAATGCGGTACAGTTCGAACTCGCCGACCGCCCCCCTCTGTCGGCTTGCGCCGACATCTCCCCCGCAAAGGGGGGAGAGGGGAGTTCCGCCGCTCGCTCCGCAGGAAACCGCCGACCCGTCCGCAAACCATGCTAGGGAACCCTCCACCCTCTCGCGACTTGTAGGGGCACACGCGCCGCGCCTCGCGCGCGCCACCACGGGGAATTCCCATGAAGCTCTTTTCCTGCCCGGCCTGCGGCCAGGCGGTCTATTTCGAAAACGTCACCTGCGTGCGCTGCGGCCGCGCCACCGGCTATGATCCGGCCACCGACGCCATGGTGGCGCTCGAAAAATCCGGCGACGTCTGGGAGCCGGTCGGCACCTATACGGATGCGGCCGGCGAGACCGTCGCTCCGGCACTGCGCTATTGCGACAATTACCGCTTCGGTGTGTGCAACTGGCTGGTGCCGGCCGAGCAGGCGGCCCTGGGCGGCGAACATGTGTTTTGCCTCGCCTGCCGGCACAACGTCACCGTTCCCGATCCCGGCAAGGGCGACAATCTTCGCCTCTGGCAGGCGATGGAGATCGCCAAGCGGCGGCTGTTCTACACGCTTTTGCACCTGCGCCTGCCGCTCGTCACCCGCGACGAGGACGCCGAGGGACTGGGCTTCGATTTCCTCGCCGATCCGGATCATCCGAAGAAGAAGAAGGTGATGACCGGCCATGACGAGGGGCTGATCACCATTGCGCTCGCCGAAGCCGACGAGGCCGAGCGCACCCGTCGGCGCGAACAGCTGGGCGAACCCTACCGCACCCTGCTCGGCCACTTCCGCCACGAGGTCGGCCACTGGTACTGGGACCGCATCGTCCGCGACGGGCCGGACGGCACGCTGGCCGCCTGCCGCGCCGTCTTCGGCGACGACGAGGCCGATTACGGCGAGGCGCTGAAGACCCATTACGAAAACGGCCCGCAGCCCGGCTGGCAGGAGAATTTCGTCTCCTTCTATGCCGGTTCGCACGCCTGGGAGGATTTCGCCGAGACCTGGGCGCATTACCTCCACATCATCGATACGCTGGAGACCGGCCACGCCTGGGGGGTGACCATCGCCCCGCGCATCGCCGAGCCGGAGCAACTGACCACCGCGATCGGCTTCGACCCCTACGCCGAGGACGTCGACATCCAGACCATCGCCGACGCCTGGTTCGTGCTCTCGGCTTCGCTCAACTCCTTCAACCGCGCCATGGGCCACGGCGATCTCTACCCCTTCGTGCTGTCGCCGAAGGTGATCGAGAAGCTGGGCTTTATCCATGATCTGGTGCGCGGACGCGCGGGAAACCGGCAGCCTACGCAACTCTGATCCGTGTTTGCTCCGGCGCGCGGAATAATTTTCTCTTTCCGCGTCTCCGCCCGTAACCGGAGACCACGCCGGGCGTTCGGGGAAAAGCTATTCTCTGCGCACCTAATCCGGAGATCGATCCCATGGACCTCGTTCCCTTCTTTGACAGCTACGGCGAAGCGGGCACCGCGCTTCTGGGCGGTGCCGTGCTCGGCGCCCTGTTCGGCTTCTTCGCGCAGCGGACCGCCTTCTGCACCCGTTCGGCCGTGCTCGATTTCACCCGCCGCACCGGGCTGACCGCATTCGCCACCTGGCTCGCCGGTTTCGCGGTCGCCATTTTCGGCGTGCAGCTCCTGATCTGGTCGGGCCGCGTCGATGTCGCCGAGACCCGCTTCTTCTCG
This sequence comes from uncultured Hoeflea sp., assembly GCA_964511625.1. Classification (GTDB taxonomy): domain Bacteria; phylum Pseudomonadota; class Alphaproteobacteria; order Rhizobiales; family Rhizobiaceae; genus Pseudohoeflea. Next base: position 124,685 of record CAZEJG010000007.1, read on the forward strand.
ACCGCCCAGTCGCTCTCGGGCGCGCTCATCGGCGGCCTCGTCTTCGGCGTCGGCATGGTGCTCGCCCGCGGCTGCGTCTCGCGGCTTCTGGTGCTCGGCGCCTCGGGCAACCTGCGCGCGCTCTTCTCCATCCTCGTCATCGCCGCCACCGGTTATGCCACCTATACCGGCATCCTGGTGCCGCTGCGTGATGCCGTGAGCGGGCTGATGAGCACCCAGGCCACCGGCGGCAACGACATTCTGGCGCTGATCAGCCAGCCGCAGGTCGTCGGCGTCGTCCTCGGCGCGATCCTGTTCGCCGCCTCGCTGGCGGTGGCTTTCCGGGCCAAGATCTCGGCGCTGCGCTATATCGGCGGTGCGCTCGTCGGCGCCACCATCGTCGGCGGCTGGTACTTCACCTATCAGATGTCGATCCAGGTCTTCGAGCCGGTACAGGCCGAAAGCCTGTCCTTCATCCGGCCGCTGGCTACCTCGATCGTCTATGCGACCGAATCCGACGCGCTCTACGGGTTTGACCAGGGCATTCTGGCCGGCATCCTCGTCGGCGCCTTTGTGGCAGCGATCGCCTTCCGCCAGTTCCGCATCGCCACCTTCGCCGAGCCCAACACGCCGTCCGTGCTGCGTTATGCGGTCGGCTCGGTGCTGATGGGCTTCGGCGGCATTCTAGCCGTCGGCTGCACCATCGGCGCGGGCTTCACCGGCGGATCGGTGCTGGCGCTGTCCTCGCTGATCGGCCTCGCCTCGATGATCGCCGGCGCCGCCGTCACCGACCTCGTGCTCCAGCAGGTCGAGAACGGCCGCTTCGCCACGGCGCAGCTGCAGCCGGGCGAATAAGCCTCGTCCTGAATTGTTGGGAAAAGTTGCGGCCCGGCTCTGGGATCAGAGCCGGGTCAATACATTGACGAAGGCGCGGGCGAAATCCGTGAGCCCCTTCGTGTCCTCGTCCGGTTCGGCAACCGTGATGGTGCGGCCGTCCTCTCCGAGCTTGACCAGAAGATAGATATCGTCACGGCCCTGCGCCTTCATGCGCAACATGGCGATGCGCTGGCAGTCGAGCGCCAGGCCGGAGGCGGGGAGTTCGAAAAGATATTCGGCATCGAGGTCGCGCGCCGCCGTCTGCACGGTGGCGACGAAGCCGGCGCGGCCAAGCGTGGTGTCATCGAGCGCTAGGGCCAGTTCCACCGCTTCGAGCGACAGGGCCGGCGAGGCCGGTTTCAATGAGGCGGGAGCTGTGGTCGGGACCGTGGCAGGGACGCTGACGGTCGAACTCGTGTCGTGTGCGGTGTCGGGCATGGCTGCATCCTCTCAAATGCCCCCGTGACGATACCCCGAACCCGAATTCAGACTTCCCTTCAAGAATGGCCGAAGTGTGGCGCTTGCCGTCCGGCCCGCCGCGCGATATGGCTCGCGGTGCCCGTCCGTCTAAAACAGGCTCCATTCGCCCGATGCCCTACCGTCCCGAACGTCCCATCTCGATCGCCGCCATCTGGTCGCGCCGGCTGGGTCTGTTCGCGCTGGCGCTGGCGGCGACCGCCTTCCTGCTCCAGCGGGTGGAGATGGTTTCGCTCGCCAATGCAGTGGCAGTCATCCTGCTCGCCGCGGTGCTGGCGGTCCTTGCCGCCGCACTCTCGGTCATCGGCTTCGCCATGCTCTGGCTGATCGGCGCGAAGGGCGGTCGCGGCTCCTTCTGGGGCATGGTCATGGCGCTGATCGTGCTCGCACCTGTCGGCGTCGGTGCGGTGCGGTACTTCACCTTGCCGGCGATCCACGACATTTCCACCGATTCCGTCAATCCGCCCCAATGGCTTGAGGAACCGCCGATCGAGCCGTCCTGGCTACCGCGTTCCGAGGTCACCGATGCGGCGGCGCGCAGCGCCCAGTTCCAGGCCTATCCGCGCCTGACCGGCCGCCGCTACGGGGGCGCGATCGACCGCGTGCTCGAGGCGCTGTCGGCGTTGACCCAGGAACGCAAGTGGACGCTGGTTGCGACCGATGGCGCCGATTTCCTCGTTCCCGAGCAGGAACCGCCGGCCGGCGAGGAAGAACCTGCAGAAGGCTCGGGTGCGATTCCCGTGCCCCAGCCGCGCCCGGATACAGGGACCGGCGTCGCCAGCGTGTCGGAGCCGGTCGTGCGGCTGCAGTTCACCCGTCGCAGCCTCATCCTCGGCCTGCGCCAGGACATCCTCATCCGGCTGGTCGAGGAAGAGGAGACGACCTTCGTCGACGTCCGCGCCGCCACCCGCACCGGCCAGCACGATCTCGGCCTCAACGCCAAGCTCGTCCAGGATTTCCTGCGCGATCTCGACGTAGCCCTTCTCGGGATCGCCGGCGGCTGACGCGCTTCAACCGCGCTCGTAGATGCCGCGAAGCGAGGGAGGACCGTCGGTGACCACTGCGCCGCGTTCGACCAGATCCTCGAGATGGGCCAGCACCGAGAGTGCGGCCGCGCCGTGCAGCCGTTTGTCGGTGTCGCGATAGATCACCGCCACCATTTCGGGAATCGTCCGATCGCCTTTGGTCACGCGCGCCAGGATCGCCGATTCGCGCATCCGCCGGTGCGCCTTGAGCGCTCGGGTAAATTTCTGCGGCGAAGTCACTGGGCCACCATGGCCGGGAAAATAGAGTCGCTCGTCGCGACGCAGAAGCAGGTCGAGGGAGGCCATGAAGTCGCTCATCGCACCATCGGGCGGCGCGATGATGGTTGTCGCCCAAGCCATGACGTGGTCGGCGGAAAACAGGATGTTCCTCTTGCGCTCGGCGAAGGCTGCATGATTGGCGGTATGGCCGGGGGTATGCACGACCTCGATCTCCCAGTCGTCGCCGGCAAACACCGCGCCGTGCGCGGCGGCAATATCGGGACGGAAGTCCATGTCCGAACTCTCTGCGAGCGGATTGATCTCTCCTGTGTGTAGCGGCCGCGCCGCACGATGGGGGCCCTCGGCGACAATGGTCGCCCCGGTTTCCGCCTTCAGTCGTGCGGCCAGCGGCGAATGATCCTTGTGCGTGTGGGAGACGAAGATGTGGCTGACAGGGCGGCCGTCGATCGCTTCGAGCAAGGTGCGCCAGTGGCTTTCGTCATCCGGACCCGGATCGATAATGGCCAGCGTCTCGCGACCCAGCACATAGCTGTTGGTGCCGGCAAAGGTCAGCGGTCCGGAATTGGGGGCGGTGACGCGCAGCACCCCTTCTTCGACGGTGACCGCCTGTCCATGGGCGGCGTTGAAGGAACGATCGAATTCGGGGTCTTGCAAGACACTGGTCCTGACGGGAATGGCAGTTGCGAGGCGCGCTCTGTGGCGGCACCCACCATAGGCGGGAACAAGGCCGATTGACCAGCATGGTGAAGCGAAGGAAAAGGTCGCGTTTCAGTGAAGCCGGCGGCTCGGATAGTTGGTGAGCGATTTCGCCTCGTTCGTGTCTATGCGGGGCAGTCGACCGTTCTCCAGTTCGATGAAGCTCGGGACCATCGTCTTGAGAGTGCCGACGACCGTCTGGGCGTCTTCCTGCCGGCAGGCTTCCCGCAATGTTGCGAACCAGTCCCGAACGGTCTCCGAATCCACGGTCCTCGTGCGGGCGACGAAATAGCCCTTTCGGCGCTGGATGACGTCGTCTTCGGTCTGGTTGACGAGTTCCTCCGTCAGTTTCTCGCCGGGACGAAGCCCCGTGAAGGTAATCGCGATATCGCGGTCCGGAACGTATCCGGCCAGCTGTATGACGCGCCGCGCGAGATCGATGATCTTGACCGGATTGCCCATTTCGAGAACCAGCACCGCGCCTCGCTCACTGCGGCCGTCAAGCCCGTGAGAGACCGCCTCGAGTATGAGGTGGACGGCCTCCTGCACGGTCATGAAGTAGCGCTCCACGTCCGGATCCGTCACCGTCACCGGTCCGCCACGGGCGATCTGTTCCTGAAACAGCGGGACCACGGAGCCGGCGGACCCCAGCACGTTGCCGAACCGAACGATGCGAAAGCGGGTAGGGGAGCCTGCGAGTTCGAGCGACTGGCAATAAAGTTCGGCTGCCCGCTTTGTCGCCCCCATGATGCTCGACGGATTGACGGCCTTGTCCGTCGAGATGAGCAAGAAGGCCTTCACCTTGGCGCGGGCGGCTGCATCGGCCACGATGGCGGACCCGAGCGCATTGGTCTTGGCAGCCTCGATCGGATTGCTTTCGGCGATCGGGACATGCTTGATCGCGGCGGCGTGGAAAACCACCTCGGGCAGCTCGCGTTGCATGATTGTGTTGACGCGGCCCTTGTCGCGGATGTCGCAAAGCAGCTGTGAAAGCGGGATTTCCGGATGGGACAGCCTCAATGCGCGACCGATGTCGTAGAGATTCTGTTCGCTGAAATCGACGAGCACGATTCGCGCAGGGGCAAAATCGGCAATCTGCTTGGCGAGCTCGGATCCGATGGATCCGCCGGCACCTGTGATCAAGACTGTCTTGCCGGCCAGAAAAGCCCTGACCGTGCCGGGATTGGACGGAACCTGCGGGCGACCGAGAACGTCGTCGAGGTGGACCGCCGACGGCGCTATCGGTCTGTCGCGAGCGGGGTCGAGCAGGGCCGGCAGGCGCTTGATCGCAAGTCCGGCCTTGTTGCAGTATTCGAGCAGCTCCGCCATTTCCGCGCCTGAGACACTCGGGTCCGTGACGATGAGTTCGTCGATCGTGAGGCCGCGTCTTTGCCTCTCTTCCACGATTGCGGGCAGGTTCTCGGGTTTTCCCAGAACCGAGACGCCCTGAAGCAAGCGCTTGTCGCTCGTTATCGCCGGATCGATGATGCCGACAACGCGCCGGTCAAGTACCCGGGCGCGGCGCACCGCGCGGATATAGCTTTCGGTCGTATCGGAGAAAGGAAAGAGCAATGCCGCCGTTGTCGAAGTCTGGGACAGCAAATGCGGAATGAGAACCGCTTCCTTGATCACGCGATAGGCGATCCGGCCGCTGCCCAGACCGATCATGACAAAAAGCCAGGTCAGGAACATCGCGAAACCTGAAACCGTATTCGCGCTGCCGATCAGAATGCTGCCGATGGCATAAAGGACCACCATCAGGCTTGCCGCCTTGATGATGGCGATCATGTCCGGAATCGACGCGTACTGCCACACGCCACGATTGAGGCGCATCGCAAGGATGCTTGTCAGCCCGGCCAGGACGAAGGCGAGTACGTGTATCTCTGCGTTCGCGACGGAAAGAGTCCAGCTGGGCGTGAAAACGATGAGATGCGCAAAAATGAAGGCGAAAAAACACACGCACAGATCGAATAACAGCGCTATCAGGCGCAAGATCCTTGATTTCGATATCATTTCTGCTTCGTCTGCCCCCGCCCGTGTGTCGGGCCGATATTAGTCGAACTTCATATATCTTAAGTTGTCTCTTCGGGAAACCCGAAATCAGCCTGTCAGCGTCACGTGTCATGACTCGCTGTAAGGAAGTCATTGCTACGCTATAGGGAAAGGAAGCAGGTTGACACAATCTCCAACTGAATTGTTTTGCGCTGCGGCGGGGTGGCGTTCATGGCCGGACCCGGCTCGCCCACTCAGCCTCTGCGCAGCTTGCATTCTCAGGTGCGTGTAGTATGGCGGGAACAGCTTTCACGGCGTGGAGAAGTTGGTCTGCATACTCCGCGCAGGCCGCGTCTCGCGCGGATGTCTGACAGGAGCCGGTTGCCATGAAGGGCATCATACTGGCGGGAGGAACGGGAACCCGCCTTTATCCCATGACAATCGCGGTGTCGAAGCAGATGCTTCCGATTTACGACAAGCCGATGATCTACTACCCGCTGAGCGTGCTCATGCTCGCCGGCATCCGGGAAATTCTTATCATCTCGACACCGCGCGACCTCCCGTTCTTTCGCGAACTTCTCGGCGATGGCGCCAACTTCGGACTGGAGCTCAGCTATGCGGTCCAGCCGAGCCCGGACGGATTGGCCCAGGCCTTCCTGATCGGCCGCGAATTCATCGGCAGCGATGCCTGCGCGCTGATCCTTGGTGACAACATCTTCTTCGGTGCCGGGCTTTCGACCAAGTGCCGAAAGGCCGCGGCCAAGACAGGCGGCGCGACGGTCTTCGCCTATTATGTGAACGATCCCCAGCGCTACGGCGTGGTGGAGTTCGACGCGAGGACTTCGACCGCGCTCGGGATAGAGGAGAAGCCGGCGGAACCGAAATCCAACTGGGCGGTCACCGGGCTCTACTTCTATGACAACGACGTGATCGACATCGCCGCCGACATCAAACCGTCGAAACGCGGCGAACTGGAGATCACGGACGTCAACCGCGCCTATCTCGAGCGCGGGGATCTCACGGTCTCACGCATGGGTCGCGGCTATGCCTGGCTCGACACCGGCACGCCCGATTCCATGCACGAGGCGTCCGCCTTCGTCCGCACGATCGAGCACCGGCAGGGCTTCAAGATCGCCTGTCCCGAGGAGATCGGGTTCGATAACGGTTGGCTCACGCAAGACCAGTTGCTCCGGCGCGCCGACGCGCTCGGCAAGACCGATTACGCTGCCTATCTGCGCCGTTGCGCCGGCGGCGACACGTGATGGGAGGGGCTTGATGCCGCAATTTCGCCCGCTCGACCTGGAAGGCGTTGTCGAGATCGTCCCCGACCGGTTCGGCGACGAACGCGGCTTCTTTTCAGAGGTTTATAATGCGGGCGTGTGGAAGGCGAACGGGATCGAGGTCGATTTCGTTCAGGACAACCAGTCGCTCTCGCGCCAGGTCGGCGTGGTGCGCGCACTTCATTTTCAGTTGCCGCCGTTTGCACAGGCGAAGCTTGTCCGTGTGACGCGGGGCAGGGTGTTCGACGTCGCCGTCGATATCCGCAAGGGATCCCCCGATTTCGGGCGCTGGGTCGGCATCGAACTGTCGGCCGAAAAATGGAACCAGCTCTTCGTGCCCGCCGGCTTCGCGCACGGTTTCGTCACGCTCGAGCCGGACACCGAGCTCTGCTACAAGGTCTCGGCCTTCTACTCCAAAGATCATGACCGCTCGATCCGCTTCGACGATCCGGCGATCGGCGTCGACTGGCCGATCGGCGCAGGCGAGGCGATCTTGTCGCCGAAGGATGCGGACGCGCCGCTTCTCGCCGATATCGACACCGGCTTCGTCTTCGGGGAAAAGGTGTAGATGGGTATGCGGTTTCTCGTCACCGGCGGTGCCGGGTTCATCGGGTCGGCCGTGTGCCGGCGGCTCGTCGCCGATCCGGCCAATCGTGTCGTCAATCTCGACGCGCTCACTTATGCCGGCAATTCCGCTTCGCTGAACTCGATCGCGGATCGGCCGAACTACCGTTTCGTCGAGGCCGACATCCGCGACGAGGAGACCGTGCTCGAGCTTCTGCGGAACGAAGAGATCGACGTGCTGATGCATCTCGCCGCCGAGAGCCATGTCGACCGCTCGATCGACGGACCGGAGGCTTTCATCGAGACCAATATCGTCGGCACCTTCCGGCTGCTCAAGGCCGCGCGCGCATATTGGGAGGAGCTCCCCGCCGAGCGCCGCGAGCGTTTCCGCTTCCATCATGTCTCAACCGACGAGGTGTTTGGCGATCTGCCCTTTGACGAGGGCCTCTTCACCGAGGCGACCCCCTACGATCCGTCCTCGCCCTATTCGGCGTCGAAGGCGGCCTCCGACCATCTGGTGCGCGCCTGGAACCGCACCTATGGCCTGCCGGTGGTGATGACCAATTGCTCGAACAATTACGGGCCGTTTCACTTCCCCGAGAAGCTCATCCCGCTGATCATCCTGAATGCGCTCGATGAAAAGCCGCTACCGGTCTACGGCAAGGGCGAGAACATCCGCGACTGGCTGCATGTCGAGGATCATGCGGCCGCGCTCGAATGTGTCGCCCGGGAAGGGCGGATCGGAGAAAGTTACAATATAGGCGGCAGGGCCGAGCGGCGGAATATCGACGTCGTCCGCGCCGTCTGCGCCGAACTCGACAGAAAGCGTCCGCGCAGGAACGGCGCCAGCCATGCCGAACTCATCCGGATGGTATCGGACCGTCCCGGCCATGACCGCCGCTATGCCATCGACCCGACCAGGATCGAGACCGAGCTCGGCTGGAAGGCGGTCCACACCTTCGAGACCGGTCTGGCGGCAACGGTCGACTGGTATCTCGAAAACGAATGGTGGTGGCGGCCATTGCACAACCGTCTCGGCGGCGCCCGCCTGGGAACAGGCAAGGCGACAAGCTGATGCGGATTCTGGTCACCGGACGGGATGGGCAGGTGGCGCGTTCGCTTGGCGAGCGCGCGTCGGCTTCGTCGCGCGATTTGATCTTCGCCGCCCGTCCCGCGCTCGATCTCGCCGATCCCGCGACATTGCGCGAAACCGTGGCGCGGATCGCGCCGGACGTCGTGGTTTCGGCCGCAGCCTACACGGCGGTGGACAAGGCCGAGCAAGAGGAAGCGCTTGCCATGCGCATCAACGGCGAGGCTCCGGGTCATCTGGCCGAAGCAGCACGTGAGATTGGCGCGCGGATCATCCATCTGTCGACGGATTACGTGTTCGACGGCTCGGGCGACAGAGCCTGGCGTGAGGACGATCCCGTCGGCCCTCTCGGCGTTTACGGCAAGACAAAGCTGGCCGGGGAGAACGCGGTGCGGCTTGCCGCACCCGATCACCACCTCATCCTGCGCACGGCCTGGGTCTACAGCCCCTTCGGTTCCAACTTCGTCAAGACGATGCTCGGGCTCGCCGAAACCGGTGACGTGGTCAGGGTGATCAGCGACCAGTTCGGCAATCCGACCTCGGCGTTCGATATCGCCGATGCCGTTCTTGCCGTTTGTCACCGGTGGACAGCCGACGCATCTGCCGGTCTCGGGCAGACATTTCATTTCGCCGGAACGGGAGAGACGAACTGGAGCGGTTTTGCGCGCCATGTCTTCGACGTCTCGGCCGATCTAGGAGGGGTAAGAGCGTCTGTCATCGAGATTCCGACCTCGGAGTATCCGACACCGGCGCGGCGGCCGGCAAACAGCCGTCTCGACAGCAGCCGTTTCTCCGGGCATTTCGGCTTTCGCGCGCCGGACTGGCGAGAGTCGGCGCGCGCGGTGGTCCGGCGTATCGTCGCAGGGGCTTACGTCGGCTGATCGGCTTGTCGCCGGGAGAGAGGCCCGGCGCCGGAATTGGTGTAGGAATGACGCGTACTTTCAATGGTCCCGATCCCGGGGCGGAAACCGGACTGGTGTAAAACCAGCGGATCGTAAGAAAAACGGACTGAACCATGTCGGCAGCGATGACACATCTCCAGCGCCTCGAGGCGGAGGCCATTCACATCATTCGCGAGGTGGCGTCGGAATTCACCAATCCGGTCATGCTGTATTCGATCGGCAAGGATTCCTCGGTGATGCTGCACCTGGCGCTGAAGGCTTTCGCGCCGGCGCGTCCGCCATTTCCGTTTCTGCATATCGATACGACCTGGAAGTTCCGCGAGATGATCGCGTTCCGGGACCGCATGGCCAGCGAAAAGGGGTTCGAACTGATTGTTCACACCAATGCCGAAGGTCTGGCAGAAGGTGTCGGTCCGTTCTCCCACGGCTCGTCGGCGCATACGCACATCATGAAGACGGTAGCGCTGCGTCAGGCGCTCGATGCAGGAGGCTACGATGCCGCATTCGGCGGCGCCCGCCGTGACGAGGAGAAATCCCGCGCCAAGGAGCGCATCTTCTCCTTCCGCTCGGAGGGGCACAGCTGGGATCCGAAGAACCAGCGGCCGGAGATGTGGAAGACGTACAATACCCGCATTGCGAAGGGCGAGACGATCCGCGTGTTTCCGCTGTCGAACTGGACCGAACTCGACATCTGGCAGTACATCCTGCGCGAAGGGATCGAGATCGTGCCGCTGTATTTCTCCGCGCCGCGTCCGGTCGTCGAGCGTGACGGCTTGTTGATCATGCGCGACGACGACCGGATGCAACTGAGGCCGGGCGAGACAGCCGAAGACCGGATGGTGCGCTTCCGCACGCTCGGCTGCTATCCGTTGACAGCGGCGGTGGAGAGCGAGGCGCAGACCCTTGAGGCGATCATCGCCGAAATGCTGGTGGCCCGGACATCCGAGCGCAGCGGCCGGATGATCGATCATGACGAGGCCGGCTCGATGGAGAAGAAGAAGCGGGAGGGCTATTTCTGATGACTGCCCCGACCGACGCGATCGCCCCTGACGAAGTCCGCCGCTACATGGCCGAGCAGGAAGACAAGACGCTGTTGCGGTTTCTCACCTGCGGCTCCGTGGACGACGGCAAGTCGACCCTGATCGGCCGGCTCCTCTACGATACGAAACTGATCTTCGAGGACCAGATCGCCGCTCTGGAGAAGGATTCCCGCCGCCACGGCACGGCCGGGGCGGACATCGATTTCGCGCTTCTCGTCGACGGTCTCGAAGCCGAGCGCGAACAGGGCATCACCATCGACGTCGCCTATCGCTTCTTCGCCACGCCGAAGCGCAAGTTCATCGTCGCCGATGCGCCGGGCCACGAGCAATACACACGCAACATGGCGACCGGCGCTTCGACAGCCGATCTTGCCATCGTGCTGGTCGACGCGCGCAAAGGTGTTCTGACGCAGACCCGCCGCCACTCCTTCATCGCTTCGCTGCTCGGTATCCGTCACGTCATTCTCGCCATCAACAAGATCGACCTCGTGGGTTACGACAAGGCGGTGTTCGACCGGATCGTCGGCGATTACATGCAGTTCGCCGGAGATCTCGGTTTCGAGACGATCCGCCCGATCCCGATATCGGCGCGGTTCGGCGACAATGTCGCCGAGCCTTCGGGAAACATGAGCTGGTACGACGGCCCCACGGTAATCGGGCATCTCGAAGACGTCCCCGTCGGCGACGATCTCGATGCCGCCCCGCTGCGTTTTCCTGTTCAGTACGTGAACCGTCCGAACCTCGATTTCAGGGGCTATTGCGGCACGCTCGCCTCCGGCCGTGTCCGCGTCGGCGACACGGTCGTGGAAGCCCGCTCCGGGCGGACGGACCGCATTTCGCGGATCATCCTCGGAGACGAGGATCTGTCCGAGGCGCAGGCGGGTGCCTCGGTGACGCTGACGCTCGAAGGCGAGATCGACATCTCCCGGGGCGACATGATCGTTGCTCCCGACAATCGCCCGCAGGTGGCCGACCAGTTCGAGGCGCGGCTCGTCTGGTTTTCTGAGCAGCCTCTGCTTCCGGGGCGCCAATATCTGCTGCGCACCGAGACGTCGGCCGTTCCCGCTACGGTAAGTGCGCTCAAGTTCGCCTTCGACATCAACACATTCGCGCATCAGGCGGCCAAGTCGCTCGAGCTCAACGATGTCGGAACGGTCAATCTCTCTCTGCAGACGGCGATCCCTTTCGATCCTTATGCGGAAAACCGGACGACCGGCAGCTTCATCCTGATCGACAGGATGACCAACGCCACGATCGCTGCCGGGATGATCACCCACCCGCTCTGGCGGGCGACGAACATTCACTGGCAGGCCCTCGACATCAATCGTGTCGCCCGCGCCGAACAGAAGCACCAGAAGCCGGCAGTCCTGTGGTTCACCGGCCTGTCGGGCTCGGGAAAATCGACGGTCGCCAACCTCCTCGAAAAGCGCCTGCACGCAGACGGCCGCCACACTTATCTGCTCGACGGCGACAATGTCCGGCACGGACTCAATCGCGATCTCGGTTTCACCGACGAGGACAGGGTGGAGAACATTCGCCGCGTCGGCGAGGTGGCGCAGCTGATGGCCGATGCTGGTCTGATCGTGCTCGTCTCCTTCATCTCGCCCTTCCGTGCCGAGCGCCGCATGGCCCGTGAACTGGCGGCCGCCGGCGAGTTTGTCGAGATATTCGTCGACACACCGTTCGAGGAATGCGCGCGGCGAGACCCGAAGGGACTTTATGCGAAGGCGATGGCCGGGCAGATCCGGAATTTCACCGGCGTGGATTCGCCGTATGAAGCGCCTGAGAACCCGGAGTTGCGCCTCGAAACCGTCAAACATTCGCCCGAAGAGCTGGTGGAACAGATCCTCGACTGGATGAAGGCAAGCGGGTTTGTCGCATGACCGATCAGGTCGGATGGAGTGAGAAAATGGCCGGGGTTAAGGACATGGCGACGCAATCCGGACACACCTCGCAAGGGCTGGTCGACGTCTGGTCCGGTCTGGCCGTGGCTGCCGGAGAGATCATCCTCGATATCCGCGCCAGCGGAGCAGCGGTGATGGAGAAGGACGACCATTCGCCTGTGACCGAGGCTGATCGGAAGGCCGAGGCGCTTGTTCTCGCGGGCCTCGCGGAGTGCTGCCCCGGTGTTCCCGTCGTGGCCGAGGAATCCGTTTCCGCCGGTTGCGTGCCTGCTACCGTCGGCGATCGGTTCATTCTCGTCGATCCGCTCGACGGCACACGGGAGTTCATCGCGGGGCGTCCGGATTTCACGGTCAACATCGCACTCGTCGAAAAGGGCGCTCCCGTTGCCGGCGTGGTTTACGCGCCGATGCGGCGGATCCTCTGGGCCGCGGTCGAGGGGCGAGCCTGGACCGTCGAGGTCGACGGCAACGGCGAAAGGGGGACACCCCGTGGGCTCGGGTGTCGGCCCTGGCAGATGCCGCCCTGCATCGTGGCTTCGAAGTCGCACCGGACGGCTGAGACCGAGGCCTTCATATCGCGTTTCGCAGGCGCGACGACGAGCGCCATCGGCTCCTCGCTGAAGTTCTGTCTGCTGGCTCAAGGGGAGGCGGATCTCTATCCGCGCTTCGGTCGCACCATGGAATGGGATACGGCGGCGGGCGATGCGGTTCTGCGCGCGGCGGGCGGCCTGACCGTCACCACGGATGGCAAACCGCTCCTCTACGGCAAGCGGAATCGTCCGGACGAAGCCGATTTCGCAAATCCCTTTTTCATCGCCGCCAGTCGCGAGGGACTGACGGAGCTTCCTGGGGTCGAGCCGCCCGAATGACGCGGATGTCCGGAAGAAGCACCCCGTCCACGAGTGCGTGGCCCCGACGGCTTTGATCGAGGACGCGCTCACCTGAATTTTTCCGCTACAATGGCTGTGCGAATCGCCGCTGCTCGGTATTGGTCGGGTCTATTGCCCGTCTATCATGTGTGAGGCCCGATGATCTCCTCCGGCAAGTTTGTGGTGGTCACGCCCGTCTACGAGGACGTCGAGGCATCGAATCGCCTCTTCGCGGAATTCGGCGCACAGTTCGGCGAGCGCCTGTTCGTCGTGGCCGTGGATGACGGCTCGGTGAAACAGCCGCTGACGACCGCGGGGCTCGATGCCGCCGGTCTTGCCGGCGTGGTGGTCCGGCTCCGTCGCAATGTCGGGCACCAGAGGGCGATCGCCATCGGGCTTGGCTATGTCACCGAGCATCTGAGTGACGACCGTATCACCGTGGTGATGGATTCCGACGGCGAGGACATGCCGGCTACCGTGCCCGCACTGATCGAGCAACTCGGCGCGCCGGCGGTTGATGTCGCGGTCGCACATCGCCGGGCGCGCGTCGAGACCATGCGGTTCAAGCTGTTCTATGCCATCTACAAGCGCTTCTTCCGCCTCATCACCGGACGCCGGATCAGCTTCGGCAACTTCATGGCGCTCAAGCCCTTCGCGGTGAAGCGTTTGTCCGTCATGCCGGAGACCTCGATCCATGTGGCCTCGGCGACCTTGGCTTCCAGGCTGAGGATTGCGATCTGCCCGCTCGATCGCGGCCCGCGTTATGCCGGGCGGTCGAAGATGAATTTCGTCGGCCTGGTGCTGCACGGGTTCAAGGGGCTGATGGTCTTTGCCGAGGACGTGCTGGTGCGCGTCGGCCTGATGGCGGCCGCCATCGGCGCATTCTCAATCGGGGCCAGCGTTCTCGCCGTCTTGTTGAAGGGGCTCGGCTACTCCACACCCGGCTGGTTCTCCGTCGCCATGGGCATTCTCGTCATCATGTTCCTGCAGACCGCCGCGTTGTCGCTGATGACGCTGATGCTGACAGGCGTGGTGCGCTCGGGCGCGGTGGCGACGCCGCAGTCCTATCAAGAGTTTGTCGAGGAGATCCTGCACAGCCGCGTCGCCGCAGCGGAGGCAGACGGGGGCATGGCGTGATGAACGCCCATCTCGGCGAACTCGGCCGCTATGTCGTCAACGGCCTCGTCGCCACCGCTGTCCATTACGGGGTGCTGACCGTCAATCTCGAGGTGTTGCACATGCCGTCGGCTGCGCTGGCCAATGTGCTGGCGGCGGTGGTGGGCATCACCACATCCTTCCTCGGCAGCCGCTATTTCGTCTTCCGCAAGGGCCATCTTCCGCTCGTGGCCCAGGCGGTCAGGTTCGGCGGGCTCTACGTTGCCATCGCCCTTATCCATGGCGGCGTCCTGCTGGTCTGGACCGATGCGCTCGGCCACGATTACCGCATCGGTTTCCTGATCGCGACCTTCATCCAGTTCTCGCTGAGCTATCTCGGCAACAAATTCCTGGTGTTCGGATGACCTTTCTCAGAGCCTCCGTCGCCACGATCCTCTACGTGATCGTGCTGCTGGCGACCTATTATGTGCATATCGCCTATTTCACGGTGAACGTCGTCCTCTACGCGGCGGTCCTCGATGCGCTCATCGCGCTGGCGATCATGACCGCCCTTATGCTTCTCACCGGATTCTGGAGGCCGCTCAGCGGACTGGAGAAATCGCAGCTGTTGCTGATCTGGCTGCTCGGCGGCTACGGCTTCGCGATCTCCGTGCCGACGGTGATGGACCGCTCGCTTTCGTTCTATATTCTCGAAAAGCTCCAGCAGCGCGGTGGCGGCATCGAATTGTCACGCATGCCGGACGTCTTCATCGACGAGTACATGACCGAATACCGGCTGGTGGATATCCGGCTGACCGAGCAGGAGGAATCCGGCACCATCGTGATCGAGAACGGCTGCGTGAAACTCACCCCGAAGGGCGAAAGGCTTGCAAGCTTCGGCCAGTTCTTCCGCCAGCATCTCCTGCCGAAGAAGCGGCTCCTGCGCGGTGAATATACCGACGTGCTGACCAGGCCGTTCGAAAACAGTATCGCCACACCCGATTACACCTGCAGGTAGCCTCTTTCAGAGGTCGGCAGGACCGCGAAACCCGGGCAGGGTCCTGGTTGTAAAGGAGGCCGCGACCCGTGCGGTGGAGCGAGAGCCCGGTATCTCGAAAGCGAGCCTTTGCCATTGCACGAAGACGATATTTTGGCTAATCACCGCCAGCAGAATGGGGCGTAGCCAAGCGGTAAGGCAACGGTTTTTGGTACCGTCATTCCCTGGTTCGAATCCAGGCGCCCCAGCCACTCTTCCCGCATTTGCCAGCGATTTCCGATCCGGGGACCGACCAGGACGCAACACAAGGGATTGTATGCGCCTGGACATACCCGAAGTCTCGTCCTGACGAATCAGGGCGCACGGTGACACGATTTTCCGGCCTTCGATCGCACCGCACGTCGGTGCTGACGTATCTTCCGTCAAGGGCAAGGTGCGGTCCGGTCTGTGCGCGTGAAAGACTATTTCAGGCGTGCAACAGGCTGGGTGGTGCCGAGCGACGTGCTGTCAGCCATCGCGGGGCCTTTGTACTCGGGTATGAATTCCTGCAGCAGCGACAAGGCCATCGCGGCATCCCCTTTCGCCACAGCGTGTTCGAGGCGATTGATGGCGCGAACGAGCAGCGGCAGGTCGATGACGCGTGGGTTGGCGATGAAATAACCCTTGTTGCTCTTGCTTTCCTGGATTTCCGAGGGGTCGAACAGTTCTTCGTAGAGCTTCTCGCCGGGCCGCAGTCCGGTGAAGACGATCGGGATGTCATGTCCGGGCCGCAGACCTGCAAGCTGGATCATGCGTTCGGCGAGATCCACGATACGGACGGGCTCGCCCATGTCGAGAACCATGATCTTGCCCCGTGCGGCGTTGGCCCCGATGACGTGGGACGAGGCTGCCAGCACCAGACGGACGGCCTCGGGGATGGTCATGAAATAGCGCACGATTTTCGGATGCGTGACCGTTACCGGACCACCGTTGCGAATCTGCTCCTGGAAGCGGGGGACAACCGAACCGCTGGATCCGAGCACATTGCCGAACCGCACCGTCTTGAACCGTGTGTAGCGCGATTGCAGATCCGAGGCCTGGCAATAGGCCTCTGCGAGACGTTTCGTCGCCCCCATAACATTGGTTGGGTTGACCGCCTTGTCGGTCGAGATCATCACGAAGGCCTCGGCCCCGTATCGCATCGCCGCATCCGCAGTGTTGCGGGTTCCCAGCACATTGGTCTTGATGCCCTCGAGCGGATTGTCCTCGACCAGCGGCACGTGCTTCAGCGCGGCCGCGTGGAAGACGACCTGAGGCCGCAGCTCGGAGAAGACCATATCGAGACGGATATCGTCACGAATGTCCAGAAGGCGGGTGACGACGTCGAGCTGCGGGTGCCGTTCGCGCAGGGTCTGGTCGATCAGGTAGGTGTTGTGCTCCGAACTGTCGACGAGCACCAGCTTGCTGGGTTTGAAGGTGGCGATCTGGAGGATGAGTTCGGACCCGATCGAGCCGCCGGCACCCGTGACGAGTACGGTCTTTTCCTCGATGAGCGGAGCGACCGCCGAGTGGTCATTCTCGACTTCCGGGCGTCCAAGCAGGTCGCGCAATTCGATCGGCTTGGGTTCGACGACCTTGTCGTCGGCAATCAGTTCAGGTTCGGTCAGATCGGGAATGCGGGTTGTCTTGAGACCGAGCGAATTGGCGGTCTGTACGATATCGCTCAGCCGGCGGCGGCTGGGCGACACTTCGGCGACGATGATTTCGCTGACCGGTATGCCCTTCTTCCGGAACTTCGCAACGACCTTCGGCAACGTCTCGAGGTTGCCGACGATCTTCATGCCCTGAACGGTTCCGCTGTTCGATATCGGCATCGATTCAAGGACGCCCGCGATCTTGAACGTCTTCACATGGGATTTGCGCCAGGCGCGGATAAAACTCTCCGCCTTGCCGGTAAAGCCGAGGATAAGGACGTGACGGGAGGTATCGGGCGGAAGCCTTAGCGATCTGATGGGGACGAAATAGCCTTCGGCGAAAAGCCGATAGGCCACACGCGGGACGGCCCAGCCGACGATCACGAACATGACCGTCAGCAAAATGACGCTCCGGGGGACGTTGGCGCCGCGGGAAACGAGAAACAGGGTAAGCGTATACAGCGCGATGGCCGACAGCACCGCCTTGGCGATGTTGACCAGGTCCGGCATCGAGACGTAGCGCCAGCTGGCGCGATGGATGCCGAAGAACAGATATGTCGCCAGCGAGATCGCGACGAATCCGGCGATCTGAAGCATGAGCGTGCGCGGAAGCTCCGCCACATTGCCGGCCTGAAGGACGATCATGTAGGCGCTGACGAGCGCGAAACCGGTTACCGTCATGTCGAGAACGATCGAACAGACCCGAAGCGCGATCAGGCGCCAGTACCTGAGGCGGGTTCTCCTGATAGTAGATACCGTTTTCACGTGTTATCCAGTCTATCGAATTTCATGTTCCCGTGAGGGAAGAGGCATACGCACAGAATCATTTTCTGAACGTAATATATCGACCTGGTAGCCGATTTGTCCTCGAAAATGCATGCGCCTGCCGCATTCGATGTGCAACCACGAATATTCACCTGACAAAAACAGCCGGTTGATTGCGGGTGCGGTTTCGCCTTTTCCCGGGACAGCGCGAACTTCCTGCCCCGAAAAGGCCTGTTTTGATTCACATGGGTCGCGTCAGCCACAATCCGGCGCTGCGGGCGGAGGCCGTCGTCTCGCGTATTTCCCCGTTGACCGTCGAAAAAGGTTAATCGGGGGGTAAGCGATACAGCGGTTGCAATCGGGTGCTTGCAATTCGGGGTGGCGTCGGCATACCGGGAAGCTCCGGACGTTCACCGAGTCGCCCATGGCGACCGAGGTAAAAAAAGGGCCGACACGAATTCGGCTCGAAACGATGGAAGTCTCCAGCATGTCTATTGCATTTATTGATCTCGCCGCGCAGCAGGAACGTCTGGGCGACGGGCTTGTGAACGCCGTGATGGATGCCGTCCGGGGCGGAAAATACATCATGGGCCCCGAGGTCAAAGCCTTCGAACAGGCGTCGGCAGCCTTCTGCGGTGCGGCCCATGGCCTGGGCTGCGCCAACGGAACCGATGCTTTGCAGCTTGCCTTGATGGCGTTGGGGGCGGGGGCAGGGGACGCTGTCTTTGTTCCGGCTTTTACATTCGCCGCCACCGCGGAAGTCGTGCCCTTGGTCGGGGCAGTCCCCGTCTTCGTCGATGTGGACGACAGGACCTTCAACATGGATCCTGAAAGCCTCGAAAGGGGGATCGCCCATGCCAGGGCGCGTGGACTGAAGCCCTTCGCGGTTATCCCCGTCGATTTGTTCGGACTTCCCGCCGATTACGACCGTCTGATCCCGATCGCCCGCGCGCACGGCATGAAGGTGATCGGTGACAGCGCGCAGGGATTTGCCGCGACGTACAACGGCAAGCGGACCGGCGCGATCTGCGACGTGACGACGACGTCCTTCTTCCCGGCCAAGCCGCTCGGCTGTTACGGCGACGGCGGTGCCGTCTACACCGATGACGCCGAACTCGCGGCACTGATCGATTCCTTCCGGGTTCACGGCAAGGGCGTCGACAAATATTCCAACGACCGGATCGGGCTGAACAGCCGCCTCGACACGATACAGGCTGCGATCCTGCTCAAGAAGCTCGAGATCTATGCCGACGAGATCGACAGGCGCCAGACCGTGGCGGCACGCTACACGAACGCGCTGGGAAACAAGTTCGAGACACCCTACGTGCCGGAAGGCTCCCTGAGCGTATGGGCCCAGTACACGTTGAAGATCGAAAGCCGGGACGAGCGCGACAGGCTGCGCGAGGCGGCCAGCGCGGCCGGCGTGCCGACGATGGTCTATTATCCCACGCCGCTGCACCGGCTGAAGGCCTATGCCGAGTTTCCGACCGATCCGGCGGGGCTCGCCGCAAGCGAAAGCCTGTCCGGCGTGGTCCTGAGCCTGCCGATGCATCCCTATCTCGACGAGCCGACGCAGGACCGGATCATCGAGGTTCTGCTGGGCGCCTGAGACCAGGCAAAATGAAAAAGCACCTTCGGAGTACGACGGACATGACGCAGACCGAACTTGCTGAAAAGCTCGCTTCCAAATCCGCCACGATCGGTATCATCGGGCTCGGCTATGTGGGCATTCCGCTGGCCCTTCGATTTTCCAACGTCGGGTTCCGCGTGCTCGGCTTCGATATCGACCACGACCGCATCACCTCGCTCAACGAAGGCAGGAGCCCGATCAAGCATATCGGCACCCGCGACATCGAGGAGATGATCGGCCAGGGCTTTTCGGCCACCGACGATTTTGCCCGCATCCCGGAAGCAGACGCGATCATCATCTGCGTGCCGACGCCGCTGAGCAAGCACCGCGAGCCGGACCTGTCCTTCATCACCGGCACGATGGATGCGGTGGCGCCGCAGCTGCGCGCGGGCCAGCTGCTCTCGCTCGAAAGCACGACCTATCCCGGCACGACGTCGGAGGTTCTCGTGCCCTATGTGACGAACCGGGGTTTGAAGATCGGCGAGGACATCTACGTGGTCTATTCGCCCGAGCGGGAAGATCCGGGCAATCCCGATTTCACCACCCACACCATCCCCAAGGTGATCGGCGGCATGACGCCGGCCTGCCTGTCGCACGGCGAGGCGCTCTATGGCCATGCTGTCGACCGTGTCGTGCCGGTGAGCTCCCCCCAGGTCGCCGAACTCACCAAGCTGCTCGAGAACATCCACCGCTCGGTCAATATCGGTCTCGTCAACGAGATGAAGATGATCGCCGACCGCATGAACATCGACATCTACGAGGTGATCGACGCGGCTGCGACGAAACCCTTCGGCTTCACGCCCTATTATCCCGGTCCCGGTCTCGGCGGCCACTGCATCCCGATCGACCCGTTCTATCTGACCTGGAAGGCGCGCGAATACGGGCTGTCCACCCATTTCATCGAGCTTGCCGGCGAGATCAACCGCGACATGCCCGAATGGGTGGTCGGCAAGATCGCCGACGCGCTCAACACGCGGGAGAAGTCGTTGAAGGGCAGCAAGGTCCTCGCCCTCGGCATCGCCTACAAGCGCGACGTTGACGACATGCGCGAATCTCCCTCGGTCTTCGTCATGGAGCACCTGCGCGACCGCGGCGCGCGCGTCGACTATTCCGACCCCAACGTGCCCGTCTTCCCGAAGATGCGCGAACACCATTTCGACCTCAAATCGGTCGACCTCACGCCCGAAACCATCGCCAGCTATGACTGCGTGGTGCTCCTGACCGATCACTCCGACTTCGACTATGATATGATCGCGGACAACGCGAAGCTGCTGGTGGATACCAGGGGGCGCTATCGGGAGGCGAAGGAGAGCGTGGTGAAGGCGTGAGACAGATGTTCGGTTTCCCCAAGAGAGAAACCCACACCGCTCTGACTAGGAATGCACGATCCGTAGAGAATAAGTTCTTTCAGTCTGCCGGGATTTTGGTTGCAGGAGGGGTAGTCGGTCAGGCCATACTCGTTCTGATAGTCCCACTCCTGACGCGCCTTTACCGGCCAGAGGATTTCGGAGCGTTTGCTTTTTTCTCCGCTATACTCTCAGTCTTTCTGGTGATCTCAAGCTTGCGATATGAGATGGCAATTCCATTGCCGCGAGCAACCAGCCATGCATTTGTCACGTTCTCGCTTGCGGTCGTCATCAACGGGATTGTATCGGTTTCGGTCGGTGTTGTTTCCTCGGTATTTGCAGAATACGTTTCCCGCGCAATCGGGTTCGAATCTGCGAGCGGCTTGCTCTTCTTGCTGCCATGCGCAATTTTTGCGGGCGGGACGTACAAGGCGCTTCGATTTTGGGCGCTTCGGCATAACCGATTCCCGGCAATCGCCTGGACGAAAGTTTACCAGTCGATTTTGAACGCCGTGACGCAGTTGCTCTGCGGCGCCATAGCTATGGGGCCTTTGGGTCTCGCGCTGGGGCATTCCGTTGGGCTCTTCGCGGGTGCCTTTCGGCTTGCCAAGGGTTTGCGGTACTATTTCCAATCTTATCGACGCACACTCAGGTTGCGTATTCGTATTGTCTTGGCCCGGTACCGACGCTTCCCGTTTTTCGATGTTCCTGCTGCGTTGATCAATGCTATTGCCACTCAGTTGCCCAACCTTTCTCTCGCCGTTCTGTTTAGCCCGGCGGTTGCGGGGTACTTTTTGCTGGCTGAGAAGGTTATGGGTGCGCCCGCGTCCATGATTAGCCAATCTGTTGGTCAGGTTGTGTTCGCCCGGAGCCGCGAAGCGATCGACAAAAATGCCCTCGGCAACTTGGTAGCGGGCGTAGCCATCCGGCTTGCACTGATCACATTCATTCCAGCTCTAATCATCTTTCTAGCGGGAGCTGACATATTCGCGTTCGTACTTGGTTCCGACTGGCGGACATCGGGTGACTATGCGTCCTATCTGGTCTTCGGGATTGCTGTGCAATTTGTATATTCGTCGCTTTCGCTGGCTCTGCTCGCAATCGAGGCCCAAGCTTTGAGCTTGGTGTTGAATTTGCAGCTCCTTTTTTTCAAGGCGCTTGGGCTGGGTATAGGCTACGCTCTAGAAGATGCGCAATCTGCAGTGATTCTCTACGCCGTAGCGACCGGTGCTGGCTACCTCATAGCGATAGCGATGCTTTTTCAGAAGGTTAGAAGGCGGGAGTTGCAGGTAGGCAACCGCATGACGGACTAGACGAATGGATTTTCAGAGGAAAAACTTCTCGCTGTTCCGAATCGGAATCTGGCCCGCAATCGCAATCCTGAGCGTATCATTCACGTTGACTTCCATACTGTTCAATGCCTTTGCCCTACAGATTGACCAGTTCAATGCGAAGATCAGAGTGTTTTTGACACACGGAGAGACAAGCCTTAGAGCGACTAACAGCGAGGGACTTCCGGTATCCCAGAATGCCAGAATTGGGGAGTTTGTCTCGCCCTTTTATGTTGTGCACTACGGGCTGATCTATTCAAAAAGCTGCCCTCAATACGGGACTTCCAAAGCCTATCATTGGCGGGAAGATGAGACGGAAGCTTTCTGGCCGAACCCTCCGACAGAAATTACCCGTCAGCGCTTTCAGGCGGCTGCAGACTGGATAGTGTCCAATATTTCTGCAGGGCCGTCTGGTCATGCGCATCTGATGTACAATTTCGATTGGCCGTACAAAGGCTATCCGAACGGTCGTCTTCATGCCCCCTGGTGGTCTGGTCTGACTGATGGTCACGCGATCACCCTCCTTCTCCGTGCGCAGGACTGCTTGCCCGAGCAATCCGCGACTTACCGTGAGGTGGCAGACGAGCTGTACGAATCGGTTGTGACGCCTGTTGAGCTAGGGGGAAGTCTGCTGACCTTCAACGGTCATCCTTGGATAGAAGAATACGTGGATCCGCGAGCGCCGACATCAGAAATGTCCCGAGTGTTAAACGGGATGGTATACGCATTCTTCGGGGTGAAGGCGTATGAAGCGACGGCTAAGCCGGAGGGAACTCGTTATGCTGACGCGCTGGAAGACTCCATACGGTCCAATATCTTAGCCTTCGATCTGGGCTACTGGTCCGACTATGATGCGATCGGCAATGCAGCCAACATAAAATACCATGGTGTAAATTTTTCCTTGCTCAAAGCTCTAAACCTAAATGATACAGAGGCCGTCACTAAGAGCTGGGAAATTGGGTATAGATTTCCGATTATATTTTACTCGATTTACGGGCCTGTAGGGATTGCTAAAATCCATTTTATGCTTACGTATTTTTTATCAATTGTATTTTGCTTCTCAGTTATTCGGTTTACCTATAATTTTACATTTGTAAAGCGAAATATGGCGTGAGGCAATGATCTCAGCAAAATACTATATTTATACATCAGTTTTTTTAGTTCAGCTACACTCGCTGAAGCGAGTCGCATTTTTGTTTGCATTATTTGTTTTGTTGACTAATTTGAAGAGCTTATATGAAATAATATGCAAATCTATATTTAATATAATATTTATTTTAGCTTATTTTATATTTGTATTGTCGCAGTTGCGGCCATCCATGTTTGAT
>CAZEJG010000008.1:0-147430 GCA_964511625.1 uncultured Hoeflea sp.
GTTCCGCGCGTTTTGCTTGTGCAAGAAAACCCTTGTTGGTCTTGTAGCCAGGTGTATCAACGGAGAGCACACCTAGAACATCGGCTCCGTACCTCTTCTCTTCCGCAGCTTCCCCAGCTCCGGTGCGAAGCGTTGCGGCTTGCCATACCAACGGCTTTCTTTCTGGAGATTTGGCATGAGCCCCGTCTATCAATACCTCATGGGTTGGCAATCGTAGTTGCTCTTCGTGCATTAGAGCAGTTTCGCTGAGATCGTCCGCTGATAACGGAGCTACCGGTGTGACGTAGTTTCGAACACGTTCCTCGATAGTTGCCATTAATCGGTCAGTGATGTGCGGCTCATCTGTAAATTTACCCTCTCTATATCCTTGGATTGCAATTTCTGCGGCATCGGCAATTTGAGTCGCTACGGCTCTAACCGCACGGTAATCTCTAAGCATATATGTCTCCGTAATAAATCAGTGCATTATAGCAGGAATCCGAAATATTGAAGATCGCAAGATGTGCGGGGTAATACCCGCAATCTTGGAAAGGGGCCCGCTGCGTGCCCCCGTTTCATCCCCCCGGCCTTGGCGCTCTCTCGGCATTGAGCCTCGTCGCGCCATTCAACCGTATTGCCGGTTGACCACTCGCGGGGAGACTTCGCTCTCCCCAGCACCCCATCGACTTAGGGGCGTTCCTGCCCCCAAGACCCCAGACCACTTCATGGAGACCCGGAAGGAAGCTTTCGCGCTACCCTTGCCTTGGAACCATCCCATCGACCAACCCTGCGCGGATTGGATGCCGCCAGCGATTGCCGCTGGAGCGCAGTAGCCAGCCTTAGGCCCGCACAATGTCTATTTGACAGAGCCCTGCATACGAATCTTACCATTGAAGCATTTTTAGGCCGTTCTATAATGCGCCGAATGATGTTTATTTATAATGATTTGGCGCACGCTGAGCGTAACCCGCGATGCAGGGGCGAGCATGTTTGAGCCTGCAGAGAAGCTTTTAGGTGAAGCTGAAGACCGGGGGATGCGCAAAGCGCTGATAATCACGGCGCTTCCGCTTGAACTCGCGGCCGTCAGGGCGCGACTTAAGCATCTTGGGTCTGTAATGACCGCAAATAATGATGCCGTCTTCGAATTTGAGCAGTTTAGCGCGACAGGCCAGGAGTGGCTTGTCGTCACGGGCGAGAGCGGCGCAGAAGTTTTGCCAGCTGGGATTTTTGTTGCCAATGCCATCCAGCAATTCGGACCCTTCGAAGTCATCTTCTTTGTTGGCGTTGCGGCAACACGCAAACCTGACGATGCTCCAGTTGGAAGCGTTATGGCATCACGCCACGTTTATCTTGCGGAAGTCGGCAAATACAAGGATGGGAAATTCCAAGCGCGTTCGAGAATGCTGCACGCCAATCCCATCCTTCATGCTTTGGCGCAAAAGGCCGTTCGAGATGAGAAATGGCAGACGCGGATTTTACCTCCATATGCTGGGACAAATCCCGGCGATGCCAACTACCCCGAGCCGTTCCCCCCTGGCGCGATCGTCTGCCCGATTGTCTCCGTAAACTCCGTATCGGCAGATCCTGACTCCGTGCTGGAACAGCACATCTCGCAAACCTATCAAGATGCGACCGGCCTTGAGATGGAAGGTTATGGCGCGCTCTTCGCTGCCGAACGAGAACTTACGCCGTGTATTGTCATTCGCGGTGTGTCGGATGATCGCGCGCACAAGGAACAAAGGCTCGACAAAATTCATCAGCCAATCGCGGCGGGCCACGCTACCGCCTTCGCGCTCGAGCTACTTGAGATGTGGAGTCTTTCACAACCCGGTCCGGTCAAAGGAACGAAGCAGGAAGCAACGCCAGCGACGACGCCTAAAACTGAGCAGGCCGAAGGGAAGGCCGGAGACGAACGCATCGAAGTTGTCGCTCACATGCCAGGCTCTGCGGCGGATTATCCCGCAGAACGCCGGGCCAGAATCCTATCCGCGTTTCAGGAAGCTGCTGACGATCCATCCGTGCAAGTCGTAGGTGCAGAAGATGGATCGTTTCACCTCTTTTTCAGCATGCTGAAATCGAAGTGGGAGAATCTGAGGCCTTCTCAATTTGCCCAGACACTCGCGGAAAAAACGGGCGAGAAAATTTTCGGTGTGACAAGGGTGGATGAGTTCCGCGCCGCTGAAGAGTTCCGCAAGCCTCTGCTTCTTGCATCGCAGCCCCTCTTGCACTGGCCGCAGACATTGCCGGATGGAACCTCAATCGCGAGGCCTGAGCTAGAAACGCTGTTCAGCGCTTCAGAAAGTGAAGATGGTACGACCACCGTCCTGTTGGGAAAGCCCGGCTCCGGAAAGACGGCGCTGCTGGCCCGGTTGGCTGAAACGCTTCGCGAAAACGACGTTCCGTTCCTAGCAATCAAAGCGGATCTTCTTGCCCCATCGGTTGCTACCGAAGAAGATCTGCGCGCGCACTGCAACCTGCCGCTACTTCCCTCCGAAATGCTCACCGCTCTGAGCGCAACGAAGCCAGTTGTGCTAATCATTGATCAGCTCGACGCCCTTGCAGGATACCTTGATCTTCGAACTGGCCGTCTCAGCGTCCTTTTGAATCTTGTGCGCCGCCTTGCCTCAAAGCCCAATATAAACATCGTCCTCTCTGCCAGAACGTTTGAGTTCGAACACGATACCCGCTTGAAAACAGTGCAGGCCTCCAGCCTCAATCTTGAACTGCCCGCTTGGAGCGAGATCGAAAAGCTTCTCAAAGACAACGGCGTTAATGCGGCCGCATGGCCTGCGGACGCGCAAGACCTTCTCCGTACGCCACAGCAACTGGCAACGTTCTTGAGACTGCCGAACGCTTCGAGAACAGAGCCCTTCATGAAGTATCAGTCGATGCTGGAGGTGCTCTGGCAGGAACGGCTTCTCGCCGCACCGAACGGTGCTAAGGTTCTTCGGCTTGCAAGCGCGATCGCTGAGGATATGGCTGAGAAGGAAACACTTTGGGTCTCCCGGGCTCGTTACGATGAGCATGCCGATGAGCTGAAGGTTCTTCTTGCAAATGAGGTCTTGACCTCGCCACCAGAGGCAGCGGGCAGCATCGGCTTTTCCCATCAGACCGTCTTCGAGTTTGCGCTATCCCGCTTGTTCGCTCGGAAGCCCGGTGAACTTTCGAGCTACGTTCTCAGCCGCGAAGCATCTCTATTTGTCCGGCCGAAGCTTTGGTCCGCCCTGACATATCTGCGTGCCGTCGAGACACCGACCTACGAGGCTGAAGTTCAGACACTATGGCGAAGCGGAAAACTCCGCGAACATCTTCAGTTGCTGATCGTCGAGTTCATTGGTCAGCAGGCAAATCCGAGTGAAGCTGAGGCTGTTATCTTCAACGAAGCGCTTTCATCGCCAGAGCAAAAGCGTATCGCTCTTCAGGCGATGGTCGGAAGCTCTGGCTGGTTCCATCGATTGAAGAACACTCACATATCCAGCGTCATGAAGGACCCAGCCGATGCGGGTGCCGCCGTGCCAATCCTTATGCAGGCTGAAGCGCCGGACGATGTAATTGAACTATTGGAGAAGCTTTGGCTTCCGGACCAGCAGTTCGACAGCAATACCTGGTACGTGTTGCAAGAGGCTGACCCGTGGTCTGAGCGCTATCTTGCGGCGGCCAAGACCATTATGGAACGCACAGATATTGCACCGTATGCCTTCGATGGTCTTTTGATGAACATCGGCGCCGGAAACGCTGAATATGCCATTCAGTTGGCATCCCACCGGCTGAATCTACGTCTCACAGCAGCCGAAATGGAAGCGAAGCGGCGTTCAGAGATACCTGAGCCCGAAGACCAGCAGGAAAGAGTCTTGGCCAGTTTTCATTCCCCTAAACAAGCACTCGAAGCTGTTGCTGAGGAGAATGATGGGTGGGACAGCCTAGAGGCTTTGGCATCCGCACACCCGCAGGCTTTCTTGCGAGAGGTATGGCCTTGGTTCCAGGAACTAGCATGCTCGATACGGACGTACGAGAAGCGTGGAACGGAAACCGGCTTCCCTGTGAGCGGTCTCGATTTCAGGTTCGAAGAAGAGGGTACCTTGGACTTGCCAGAACGTCCGATCCTGGGCGCGCTGAGGGTTGCGCTGGAAAGCTTAGCTTCTCTTGAAGGATCCGGCTTCGCTGATTGGTTAGGTGAGCACAGGACGGAGAACGCCGAGCCGGCGCAGCGTCTTTTCGCAAATGCGCTTGCCAAAGAGCCAGAGCGCTATGCAACCTTATCGCTTGAGTTCCTTCTGGAAGATACCCGACGCTTTCATCTCGGACACATTGAAGACTACTCGGATACCTCGAAGCGCTTGGTGAGGGCGGTATCGCCATTCTGGGACGACCAACAGATTGCTCGGTTCATCAACACAGTGCGCTCATACGCCCCGACGCCGGCCTCGTGGCGCGATGCTCAGATGCGGCAATACCTCTTGCGCGATACCGCAAAGCTAAAGCTTGAACTGCTCGAACAGCTTCCCCAAGATCGGCTCTCTCAGGAGACTTTGAAGTTTATTGTCGAGGAGCGGCGCAGGTTTGGCAGCAATAGCCGCGGTGCAACGTTTAGCGGCGTACGTTGGATAGGCTCGCCCATGTCAGTCGAAGCGATCACGCGTGCAGATGATGACGACATCTTAAACGCATTCGCCGAGTTGCCCGATGCGACCGGATGGGACCATCCGCGTGATTGGGAGAAGGGGGGGAATATTCAACTTGCAAGATCGTTCGCAGACTTTTCGAAGTCTGACCCTGAACGGGCCATCTCTATCATTGAACGACTAACCCCCGAGACGGGTACGCGCGCGGCAGGCAACGCGCTTGATGCTATGGCGGAAGTAGCCGACCCCGACCTTATTCTAAAAGCAATTTCTGAGCTGGACGACAGGGGCTTCAAGGGAGAGGAGTTTCGTGGCAACGCCGCAAGAGCGGTCGAACGCCTCATAAGGCGTGACGTGCCGATTGACGATGCGACCCTAGAAAGGCTCATCGGGTGGCTCTCTTCCCCTGTTGTTCCCGAGCCTGAAGAACCGGACGAAGATGAAGACCTTTTCGCCGATGTTGCCGGGACAATCGACGAGGCCTCAAAGAGTGATAAGGTGGAAAGTATCCTTTGGGGGCTGGGCGGCGGCTCAGTTCTTCCGCAAGGAAACTTTCCGATCCTTGAAACGATCATTCGTATCCTACTCGCAAGGCGCGATCCGGAGCGCGCTATCGCGATCCTCTACGAGCATCTCGATACTGCAGAAGACGAGCGCGTCTGGTCGTCGCTTACGAGATTTTTCCGCTACCTTATCCCGAAGGACAAGGCTCAGCTCGAGGGTTTCCTTGCGAAGCTCTATGCCAAATACCCCGCTTTGCTCCATACGCGCGAAACAGCCATATCGCTTGCCTACCTTCATCGGAATGTTCCGGATTTTGTGAGGTCCGTTCTGGAAAGCTGGAAGGACCTTCCGCAGCCGCGGGTGCAGCAAGCCTTTGGGGAGCTCACTGCGCTCGTTTGGCTCGTGCAGCCGAAGATTACGTGGACGGATACTCTGATCGATCGCATCATCGCCGCTGACTCGGTGAACGGTAGAACCGGTGCTGCGTTCGCCTGCGTCAATTTGTGGGCGGATGTCGATAGCACAACGCGCGCGGCGGATTTGCTTCTTCGTATCCTCGCTCGTCATGAAGAAGAGCCCTGGATCGCTCTGCTGGATCTTTTCAGGCTCGTCGATGAAATTGAGCCTACGGCAGATTGGTCACGTCTCTTGGAGGCGATTGCTGATGAGCTCCCCCGTCAAGAGACGATCCACTCAACCTTCGTTGTGGACAGGCTTCAATCGCTTTTGCCGCATAAGGCAGGGCTTGTCGCGAAGATTGCACTTGCCCTAACAGACAAGTGGAAGAGTGAACTGGCGGACATGCGAACAGGTACTGCAATGGCTGCGCCGGAACTCGTTGATATCGCCATCACCCTGCACCGGCTTTCGCCAGATATCCGAGACGCCGGGACAAGTCTCTTTGAGCGGCTCTTATACCTCAATGCCTACACCGCGCGGGAAACTCTGAGCCAGATAGACAACCGGTTCCCCGAACGCGGCGCGCGTCCTAGGCGGCGCCTTCCGCGCCGAAACCGCGCCCCGCGCAAGACACGTGCATCAAAAGCCACTGCTTAGTCGCGCAAAAACAAAAGGAGCACTTTCTCTGGATCGTTCGAGGATGGTTTGGCGGCGCCCGAGCAAAAAGCTCAGGGTCAAGCTTCGCGCCAGCTGCCACGAATCTCCGCGAAAGAAGATGGCATTCTCCCTAATTTCTCGAAGGTGAGAATACAATGTCGAGGCGGTGTCTATCCGCGATTATTTGAAAACGCGAGGTTATACCGAGTATGCCGCCGCTCGCCAGTCCGTGTCAGCGCCCCTTTGGCTACCAAGTCCTGTAGATCGCGCGTGGCAGTCGCGCGCGAAGCTCCGGTGATCGAGATGTAGTTCTCGGCACTCAGGCCGCCCTTGAAGCCATCGATTCCTTCCCGAAACATCCGGGCAATCGCCTTTTCCTGGCGTTCGTTGAACTGGCCCCAGAAACGCTCATAGAACTTGCCTTTGGCGACGGAAAATTCGACCCGCTCCAGGGTGACGCGCTGTGCTTCGAGGATCGTGGTACCGAAATAGACCAGCCATTCCGTGATCTCGTTTTTCCGGCTGCTGGCTTCGAGCATTTCGTAGTAGCGCTTGCGATGTCGCTCGATCATGTAGGCCAGCGCAATCAGGCTCGGCTCACCCAGGCTTTGCGCAAGGGCTTTTTCCGAGAGGGCGCGGCCAATACGGCCATTACCGTCCTCGAAGGGGTGAATGCTCTCGAAATGAAGATGCGCCGTTCCCGCGCGGGTCAGCGCGGGCAGGGGTGACTTTCCCTCCGGCGCGGTATCGTTGAACCATGTGTTGAAGGCATCCATTTCGGCCTGTACGCGCTCGGATGGTGGCGCTTCGAAATGAACCGTTGGTTTATCGAGGCGGGACGAGACAATCTGCATCGGCTCCGCGTGTTCGCGATATCTGCCTATCGCTTCGATGCGACGTTCGCCCGCCATAACCATCTTGTGCCATGCAAACAGCGTGCGGTGGCTGATCGGCTTTGCGAAGTTCAGATAGACGTCAGCCATCATTTCCGAGAGGCCGCGCTCGGCTGGCGGAATGCGGCGCGCGTCACCACCCAGCCCCAATTGCTGGCGCAAGGATGACTGTATGCTCTCCCTGTTGAGATACTCCCCCTCAATGGCAGAGGTCTTCAGCGCTTCTTCGCTGATAAGATCAATGCGGAGCTGATTTTGCTCTTCGGGGTGGACATGACGAAAGACGCCCAGAAACTCACCCGAGCGAAGCAAGAATTCCTTTTCCAAAGGCTCCATTTGGCCTTTGTCGTATGCGAAGAGCGGCCAATCCGGTTGCTCCCAATTCCAAGCCATGAGCTATAGGACCTCCTCCTATAACTCATAATCTCATAAAATGTGAGTTATAGCAAGCTTCGCTACGCCTCACTGAATGGGGCGCGATTCGGTGCGCAAGGCTCACAATACCCAAAAACATACCCATAAATACCCATATAGGTGCGTCCGGGCGTGCTCTATGGCTTCGCCACCAAGCCGCCTCACGGCGTCTTGGCCCCTGCGGGTAACGATCACTGACGCAAAAGGCTTGGGGCCTTGCCCCCAGCGCGCATCAAGAGCCTTCCGCCCGGCTGCGCCGGTTCCCCGCGAAGGCTTTTGACGCTTGCACCCCCATTCTCGCCGAAGGGCAGGGGTTCAGCAGGGCTGAATCCATTTCTAGCTTCGAGTCTCGAGATTTTGCTTACCTTTTTGAGCGTCAATCATTTCCCGCGTTATCACCTGAGCGGGATCACGCTCGCCATACGCTTTCGCAAATTCTTCATCCAGCATGGCACCATCTCCATAGTCGGCAATATCGAGGTGCTGCCACCGCCCGTCTGCGCGGTGCTCCATTCCGTACAAGACTCCGACAAATCCGCTTTGCGGAATCAGATACTTTCGGACAAAGGGATGGGTTTCATAGGACTTCTTGATAAACTGAGCCCCCGCAGTCCCTTCTATGAACCATGGCTGATGCCCAAAGAACCCGAACTGCTTCGAAGCAATGCTGCCGACCAGCTTAAGCGCTGCAAGCGCATCTTCGCGGAGCACCTGATATGTTTCTGGATTGAAGTGGATAGACCGGTGTCTAAGTTTGCCCAACTCCGAGAAATGATCGGCAACCCCATCAACCAAGACACCCCAGTCTGAAAGAACAGCGGTGGCAAGGGTCCAATCGTCAAAGGAGTCCTTACGGTACACACGTCGGTAATGCGGGGACGATTTGTAGTCGTCACGGAGGTCGAGGACTAGGTGATTGAGAATGCGCTCTCCGAGCGCGCATGCTGAAACGAGCGCCGGATAATAGGACCCGATAATGAAGGCCTCGCGCGCTTCGTGATAAAACTGGTTGTGATAGGCGATTAGCGAAAACGCCTTGGGGCCCAAGTCGCGCAGGTTTTCAACAATCTGGTCATGAAGAAGAACCCCATAGCGTTCCTTCAAACCCGCGATCACTCGCTCGCGGTTTTTCAAGTGGAGCTCCCGAACCTGCTCCTCCCAGTGTTCGCCTGGCTCATCAAGAAACATTGCTGTCGAGTCAAAATCGAAGCTGTAGGGATGGTATCGCCGCAGCCCCTTATCAGCGAGGCGCGAATGATCCGCATGCGAATAAAAACCACGTTCCAGATCAACAATAGTAATGCGCTTGGCAGTATCATAAGACATTTTCCAAATATCACATAGAGGCGGAAGACTCGCCAACAAAACCGAAACATTTTCCTCAGCTGCCGCATAGTGCGGCCTATCTGGCGGCCGAGATTCAATCCCCGCCTTCCTCTCGCCCGGCGAAGAGCATGAGCGGCGCACCGATGAACCACAAATGCATGTAGATCCCGATTTGTTGAGATCACCTGCTGAGTCTGAATCCGATAGATGCGCCGCGACTGCGCGAGGGGGCTTTCGCCCCTCGCGAAAATCGCAAGTAGCGCCCGACATCCTTACGAAGGTCGTTGAGTTGTTTCGCCTGGCCCCGGCGCAGTTCCTTGAAACGGGCTTGCAGGACGGCGCGCTGCGCGCGCTGTCTTTCGGCTAGCGCGAGGCGCTCTTCGGCGTGGCGCTCGCGGGTTGCGTTCGCTTCTTTCTCGTTTTGCCTGCGCACTTGTTGGTACTCGCCCGTCAGCCGGTGCCATAGGCCACGCAGCCCCTTCGGCAGGCGATTGGCACGTGCCAGGGTTTCCGCGTCCCATTCACGCTTTTGTTTTTTGTCGAGTTTCTCGCGCGCGGCGCGGTGCAGCTTCGTCATCTCGGCCTTGTAGGCATCGAGCCTGGCTGCGCGGGATCGGAACCGCTCGCGCGATTCCGCGATGTGGCGCCGGATTGCCGGGGTCATCTTCGCGGCGATGACCGTGCGGGTTGCCTCGACGCCTTTCAGGCTCTCACCCTCGCCGAGACGGGCGCGAACCTCCTTCGCCTTGAGGCCCAGCATGCGGGGCAGGGAATAGACCTCGCCATTGTGGTCGAGGACGACATGGCCGCGACGGTCGCCCTTGGCGAGGAAGAAGCCGCGTTCCTGCAAGCCGTTCTGGAAAGAGGCGAGGTTGTCGGAAACCGACCAGCAATCCTGAATGGACTTCTTGAGCCAGCGCGGATCGACGCCCTGCCGTTTGCATTGCTGCCATTCGGCCAGCGAGAAATTGGCCGGATCGCGCATGCCGCATTCGGCCAGGCCGCGCGGCATGTCCCAGCCATGTTCGAGATAGAGGTCGCGGGATATCCCGCTCAGCTTCGTCTTGAAGAAGGAAAGCTGTTTCGCCGTCATGGTGTCGGCATCGATGCGCGACCAGACGCAATGCGCATGCCTCCGGCCTTCCTTCTCGTGGAAGACGACCGCGCGCGGCTGGTCGGTCAGGCCGAGCCGGTTCTCGATCCGGTCGAGCGCGTCCTCGAACATTTCGACGGAGACGTTCTCGTGTTCCGGCGGATTGAGGCTCAGCGAGAACAGATATTGCTGGCACTTGGTGCCGAGACTGATCGCTTCGGTTTCCTTGAAGGCGTCATGCAGATTGTCGGCGGCAAAGCCGCGCAGCTCGTGCAGGCGCACATGCTCATTGTCCTCAACCTTCATAAGATGGGCGGCGAGATTCGCGCCGGAGCCGCGTTGCGATGCCTTGAGGATCATGGCGATCCTCCCGGCTTCATGCCGAGCGCCTTCATCAGGAGAAGTCGGATTGCCCGAACGTCGCGCAGCGACTCCAGCAGAAACTCTTCGGTCTCAGGCGTCATCGGCAACGAGCCGATATTGGCCGCATAGGCGAGTTGGTTCAGATTGCTGGCGATGCGCGACTTGCCAAGCAGGGCAAGCGCCCTGGCCAGTGCCTCCCGATCTTCGACCGAGTGCCCGGAACGGCGCATCCGCAGCGGTGGCTCATTCAGCGCCTTGGCCTTGATATACGCGCCGAGCGGCGCGCCCGCGGCTTCCAGTTGCAGGCGGGCGCGCTGCGCCTCCGTCAGCCGAATGCAGAAGGGGGAAGGCCGCTTGCCGTGGCCGCGCCTGTGCTGAGTTTTTTGTTCGGCGGATTGGTTGAATTGGTACGCTACGGACATGGCGGCACCGGAGGCTTCTGCCTCAGGTGCTCAAGCTGGGTGTTCCATTCGGTCAGCACCTCGAACAATTCGTTCGAAGTTTCGCCATCAAGGCGCGCCATTTCCGCATCTTAACCACCGAATTCATCGACGACCCCGCCGCGGCTATGCCGGGCGGGGCGCTTTCGCTGATCACGAACCTGGCGTCAGTCGAGGTCAGCCAAGACCTTGTCCAGCGTGGCGGGGTAGTCACGGACACGCACGCCGGTGGCGTTGTAGATCGCGTTGGTGATCGCCGCGGCCGCCCCGCAGATGCCGAGTTCGCCCAGCCCCTTGGCCTGCATCGGATTGGCCCAGTCGTCGCGTTCCTCGATGAAGAGAACCTCGAGATGCGGCACGTCGGCATTGACCGCCACATGGTATTCCGCGAGGTCGTGATTGACGATCTGGCCATGGCGCGGATCGTGGGCGAGTTCCTCCGTCAGCGCCATGCCGATCCCCCAGCTCATTCCGCCGAGGCACTGCGAGCGGGCGGTCTTGTGGTTGAGGATGCGGCCCGCGGCGAAGGCGCCGAGCATGCGGCGCACGCGTGTTTCGCCGGTCACGCCATTGACCGCAACCTCGGCGAAATAGGCGCCGTAGGTCGCCTGCCGCACCTTGGACTTGGCTTCGCCCGGCTCGACATGGCCGATTGCCTCGATAGGCTCATCGGCGAGGACTTCGGTCAACGGAGACTTGCGATTGCCGGCGATCGCCATGCCGTCCTTCAGCGTCAGTTCGTCTTCGCTGCAGTCGAGCACCTTGGCGATCCTTCTGCGGATTTCCTCGCAGGCCAGATAAACCGAAGTCCCGCTGGAGGCCGCGCCGAAGGAGCCGCCCGAGCCCGAGCCGGGCGGAAGCTCGGTGTCACCCAGCCGCACCGTGACTTTTTCGGGCGGCAGGCCGAGCATCTCGCAGGCAATCTGGGTGAGGATGGCGTAGGTGCCCGTCCCGATATCGGTCTGGTCGGTTTCAACCTCCGCCGTGCCGTCTGCCTTCAGGCGGACACGGGCCTTGGATTCGATCAGCATGTTGACACGGAACGCCGAGGCCATGCCGAGGCCGATGCGCCACTCACCCTCGCGAACGGCCCCGGGCTCCGGGTTACGCTTGTCCCAGCCGAAGGCGCGGGCGCCCTCGTCGAGCGCTTCGGCCAGCTTGTGCGAGGAGAACGGAATGTGCTTCGACGGGTCCTCGTCCGGGATGTTGATCTTGCGCAGCTCGACCGGGTTGATGCCGGTCTTGACGGCCAGTTCGTCCATGGCGTTTTCGAAGACGGTCACGCCGACGGATTCGCCGGGCGCGCGAACGGAGCCCGCGCAGGTGCGGTTAACGCGGGCGATCTCATGACCGATCACCCGGTTCTCGCCGCGATACATAAAGGGCGTCGCCTGGGTCACCGGTTCGGCGAAGTCCTCGCCGTCGAGGTTGGAGACCAGCACTTCGTGACCAATTCCGGTCAGCAGACCCTTCGCGTCGGCTGCAAGACGAACACGCTGGCGTGTTTCGGAGCGACGCATCGTCGTTTCGAAAACCTGCGGCCGGGTCATGACCACGGAGACCGGCCTGTCGAGTTGCTTGGCCGCAATGGCTGCAGCCACCGCCTCGGGCGCGATGCCGAGCTTGGAGCCGAAGCCGCCGCCGACATAGGGCGACAGGATGCGAACGTTGTCGGGATCGATGCCGAGACTGTCGGCCAGTTCGTTGCGGTTGAACCGCAGCATCTGGTAGCTGCCGCGCAGGGTGACGCGGTCGCCGTCCCATTCGACAATCGAGGCGTGCGGCTCCATCGCCGCGCTCGAATGGCCAGGCGTGGTGTAGGTCGCATCCACCGCATGCGCGGCATCGCGCATCGCCGCGTCGAGATCCCCCATCGAAGACTGCTTGCCTTCCGGCGTCTCAGGTTCGACCGCTTCGGGATCGACTGCGAAATCGGTGGCCCTGTCGATCTGGATCT
The DNA here is from genome assembly GCA_964511625.1 of uncultured Hoeflea sp. Taxonomy (GTDB): domain Bacteria; phylum Pseudomonadota; class Alphaproteobacteria; order Rhizobiales; family Rhizobiaceae; genus Pseudohoeflea. The sequence continues at coordinate 12,648 of CAZEJG010000008.1, forward strand.
CAAGCCTCTGTGCCCCATGACGGGCTTGCTCGAAGGTCTCGGCGACCACAAGGGCGACGGGCTGACCGAAATAGGAGATATCCTCCGTTCCCTGGACCGGGGCCTCGTTGGCCATGCCCTGCGCCGGGTTGCGCAAGAGCCGCTCGTCGCTGATCACGGCGAGCACGCCCGGCATCGCCTCGACGGCGGCTGCATTGAGCTTGCTCACCTTGCCTTTGGTCGCGGGGGCTCGCACAAGGACGCCGTGACAGAGATCGTCATGTTGCCATTCGGCGGCATACGGGGCCGTTCCGGTGACCTTGAGCGGGCCGTCCGGCCGGTCGAGCGGCGTGCCGAGCACACCCTGAACCATATCGTCGAGCCTGCGGCGGGTATCGGCTTCGTCCATCTTGAGGTGGCGGTTCATCGGGTTGCTTCCTCCAGCACGGCTTTCAGGGTTCGGCGGGCGAGCGGGATCTTGAAGTCGTTGCCGCCCTGCCCTTTCGCATTTTTCAAAAGCGCCTCAGCGGCCGCCTCGAAGACGGCTTCGGTCGGCTCCTGTCCGACGAGCGCGTCCTCGACCGCCGCATCGCGCCACGGCTTGGGTGCGAGTCCGCCAAAGGCAAGACTGGCGCTCGCGATCTTTCCATCGGCGACGTCGACGACAGCGGCGACCGACACTAGCGCGAAGGCATAGGAAGCCCGGTCACGCACCTTGCGGTAGACGTGACGGCCTTCCGGTGGCTTCGGCAGAATGACAGCGGTTATCAGATCGCCGGGCGCGAGCACGGTTTCCCGTTCCGGTGTATCGCCCGGCAGGAGATAAAGTTCATCGAGGGGCAGCTGCCGCGTTTCGCCGTCACGGCCGCGGATCTCGACCTCGGCGCCGAGCGCCATCATGGCGACCGCCATGTCGCTCGGGTGGGTTGCGACGCATTTCTCGCTGGCGCCGAGAATGGCGTGAATGCGGTTGATCCCGCCGATCGCCGAACAGCCGGAGCCCGGCTCGCGCTTGTTGCACGGCATGGCGGTGTCATAAAAATAATAACAACGCGTGCGCTGCAGCAGGTTGCCGCCGGTGGTGGCCTTGTTGCGCAACTGGCCACTGGCGCCGGCGAGCAGCGCCTTGGCGAGGACCGGCCAGGTTTTCCGGACCCGCATGTCGGCTGCCAGATCGCTGTTGGTGACCAGAGCGCCGATCTTCAGGCCGCCGTCGTCTGTCTCCTCAATGTCCGCGAGATCGAGGCGATTGATGTCGATGATACGGTCGGGCGTCATCACCTCGAGCTTCATCAGGTCGAGGAGATTCGTGCCGCCCGCGATGATGGCCGCCCCTCGAGGAGCGGCGGCGACGTCGCCGAGTTCGCCTGCACGCTGGTAGTCGAACGGTCTCATTCGCTTTCTCCCCGCGCGACGCCACGGATCGCATCGACAATGTTGGGATAGGCGGAACAACGGCACAGGTTGCCGCTCATGCGCTCGGAGATTTCGGCATCCGTCAGATCGGGTTCGGCGGTGATGTCGTCGGTCACGTGGCTCGGCCAGCCGGCGCGGGCCTCTTCGATCATCGCGGTGGCGGAGCAGATCTGGCCGGGCGTGCAATAGCCGCACTGGAATCCGTCATGGGCGACAAAGGCCTTCTGCAGCGGCGACATGTCGTCGACCGTCCCGAGGCCCTCGATGGTGGTGATCTCGTCACCGTCATGCATGCAGGCGAGCGACAGGCAGGAGTTGATGCGGCGTCCGTTGACCAGAACCGTGCAGGCGCCACACTGGCCGTGGTCACAGCCCTTCTTCGTGCCCGTGAGGCCCAGATGATGGCGGAGAGCGTCGAGCAGGGATGTCCGTGTATCGGCGTCAAGGACCTCCCTGAGGCCATTGATCAAGAGTTCGGTTTTCATGCGGTCCTCGTCCGGTCGGGAATTGCGCTAACAGCGGAGTCTGTTTGCGGGTAACCGGCCGGGCGACGACTAGTTCCATCGGAACTTGGCGAGGACACCGGCTCAGACGAGAATTGGCCCGGGAGCTTCGAGGTCGTTCATCAGGCGATCGCGTAGCCGCCGTCGATCGGCAGCGTCACCCCGTTGATGTAGCTGGCGGCCGGGGACACCAGGAAAGCGACCACCTGGCCCACTTCCTTGGGCTCGCCCCATCGCGCCATCGGGATGCGCTTCATGATCGGTTCGGCGCGTTCGGGATTGTTCATCGCGTTGACCGCCATGCGAGTCTTGACCCAGCCCGGCGCGACCGCGTTGGTCCTGACGCCAGCCGATCCCCAGGACGCGGCGAGCGCGCGGGTGAAGGAATCGATCGCCCCCTTGCTGGCCGAATAGGCGGGATTGCCGACAGAGCCGAAGATCGACCACATCGAGGCGAAATTGACGATGGCGCCGCGGCGGCTCTTCAACTGGTTTTCGAGTGCAAAACAGAGTTGCTGGGTGCCGCGGAAGTTGACCTCCATGACCTTGTCGAACCCGTCATTGCTGAATTCGCGACGATCATGAAGGATGGTGCCGGCCGCATTGACGAGCGCATCCACAGCTTCGACTTCCTTCGCAAGATCGGCGATGGCCGCGCCGTCGGTGATGTCGAAATGCCGTTCGACGAGATCCGGGTGATCGATGTTCTCCTCGACATCGAGCCCGAGCGACCAGACCTTGAAACCGTCGGCCAGAAGCTGTTTCACGCAGGCCTGTCCAAGCCCGGTGCCGCCACCGGTGACGACTGCGATCTTCCTTGTTTCAGACATGTGCGTTTCCTGGCTTGCTATTGCTGATAGACTGCTAGTCGACGAGTTCGAGGCCACGTGCGGCAAACCGCCCGGCCAGCGGCGCCAGCTTTTCGGCCTCGGCACCGGCCGCATTGCCCTGACGGGCGCGCTCGGCGATGCCGACGAAGATGACGGCGAAGCGGAACAGCGCGAAAGCCTCGTGGACGGGTTCGAGCGGGGCTTCTGATATCGCGTGGCGCATGTAGTGGGCGACGAATTCCTCGCGCGAGGGAATGCCGTCAGCCTCCGCGCCCAGTCCGCGGATGCCGCCATACTCGTCCGGCGTGGTGCGCCAGGGCATGCAGCAGAAGCCGAGATCGGCGAGCGGATGGCCGAGCGTCGAGAGTTCCCAGTCGAGAATGCCGGCGACCTTCGGCTCGTTCGGATGATAGATCAGATTGCCGATGCGATAGTCGCCGTGGACGATCGCCACCTGGCCATCATCTTCCGGAAGGTGATCGCCCAGCCAGCCGGCCAGACGATCGAGCTCGGGGATGTCCATGCCTTCGGCGGCCTGCCATTGCGACAGCCAGCGGCGGTACTGCCGTTCGAAATAGCCGGTGGGGCGACCATAATCGCCGAGCCCAACCTCGTCCGGGCGTACCGCATGAAGTCGCGCCAGCGTCTCGGCCATGGAAAGATAGATCGCGCGTCGTTCGTCCGTCCCCAGCCCCGGCAGCGAGGCGTCATGGAACACGCGACCTTCGAGACGTTCCATCAGATAGAATTCGGTGCCGAGGACAGAGGTGTCGTCGCAAAAGGCGACCGGCCGCGGCACGGGCACGTCCGTTTCCGCCAGCGCCGAGAGCACCCGGTATTCGCGGTCGACGGCATGCGCGCCCTTGAGGATCGGGCCGCCCGGCTTCTTGCGCAGCACATAGGCCTTACCGTCCGCCCGGACGAAGAAGGTCGGGTTGGACTGGCCGCCGGCAACGGCGTCGATCGTCTCTAGTTGTCCGAGATCGTGCGCGCGCAGCCAGTCGGAGAAAGCGCCAGTATCGATGGTCGAACTCACTGGCCGTATCCCCTCGCCTGCTCGCGCAGGACGAATTTCTGGATCTTGCCGGTCGCCGTCTTCGGCAGTTCGTTGAAGATGAACTGCCGCGGCACCTTGAAGCCGGCCAGATGGGCGCGGCAGAAGGTTATCAGTTCCTCGGCCGATACCTGCATGCCCGGCTTGAGCTCGATGAAGGCGCAAGGCGTCTCGCCCCATTTCTCGCTCGGCATGGCGACGACGGCGGCCAGCATGACCGCGGGGTGGCGGTGGAGAACCGATTCCACCTCGAGCGAGGAGATGTTTTCGCCACCCGAAATGATGACGTCCTTGGCGCGGTCAGTGATCCGCATGGCGCCGTCGGGTTCGCGTACCGCGATGTCGCCGGTGTGGAACCAGCCGCCGGCAAAAGCAGCATCGGTCGCTTCCGGATCCTTGTGGTAGCCCGCCATCAGGGTGTTGCCGCGCAGGAGGATCTCGCCGGCCGAGATACCGTCGGCAGGCCGGTCGGCACCGGTCTCGGTGTCGACGATGCGGATGTCGCCGGCGGTCTTGTGCCGCACGCCCTGCCGCGCCAGCCATTCGGCTTTGGTGGCGGCATCGTCGCCAATCATGTCGTCGGCGAGTTCACCGATGGAGGCTGGCCCGTAGCTTTCGGTCAGACCGTAGAGATGGACGAGATCGAATCCGATGGCGTCGAGCTGGCTGATCAGCGAGGCGGTCGGCGCTGCCCCGCCGGTGGCCACGGAGACCCGCCGGTCGGTGCCCTTGAGTGCGGCGGCCTTCGGGTCGTTGAGAAGCATGTAGAGGACTACCGGCGCGCAGGACATGTGAGTAATGCCCGCATCGGCCACGAGATCGAGAATGGTCGCCGGGTCCACCGCATCGAGGCAGACATGGGTGCCGCCCGCCGCAGTCACCGCCCAGGTATGGGCCCAGCCGTTGCAATGGAACATCGGCAGCGTCCAGAGGTAGCGCGTGTCGGCGCCGAAGCCGAGCGAGAGGGCGTTGCCCATGGCGTTCAGGAAGGCACCGCGGGCGTGATAGACGACGCCCTTCGGGTTGCCGGTGGTGCCGGATGTATAGTTCAGGCAGACGGGCTGCCATTCGTCGGTGATGGCCCGCTCGTCGAGACGGGCCTCCGGATCGATATCGCCTGTGAGCAGATCGGGCGTATCGCCCTGCCCTGCCACATCGCTCAGCCGGACAACCGTGACGCCGCCTTCGGCAGCCGCCTCCAGTGCCGCGGCGCCGACGGCCTCGTCGACCAGCAACAGCTTCGTTTCTGCGTGGCGCAGGATATAGGCGATTGCCTCGGCATCGAGGCGGGTGTTGATGGTGTTGAGAACGGCACCGAGGGCGGGAACCGAGAAGTGCGCGGCCAGCATTTCGGGCCGGTTGCGGGAGATGATGGAGACCACGTCTCCTCGTCCGATCCCCTTGTCGCGCATGAGGTATGAAAGCCGGACAGCCAGCGTGTTGAACTGGCCGTAGGTCCAGCTTCGCTCGCGCCAGATGACAGCGGTGCGCTCGGGGTGTGCCTCGTTCTCCCGCGCCAGGAAGCGGACGGGATTGAGCGGCTGGAAATTCGCCTCGCGCCGCTGGAGATGCGGGTCAGTCCAGTTCATCTGCCTCACCCTCGACCCGCCACGACCAGAAATCGCGGCCCTTGGTCGCCATCTCGCGGTTGATGACCATCTTGTGGACCTCGTCGGCGCCGTCGACCAACCGCGCCTGACGGGCGTAACGATAGATCCATTCGAGGACGGTATCCTTGGAATAGCCGCGCGCACCGTTGATCTGGATGGCACGATCGACCGCCTGATGCAGCACATTGGCGACGTGGATCTTGGCCATGGAGACTTCGGCCCGCGCGTACTCGCCGCGATCGATGGCCCAGGCAGCCTTCATCACCAGAAGCCGGCCGATCTCGATCTGCATGCCGAGTTCGCCCAGCATGAGCTGGATGCTTTCGCGGTCGGAGAGCCGGACGCCGAAACCTTCGCGTTCGGCCGCATAATCCGAGGCGATCTCAACCGACCGCTTGGCGAGACCGAGCCAGCGCATGCAGTGGGTCAGCCGAGCCGGGCCGAGCCGGGTCTGGGTGACCTTGAGGCCGCGACCGAGACCGCCGAGGATCTGACCTTCATGCACACGCAGACCATCGAAACGCAGTTCGCAATGGCCGCCATGTTCTTCCGGCCCCATGATGCCGATGCGGCGCTCGATCTCCCAGCCAGGCTGGTCCTTGTGAAACAGGAAGGCGGTGAGGCCGTTGCGCGGATCGTCGCTGGTGCGCGCGATCAGGATGAAGTGGCTCGCCTCGCCGGCGCCGGTGATGAACCATTTATGGCCCGAGATGACGTAGTCCTCGCCGTCCTTGACCGCCTTGGTGGCAATCATCGACGGATCGGAGCCGCCGCCGGGATGGGGTTCTGTCATGGCGAAGGCTGAACGGACCTTGCCGTCGCGTATCGGATCGAGCCATTCCCGCTTCTGCGCCTCGGTGCCGAGCATCGAGAGCACCATCATGTTGCCGTCGTCGGGGGCGGCGGAGTTGAAGACGGCCGGGCCGAAGATCGAGCGGTTCATCTCCTCGTAGCAGACGGCCATGCCGGTGCGGCCGACGCCGAGACCTCCGTCCTCCTTCGGCAGCTGCAGACACCAGATTCCTTCGCCTCGCGCCTTTGCGCGGAGGTCGTCGAGGAGATCGATGCGGATGTTCTCGTGATCATCGAACGTGTCGGGATCCGCCTCGAGCGGCAGAACCTTGCTTTCGACGAAGGCGGCGATGCGTTTCCTGAGATCTTCGAGCGCGGGAGATATCGTGAAATCCATGGTATTCCTCAAAGTCCCGAGACGAGGTGGCCGCCATCGGCGACGATTTCGGTTCCGGTCATGAAGCGGCCGGCATCGGAGGCGAGCAGAAGCAGCGGCCCGTCCAGTTCCGACAATTCGCCGATCCGGCGCATCGGCACGCGCTTGACCATCGCTTGGCCATGCTCGCTCTCGAAGAAGCCCTCGTTGATCTCGGTGCTGAAATAACCCGGGCAGATGGCATTGACCCGGATGCCGAAACGCGCCCATTCGAGCGCCATCGCGCGCGTCAGTTGCACGAGCCCGGCCTTGGCCGCCGTATAGGCGCCGACGCCGCCGGCGACGCGCTTGCCGAGGATCGAGGCGACGTTGACGATCGAACCACCCTTGCCGCCGTCGCGCATGCCGCGCGCGGCCGCCTGGGCGACGTTGAAGGCTGCGGTCAGATCCACGTCGATGACGCTCTGCCAGTCGTCCGGCGGCAGATCGATCAGCGCGCCGGTGCGCGAAATGCCGGCATTGTTGACGACGATATCGAAACGCTCGTCCTTGAGCGCCGCACGTACGGCATCGCCGTCTGCGACATCGAGAACCAGCGCTCGGGCGGTCCCGCCTCCGCTCGCAATCTTACTGCAGACTTCTTCGAGGGCTTCAGCGCGTCGGGCTGCCAGCACCACGGATGCGCCTCGCGATGCAAGCAGCCGGGCGAAATGCCGCCCGAGCCCGCTCGAGGCGCCGGTAATCAAAGCGTGTTTTCCTGAAATATCGAACAGCGGATCGTGTTGAGCCATCACTGCGTCTCCTCTCCGGCAAGTGTTTCCACCCGCCGAATGGCTGCGGCGAGCATGGCCGGATCGACTGGGCGATCGAGATTGGCGAGATGGGGCGCGACCATGGTCCATTCGGCCATCTGGTCGATCTCCCGTTCGGTCGGATCGGCCATGCCAAGCTCGGGCAGCGATGCCGGCAGCCCAATCTCGCGGTAAAACGTCATCAGGTCGAGGATATCTTCGTCGGAGCGCGCTTCCGCCGCCCACTGCACCAAGAGCGCCCAGGCGATCTGGTAGCCGTGGATCGCGTTCATGGCGTCGCGCGTCTTGACGGTGCCGCGGGTGAGCGAGTGCGCCAGCGACAGGCCGCCATTCTCGAAGCCGAGCCCGCTCATCAGAACCGCCGCCTCGATGACGGCCTCGAGTTCCGGCGTGACCTCGTTGCGCTTGCAGGCGGACACGGCGGCCGCACCATGCTGCCGGATCGTCCGGTAACAGCAGTCGGCAATCGCGATCGCCGTCAGCAGCGGACGCGTGCCGAAGGGGGTCACGCCGGTCCCGGCGAGGCAACCATCGGCCTCGAACTTCTTGGAGATGGCATCGCCGATGCCGGCGAGCAGGAAGGTGACCGGCGCCTGGGCGATCAGCGCGGTATCGACCAGCACCAGATCCGGATTGGCCTCCATCCGGTCGACGGCGATCATGACGTGGTTGTCGTCATACATCGCGATCGCCGCGCTGGTGGGAGAATCGTTGGAGGCGATGGTGGGCACGGTGAAGACCGGCTTCCTGATCAGGACGGCGAGCGCCTTGGCGGCATCGAGCGACTTGCCGCCGCCAACCCCGATGACGAGGCTGACATCGCGGTCGCCGAGGCGCTCCTGCAATCCGGCAATCGCCGCGCGGGTGATCTCCCCCTCCAGCGTCAGACAGAGGGGGTCGAGCCCCTCTGCCTCGCAGAGGCCGCGAAGCCTGTTCCCGAGCATTGTCATGACATGGGTATCACCGACAAGCACGGGGTTCGGGCCATAAGGTCGCGCGCTCGCGCCGAGCTGATCGAGCGCGCCGGGCCCCTGAACGTAGCGCCGGGGACTGCCGAAGATGCGGAGTGCCGGGGCAGCCATCAGACGCCGTCGCGGATGGCGGTCATGAAGCGGGGAATGTCGACGGCATATTTGCTTTCGAGATATTCCTGCGAGCCGCATTCGAAGAAACTGTCGGCAAGCCCGATCTTGACGAGCGGCTTCTGGATGCCGGCCTCGTAGAGTGCCTCGATGACGAGGGTTGCCAGACCGCCGGTGGTCTTGTGGTTTTCGGCGACGATCAGCCGCTTGTGCCGCTTGGCGAACTCGATGACGCCGGCGGTGTCGAAGGGCTTGATGGTGCCTACATGAAGGACGCCGACATTCTTGCCGTCGCTCTCCGCCATCTTGGCGGCATCAAGCCCGCGGGCGCTCATATAGCCGGTCGAGATAATACCGATCTCGCCGTCGCCCTCGCGCAGCACCTTGGCCTTGCCGACCTCGAAGCGGTAGTCCTCCGGCAGTTCCACCGGCACCTTGCCGCGCAGGTTGCGCACATAGACGGTACCCGGGATATCGGCGACCGCGCGGACCACCTGCTTGAACTCGGTGGCGTCGCAGGGATCGATGATGGTCAGGTCGGCGATGCCGCGCATCATGTTGATGTCTTCGGTCGCCTGGTGGGTGGCGCCATAGCCGTTCACCAGTCCCGGCATACCGGCGAAGATCTTCACGTTGGCCATCGAATGCGCGCAGGCGATGGCGACGAAATCATAGGCACGGCGGGTGATGAACACCGAATAGGTGGTGCAGTAGGCGATCTTGCCGGACTTGGCGAGGCCGGCCGCGACCATGATCAGGTTCTGCTCCGCCATGCCCACGTTGAAGAAGCGATCGGGATGGGCGTCGCGAAAGGGCAGGATGTCGCTGTAGCGGCCCATGTCGGCGGTCAGGCCGACGATCTCCGGCCGAGTCTTAGCCATTTCGGCGAGCGTGTTGCCGAAGGGCGCAGTCTCGGTCACCTTGCCGGCCACGTCGACGATCTCGCCCATCCCGCGCGTGCGGTTTCCTATCGTCTGGCTGTCAGCCATTTTCTCTCTCCAACTCTTCGATGAGCGAATCCCATTCGTCGTTGCCGACGCGGACGAAGTGGGCCCGGTCGCGGGCCATGATGGTGGGCACGCCGAAGCCGGGCGTGGTGCGCAGCACTATAGCTTTCGGCTTGCCGTTCTTCTCGCGGCACCTGCCGAGCGCGTCGACGAGCGCTCCCATGTCGTTGCCGTTGATCTCGTAGGTTTCGAAGCCGAAGGCGGTCATCTTGTCGGCGACCGGCTCGATGGCGACCGTGACCGGACCATCGGCCTGAATGCCGTTGCAGTCGATCAGCGCAACAAGGTTGTCGCACTTGAAGGTGGCCGCTCCCATCGCGGCTTCCCAGGTCGAGCCCTCGTCGAGTTCGCCATCCGAGAATTCGCAGAAGACGCGGGCATTGGACTTGTCGAGGCGGAGCGCCAGCGCCATGCCGACAGCCTGACCCAGCCCGTGGCCGAGCGAACCGCCGACGATCTCGACACCGACGGTTTCGTCGAACGTGCTCATCGGCAGCGCCGAACCGTTGAGGCCATAGGTCGGCAGTTCGTCGTCCGACAGATAGCCTGCCTCGGCGAGAACCGCATACATGGCGATGGAGTAGTGACCCGTCGACAGCAGGAAACGGTCACGGTCCGGCCAGTCGGGCCGGGCGGGATCATGGCGCAGCTCGTGGAAATAGATCGCCGCCAGACAGTCGGCGATCCCCAGACCCTGGGCGATATAGCCCTCGCCCTTGCCCGACGCCATGTGCATCATCTTGCGCCGGAGATTGAGGGCGCGGGATTTCAGCGCCTCGACGTCAGGCTCGGTCGGTGGATGATTGCGAATGTTCATCGCCTGCATGTCCTTGAATGTTGATGTCAGTTGAGGTCGAGGCCGGGCCGCGCCCATTCCATACGGATCAGACGCCCGGTGCTCGACAACGTGATGTAGGCTGTGCGCCGGTCGGGGCCGCCGAAACAGATATTGGTCGTATAGGGATCGGGAAGCTCGATCCGTTCGACGAGATCGCCCTTCGGCGAGACGACGTTGATGCCGCCCAGACGCAAGGTGGCGACGGCGACATTGCCGCAGTCCTCGACGGCCAGACTGTCGTAGCGCTGGAAGCTGGGGAGCCCGGCGAGCAGGTCGCCGCCGGTGGGCGACGGCCAGTCCGGTGCCGCCACTTCGCCCGGAGCCGTGACCGCATAGGACCACAGCCGGCCCGAGGAGGTTTCGGCGACGTAGAGCGTGTTGCCATCCGGGGAAAGGCCGATGCCGTTCGGCCCGATCAGCGGGAACGCAACCTGGTTGATGTGGCTGCCGTCGCGTTTGGCATAGAAGACCGCCCCGAAATCGAGCTTGCGGCCGGAGCGGTGGCCGTGATCGGTGAAGTAGAAGCCGCCATGGGCATCGCAGACGATGTCATTGGGCGCGCGCAGCTCGATGTCGCCGCAGGCGGTGTAGAGCGTTTCGACCTTGCCGGTTGCCGGGTCGACCTTCTGGATCGAACCGCCGACATTGTCCTCGGATCGGCCGTGCGGCTTGAGGCCGCTTTCGGTGTGCCAGGAGAAGCCGCCATTGTTGCAGACATAGAGCCTGCCGTCGGAGCCGAGCGCCGCGCCGTTCGGTCCGCCGCCGGTGTCGGCGAGCACCGAGACGTCTCCGTCCATCGTCACGCGCGTCAGGCAGCCCTTCGCGATCTCGGTCACGACGACCGAACCGTCCGGCATCACCACCGGACCTTCGGGAAACTGGAGGTTTTCCGCCAGGACTTCGAAACGTTTCATGCGGCGGTCCCCCGGAAAGCGCCGACGCCGAGCTCCTCGGCGAGTTCGGCAATCGTCGCGGCGATCGCGCGCGGACCGAGGCCCTGGAGTTCCCCAATCTCGTAGAAGCCGTAGGTCACGGAAATGCACTCCATGCCGCAGGCTCTTGCGGCCAGGATGTCCTGCGGACCGTCACCAACATAGATGGCGTTCGCCGCATCCGCCCCGGCACGTTCCAAACCCAGCAAGATGGGCGCCGGGTGCGGCTTGCGTTCCACCGTATCCTCGGCGGTCACGATGGCCGCGAACTGCTCGGGTGAAATGCCGGCGACGGAAAGGTCCATCAGCGTGCGTTCCAGTCCCTTGTTGGTGACCAGACTCGGCTTGCGGCCGTCGGCGATCAGATCGCGGATCAGCTCGGCCGCGCCGTCGAAGGTGCGCACATGATCGGAGCAGGTCGGGTAACTGCGCTGGTAGGCGTCGTAGAGTTCATCGGCCAGGCTCGGCTCGACCACGTTGAAGACCTCGGCCGGCCGCATGGCGAAGACTTCCGCCGGGAGATTGGGCGGCGGGAAATCGCGGTTCAAAACTTCGGCGAAAACCTTGCGATAGCTGCACTCGACCGCTGCGCGGGTATCAACCAGCGTTCCGTCCAGATCGAACAATACGTGACGCGCGGCCCTGGCATTCATGGTGTGTCCTGACGTTTGCCTTGCTGTGAGAGGATGTCGGCGCGCTTGCGCCACAATGGTTCGAGGTCCCGGCCGAGATCGCGGAAGAGCGGGTAGGCATCGGCATAGATCGCGGCGAGATCGGGGTCGGGCTCGACGGTATCGGCGAGCCGCACCATGGCGTGCGTCGCAGTGGCCAGATCGGGATGCTGGCCGGTGGCAACGGCGGCGAGGAGGGCAACGCCGAGCGCGCCGGTTTCTTCAGCCTCGAGCAGGCCAAGCGGCCGGTTCATCGCCGCCGCACAGATCTTCGCCCAGAGACGGGAGCGCGCGCCGCCGCCGGTCAGGCGGATCTCGTCGACGGATCCGTCAAGCGCGGCGTAGCAATCGACCATCGAGAGGGCGACGCCTTCCATCACCGAGCGAACCATCTGTGCTGGGCCGGTGGCGGTATCGAAGCCGAAGATCGAGGCGCGGGCTTCCGGGATGAAGCGGGGTGCGGACATGCCCGAGGTGTTGAAATAGGGATGGGTGAAGACGCCGTTGGCGAGCGGCGAGACGCTCGCGGCTTCCGCTTCCATCGTGGCAAAGAAGGCCCCGCGGTCGTCGCCTGCCGCCTCGAGCCGGTCCTTGTCGAACGCGCGTAGCGCCCAGTCGAGGCAGAGCGAGCCACCGCCGGTATTGGCCATCAGCTTCTGCCAGGCGCCGTCGGGCATGAGGAAGAGGAAGCCGACGCCCGCCGGCTCCATGACCGGCCGGTCGGTGGTCAGGTTGTTCATGAAGCTGGTCCCGATGACGGTGACCGCCTGACCCGGCAACACGGCCCCCGCCCCGAGGGCTGCGGAGACCGCATCGCCCGCACCGGTTACGACCGGCGTGCCCGGCTTCAGTCCGGTAAGTTCGGCCGCCTCGGCCGTGACCTTGCCGACCAGCGACCCGGTGGGCAGGACGTCCGGCAGCTTGTCGGCCACTTCCGGAATGCCGGCAATCTCGAAGAGCCGCTGCGAGAACGCCCGCTTGCGGATATCGCAGGGGAAGAAGGAGATATCGGACTCGTCGGTGACGAAGCGGCCGGTGAGCCGGTAGTTGATGTAATCCTTGGCGAAGGCGATACGGTGCAGCGAGGCGTAGCGATCGGGATCGTTGGTCTTGAGCCAGGCGAGAAGTGCGAGCGGCACGCCGGGGATCGGTGCGTTGCCGGAGATCTCGTAAATCTCGTCCATCTTGCCGTCCCGGGTCCAGCCGGCGACGATCTCGGCAGCCCTCGCATCCGGCCAGGCGATGGCGTTACCGGCGGGTTGCCCCTCGGCATCGAGCGCCCAGAGGCCGCCCATGTGACCCGAGACGCCGACGCCGGAAATATCCTCGCCGGTCAGGCCCGCATCGGCGATCGCCGCGCGAATGCAGTCGGCGACGCGGCCGAAGGTGACCTCCATGTCTTCCTCGTGCCAGCCGGAACGCGGGTGAAGCGCGTGAGTGGCACGGTTGGCGCTGCCGGCGACCTTGCCGGTCGCGGCATCGAAGACCACGGCCTTCGTCGCCGTAGTCCCCTTGTCTATGCCGACGAGGTAGCTCATGCGCGCGCCCTCCCGACCAGTTCGGACCGGCGGCCGGAATAGCTGCGATAGGTCTCCCTGACATCGCGGTAGAGATCGTACCAGCGGTCGTAATCCGCGCTTGCGACGGGGTCCGGCTCGTAGCGCGCAGAGACTGACGAGGTCCTGGCCTGCGCGGTGGCGAGATCAGGCCAGATACCCACGGCGACACCGGCCATCAGCGCGACGCCGGCGGCCCCGGTCTGCTCGGCGGTCGAAATCTCGATCGGCACCTTGCAGACATCGGCGAACATCTGCGCCCAGAAGGCGCTGCGCGCGCCGCCGCCGGTCAGCGTGAGAACGTCCTGACCGCCCGGCATCGCCTCGAAGCAGTCACGCGTCGCATAGGCCAGGGCCTCGTAGACCGCGCGCATGAGATGGTCGCGCGTCGTTTGGTTGCTCATGCCGAAGAAGGCGCCGCGGGCGCGCGGGTCGTAGAAGGGTGCGAGCACGCCGGCGGTGTTGACGTAAGGAAGAAGCAGGACGCCGTCCGCTCCGCGCGGGGTGGCGGCGACGCGTTCCTCCATGGCGCGGAAATCCCATTTGCCGTCCTCGGTCCGGATTCCGCCGAAATGGTCGAGGAACCAGTCCATGGTGATGGTGCCGGAGGTATTGGGGAGAATGCGCAAATAATTGTCGCCCGGCATGGCGAAGAGGAAGCCGAGCCCCGGCGGCTCGCGGCCTGGTTCATCGACGATCAGCGAATTGAGGCAGGAGGTGCCGAGCACGGTGATCGCCTCGCCCGGGCGGCTGCCCCCTGCCCCGATGACGTTGGCGACCGCATCGCCGCAGCCGGTGATCACGGGCGTGCCAACCTTGAGCCCGGTCGCCTCTGCCGCGGCCGCCGTGATATCGCCGGCTATCGCGTCGGACGCGACGATCTCGGGCATCAGGTCGTCCCAGCCGTCCGCGCCGAGCAACGCCGCAAGCTTCGGCGAATGGGTCCGGGCGTCGATGTCACCCGGGACAAAAGAGACATCAGACGGATCGGTGGCGATCCTGCCGGTGAGCCGGAAGCGGAAATAGTCCTTGGCGCAAAGCACCGCACTTGCCTTGGGTCGAATGTCCGGCTCGTGCCGGTTGAGCCAGGCGAGGATCATCAGCGTGATACCCGGCATCAGGCCGTTGCCGGAGATGGCGAAGGCCTCGTCGAGGACACCCTTGTCGCCGAGTTCGGTCAGCAGCGGCTGGGCGCGCTCGTCAGGCCAGCAGACGGCGTTGCGCAGGGCGTTGCCGTCGGCATCGATGATCCAGGCTCCGCCCATATGGGCGGCGATGCCGAGGGCCGCGATCTCGTCGGCCCGGATGCCGGCATCGGCGATCGCGCCGCGGATCGTCCGGCAGCAGGCCTGCCAGCTCGCTTCGGGATCTTCCTCGTGCCAACCCGGGCGCGGCGAGAGAACCTCCACCCGCTCTTCCGACGTGCCGACGGTCCGCCCGTCCTCGTCGAAGACGACGGACTTGACCATCGAGGTGCCCTTGTCGATGCCGAGGAGATAGCGCATGGCGTCAGCCGGCCTTCAGATCCGCAGTCGGGAGTGTTTCGGCCGCCTCGCCGAAGGCAATGGTCGCCTCGCTCATCGTATCGAAGGCATAGAGCGCTGCTTGCGGCACGGCGACCATGACCTCCTCGTCGATCGCATAGTCGCGCTTGCGCGGATCGAGCGCCTGAACGGTCAGGTCGCCGACCTGCATGGTCACCAACGTGACTTCGCCCAGCGGCTCGGCCACGTAGACGCGTCCGGTGATGCGGAAGGTATCCGGCGGAGGCGTTTCACCCTGCTTGACGACGACCACCGCATGGGGACGGCAACCGACCAGCAGCTCACCGGATTTGTCCGCGTAACCCGTCGCCGAACGTGGCACGTCGACGTGGGCGCCGTTGAGCAGACCGGTAAACTTGCCGGCGCTTTCCTTGAGACCTTCCACCCGGAACAGGTTCATCGAGTGCAGGCCGAAGAACTGCGAGACGAAGGCGTTGACCGGACGGTTGTGGATCTCGTCGGGGCTACCGATCTGCTGCAATACGCCGTCACGCATGACCGCCAGCCGATCGGTCATCGTCATCGCCTCGATCGGATCGTGGGTGACGATCACCGAGGTCGTACCCAGAGACCTCTGAAGACGCTTGAGCTCGCCGCGTAGACGGGCGCGCAGCAGCGTGTCCAAGTGGGCGATCGGTTCGTCGAGGCACAGGAGATTGGGGCGGCGGACGAGCGCGCGGGCAATCGCCACGCGCTGCTGTTGCCCGCCCGACATCTGCGAGGCACGGCGGTCGATCAGGTGGTCGATATGGAGCATGCGGGCGACGTCGCCGACCATCTCGTCCATTTCGGCCTTCGACTTGCCGCGGATCTTGAGCGGATAGGCGATGTTCTGCCGCGCGGTCATGTGCGGGTAGAGCGCGTTCTGCTCGAAGACCATGGCGATGTTGCGCTGCTGGGGTGTCTGGTCGGTAACCGAGACGCCGTCGAACAGGATGTCGCCCTCGGTGACGGATTCGAGGCCCGCCAGCATGCGCAGCACCGAGGTCTTGCCGGAGCCCGAGGGGCCCAGCAAGCCGAAGAATTCGCCGTCCTCGATCTTGAAGGAAATGTCCTTCACGGCATGGACGGCGCTGCCGTACCACTTGTTGACGTTCTGAAGTTCAATGGATGCCATGGTCGTTACCTCAACGGCCGCCCAGCTCGATGGAGAACGAGCGGATGAGCAGTCTTTGCATGTAGTAGGAGAGCAGGAGCAACGGGCCGAAGGCGACGATGCCGATGGCGCCGAGCTGGCCCCAGTTGGGCTGCTGGAACAGGAAGAAGCTGGCGAGCGCCTTGGGCAGCGTGATCACGGCGTCTCCGGTCAGTACCAGCGAGAACAGGAACTCGTTCCAGGCGAAGATCATCGCCAGGATGCCGGCGGTCAAGACACCCGGCAGCGACAGCGGCAGGAGCACGTCGCGGAAAAGCTGGAACCAGGTGGCGCCGTCGACGCGCGCGGCCTCCTCGTAGGATTTGGGGATCTGCCGCATGAACTCGGCGAGCAGCCAGATGACCAGCGGAAGGTTCATGAAGGTGTAGACGATGATCAGCCCGCTATAGGTGTCAAAGAGCGAGAGTTCCTGGAACAGGAGATAGAAGCCGATGACCGGCACGATCGGCGGCATCATCCGGAGCGACAGGATGGTGAAGCTCAGCTGGCCATGGGGCGGAAAACGCCGGGCGAGCGCATAGGCGGCCGGAAAGCCGAGGATCAGACAGATCACCGTCGAGATCGACGAGACGATCAGGCTGTCCATGATGCCCTTGCCGCCGCCGATCTCCCAGCCTTCGGTGAAGTTCACCAGGGTGGCGGTTTCCGGCAGGATGGTGGGCGGATTGTTGAACAGTTCCTCATAGGGCTTGAAGGCGGTCAGGAGCAGCCAGAGCAACGGCGAGAGAACCGCGAACAGGATCAGGAGCAGCGCGAGATGGCGCAGGGCTTCATTGAAGACGGAACGGGACATCAGCGGCTCACCCCTTCGTTGCCGGCGCTGCGGCGGCGGACCGCCGACAGGATGGCAGTGGTGCCAACGATCAGCAACACGAGCTGGATGATGCTCAACGCGCCCGCGCTGCCGAATTGGAAGCGGCTGAAGCCGACATCATAGGTGTAGTAGGCGAGATTCTGCGTCGAGGTGCCCGGGCCGCCCTTGGTGAGGATGTAGATGATGTCGAACACCTTGAAGCTGTCGATGAAGCGCAGCACGAAGGCCACCACCATGTAGGGGGCGAGCATCGGCAGGATGATGTTGACGAAGGTCTGGACCCGGTTCGAACCATCCACCTTCGCCGCCTCGAAAACGCGTGGCGGGATCGAGCGGAGGCCGGCAAGAAGGATGATCATGACGAGCGGGGTCCATTGCCAGATATCGACGGCAACGAGTGTCGGCAGCGCCCAGTCCGGCGACTGCGCCCAGGCGGGCGGCTGGAAGCCGAGCGATCGCAGAAGCGCATTGAGCGGACCGTAGATCGGGTTGAGAAACAGGTTCCAGGAGAAACCGACGATGATCGGCGCCAGCATCATCGGGATCAGGAACAGCGAGGCGTAGATTTCCCGTCCGCGGGAGATCGAATTGATCAGCATGGCGAGCCCGAGGCCGCAGAGGATCTGCAGCGGAACGGCGACGAGCGCGAAGATGGCGGTGATGCCGAGGCTCGACCAGAAGCGCGCGCCGCTCATCAGCTTGGTGAAATTGTCGAAGCCGACCCATTCGATCGGGATCGGAATGGCCAGCTGATAGGACGTGAAGGACGCGTACAGCAGATAGGCGAAGGGCCAGATCGACATCAGCGTCAGGAACACCAGCGCGGGGGCGAGCAGGATCATCGTCGAGCGGCGCTCGGCGGCTCTTTCCCGCTTCGCCCGGTCTCCAGCCGGTGGACGGCTGATCGTCAGTGTCGGTGCAATGTCAGTCATCGAATTTCCGGAAAATGTCCGTCATGGCGCTCCCCGGGGAGCAGCATCGGATGGGGCGGCCGCATCGTGCCGCCCCATCCGCCGTTCTGGGGAGGTCAGCTCCAGTAGCCGTTCGAGATCATCCGCTGGCGGTACTCGTCGTAGTGAGCGATCTGCCGTTCGCGGTTGAAGAGCTCGGTGGTTTCCTCGAACTCGGATTCCATCGCCTTGAGCGCTTCTTCCGAAGTGGCCTGCCCGGTGATGGCACGCTGGACGTGCTGGATCATCGAGGCCAGATACTGGTTGGTGCCCGGGATCGAAATGTCGAGATAGGCCTTCTTGCTGTCCAGAAGTTCCTTCGACACCGAGGCGAAGTTCTCGGCGAAGCCCGATTCCGCCTGCAGCGGGAAGGTGCTCGTGGGCTCGTTGAACATGCTCATCCGCCACGGATCCATCAGCGACTGCGAGAAGGTTTCGGCGACCCAGCGATTGGCGTTGGCCGACTGCTGGATCCAGGCGATCGCCTGGAAGGCGCCTTCCTTGTTGGACGAATTCTTGGCGATGCCCATCGCACGGCCGTAAGGCAGAACCGTCACCTCACCCCAGCTCGGGGCGCACTTGATCTTGTCGGCGACCTTGGAGATCGACGGATCGGCAGCACCCTTCGGCATGTCGGTCCACCAGTTGGCCTGAGCGACGCGACCGTCGAAGAAGATCTGGCGACCGACATCCCACGGCATGGCGTTGGCGAGGTCGGACGGCATGAACTTCGTGACTTCGCGATAGCGGTCGAGCGCGGCAATCGCCGTGTCGTTGACCAGCTTCGGCTTCATTTGCTCGTCGAAGAGTTCGCCATAGCGTTCGCCCTTCTCCGCGCCAGCCTGGACAAGCTGGTTGATGAAGAAGGCATAGACGAAGTAGCTCGTCACCTCGACGGCGCCGTAGAGATCCTGATCCGGACGGGTGAAGAACTCGGCCGTATCGCGATACTGGGTCCAGTCCTTCGGCGCCCCGAGCTCGTAGCCGTATTTCGCCTGGAAGGCCTTCATCTCGTCCGCGTTCTCGAACAAGTCGGTACGGAAGGTGTTGATGAAGAGGTCGCCGTCGATCATCACGCCGACGGTCTTGCCCTCGTAGATGTTGAGAAGCTGGAACGGCTTGGCGATGTCCGAGAAGTTGAGATCCTCGAGGGTGCCGACCTCTTCGAGCGGCGTCAGGAACGGACCGAAATCGCCGGTGAAGTTGGGCCAGAAGTCGAAAGCGTCGAAACGCGCCTCGCCCTGCCGAAGCGCCAGCAGGTTCTGGTCGTACATGTTGCCCAGTGGATAGGACAGGAACTCGACCTCGGTTCCGGTCGCCTCGCGGAACTCCTTGGCGAACTCCTTGAGGATCGGGGTGAAGGCGCCGCTGTCGAGGCCGACCTTGACCTTGCCGCCGGCGGCGTGACCCACCGACCCCAAAACACCACCGAAGGTACCGAGTGTGGCCGCCGCGCCGAACAGCGAGGCTCGGCGCATCAGTTCACGACGGGAAATAAGGCCCTTGGTGTCGATGCTCGACAGCTGATCGAGGGCGTAGGTCTCGGCGCAGGTGCGCCTCTTGAGAATTTTCATGCTTCTCCTCCCTGGATGAAAGCGCCGTCCTCCAACGGCACTAAACCTAGACGATTGTCATAACTCTGATTGCAATTGTCTTAGTTCTTGAGTACGGTAATTGACCTATTGACCTAATACAAGAATTATATTGTCATACTCGAATGATCGCAGACCTGGTACAATCGAACATCAAACCCCGCTACAAGGCGATCGTCGCCGCCGTCATAGAAGGCGTGGCGCAGCGCAAGATCCCGGTCGGCCAGAAGCTGCCGCCGCAGCGCGAACTGGCCCATCAGCTGGGCATCGCCATCGCCACTGTCGGGCGCGCCTACAGCGAACTCGAACAGCTGGGCGTCGTTACCAGCCATGTCGGACGCGGCACCTATATCTCTGAAATAAAACCGAAATATGCGGCATCGGAGCCCGATACAGGGCAATCCATCGACATGCAGACCTATCGTGTCCCCGTGGCCGACATTCCCGGCCTCGTGGCCGAGACACTGCGGTCGATCGCAGCCGAGGACGCGGCCGCACTTCTCCTCGAGAACTGCCCGACGCAGGGCGATTTTGCCCATCGCGAGGCGCTGGCGAGCTGGCTGTCGCTGTCGGGCGTCAATGCCGGCCCCGACCAGATCATTGTCACAAATGGCGGCCAGCATGCGGCCATGTGCGCGCTGTCGACGATCACCCATCCCGGGCAGACGATCGCCACCGAGGAACTGACCGATCCGCGCATGAAGGCGGTGGCCGGCTATCTCGACCGACAACTGGCCGCGGTGAAGATCGACGCCCAGGGCATGCTACCCGACGCGCTGGAAGCCGTCTGCAAGGGCGGACGGCGGATATCGGCGATCTACTGCACGCCGCGCAACCAGAACCCGACCAATGCGGTTCTGCCCTATGAGCGCCGGGTGGCGATCGCCGAGATTGCCGAGCGCTACGACATCCCGATCATCGAGAGCGACATCTACGGCACGCTAAGGCAGGAGAAGGAGCCGCCGATCTTCGCAATCGCACCGCACCGCACCCATTTCGTCACCAGTCTCGGCCGGATCGCCGGTCCGGGAATGAAGGTCGGCTGCCTCGTCTCACCGCCCGAAAGCGTGCTCCGGAGCCAGTCGGGCGTCGGCATGTCGACGGGCGCGTCCTCGCGCCTGCAGGCGGAGATCGCCGCGCGCTGGATCAGGCAGGGCCACGTCAACCGGATGATGAACTGGCAGCAGACGGACGCGCTGCGCCGGGTCTCCCTCTTGTCGGCCTACCCGACGCTGGCGCAGGCGTTCAGCCTGCCGACCAGCCCGCATATCTGGCTGCCGCTGCCCGACCCCTGGCGCAGCGAGGAATTCGTCGATACGGCCGCTGCGCACGGCATCGCCATCGCTCCGACCCACAGTTTCGTGGTCGGACGGCGGGAAGTGCCCCACGCAGTCCGGATCGTCATCGGCGCGCCGGAGACGATCGACACGCTCAAGACAGGCCTCGACCGGCTCGAACGCATTCTCCAGAACCCGCCCCGCCCGCATGGACGCGCAGCCTGAACCGATCCGTTACGGCTGCTGAAACGTATTCAGACCATGCAGGTCATGAAATCGCTCAGAGACGGCTATACGGCAATCGTCATCGGCGCCACCGGCGGCATCGGCTCCGCCCTGGCCGAGGTGCTGTCAGGTGATCCGGCCTGTGCGCAGGTGGTCGGCTACGCGCGCAGCGGGCCCCGGACAATCGACGTTACCGACGAAGATGCCGTCCGTGCTGCCAGCCGGAACTTCGCCGACGACTTCGGCGAGGCGGACCTGATCTTCAACGCGACCGGCGCTCTCGTCATCGACGACGTTCCGCCCGAGAAGACGATCAGGCGGCTCGATCCCGCCGCCATGGCCAGGCACTTCCAGCTCAACGCCATCGGGCCGGCACTGCTGATCAAGCATTTCGCGCCGCTTTTGCCGCGCGACCGACGCGGTCTCTTTGCCTCGCTCTCGGCGCGGGTCGGCTCCATCGGCGACAACGGACTGGGCGGCTGGTACTCCTACCGGGCCGCGAAGGCCGCTCAGAACCAGATCATCCGCACCGCGTCGATAGAGCTCGCCCGCACCCACCCGCAGAGCGTGCTGGCCGCGCTTCACCCGGGAACCGTGGCGACGGGGCTTTCGGAGCCCTTTGCCGCCGATCGCGACCGACTGACGCCGCACGCATCCGCCGAGAAGCTTCTCTTGGTCCTCGACGGACTGAGCGCCGAGGAGACTGGTTGCTTCTTCGATTACAAGGGAGAGACGATCGAATGGTAATCTCAACGCAACACTTCGAAGAAGTTTTGGATCTTGCTACCAGCGTACTACGTTGGTCGTTTCTCGCCCTCGGGCTGGCTCTTGCCGCAGCCATGCCGGCCGCCGCCAATGACTGGGACGCGCTCGATCAGCCGGGCGCACTCGCCATCATGCGGCACGCGCTGGCGCCCGGCACCGGTGATCCCGGAAACTTCGAACTCGGTGACTGCACCACCCAGAGAAACCTCAGCGAAAACGGCCGCGCCCAGGCCCGGCGCATCGGCGAGGCCTTCCGGGAGCGCGGCATCAATTTCGACCGGGTTCTGACCAGCCAGTGGTGCCGCACCACGGAAACGGCCGAGCTTCTCGCGCTCGGCCCCGTGGTCGGGACGCCGGAACTCAACTCGTTCTTTCGCAATTCCTCGGCGCGGGACAGCCAGACGCGCGACTTGCGCGACCTGATAACGGAGACCGACGACCGGCTGATGATGGTGACCCACCAGGTCAATATTTCCGCACTGACCGGCCAGTTCACCCAATCGGGAGAAGTTCTGGTCATCCGACCCACGGAGACCGGCGTCGAGGTGATTGGGAGCATCCTGATCGCGCCGTGACAGGCGCCTGATCCCGCTCGATGAGCTTAGCGTCGATTGACCAGCCGGAGCGCGCCGCGGAGCGCAATGCCTGAAGGCTTGAGCGTGGCAGGCGCGAATCCCATGCGTTTCATGGCCGCCTTCTCATCGGGGTGCGGCGTGCCGGTGAAGGCGGCGGTGACAAGACGGAGATAGCCACCGATAGAAGACGCCTCCTGCTTGAGGCGGGCCAGAACCGGCAGAAGCTTTCGCTCGATCTCGTTGAAATCCGTGCCAAGCGGGAAAGTCGGCAGAAGCCCGCGATGCGGGCCAAGCCAGGCGGAGACGGTTTCAGGCAGGTTGCGCCTCGCGCTCTCCGGCAGGATGTAGCTCTTGGGCAGCTTGCCGGCCTTCTTGGCGCGGCCGATCAGTTCGTCCTGAAAACGGCTGTCGGCGATCTCGATCAGAGCGGCGATGACCTCGGCGTCCGATTTGCCCCAGATGTCGGCGATGCCATATTCGGTGACCACGACATCGCGCAGATGACGCGGCACGGTGGTGCACTCGATATCCCAGGCAATGTTGGAATGCAGCTTTCCGCCGGATCTTCTGGTCGAGGCAAGCGTGATGATGGAGCGACCGTCTTCGAGCGCCAGGGCCTGTTCGACGAAATTGAATTGCCCGCCGACGCCACTGACCACGCGACCGTTCTCGATCGCATCCGACATGATGTCGCCCAGGAGCGAGACCTTCATCGCACCGTTGATGAAGCGAGCTTTAACGCGCGCGGCACGCTTGTTCTCCTCATCGCCATAAAGCGCATTGGTGAAACTCACCGGCACCATGGCGATCTTGTCGCGTTGCGGTTGAGGCATCTCGCGCAAGGTGCGGTAAAAGTCGCGGGTTTCGACGAAGAAGCCGGCATAGATCGCGCGGCCATCGACCTCGCGTTTCACCACGCCTTCCTGAAACAGTTTCAGAAGACCGCCAACGAGCATTTCGGTGACGCCATGGAGGCCGGTTTCGAACGGTCCCGTTTGTCCTTCGAACACCGGGAACGGGCAGTCCAGATAAATCGCATCAGCACTGCCGTGATGGCGGAGAAGAAGCGCATGGGCGACGGAATCGCCGATGGCGCCGATGCCGATCTGCAGCGTGCCGCCGTCCTCGACCAGCCGCGAGACATGCAGGCCGATCGCATGCGCCGCCAGGTTCACCGGCCGCTTGACGGCAGAGAAAAGCTCGAACGGTTTCTCGGGATCGAGGACAGTGTGAAACTGGTCCTTGGCCACCACCGCGCCCGGCCCGGTCAGAAACGGCATCTCGGCGCTTGTTTCGGCGAAGGCGATAAAATCGAGTTTGCCTCTGTCACGCAGGCTAAACAGGTCTGTTGAAATGTCGGTATTCGAGGAGAGACTGAAACCACCCTCGCCCTCTGCGACGAGCTGGACGAGAACGTTCGGCCGGCGTGAAACGAGAACATCGAATGCGTGCGTGTAATTGGCGGACAGATAGTTCTGCTGGACGGTATCATTATCCAGCCAGCGGCCGGCGAGCAGGAAGAATTCCGATACCTCGATATTGTCCGGCAGCGTGCCCTTCCGGATCAGGTCTGCATAAAGAAGGCCAGGATAGGAGCCGAACAGACGGTCACGGGCGGGCCTCAGGAAGCGCCCCTGGATCCCCTCGCCTGCTTCCGGCACCTCAAGTGTCAGCGCGGTAAATATCTGAAGTTTGATCGCGGGATCGTCGCAAGCGAGTTTGACCAGCGCATTGATGAGGGTGACGGGTTTGCCGAGGCCCAGTGGCAAACCGACCCGGATATCGCCACCTGTCGCCGCTAAGATCTCGCGGGCGACGGCCTCCGCATCTGTCATTCTCTGCATGGTGAATTACAGGTCGGCCCACCCCGGGTCCGGTGCAAACCGGTCTCCGTGACGCTCCGCAAGTTCCTCAAGACGTTTACGGATCTCCTCGGTACCACGGGTTTTGGCATAATGCATAGGCCCGCCGCGGAAGGGGGCGAAGCCGGTGGCGAAGATCATCGCGCCGTCCACTTCGTCAGCGCTTTGAGCGACACCCTTGCGCAGGCATTCCACGCAGCCGTCGAGCATCGGCAGGATCAGCCGGTCGGTCAGGTCGTCGGGTCCGGTCTTGTCTGTCTCCGGACGCGGCGTGCCATCGGACCAGTCGTAAAAGCCCTTGCCCGCCTTCTTGCCGGTTTCACCGGCTTTGACCTTCTTGCGCAACGTGTCGTTGATCTCCGGCATCGCCTTGTCGAGTGAGGATTTGAGGCTCTCGGCGACATGCAGGCAGATGTCGAGACCTACCTGGTCGGCGAGCGCGACCGGACCCATGGGCATGCCGAAGTCGATTGCTGCCCGATCGATGACAGCCTTGTCGACGCCTTCCTCCATCAGCACCATCGCCTCCATGAGGTATGGCGTCAGCGCGCGGTTGACCAGGAAGCCGGGGTAGTCCGCGACCGGCACCGGCAGTCGGGAAATCTCGCCGCAGAATTCCATCAAGCGGTCAAGCACCTTTTCGTCGGTACCATCCTGGCTGACGACTTCCACGAGCTGCATCTTCGAGACCGGGTTGAAGAAGTGGAGGCCGGCAAAGCGGTTCGGGTTCTTCAGCTTCGAGCCCAGTTCCGAGAGACGCAGGCTCGAGGTGTTGGTGGCAAGGATCGCATCCGGCTTCATGCGCTCTTCGGCGTCGGCGTAGATCTTTTCCTTGAGCTCCGGATTTTCCGTGGCTGCCTCTATCACCAGATCGGCCTTGGCCAGTCCGTAGCCTTTCGGATCCGGAATCAGCCGGTCGAGCACATCCCGGGTCTCGATCCCCGTCAGATGCTTGTCCTTGCAAATTCCTGCGGCGGTCTTCACAGCCTTGCCGAGCGGCTTGAGATCGATGTCGCCGAGCGTCACGCGCTTGCCGCGGATCGCCGACCAGGCAGCGATCTCCGCACCCATCTCGCCGGCGCCGATCACATGGACATGATCGATACCGTCCTCGCCGCGCGCGCCGTTCTTGAGGTTCTGCTGCAAGAAGAAGACCCGCTGCAGGTTCTGCGAGGTATCGGATTTGAGCAGTTCGGCGAAACTCTCGATCTCGGCTTTCTGCATGGCGTCGCGGTCGTCGCCATGCTCCTCCCAGATGTCGATCAGCGCATAGGGCGCGGGGTAGTGCTCCTTCGGCGCCTTCTTTTCCGTCTCCGAGCGCATGCGGCGAGCGGCGAGGCCTCGGGCGGCGTCGAGTTGCAGCGCACGCGCTTTCAGACCTCGGTCGGGCTGGTCGATCTTGCCGGCGACGATGGCCTCGATGGCCTTGTCGACGTGGCGCTCCTCGACCACGACGTCGGCAATGCCGAGGGACTTCGCTTTCTTCGTGTAGGCGGTCTTGCCGGTCAGCATCATGGTCATGGCTTCGAGCGGATCGATCAGCGCAGGCAGACGGAAAGTGCCGCCGAGACCGGGATGCAGTCCGAGATTGACCTCGGGAAAGCCGAAACGCGCGCCTTCGACGGCGATGCGGTAATCACAGGCGAGCGCGAGTTCGAACCCCGCCCCGAGCGCCATGCCGTGAACGACGGCGATGGTCGGGCAGGACAAGGCTTCGAGACTGTCGAGCACGTCGTGGCCCTGCTTCAACATATCGGCGGCGCCGTCACCCGTCATGTCGCGGAAGCCGTTGATGTCGGCGCCGGCGGCAAAACCGTTCATCTTCGCCGAACGGATGACGACGGCCTTCGGCGGAGCCTTGGCGAGCGCGTCGATCTCGGTCTTCAGCGCTTCGATCACGCCGGCGGAAATCGTGTTCGTGGAGGTGCCCTCGCAATCGAGCACCAGCCAGACGACGCCGTCGGCTTCGCCTTTGCGCCACGGATGGCTGCCGGTGGATTCGCAAGGGCCGAGTTCGAGCCTGGTATCGCCCAGGAAGGAAAGAACGGGACGGGTCATTGCAGCGCCTCCACGAGCATGGCGCCGCCCAGACCGCCGCCGATGCACTCTGTGGCGATGCCGTATTTGCCGCCGGTGCGCTTCAAGGCATTGGCCAGATGCAGGACGATGCGGTTGCCGCTTGTTCCGACCGGATGACCGAGCGAAATCGCTCCGCCGTCGATGTTGAGCTTGTTACGGTCGATGCGCCCGAAGGCGTCGTCGAGCCCGAGCACCTCGCGGCAGAAGTCGGGATCGGCCCAGGCTTCGACACAGGACAGAACCTGGGCGGCGAAGGCCTCGTTGAGTTCCCACAGGTCGATACCTGCAAGATCGAGCTGGTTGCGGCGGGCGAGCGGCGTGGAGCTCAGCACCGGGCCGAGACCCATGACGGAGGGGTCGAGCGCGGCCCATTCGCTGTCGACGATCCGGGCGAGCGGCTTGAGATCATGAGCCTCCACGGCACTTTCGGAAGCGAGAATGACCCAGGACGCGCCGTCGGTGATCTGGCTGGAATTGCCGGCCGTGACCTTGCCATAAGGCGGCTCGAAGGCGGGTTTGGGTTTGGCGAGGCCGGCAAGATCGCTGTCCGGGCGCACGCCGTCGTCGCTTTCATAGACATCGCCGTCGCGGTCGAAGGCAGGCACGACTTCACCGTCGAGCCAGCCGTTCTTCTGCGCCAGCGCGAGCCGATGGTGGCTTTCCATCGCGTAGGTGTCTGCTGCCTTGCGGTCGATATCGAAACGATGGGCGAGAATTTCGGCGGTCTGGCCCATGTTGAGATCGGTGACCGGGTCGGTGAGCCCGCGTTCGAGCCCGATGACAGGCTTGAAAAATTCGGGCCGCAGCCCGGCCATGGCCTTCGCCTGATCGAGCGGACCCTTGGCCTGTGCAAGCCCGCCAAACCATTCGGCGGCGCTCCGTCTCAGCACGAGAGGAGCGTGGCTCAGCGCCTCTGTGCCGCCGGCGAGGATCATCTCGTGGCTGCCGTCTCGGATATAGCGATAGGCCGTGTCGATCGACTGCATGCCGGAGCCGCAATTGATCTGCACGGTGAAGGCGACCATCTGCTCGCCGAGCCCCAGTCGCAGGGCCGCGACACGCGCCGGGTTCATCTCGTCGGCGATCACGTTGACGCAGCCGAGAATAACGAGGTCGAGAAGCTGCGGGTCGAAGGGCTGACGCGCGAGAAGCGGCCGCCCGCACTGGACCGAAAGGTCGACCGGCGTAAAGGGTCCGGGCTTGCCGCGCGCCTTCAGAAAGGGCGTGCGGGCGCCATCGACAAGATAGACAGGTCGGCTCATTCCGCCGCTTCCCGGGTTTCGGTGGACACAGTTCCGGTGGAATCCGAATGGAAGCCTTTGTAGAAGCGGGCGATTTCGTCGGGCGTGAAATCGTCGACCGCGACGACATCGTCAACGAGTTTCTCCATGTCGGCGATGCGGCGACGATCCTCTTCGGTGATCATGCCGGCGGCGAGCGCTTCGTCTGGCGTCTTGCGATCCTTTCGGAGCTTCTTCATCACCGGTTCGAGGTCGATGACGGCCGCATAGGCTTCGTTGAGCTTGGCCATCCCGTCACGATTGCAGCCGCCATGCAGGCGCCCGGTGATGCGTTCGCGCGTCGCGGACGGCTCGTAGATCAGATCGGCGCAACGCGCCACGAGTTCGTCATCCGGTCCCGTCGATCCGCCACCTGGAAGGGTAACGATACGGGCAACCACACGCGCCCAGGCGGACGGGAAGTTCTCGAGCACTTCGCTCAGAAGCTTGCCGATCGTGGCGAAAGTCCGCGTGGCGGCATACTCCAGAAGCGGAAGGTCGGCCTCCTGGCGGCCCTCGTCCTGCCAGCGTTTCAGCGCTGCGGAGAGGATGTACATCTCGGAGAGAATATCGCCCATGCGGATCGAGATCATCTCGCGCCGCTTCAGCGAACCGCCCATGGTGAGGAAGGCGAGATCGGCGACAAGCGCGTAGGCGGCCGACCAACGCGCCAGTTCGCGGTAAATCGGAGCTGTTGCGCCCGCATTGTGGGGTGCCGGGCCGACGCGGCTGCCTGTCCAGGCGCGGATGAAGGCGCGGCCGGTGGTCTTGATGCTGTGGCCGACATGACCCCAGAAGGCCTTGTCGAATTTGGCGAGGCTTTCCTTCTGGTCGTCGATCTGCAGCGCCTGCATTTCCTCAAGGAGATAGGGATGGGCGCGGATCGAGCCCTGCCCGAAGATGATCAGGGCGCGGGTGACGATGTTCGCACCCTCCACCGTGATGCCGATCGGCACAGCGCGGTACAGCGGCAGGAGATAATTGGACGGTCCGTCGATGACGGCCTTGCCTGAATGGACATCCATGGCGTCGTTGCACGCCTCGCGCATCCGCAAGGTGGCGTGCGCCTTCATGATCGCCGAGATCACCGAAAGCGCCCTACCCTCGTCGAGACCGGCGCAGGTGAGCCGGCGGGCCGCGTCCATCACATAGGCGTCAACCGCCATGCGGGCCATGGGGATCTGGATCCCGCCGAACTTGCCGATCGGCAGGTTGAACTGCTGACGAATGCGCGAATAGGCGCCGGTCGTGTGGGCCGACATGGCGATGGCCGCGGTCCCCATCGAGGGAAGCGAAATCCCGCGACCGGCGGCAAGCGCGCTCATCAGCATCATCCAGCCGCGGCCAGCGTATTCGGGACCGCCGATGATGTGGTCGAGCGGGATGAAGACGTCCTTGCCGGTGGTCGGACCGTTCATGAACATGGTCGAGGACGGAATGTGGCGGCGTCCGGTTTCGACACCCGGGAGATCGGTCGGCACGAGGGCGCAGGTGATCCCCACCTCTTGGCCCTTGCCGAGGTGATTTGCCGGATCACGCAGCTTGAAGGCGAGACCGAGCACGGTGCAGACCGGCGACAGGGTGATATAGCGCTTGGCCCAGTTGAGCCGGATGCCGAGCACCTCCTCCCCGTTCCACTGGCCCTTCTCGATCACGCCGTCATCGACCATGGCCGAAGCGTCAGAGCCGGCTTCGTTGCTGGTCAGACCGAATGCAGGAAGCTCCGTGCCGTCAGCGAGACGCGGCAGCCAGTATTCCCGCTGCTCTTCGGTACCAAACTGATGGATGAGCTCGCCCGGGCCGAGAGAATTTGGGACCATGACGGTCACCGCGGCCGCGACCGACCGGGTCGAAATGAACCGCACGATCTCGGAATGCGCGAAGGCGGAAAAACCCAGACCGCCGTGCTTCTTGTCGATGATCATGCCGAAGAACTTTTTCTCGCGCAGGAAATCCCACGCTTCCTTAGGCAGGTCGCCATCCTGCTGGTTGACCTTCCAGTCGTCGATCATCGAGCAGAGCTCGACGCAGGGGCCGTCGAGAAAGGCCTGCTCCTCGGGTGTCAGCGTCGGGGTGGCGACATCATGGAGCCTGGAATAATCCGGGTTGCCGGAAAACAGATCCGCTTCCCACCAGACTTCGCCGGCGTTCAGCGCCTCGGCCTCGGTTTCAGACAGGCCGGGCAGTGCAGTCTTTGCCCAGCGGTGAATGGGCTTGGTGACCCAGTTTTGGCGAAATCCTGACATAAGAGACCTAACGCGCAGATCTCTCACGAGTTCCCCAATTCCTCGAGCCGCGACACGACGCTGTACCGCGGTAAACCGATGCTCTCACGAATTTTCGACTTTGGCGCTTTCAGTTAAGGCCGTCTGAACGTCGCCGCCGCGCGGTCCGCCATGAGATCGGCCGGGACGTCCGCTTGCGCCATGCTGCGGAGCGCCTCCGCAGCCGTTTCCGGGTCGATGGCCCGGTCCAGCAACAGTTCGATGCCGCTGGTCAAATAGGCGCGGGAATATTCCGGATGAAACTGCATCGAGAAGGCCGGAAAATCATAGTCGAGCATGCCGACTGGGCAGTAATCGGCGGATCCGGTCACCCGCGCAGTCGGCGGGACCTCGACGACCTGATCTTGGTGCCAGACATGGGCGTCGCGTTCGACACCATCCATCGTGAATCGCCGGGCGCCGACCACCTGGCCGAGCGGAGCTTTCTCTGCACGGCCGCCGAATGTGTGCGCCATCATCTGGTGACCGAAGCAGATGCCGACGAGCGGCGTGCCCGCATCCCTGCTGTCGAGCAGAAACCGCCGCAGCGGCTCCATCCATTCGACGTCGTCATAGACCCCCATCTCCGAACCGCTGACGATATAGCCGTCATAGTCGGCGACAGCGGGGAAAGGCTCACCAAGGGCGATATCGATGATGGAGATCTCCGCTTCCGGCAGGGCCGGCGAAATCCAGTTTTCTATCTCGGTCCCTGTGGACGCGAATGCTCCCGTCTCCTCGAATGGAAGCGTCAGGTTCAGTATGGCGATCTTCAAACGGAGGTTCCTTGGGGACTGGTTACGGGCCAATTGGTAATGCCCTCCCGGTGTCGGTGACAATGCCTTTTCTACGAAGCGCCGCTGCTGCACCCTTCCCGGCTATGCAGTCAGGTCAGCCAGTCGGGTGTCCGGGGCGACGCCGCTCCGGTCAGTGCTGCCCTGACGCAATCGTCGAGTTCTCCAAGGCGCACGGTCCGCCCTGAGAGACCGGGGCCGTAATGAGCGTATTTGCCGGAATTTGTCATCACCACGGTGGCCGTGGGCGGGAACACCGGCTCGCGGATCGAGCACCAGCAGATATCGGGATGCACGGTCGCGCCGGCCCTGCGGAGGTCTTCGATGATGCCTTCGGCAGCGGCTTCGGCGATAATGCGCCGTCCGGCGGTGGCGATGACGGGGATCGTCACCTTTTGGCCGGTCAGCGCCTCGCGCAAACGGGCGAGTTCGGACAGCGAGGCATGCGGACTGCCGATCGCCACCAGATCGACCGCATCGGGGCCCGCGTTCAACTGACGCCAGGTGTCACGCAGTTCGTCGCGATCGATACGGATGGTCTTCGCATCGGAAAGGGGTTCGAGGTCCGCCTCCGGCGTGACGCCGTGGATATGGAGCATCGGCGCGGCGGACATGGTGCCGAAGGCCGCGCAGAGCGCTTTGAGATCGTCCGGATCGGGACTGGTGGCGGACAACCCGCGCAACAAGGGAACCGCATCAGGCGCATGACGGCCCGCGAGATACCCCGCCAGAGGCCAGAAGCCGTCGCCGGGTGCCTTCGGCAGATCGAAATCGAGGATGACCGACGGCCGCCGCGCTTCTTCGAGATAGACCCCCGACAACGGCGCACGGCCGGTCACCGCGATGCAGAGATCGAGAAAATCCGGATGCTTGGCGCTCCGCGCGCCCAGGACCGAATTGGCGAACACCACGGCGTTCGATTCCGCCCAGCCGATGGCCTCGTCCTCCTCCGGCGCGTCGGGCAGCAGATAGGGCGCGCAGGTGAAGGTGGGCGCGCAGCCCATCTCCACATAGGCGTCGGCGAGGCGTTGGGCAGGATTGCCGAATTCCGGCTCCATGCCCTGCTTGCGCCAGTTCTCGCGGTCGACGGAGATCGCGTTCATCGTGGTCGGTATCGCGACACGCGCACCGATCTCCACCATCCGTTCGGCGAAAGTCAGGTTGGCGGGGCTCGCATAGATGCAGCCGTCGATATGGGCGCGGGTAACCGGAACAAGTGATTTGGCGCCCTGCTGTGCGGCCATGGCGAGGATCACCCGCATGCACAGCGCCACAGCGTCGCCGCCGCCGCCGTCGCGCATGCGGCGCTCGACTTCCGTCAATTCGAGGCGGGAGGTCAGCGGCGGCAGAACCGGCAGGACGTGGTCTCCGGCAAGGATCCGGTCTTCCTCGATGACGAGGTCCGGCAGGTCGGCAAACGTCGCAAAACTCTCCCGGTCGAGGCGAAGGACCGGCAGCGAGCGGCCGAACATCTCGCTCGCGATCAACGCACCGAGGGTGAGAACGTCTTCGGGTTCGGAGAAGACGATCGCAGCGGGGCCGCGTCCGCCGAGCACGAGGTCGAGGAGCACGCCGGAGCCCGAGCAGGAGCCCCGGCACGACGGCAGCATGAGGATGCGGCCCGAAATGCATGCGCCATGGAGCGGATGACGGGTGTCGATCACCCGCCCGTTGGCAGGATCCACGCCGCCCCAGAAGCTCAGCGGCTCCGAGCTTGCGAGCACGGACCCGCTCGCCCGGCCCGCCATGATGGCAATCGCATCCGTCACTTCAGGCTTCCTCCGTTCCGATGTGTTGTCGGATATTCGGCGCCGGAGCTCAAATGAAAACGGCGGCGGAATGAAGCCCGCCGCCGTTCGATGCAACGCTTTTTTGCCCGATCAGGCGGTCGCCGACCAGCCGGCATACCAGGTGCGGAACAGCTTGTACTGGGCCTCGACATAATTGCGCTGGGAATCGTCGAGCGCGTCGGTCTCGTTGAAGTGCAGTGTGTATTCGGTGTCGCCGTTCAATACCATCAGGTGCTTGTAGAAGAGGACGAGGTCCGGACCTTCGTCGAAGGAGGAGAGCACGGCGAGCGCGGATTCGAGTTCGAGCGCCTTCGCGCGGGCCTCGACATCGCCCTTGGCGGCCTTCTCGCAGAGCGCGACGAGATGCAGGACTTCCTTCGGCAGAGCGTTGCCGATGCCGGTGATCGCGCCGCCTGCGCCGCAATTGACGTAGCCGTGGAAGACGTTGGTATCGACGCCCACCATCAGCGTGACGCCCTCCTCGCGCGAAGTGATGTTCTCGGCCGCGTAGCGCAGATCGGCGGAACCACCGAATTCCTTGAAGCCGATCAGGTTCGGGTGCTCGGCGCGCAGGGCGAAGAAGAGGTCGGCGCGGGTAGCGAACCCGTAATAGGGGCTGTTGTAGATGACCGCCGGCAGGTCGGGGGCGGCCGAGAGGATGGCCTTGAAGTGGGCCTTCTGGGCCGACGGCGAAGAGCCGCGGGAGAGAACACGCGGGATTACCATCAACCCCTTTGCGCCGACCTTGGCGGCATGGGCGGCATGAGCCACGGCGGAGGCGGTGTTGACCGCGCCGGTGCCGACGATGACCGGAACGCCGGCCTCCGTGAGGCGCTGCACGCCTTCCATGCGCTGCGCGTCGGTCAGGAGCGGCCAGTCACCCATCGAACCGCAATAGACGACGGCGGACATGCCGGCCTCGATCAGTTCCTTGCCCTTGCGGACGAGAGCCTCGAAATCGGGCGTCCGGTCGGACTTGCAGGGCGTCATCAGGGCCGGAATGCAACCGGTGAAAATGGTGTCGTTCATGGGTGTCTCTTTTCAGGGCTGTTGGCAGACTATCAGAACCCGACGATTTTCGAAGGCAGCCAGGTCGACAAGACCGGGAACAGCGCGACGAGTGCGAGCGTGAGCAGTTGCAGGAGGATGAAGGGGACCACGCCACGGCACATCTGGCCGTAGGTCATGTCCTTGGGCGCAATCGATTTGAGATAGAAGATCGACGAGGCCATCGGCGGCGTGAGGTAGCTCGTCTGGATGACGATGATCATCATCGTTCCGAACCAGACCGGTTCGATGCCGGCCTGGCGGATGAAGGGGGTGAAGAGCGGCACGGTGATCAGCACGTTGGCCGTCCAGTCGAGCACGAAGCCGAGCAGCAGCACGATGACGAGGAACAGGATGATCATGGCTGCGGTACCGGAGCCCGAGAACTCGACCAGCGAGCGGATGAGCCGAGAGCCGCCATTGGCCGCAAACGTGCCCATGAACATGGTTCCGGCGGCAACGATCAGCAGGATCATCGCCGAGATCCGCACGGTGATGGCGAGCGAGTCGAACAGCATCGAAAGGCTGAAGCGGCGGTAAACGATGGCAAGTACCGTTGCGCCGAGCGCACCGACGGAAGCGGCTTCGGTGGGCGAGGCGATGCCCGCCAGCAGCGAGCCGAGCACGGCAACGATCAGTGCGATGATCGGCAAGAGCGAGGTCAGCGTCAGCATCAGCTTCTCGCCGAGTGGCACATCGGGTTCGGCGTCCTCCTCGCGCGGCTGCGGCGGCGCTATAACGCCCTGGATGATGAGGTAGACGATGAACAGGCCGACCATCAGCAGGCCGGGCAGCATCATGCCGGCGAGCAGTTCACCCACCGACATCTGGGCGAGCGAGGCATACATGACCGCGATCACCGAGGGCGGGATCATGGTGCCGAGCGAGCCGCCGGCGCAGATGGTGCCGGCGATCTGGCTGTTGCGGAAGCCGCCGCGCTGCATGGCGGGGATCGCCATCATGCCGATCATGACCTCAACGGCCCCGACCACACCCGCGGCAGCGGCGAAGATCGCGCCCATGGCGATGGTGGCGACGGCAAGGCCTCCGGGCAACCGCGACATCCACAGCGACATGACGCGGAACAGCCGTTCGGCGATGCCGGAGCGCTCGAGAATCGCGCCCATCAGCACGAACATGGGGATAGCGGCAAGGATGAAATTGGTGGAGGCGGAATAGAACGCGCCATAGAGCTGGCCGAAGGCGTGGGGACCGAACTTCGCCAGGCCCGCGGCCGCCGAGACGATGGCGAGCGAGAAGGCGATCGGGATCCCGGTCAGGACCAGCGCGAAGAGCGCCGGGAACATGAGGGCGGCGATGAGCATCGGTCAGGCTTCCAATTCGAAGCTTTTCTCGTCCGCGCCGCGGAAGAGACGCAGGCCATGGACGATCTGCTGCAGGGTGATCGCGATCAGTCCGATGGCGAGAATGGCGTAGAAGGGCCACATCAACGGCGCCCAGGGGCTGACCATCTCGACTTCCGAGGTCTGCCAGGCACGCCAGGTCTTTTCGATGGCAAATTTGGAGAGAAGAGCGAAGATCGGGGCGACGAGGAGGATGAAGACGGCGCCCTCGAACCAGCGCCGGAAGTTGGCGGGCATCTTCTGGGCGAGGAAGTCGATCCGGACGTGGCCGTCTTCCTTGAGCGTCTGGGCCGCGCCGAGCACGAAGAGCGCGCCGGTGGCCATGTAGGAGATGTCGAAGGCCCAGATGGTCGGCGCGCCGAAGAAATAGCGCGCCACTACCTCGTAGATCATGCTGGCAACGAGGACGACCGTCACGAGCCGGGCCAGCCAACCCAGAAGGCGCGTGAACGCGTCGACGAGTTTGAAAAGGCTGTCCATGACGGTCGTCCCCCTGTCGCTTACTTCTGGTTCCGGATCAGATAGCTCGATTCCGATTCCCATAGCGTCTTGAATGCCATGTAGTCGGAGAGAATATCAGCCATCTTCTCGTTGCCTTCGCCCTTCTGGGCCTCGGCGGTCTTGGTGATCCAGTCGATACCGGCGTCGGAGAGCTGCTTGACGAATTCCGGCGACAGGGTGATCACCTCGTTCTTGCCCTTGCGGTAGGTGTCCATGGCCACGACGTCCTCGCCGTAGAAGTGGACGAGCGCCTGCATGGTGGTCAGTTCCGCGGCCTTCTCGAGGAGCGGCTTCAGGTCGTCGGGCAGCGCGTCCCAGGTTTCCTGCTTCATGACAACTTCCCACAGGAAGGTCGGCTGGTGGACGCCCGGGACGATGATGTACTTGGCGGCTTCATGAAAGCCTTCCGGCAGGTTGCCCGACGGCGGGCCCCATTCGATCAAGTCGACGCCCTTGCGCTGCAGAAGCGTATAGATTTCACCGGGCGGAACGACGGTCGGCACCGCGCCGAAATATTCGCCCATGATTGCGGCCCAGGGGCCCGACGTGCGGTATTTGAGACCCTTCAGGTCTTCGGCCTTGGTCACCGGCACGTTCGAGTGGGCCATAATTTCCGACGAGCCGATACCGACGATGAGGTTCTTCAGGCCGTCCTTGGCGCGCAGTTCGGCGAGCTTTTCCTTGCCGCCCTTCTCGTAGATCCAGGTGATGAAGGGCTCAGGGCCCATACCACCCGGGAAACCGGCGAAGATTGCGTTGGTCGGATCCTGATTGACGAGATAGCTCGGGGTGGAGTGACCGGCCTGGATGATGCCGTCCTTGACGCCGTCATAGACCTGAAGCGCCGGAACCAGAACGCCGGCGCCGAAGGGCTCGATCTTGACGCGGCCCTCGGTCAGTACATCGGCATTGTCGGCAAAGCGTTCGAGGAAATTGACGTAGAAGGGCGAACCTTCCGGAACGGAGGTGGGAATCTGCCACGTGACTTCCTGGGCGAAGGCGCCCATCGGCACGAGGCTGAGCACTGAGACCAGCGCAATCTTTTTCAGCTTGTTGAACATGAAACCCTCTGTGGTTGGCCGCGGCGTGGATCGGCGACCCGGTTGGTCTTGTCGGTCGCGGCAGGCGCACACGCCGAAACGGAGGCCTGCCGCAGTGTCTCGGAGCGAAGACGGCCTCATTATATGCACATTGTATTTTTTGTGTCGACACGAAATATTTTTAGAATCCCAACATAAATGGAGGCGCTCCGGAGCGGACTCCGAAATGTGTGCAAGCCCCTGATGCTGCTGCGTTTTAGAGATCGATCTCGGCGTTCAGCCGGCGATCCTCGGTGATATAGTCCTGGATCTGGCGGACGATCTGCTGCGCGTGCTGGCGGGCGATCCGGTCGGCCGCTTCGACATCCCGCTTCTCGACGGAGCGGACCATTTCGTCATGCTCGTCGAGATAGACCTGCGGGAGTTCGTCATTGAAGGAGGAGTAGTAGAGGCGCAGCAGACGCCGTCCCTCGTCGAGGAGTTTTTCGAAGAGATCGGCATAATAGCGGTTCTTGCCGGCACGCGCGATCTCGGCGTGGAAATCGCGGTTCACCTCGATCATCGCCGGCACGTCCTTGGCGGCCACCGCATCCTCGTAGCCCTTCTGCAGGCTGCGGATACGCACCAGTTCCTCGGCCGTGCGGTTGGCGGCCGCGAGCCGCGTCGTGACACGGTACATCAGCGTCATGGCGTCGAAGAAATGCGGGAGATTCTGGAAATCGATCGGCGCGACGACGGTCGATCGGTTGGGCAGGGTGACGACCAGCCCCTCGCCCGCGAGCTTGACCAGCGCCTCGCGGATCGGGGTGCGCGACATCGAGAAGCGATCGGTGAGCTTCACCTCGTCGATGGGACTTCCGGGCTGCAGGGTGAGATCCAGGATCTCGTGCCTGAGGATTTCATAGACAGTTCCCACGCCCTGCCCACGCTTCCGCTTTGCCGGCGCTGCGACAGCTGCTATAATGTCACTCACGGCGTTTACCCGTCCCTCACCCATCGTGAGTCGCAACCTACCCAAAAATACATCTTGTCGACAAGACGGCACCTCCGGATGCGGCCCGATATCGCACCGATTACGGCCGGGTCGGCATTGGAGTTGGGCGCGGCCTGGCATACTTAGGTGGGCGACATGGCCCCGCCCGACCCGACGACCGAAGCAGAGGAGATGCCCGCCCCGGCGAACGGGCGGTCGCCCGTCTCCCGTTTCACCCGGTCCGGCACCGACGCGGAGAAACTGCTCCGGCGCGCCGAATGGGTGACCGTCGCAGCAAGCCTGCTCTGGATCGCACAGGCCGCGGCAGCCTCCTTCGTTCTCGCCAACCTCGTTTCGGGCAGCCCGGAGATCAGGACCGCGATCAACGGCAGCATGGCATTCGTGCTGGTCGGCATCTTACGCGCGGCGCTCTCCCACGCTGCCGGAGCGGCGGCGCTGCAGGCCTCGCAGATAACGATCGGGCGCGAGCGAAAGCTGCTTCTCGAACGCGAAGCGCTGCGGGCGCCTCTTGCCGGCGGCGGCAAGAGTTCGGCGGAGATCGCGACGCTTGCCTCCGACAAGCTCGCCATGACCGTGCCGTATCTCACCCGCTACCGCCCGGCGATGATGCGGGCGCGGGTCGTGCCCCTGGCGATCGTCCTCGCCGCCCTTCCCTTCTCCTGGGTCGCGGCGCTGATCCTCCTGATTACCGGGCCGGTCATCCCGATGTTCATGGCTCTGGTCGGCATGGCGGCGAAAGAGGCGAGCGAGCGCCAGATGGAGGAGATCGGCTCGATCAACGGTCTGCTGCTCGAACGGATCCGCGCGCTCACCGACCTGCGGTTGCTCGATGCCGCCGGGCGGACGATCGACGACTTCTGTGGCGCGGCAGACCGCCTGCACAGGAAAACCATGCGGGTGCTCGCCGTCGCCTTCCTGTCCTCGACCGTGCTCGAATTCTTCTCGGCCGTCGGCGTGGCGCTGATGGCGGTCTATGTGGGTTTCTCGCTGATCGGGCAGATCGGCTTCGGGGCGTGGTCGTCTCCCCTGGGTGTCGGTGAAGGCATCTTCCTTCTGCTTCTGGCTCCGGACTTTTATCAGCCGCTGCGCGATCTCGCCGCCGCCTGGCACGAGAAGGCCAATGCGACCGCCGTGGCCGCCGAACTCGAGGCGGCGGAGAAACTGGTCACAGAGCCTGTCGTCGGCACCGGGAACCGGAGGCCGAAGCTCGACGGCCCCGCTTCCATCCGCAGCCACGGTCTCCGGCGCGATCTGGGCGATGGACGTGCGTTGACCCTGCCGGACTTTCTGCTTTCGGCCGGCCAGTCCCTCGCCATCGTCGGGCCGAGCGGCAGCGGCAAGTCGACCCTTCTCGCCCTGCTCGCCGGGCTCGTCGCGCCCTCCTCCGGCGAACTGACGGTGGCTGGTCGGCGACTGGACGACGCCACCGCAGACGGCTGGCGCGCGCGGCTCGCCTTCGTGCCGCAGAGCCCGCATTTCTCGCACGCGAGTCTGCGGACGAACTTGCGCCGCTTCGCACCCTACGCCGGAGACGACGCCTTGCGCGCGGCGCTTGAGGCGGCCTCCGCGACCCGGATCGAGGCCAGGCTGCCACAAGGCTTCGACACAAGGCTCGGCGAGACCGGCCACGGCGTTTCCGGAGGTGAGGCGCGGCGGCTGACCATCGCCCGAGTTCTGGCTTCGGACGCCGACGTGATCCTCGCCGATGAACCGACCGCCGATCTGGACGTAGATACGGCCAGAGCCGTCACCGACGCGCTGATGGCGCTCAAGGCAGAAGGCCGGAGCCTGATCGTCGCTACCCACGACCTCGAACTCGCCGCGCGCATGGATAGCCGCATCGACCTCGGGAGTCCTCGATGAGCGCGCTGGTGACGATCGCCCGCCGGCTGTTTTCCGAGGAGTGGTGGCCGCTTCTGCGCGGAACGCTTCTCTCGGTCGCCGTTCTGGCGGCGGGCATCGCCCTGCTCGGCCTTTCCGGCTGGTTCATCACCGCGGCCGGACTTGCTGGACTGGCCGGGGCCGGCCTCGTGTTCGAGGTGTTCCGGCCGAGCGCAGGCGTACGCTTTCTGGCGCTGGGTCGCACGGCGGCACGCTACGGCGAGCGCATGCTCACCCATGACGCGACGCTTCGGAGCCTGGCGCGCCTGCGGATATCGCTTCTCGAAGCCCTGTCGCGCCGGCCGTTCGCCCGTATCGCGGGACTGCGTGCCGGCGAGCAGTTGAACCGGATCATCCGCGACGTCGACATGCTGGACGGTCTGGTTCTGCGGCTGATCATTCCGTTCGCAGCCGCCAGTATCGCTCTCATCGGCATGCTGACCGCGCTGTGGATTCTCGTCGACCTCAAACTCGCGCTGTGGGTCTTTGCCGGCTTCGGCAGCGGGTCGATCGCGGGCCTCGCGATCGTCATCTTCCGGGCCCGCAAGCCGGCGCGGCGGAAGTTTGCCTTCGAGAACGCCTTCCGGACGCGGACCATCGACCTGATCGCACCCCGCGGCGAATGGCTCGTGGCCGGACAAGTGCGCGAGAAGCTCGACCAGGCGCTCGATGCCGAACGCCGGTTGCAGGACGCCACGACGGAAGCCGACCGCGCCGACCGGTTGAGCGGTTTCGTCATGGCGGTGAGCGAAACCCTGGTCTCCGGCGGTGCTCTGGTCATGGGTGCCTGGCTGGTCGTGGGCGGACAGGTCAATCCGGCGATCGCGGCAATCGGCTTCTTTTCCACGCTGGCGCTCGCGGAAATCCTCGGACCGCTTCGGCGCGGACTTTCGGAACTGGGATCGATGAGCGATGCGGCAAGACGGGTTGTCCGGTTGCTCGATGCGCCTGGGAAAACGGAAGAAGGACAGGCACCTCCGGTGGCCGGGCGTGGCGGTCCGAACATCCTCTCGTTCGATGCCGTGAGCTTCGCCTATCCGGACAGCCGGCAACCAGTCGTCGAAAACGCCACGTTCGACCTCAAGCCCGGCGAGGTCGTTGCGCTGACCGGTCCAAGCGGCGCGGGCAAGTCGTCCCTGTTGCAACTGGCAGCCCGCATGTACCTGCCTGATTCGGGAACGATCCGTTTTTTCGGCGCGCCGATCGACACATGGCCGGAGGAGGAGCTGCGCCGGCGGATCGCCTTTCTGCCGCAGCGCAGCGCGCTTCTCGCGGGCACCGTGCGCGAGGCGATCCGGATCGCCGACCCCGATCTCGATGACGCCGCGGTGTGGACCCTGCTTGCTACCGTTTGCCTCGACGAGACGATCGACGCCCGCGGCGGGCTCGATCTGCGGCTCGGTGAAGCGGGCAGCGGCCTGTCTGGTGGCGAGAGCCGGCGCCTGGCTCTCGCCCGCACGCTCGCACGACGGCCGAAGCTCCTGCTGCTCGACGAGCCCACCGAAGGGCTCGACCGCGAGACGGCGCGCAAAGTGCTGGCGGGTATCCGTCGCCAGATGCCGGATGATGGTGTTATCCTGCTGGCATCGCATCGCGAAGCGGAACGGGAATTCGCCGACCGGTGTCACCATGTCGCAGCGCCTGCGTCAGTTTGAACACTGATCCCGCACCGGGCTGTCTTGGTAGTTTCGCTCCATTCCTTGGTGGCCTTTTCCGCCAAGCCCCCGCCGGGAAGCTGAAGGAACAAGATTATGGAAATCGGTGTCGTCGAACTCTCGCGTCTGCAATTTGCGATGACGGCAATGTACCACTTCCTCTTCGTGCCGCTGACCCTCGGCCTTTCGGTCATCGTCGCCATCATGGAAACCGTCTACGTGATGACCGGCAGGCCGGTGTGGCGTCAGATGACCAAGTTCTGGGGCACGCTGTTCGGGATCAACTTCGTGCTCGGCGTGGCGACGGGCATCACGATGGAGTTCCAGTTCGGGATGAACTGGAGCTACTACAGCCACTATGTGGGCGACATCTTCGGCGCGCCGCTGGCGATCGAAGGCATGATGGCCTTCTTTCTGGAAGCCACCTTCGTGGGGCTGTTCTTCTTCGGCTGGGACAAGCTCAGCAAGGTTCAGCACATGGTGGTGGCCTGGCTGGTAGCGGCGGGTTCGAACTTCTCGGCGCTGTGGATCCTGATCGCCAATGGCTGGATGCAGAACCCGGTCGGCGCGGAGTTCAATCCCGCGACCATGCGCATGGAGATGACGAGCTTTTTCGACGTCATGTTCAATCCCGTCGCGCAGGCGAAATTCGTCCACACCGTCTCGGCCGGCTACGTGACGGCGGCCGTCTTCGTGCTCGGCGTCTCGGCCTGGTATCTGCTGAAGGACCGGCATGTGGCACTGGCGCGCCGTTCGATCGCGGTCGCGGCAAGCTTCGGCCTCGCCTCGGCGCTGTCGGTCGTGGTTCTGGGCGACGAGTCCGGTTACACCGCCGGTGAATCCCAGAAGATGAAACTCGCCGCCATCGAGGCGATGTGGGAAACCGAACCGGCTCCCGCGAGCTTCACGCTGTTCGGCATTCCCGACCAGGAAAACCGCGAGACCAAATACGCCGTCCACATCCCGTGGGTGATGGGGCTGATCGGGACCCGGTCCCTGACCGAGGAAATCGCCGGCATCAACGAACTCGAGCAGGAGAACGCTGAAAAGATCCGCTCCGGCATCATCGCCTACGACGCGCTGATGACGATCCGCGCCGAGCGCGACGCGACGCCGCCGGAGGTGACTAGAACCTTCGAGGCGCACGGCAAGGATCTCGGCCATGCGCTGCTGCTCAAACGCTACATCGACGATCCGCGCGACGCGAGCGATGCTCAGATCGCACAGGCGGCTGCCGATACCGTGCCGCATGTCTGGCCGCTGTTCTGGGCGTTCCGGATCATGGTGGGTCTCGGCGTGGGCTTCATCGGCGTGATGGCCTATTTCTTCTACCGCGCCAACTTCAAGCAGATGAATTTCCCCCGCCCGGCCCTCTGGGTGGCGGTCTGGATCATACCGGCGCCGTGGATTGCGGCGGAGATGGGCTGGATCGTCGCCGAATACGGACGCCAGCCCTGGACCGTCGACGGCGTGCTGCCGACCGCCCTTTCCGTGTCGCACCTGTCGGTCGGCGATCTTCTGGTGACGCTCGCAGGCTTCATGATCTTCTACACGGTTCTCTTCGTCGTCGAGATCGGGCTGATGCTGAAATACATCCGCAAGGGACCGACGGAGGACGTGGAAGAAACGAGCGAATGGACCGCGCGTCACCTCAGGCGCCTGCGTGCGCCGATCGACGAGCCTGCTGCTACACCAGTGCCGGCGGAATAGGAGACGCGACATGATCCTCTTTGAATTCGTCAGCTTCGAACTTCTTCGCGTGGTCTGGTGGCTTCTGCTCGGCGTGCTTCTGATCGGCTTCGCCATGACCGACGGTTTCGACATGGGCACCGGAGCGCTCCTGCCCTTCGTCGCCAGGACCGACATCGAGCGGCGTGTGGTGATCAACACGGTCGGACCGGTGTGGGAAGGCAACCAGGTGTGGTTCATCCTCGGCGGCGGGGCGATCTTCGCCGCCTGGCCGCCGCTCTACGCGGTCTCGTTCTCGGGGTTCTATCTCGCCATGTTCGCGATCCTGGCGGCCCTCATCCTGCGTCCGGTCGGTTTCAAGTACCGTTCCAAGCGAGAGGACAAGCGCTGGCGGAGCGCCTGGGACTGGGCGCTCTTCGCGGGCGGCGCGGTTCCGGCGCTGATCTTCGGCGTGGCGGTCGGCAATGTCCTGCAGGGCGTGCCGTTCCGGCTGACCGAGGATCTGATGCCGATGTACGACGGCAGCTTCTACGGCAAGTTTCTGGCGCTCCTGAACCCCTTCGCGCTTCTGGCGGGTGTCGTGTCCTTCTGCATGCTGCTGATGCATGGCGCGGCATGGCTGACGGTGAAGACCGAGGGCGACATCGCCCGGCGCGCGCGCCGTTACGGAACGTTTGCGGGGCTCGTGGCGATCGCCGGCTTCGCGCTTGCCGGCCTGTGGCTCGCGCTCGGCATCGACGGCTACCGGCTGGTGGCTCCGGCGATCACCGACGGCCCGTCCAATCCGCTCTATTCGGAAGTGACGCGGGACCAGAGCTGGCTTGCCGCCTATGGCACGCGGCCCTGGATCGCCATCGCCCCGGTGCTCGGCTTTCTCGGCATGGGGATGGCGCTCCTCAAACTCAGGGGAAGCGGCGAGGTTTCGGCGCTTCTGTGGTCGAAGCTCGGCATCTTCGGCGTGATTTCGACGGTGGGACTGACGATGTTCCCGTTCATCCTGCCGTCCTCGATCGATCCCCGGTCGTCGCTGACGATCTGGGATGCCTCGTCCTCGCACCAGACGCTCTTCGTCATGCTGGTGGTGACCGTCATCTTCCTGCCGCTGATCCTCGCCTACACGGCCTGGGTCTACAAGGTGCTGTGGGGCAAGGTCACCGAGGACGACGTGACCGGTAAATCCGGCACCATGTACTGAACGCGGGCGACGGAAGGAGACACATAATGTGGTATTTTGCCTGGCTTCTCGGCCTCCCCCTCGCCGCCGGTTTCGCCGTGGTCAACGCGATGTGGCTGGAGATGCAGGAAGACCGGAAGATCATCGCCGAGGCGGACCGCGATCCGGACAAGGTGCCTGTGGGCCTGGAGCGCTAGTTCCGTCCGCCTGCGACGGGGGCGCGACGAAGCGGTTTTGATCCTCACCTGGACCCGTGCTACCTCAATCGATGAAACGATTGCGGAAGGCGCAGGCCCTCATGGGAGCGAAGCTGATAGTGGCGGGATTCGTGACGGCGGTGAGTGCCACCGTCCTGTCGTTCGCCGCTTTAGCGCAGGAGGGCTCCGGCGAAGCCGACACCGGTCGCATCTGTACGCTGATCGAGGAACAGGCCAAGGCGGCAGACTTGCCGGAAGCGCTGCTGGCGCGGTTGCTCTGGAGCACGAGCGCCTTCGAGAGTTCGAGCGTTTCGATCACCGGGGCGGAAGGGGTTGGCCGCTTTCCGCCGAACCTAGCGGCAACTGAAGACCTTCAGGACAGTTTCGACGCCAGCCTGGCGGTGCCCGCGGCGGCAAGGCGTCTTGCCGGGCTGCGCGAGCGACTTGGCAATCTGGGGCTTGCAGTCGCCGGCTATCACGCAGGCGAAGAACGCGTGATGCGCTGGCTTCGCGGCGACGGGTTCCTGCCAG
The DNA here is from genome assembly GCA_964511625.1 of uncultured Hoeflea sp. Classification (GTDB taxonomy): domain Bacteria; phylum Pseudomonadota; class Alphaproteobacteria; order Rhizobiales; family Rhizobiaceae; genus Pseudohoeflea. The sequence continues at coordinate 57,146 of CAZEJG010000008.1, forward strand.
CCTCGACCGTACAATTCGTCCGCGAGGTCACCGGGGCGGATCCGGAGACTTTCCGTCAGCGAAAATTCCAGCTCGAAGTCAAACCGCTCGAAACACGCTTCGCCTTTCCCGACGCCTGCAAGCGTCTACCGCTGATCGCCAGTGGCGAAGCCTCGACAGACGCGCCGGCGGACATGCCGTGGGCGGTCGTGGTCGGCGCCGGCATCGATCTCGACAGCGCCATGGATTACTGGAAGTCGGTCAAGGAACGCACGGGCATGAGGGTCCCCGGCGGACAGGTCTACATCGCCCATCTCGACGGCGCGATGGCCCGGCGGAACCGTTATTCGGTGCGGATCGGCGCCCGGACCCGCGGCAGCGCACAGGCCATCTGTTCGGAACTGCGGGGCAAGGGCGGCGCCTGCCTGGTGACGAAGAACCGGTAACCGTTTCGGCTCAGTCGAGCGTCCTGCGGAAGCGCAGCAGCGCCAGACCCGCATAGACGAAGACGAAGAGCAGAAGCGCCAGCAACTCGTTGGATATGGTGACGAGGTCCGCGCCCTTGAGCATGACCGCGCGGATCACCCGCAGGAAATGGGTCAGCGGGAAAATCTCGCCCAGCGCCTGCGCCCAGCCGGGCATGCCGCGGAACGGAAACATGAACCCCGACAGCATGAGCGACGGCAGGAAGAAGAAGAAGGTCAGTTGCATGGCTTGCATCTGCGACCGCGCCAGCGTCGAGAAGGTATAGCCAAGCAGGACGAGCGCCATGACGAAGATCGAAATACCGGCCAGCAGCAGCGCGATCGATCCGACGAAGGGAACGCCGAACAGGAAGCGCGCCGCGCCAAGCACGACGACGACCTGGACCGCGCCGACCATCAGATAGGGGATGACCTTGCCGAGCATGATCTCGAGCGGGCTCGCCGGCATGGCGAGCAGGTTTTCCATCGTGCCGCGCTCGGTTTCCCGCGTCAGCGCCATCGAGGTCATCATCACCATGGTCAATTGCAGGATGACGCCGAGAAGACCCGGCACGATGTTGTACTGGGTGATGCCCTCGGGATTGTAGAGGCGGTGGACGACGACCTCGAGCTGGTTCACCTTCTCGCGGCCCGACTGGATCTCAGCCGACTGCTCGCGCAGAAGCGCCTGGGCGGCGACCGTCGAGAGCGTCGAGATGGCGCCGGATGCGACCGATGGATCGGTGGCATCCGCCTCGATGAGAATTTGCGGGTGGTCGCCGCGGATCACCCGGCGGGCAAAGTCCGCGGGGATGGTGACGACGAAGGAGACGGAGCCGTTTTCCAGGAGCCGGTCGGCACTCTCCGCACTCTCGACGACATGATCGAAGCGGTAATAGCCGGTGTTTTCGAGCGCTGAGACCATGGCGCGGGTGTACTGGTCCTGGCTGGTGGTGACGAGAGCGGCCGGCAGTCCCTTGGGATCGAGATTGATCGCGTAGCCGAAGAGGATGAGCTGGACGAGGGGCACGCCGAGCATCATGACGAAGGTCACCCGGTCGCGCCGCATCTGGATGAGTTCCTTGAGCACGATCGCATAGAGCCGGCGGGGGGAGAAGAAGCTGTTCATGCCATGTTGTCCCGCGCATTGGCCATGAACTGGATGAAGACGTCCTCGAGGCTCGTCTCTCCCGGCGCCCAGCGGCTTCCCGTCTCTGCGCAGACCTCGCGCACGGCCTTTTCGAGCCGGTCGCGGTCGAGCCCGACGACGTGGAGTGTGACACCGAAGGGGGCGACCTGAGCGACGCCGTCGGCCTGCCTGAGAAGCTTCTGCGCCCGAGCCAGATCGCCGTCGCTGACGAGCATGGTGAAGAGCCCGGCATTTTCGACGACCTCGCCCACGGTGCCGCTGGCGATCAGCTTGCCGTAGGAGATGTAGTGGATGCGGTGGCAGCGTTCCGCCTCGTCCATGTAGTGGGTGGAGACGAGAACGGTGAGGCCTTCGGCGGCGCGGGCATGGATTTCGTCCCAGAACTCGCGCCGGGCGTTGGGGTCGACGCCGGCCGTCGGCTCGTCGAGCAGCAGGAGCTTGGGATCGTGCATGAGGCAGGCGGCGAGCGCCAGCCGCTGCTTCCAGCCGCCAGACAGGGTGCCGGCCAGCTGGCGACGGCGGGAGTAGAGACCGAGATCCTCGAGCGTGTCGCGAACCGCCGAACCCACCGGATCGAGTTCATACAGACGCGCGACGAAATTCAGGTTCTCCTCGATCGACAGGTCCTCGTAGAAGGAGAAGCGCTGGGTCATGTACCCGACCTCGCGCTTGATGCGCAGGCCCTCGGTCAGAAGGTCATGGCCAAGCACTTCGCCATGGCCCTCGTCGGGCCGCAACAGGCCGCACATCACCCGGATCGTGGTTGTCTTGCCGGAGCCGTTGGGTCCGAGAAAGCCGGAAATCTCGCCCCGACCCACGGCCATGGAAACATGATCGACGACCGTCTTGCCTCCGAAGCTCTTGGTCAGGTCGTGGACGTCGATCACGTTCATCGGGCTGCAGTCTCCAGATCGACGTCGACGATCTGGCCGGGTTTGAGCGCGGCGTCATCGGTTTCCGGTCGCGCCTCGACGAGATAGACGAGCTTCTGCCGGTTCTCGAGCGAATAGATGACCGGCGGCGTGAATTCCGGGTCAGGCGAGATGTAGGAGATCGCCGCACGTGTATCGGCCGCGCAGCCATCGCAGCGGACCGACAGGTCGTCGCCGACGGCGAGCGAGGATAGCGCGGCCTCGGGCACGTAGAGCTTGAGCTTCACGGCGCCATCCGGGAGCACCGAGAGGACAGGTGCCTGCGGGCCCGCCACCTCGCCCGGATTGCGGACGATGTCGTAGACGATACCGTCGACGGGGACCGAGACCGAGCGCTGGGCGAGTCGCCACTGGGCCTGCTCGAGCGCGGCCTGGGCCTGTTCCACCTGCGCATTGGCAGCGGCGATTTCGTCCTTGCGGGCAGGCAACTGTGCGACGGCCAGATTGGCCTGAAGTTCGGCGACCTTGGCGCGGGCGAGTTCGAGGCTCGTTTCGGCGGAATCGAAATTCGCCTGCGTGGCGATGCCGCGCTGGAGAAGATCGGACTGGCGATCGTAGGTCTTGCCGGCCTGGTCGGCCTGGGCGCGCGCGCTTGCGAGCGAGGCCTGGATGGCGGCGATTTCCTCGGGCCGCCTGCCCTGCCGGAGATTGGCGAGATTACTCTTGGCCTGCGCCAGCGCCGCCCGCGCTTGGGCGACCGCAATTTCCGCATCCTGCTTTTCGAGCTCCACCAGCGGCTTGCCGGCTTCGACCCGGTCGCCGCGCCTCACCGCCACGGAGGTGATCTGCGCGGTTTCGATGGGGGCCGCCAGAACGAATTCCCCTTCCGCATATCCGACGACGACCTGTTCGGAGACCGGGCACGCGGAGAGCAGACCACCGATGATCGGAATGGCACAGAGAAAAGAACTCATGACCGTGATCCTGTCCTGTAGGCCCGGATGAAGGCATGGAGGTTCGTCATGAGAACCTCGCGGATGGCCGCGATCTGGTCCGGGCCGATTGCGTCCCAGTCCATGCGGCGGGTGACGATGGCCTGGCCGAGGCGGAAATAGAGGAGCTGGCCGATGAAGGTGAAGACGCCAATGCGGATCGTCTCTTCGTCGGGATCACGACCGGTCGCGAGGGCCAGAAGCTGACAAAGTCTGCGGTGAACCGGCAGGAACACGCCGCCATAGAGCCGCTCGAAGACCTCTCCCGGACGTGAAACCTCACTGAGGACAAAGGAGGCGATGTCGCGCGCCTGGGGCTGGCCGAGGAGAAATCCGAGCGCCGCATTGAGCGCGGCTTCGATGATCTTCATCGCCCTGTCCGGATCACCGCCGGGATCGTTGCGCAGGACGACTTCGCCGATCACCGCGCCGAGCCGGTCGGCCACCATGTCGGCGCAGGCCATCCGCAAGCCCTCCTTGCCACCGAAGTGGTAGGCGATTGAGGCGATGTTGGCGTTGGCGGCCGCCGCAAGCTCGCGCGTCGAGGTGGCTTCAAACCCCTTGGCTCCGAACAGCCGCAAGCCAGCGCTGACCAGCGCCTCGCGGGTCTCCTCGCCGGCGCGGCTCGCGTCCCTGTTCCAAGCTCCCTTTGGCATGCGCATCGTCTCCTTGCAGGAGCGGACGATAGCACGAAACAGGATTTAATCAATCGATTGATTTATTTTTCTGACGAATGGGCCTGACTGCGGATGCGGGATAGTCCGGAGTTGCCTGGGACGTGTCAGGCTGCCTTCTGGCAGTCGGCGCAGAGGCCCCTGAGTTCGACGACGGATTTGGTCAGGGCGAAGCCGCTCGCCTCCGCGAGTTCGCGCAGCCGGTCGTCGAGCCGCGCGTCGGAGATCTCGTTGACCTGACCGCACTTCTCGCAGATGGCGAAGGCGGCTGCCGAATGGGCCTGGCAGTCTTTGTGACTGCAGGCAACGAAGGCGTTGAGGCTTTCGAGCCGGTGGACAAGGCCGAATTCGACCAGCTTGTCGAGCGCGCGGTAGACCTGCAGCGGCGCGCGGAACCCTTCCTCGCGCAACTGGTCGAGGATGGTGTAGGCGGAGAGCGGGCCTTCGGCCCTGGACAGTTCGCCGAAGACCAGCGCCTGGTTCTTGGTCAGCGTCGCGTGCTGATGGACATGGGCGGTCATGGACGAGCTTCCTCCTCGCTGCGGATTGCAGATGCGGGACCGGCGGATGCACGTCTGCGGCGCTCGACGAACCCGGCCAGCGGCGACAAGCTTAACATGAAAAGACAAAGGGCGGCGACAACGATCGCCGGCCCGGACTGCGGATCCCACAGGCGCGAGGCGCCGAGGCCAAGGCAGACCGAGGCGACACCAAAGACGGCTGCGAGAACCGCCATCTGCTCCGGTCCCGAAGCGAAGCGCCGGGCGGTCGCTGCCGGGATTACCAGCATTGCGGTGATCAGGAGAACGCCGACGATCTTCATGGCGATGGCGATCACGATCGCCATCAGCACCATGAAGACGAGATTGGCCCGGGCGGCGTTCATTCCCTCGGCTTCGGCGAGATCGGGGCTCACGGTCACCGCGAAGAGCGGCCGCCAGATGAAGGCGAGAACCGCGAGCACGACAGCGCCGCCGATCCAGATCATCGCGACATCGAGGCGCGAGACGGAGAGGATGTCACCGAACAGGAGCCCCATGAGATCGACCCGCAGCCAGGCCATGGTCGACAGAACGACGAGCCCCAGCGCGAGCGATCCGTGCGAGAGGATTCCGAGCAGCGCATCCGCGGAAATCGCGGCGCGACGTTCGAGCGCCAACAGCGCCAACGAGACGAGAAGCGCCACGGCGAAGACGGCGAGCGTGATGTTGACCTCGAGCAGGAAAGCCAGGGCGACGCCGAGCAATGCTGCGTGCGCCAGCGTGTCGCCGAAATAGGCCAGCCGGCGCCAGATGATGAAGCAACCGAGCGGCCCGGCGACGATGGCCATGCCGATGCCGGCGAGCAGCGCGCGCGTGAAGAAATCGTCGAGCATCACATGCGCCCTCCTGCCTTGGACGCTTCGTCTTCAGGTTTCCCGGAACGAGCATGCCCGTGAGGATGGTCGTGGTCGTGACCGTGACGATCATCGTCATGCCCGTGATCGTGGTGCCCGTGATCATGGTGACCGTCATCGGGATGGCAGTTGGTTGTGATGCTGCCGTCGGCATGCATGACCCGCCCATCGGCGAGATGGGTGTGGTCGTGCTGGTGCTGGTAGACGGCGAGTTGCGGCGAGCCGCGGGCGCCGAACAATTGCCGGTACTCCTCGCTGTCCGCCACTGCGGTGGGCGTGCCCTGGCAGCAGACATGGCCGTTGAGGCACAGGACCCGGTCGGTCGCCGCCATCACCACATGGAGATCGTGCGAGATCAACAGAACCGCGCAATTGAGTTCGTCGCGGATGCGGCCGATGAGTTCATAGAGCGCGATCTCGCCGGCGAAATCGACACCCTGCACCGGCTCGTCGAGCACCAGCAGGCCCGGCCGCCGGGCGATGGCGCGGGCAAGCATGACGCGCTGGAATTCGCCACCCGACAGGTTGCGCACCTCGGCGCGGGCGAGATGGGCCACACCGGTGCGCGTGAGTGCTGCTTCGGTATCGCTGCGCGAGAGCGGCTGGGTGAGCCGCATGAAGCGCTCGACGGTGAGCGGCAGCGTCCAGTCGACGGAGAGTTTTTGCGGCACATAGCCCACGACAAGGCCCGATGCGCGCACGGCGGAGCCCTCGTCCGGCTTGACGATGCCGAGCGCCATCTTGGCGGTGGTCGACTTGCCCGACCCGTTGGGTCCGATCAGGGTGAGGATCTCGCCGGGACGGATGTCGACGTCGATTCCGCGCACGAGCCAACGGCCGGAGCGAAAGACGCCGGCCTTGTTGAGGGAGACGAGCGGCTCTCCGCCGCCGGCATTCACGGGCTTTGCCTCGGCGGGTGCGGCAATCTGGTTCATCGAAAAATTCCGGTCATTTCGTTGTTGCCGAGAGCTATTGCACACGTTATACCGTAACGCAATGTTATCTTATAACATGACAGCAAAAGGAATGTCTCATGCGTCACGCTCTCCCTCTCCTCGCCGCGCTCGCGATCTCTGCCTCTCCGGCGGCCCTCGCCCAGGCACAGGCCGAACCGATGGTGATCACGTCGATCAAGCCGGTCAACTCGCTCGTAGCAGCGGTCATGGACGGAGTGGGCAAGCCTGAACTCCTCGTCAGCGGCGGGGCCTCGCCGCACGGCTACCAGCTCAAGCCGTCGCAGGCCGCGGACCTGCAGAAGGCCGACGTCGTCTTCTGGGTCGGTCCGGAACTGGAAACCTTTCTCACAAAGCCGCTCGAGACGATCGCCACCGACGCACAGTCGGTACCGCTGATCGACGCCAGCGGGGTCGAAAAACTGGAACCACGCGAGGGCGGTACTTTCGAGCATCATGACCACCACCATGAGGGCGATGCTCATGATGACGAGGCGCATGAAGGCCACGCCGGAGAGGAGCACGCGGAGGCCGACCATGACCACGACGCGGCCGGAGCTGAACATGAGCACGAGCATGAGGAGATCGATCCGCATGCCTGGCTCGATCCGGAGAACGCCAAGGCTTTCGTCACCCAGATCGTGAGCGTGCTTTCGGCCGCCGATCCCGCCAACGCCGAGACCTATGCGAAGAATGGCGAGGCCGAAACGGCGAAGCTCGACGCGCTGATCGCGGAGGTCAACGAGACGCTCGCGCCGGTGCAGGGCCGATCGTTCATCGTCTTCCACGATGCCTACCACTATTTCGAGAACCGGTTCGGCATGGAGGCCGCGGGCTCGATCACCATCAATCCGGAACTGGCGCCCGGTGCGGAGCGCCTGACCGAGATCCAGACCAAGCTCAAGTCCCTCGACGCGGCCTGTGTCTTCTCCGAACCCCAGTTCGAACCGAAGGTCGTCTCCGTCGCCATCGAGGGCAGCAACGCGCGTCCGGGCGTTCTCGACCCGATCGGGGCGAACCTCGAAGACGGCCCGGACCTCTACTTCGAGCTCATCCGCAATCTCGCGACATCCATGCGCGACTGCCTCTCCGACGCATCCTGAGGCAGAACGACCTTCTACTCGATTGGGATCACATCGACGGACTGCCGGCTCTTCTGACCGCCGGCGGTCCGCATGATCCCCTTGACCGGCGCCACATCCGAATAGTCACGCCCATAGGCGACGATGACGTGGTCCGGGCCCGCGAAGGTGGCGTTTGTCGGGTCATACTCGACCCAGCCGACATGCGGCCCGCACCAGGCCGAAACCCAGGCGTGCATGGCATCGGCCCCTTCGAGCCGAGGCTTGCCGGGGGGAGGAATGGTGCGGATGAACCCGCTCACATAGCCTGCCGGGATGCCGAGGCTCCTGAGCCCGGAGATCATGATGTGGGTGAAATCCTGGCAGACCCCGTGCCGCTGTTCAAAGGCCTCGCCGGCGGATGTGTCGACGGTCGTCGCCTCCGGATCGAAGACCATGTCACGGTGCAGCGCGAGACCCAGCGCCTCCACCTTTCCGGCAAGACCTGCCGCCCCCTCCGTCGCCGATCGCGCATAGGCGGCGATATCGGCGTCGACAGGGACGCGCTTGCTCGGCGTGCAGAAATGGACCGGTGACAAAGGTCCCAGATCGCGCCAGCCCGCGATTTCCGCGCCCAGCGCATCGGGCGGCGTCGGGAGCCCTTCCGGGTAGGCCCCGCCGGTGACCTCGACTCGCGCCTGCAGGCGGATGTCGACCTCTTCGATCACGGTGTCGAAGGCAACCGCGGTTTCGGCATTACCGAAGAAATCGAAACGGTCCGTCCGCCGCGAGGGCTGCGGCGAGAACGACAGGTTGCCGGCAATCAGGCGCTGGCGGCCGGGCTTGTCTACCGGCATGAGATGGACGATCTGCCGCGCGTTCACCGCGGCGGCCTGATAGGCGAAGGTCATCGTCATCGAGATATCGTAACGCATGTCCGCGACGGTCCGCCCAGGCTCTTCAGTTGAAGTAGGTGTCGCCGAGATCGGTCGACAGCGCAAGGATCTGTTCGGCCAGCGCAACGAGCGCGGCCGGGTCGAGTGTCTCCGGCGTGTGGACCGAGATATCGGTCGACAGCCGAAGGGCCGCGCGCGCCAGAGGCGAAAGCCGGCCGTTCGAACCGGCGCCGGGCAGGAGATTGATATGGCCGAGAATCTCCTCGATCTGACAGGCGACCGAACGCGGATTGAGCGGATCGAGCGCCAGAAGGTCGATGACGGTAGCGCGGCTCGTGTTGACCGAATAGCGCCGGCGGTGGGTCATCACGCTGTCGCCGATCTCGATGCAGAGGTCAAAGCCGCCTTCCGGCGCAATCGGATCGGCGAAGATCTGCAGCAAATGCACCGTGCTGATGGCGCGTTCGAGCGCCCGGCCGAGCGACAGGAACCGCCAGCCGGCGAAGCGGTACATGTTGTCGTGGACGAGCCCCGAGAAGCCGGTGATCTTGCGCAACAGCACGCTCATGGCGACGGCCGCATCGTCGCCGGGGTCGACGGAATGGCTCATGCGCTCGACCGTCTTCTGCAGATCGGCGAGCGAGGCCCAGGCGTCGATCGAAAACCGGTCGCGCAACCGGTTGGCGCTTCCGGTCGCCGCGCCAAGAACGGAGACGAGCGCATCGGGAATGCCGTCGGTGGTCGAAAGCCCCCTCGCCTCGAGATAGCTTTCGAGCGACGGAATCAGCGGTGTGACGCCTTCCGGCATCTCGTTGACCCGGCCGTGATAGGCGCGCAGGAGCCTCATCGTGCCTTCCGCGCGTTCAACGTAGCGCCCGAGCCAGAAGAGGTTGTCTGCGGCACGGCTCGGCAGCCATCCGCTCTGGGCGCGGCCGAATTCGCCGGAACCGCTTTCGAGCATCGTCTCACGGACAATCGGCTGGTCGGAAATCACCCAGACATCGGCCACGGTTCCGCCGCGCCGCAGCGACACCGCCGACGGATCGGCGCCGCTCGCGGCAATGCGCGCATAGCCCCCCGGCATGACCTGCCAGCCCGAGGGCGTGCGCGCCATGAAGACGCGGATCGACATCGGACGCGGGCTCAGCCGCCCCTCGTTCCAGACCGGGGTGCTCGACAGCGACACCGCTTCCTGACCGACGAGCATCGGGCCCGAGTTCTTGAGCCAGTCATCGAGCGTGCCGGCGGATGCCGGTCTAAGTTCGCCGCCGAGGCTCGTCTGCCGGTCGGGCTCGAGCGGCATGTGCAGCGAGTTGGCCGGTCCGATCATCATATGGGAGGCGTTTTCGAGGACGTGCCGTCGCTCGGCCTCCGAACCGCACCACCAGGTGGCGATGTTGGGGATGGCGAGCGGCCTGCCGGTCAGCACCTGGGAAAGACGCGGCAGGAACGCCATGAAGGCGCGCGCTTCGAGAACGCCGGAGCCGAGCGCATTGACCATGGTGACGTTGCCCGCACGCAGGGCGGCGAGCAAGCCGGGCGTGCCGAGCCTGGAACTCTCGTCGAGCTCCATCGGATCCGCCCAGTTGGCGTCGAGCCTGCGCCAGAGGACGCTGATCGGTTGCGGACCGGAAATGGTCCGCACCATCAGTTCGCCGTCGACGACGGTCAGGTCCTCGCCTTCGAGCAGCGCCATGCCGAGATAGCGGGCGATATAGGCATGTTCGAAATAGGCGTCGTTCATCGGACCTGGCGTGAGAATGCCGACCCGGCTGTCGTCCTCGCGCCTCAGGCGGTTGAGGCCCTCGCGGAATGCCTTGAAGAAGCCTGCGACGCGGAGCACGCGGGCATCGCGGTAGAAGCCGGCGAAACTGTGCATCGACGCCATGCGGTTTTCGAGCGCATAGCCGGCGCCCGAGGGCGCCTGGGTGCGGTCGCCGAGCACCCACCAGCCGCCGTCGGCGCCCCGGCCGATGTCGAAGGCGACGAAATGCAGAAAATGGCCCGAGGCGGGCTTCATTCCAACAACCGGCCTGAGCCATTCCGGATTGCCGGCGACCAGCATGGCCGGCAGATGACCCTCCCGCGTCAGACGGTTCTCGCCGTAAAGGTCGGAGAGGACAAGTTCGAGAAGGTCGGCGCGTTGCTTGAGCCCGGTCTCGATTTCGGTCCATTCGTCTCCCGGAATGAGAACCGGCACCGGGCTGAGCGGCCAGTCGCGTTCCGAACGGTCGGCATCGCCATACTGGCGATAGAAGACGCCCGCCTCGCGCAGATAGCTCGCCCCACGGGCAAACTGGGCGTCGAGCTGTTCCGGCGTGCGGGCGGCGAGATGGCCGATCAGGTCGGCCCAGACCTGCCGCATCCGGCCGTCGGAACCGACCAGTTCATCCGGCGCCCCCGGTATCGGCGCATATCCGGAAAGGAAAGCGTCGATGCCGTCGGAGTGGTGGGGCTGTGTTTCGTTCATCTCAGACCATCGGTGGGCGGCGCAGGTCGAGCGTCATCGGGAATTCGGGATGCGGGTTCTCGTAGGGCGGCGTGAAGCTGCCCGGCGTATGCCCGCGCGGCTCGAAGCGCGCCAGCCGCCGCGCCTCCGCCTCGTTGCCGTTGACCGGGAAGGTCTCGTAGTTGCGCCCCCCCGGATGGGCGACGTGATAGACGCAGCCGCCAATCGCCCGTCCCGACCAAGTGTCGTAGATGTCGAAGGTCAGCGGTGCATGGACGGGAACCACCGGATGCAACGCCATGGCCGGCTGCCAGGCCTTGTAGCGCACCGCGCCGACCGAGACCCCGTTGGTCGAGGTGCCCGTCAGCGGCACCTGTCGACCGTTGCAGGTGACGATGTAGCGTTCCGCATCGGCGGCCGCGAGTCGCACCTGAAGGCGCTCGACCGAACTGTCAGTGTAACGCACCGTGCCGCCGATCGCTCCGGTCTCGCCGAGAACGTGCCATGGCTCGAGCGCCTGCCGGATTTCGAGCTGGGCGCCGTCATATTCCACCGATCCACAGAATGGGAAACGGAACTCGGCCTGCGCCTCGTACCAGTCCGGCCGGAGTGAGAATCCATGACGGTCGAGGTCGTCGAGCACGTCGAGGAAATCCTCCCAGATGAAGTGCGGGAGCATGAAGCGGTCGGCAAGCGTCGTTCCCCAGCGGGTGAACTTGCCCTTGACCGGGTTCTCCCACATGCGCGCGATCAACGCCCTGAGCAGCACCTGCTGGGCAAGGCTCATGCGCGGGTCCGGCGGCATCTCGAAGCCCCGGAACTCGACGAGACCAAGCCGGCCCGTGGGACCATCGGGTGAATAGAGCTTGTCGATGCAGATCTCGGCGCGGTGGGTGTTGCCGGTGACGTCGACCAAGAGATTGCGGAGCAGACGGTCGACCAGCCAGGGAAGCGGCGCCTCGCCCTCCCCCGGTCGCGGAATCTGCGCCAGCGCAATCTCGAGTTCATAGAGGCTGTCGTGGCGGCCCTCGTCGATGCGCGGCGCCTGGCTCGTGGGGCCGATGAACATGCCGGAGAACAGGTAGGACAGGCTCGGATGGCGCTGCCAGTGCAGGATCAGGCTGGCAAGCAGATCGGGCCGGCGCAGGAACGGGCTGTCGAGCGGCGTGGCGCCACCGACGACCACGTGGTTGCCACCGCCGGTGCCGGTGTGGCGGCCATCGATCATGAACTTGTCGGCGCCGAGACGGCACTGACGGGCCTCTTCGTAAACGCCCTCGGTGATGGCAACGCACTCCTCCCAGCTGGCTGCCGGGTGGATATTGACCTCGATGACACCGGGGTCGGGGGCGACGCGGATGACGTTCATGCGCGGATCATGCGGCGGCTGATAGCCCTCGATGTGAACCGGGACGCCGAGAGCCTTGGCCGATTCCTCGGCCGCGGCCACCAGTTCGAGATAATCCTCGAGACGGACCACCGGCGGCATGAAGACGCACAAGCGGCCATCGCGCGGTTCGACTGAAATCGCCGTACGCACCGCGCCGCCGAGTTCGCCGATCGTCTGCTCGACGATCTCCTGCCCGGCTTCGGACGCCGTGAAACTCGCCACATGCTGATCGGGCGTGGCCGGATGGCTCTCGTGCGGATCGCGCGGCTTCAGTTCGTCCGGCTCGGGCAGATCGCCGCGCGGCTCCGTCGGGTCCTGCGGATTGATGAACGGATAGGACGCCGCAGGCACATGCGGCAGCGAGCCGAGCGGCAGGCGATAGCCCACCGGACTATCGCCGGGCACCAGGAAGATCTTGCCGCGGCGCAGGTTCCACAGTTCCGACTGCCAGCCCCCCTTGGCAGCCTTCGACTGCCACTTCTGGATGGGCAAGACATAGCCGCTGGGCCTGGAGAGACCACGCTCGAAGACGGCCGCCATGCGATGGCGCTCCTCCGCGTCCTCGATCTTCGAGTTCTCGGGCGTGACGTTGTCGGGCAGCTTGCCTTCCTTGAGGATCCATTCGGCGGGGTCCTCATAGGCCGGCTGGACGTTATCCTGCTCGACGCCCATGCGAGACGCGAATTCCTTGAGAAGGGCTTCGGCGTTCTCGGCGGTCGCCGCCTCGTTGACGGATTTCTCCTCGGCGATCAGCGACGGATCGGTCCAGATCGGCTTGTCGTCGCGCCGCCAGTAGAGCGAGAAGGTCCAGCGCGGCAGGGTTTCGCCTGGATACCACTTGCCCTGACCGTAATGAAGGAAGCCGCCCGGTGCGAAGCGCTCGCGCAGCCGGCGGATCAGCTTGTCGGCGAGTTCACGCTTCTGCGGGCCGACGGCCGCAGTATTCCATTCCGCGCTCTCGAAGTCGTCGATGGACACGAAGGTCGGCTCGCCGCCCATCGTCAGTCGCACGTCGCCGGCCTTGAGATGCTCGTCGACCTTGCGTCCGAGCGCGTTGAGATCGGACCAGGCCTCCTCGCTGAAGGGCTTGGTGATGCGCGGATGCTCGGCCACGCGCTTCACGCTCATGTCGAAATCGAAGTCGACCTCGGCATAGGACGCCATGCCCGAGATCGGCGCAGCGTTGCGGTAATGGGGCGTGGCGGCAAGCGGAATATGGCTTTCGCCGGTCAGCAGTCCCGAGGTCGGGTCGAGGCCGATCCAGCCGGCGCCGGGAATGAAAACTTCCGCCCAGGCGTGGAGATCGGTGAAGTCGTGATCGGTGCCCGAAGGACCATCAAGCGCCTCGAGGTCCGGCTTGAGCTGGATGAGGTAGCCCGAAACGAACCGCGCTGCGAGGCCGAGGTTGCGCAGGATCTGCACGAGCAGCCAGCTGGTATCGCGGCACGATCCGGTGCCGACCGAAAAGGTCTCTTCCGGCGTCTGCACGCCCGGCTCCATGCGAATGACGTAGCCGATCTCGCTGGCGAGACGCGCATTCAACCCGACGACGAAGTCCACCGTCCGCTGGGTATCGCGGGAAACCGTATCGAGAAAGGCCTGCAGCTTGGGGCCCACCGGCTCCGGACGGAGATAGATCGACAGGTCGTCAGCCAGTTCCTCCGGATACTCGAAAGGCCATTCCTCGGCCCGTTCCTCGACGAAGAAATCGAAGGGATTGTAGACCGTCATGTCGGCGACAAGATCGACCTCGATCTTCAGTTCGCGGACCGGATCGGGAAAGACGTAGCGCGCCAGCCAGTTGCCGTAGGGGTCCTGCTGGTAATTGACGAAGTGATTGTCCGGCGAGACCTTGAGTGAATGGGAGATGACCCGCGTGCGGCTGTGCGGCGCTGGCCGGAGCCGGATCACCTGCGGGCCGAGCGTGACCGGTCGGTCGTATTTGTAATGGGTCAGATGATGAATGCTGGCAAGAATGGCCATGAAGTCTTCCGGGCTTCTGGAACGATGGCGGGTTCGTCCTAACTAGGTAGACCGAAGAAACGGCAATTCAAAGCCTTATTGTCCGGAGGGCGGGCGTATGAAGCAGCCGGCTCATCGCCGAAATGCCTATTCAGCACGCTATCGAACGCAAAACGCCGCCCCGACGGGACGGCGCTCAGACATGAATGAGCGTCTTGGCTCAGGCGGCGAGCTGACCGATTTCCTCGAGGACCGCATCGAGATCGAGATGCGAAATCATCTGGTTTTCCTGCGAGATGATCGCCGACGTCATGGCCTGGACCGAGTTGCCGCCCACTTCGGGAACAACCTGCATCTGCTCCGAATCGACTGTGATCATGTCGGAGACGTACTCGACGAGAAGACCCACGAGCTGGCCGCGCACGTCGGCGACGATGATGGCGGAGCGTTCGGTTGGCTCAATCGGCTCGAGGCCGAGACGGATCGCCATGTCGATGACCGGGATCACGGTGCCGCGCAGGTTGATCACCCCGAGAACATGGGCCGGTGAATGGGCGAGCGGGGTCACAGGAGCCCAGCCGCGGATTTCACGCACGGACATGATGTTGACGCTGAAGACCTGATCCCCGAGATGGAAGGAAATGATCTCGAGGCCATCGCCCTTTGAAGAAGTCTGATTGAAGCTCATCGCGTACCCCGGTTCGCTCTTCCCAGTCCGGTCGCCGCGATCGCTGCGTTGCCGTGACATGACCACAAAAATCGTGTTCAACACCTTGCCGCCAGAGAAACGCATTGACGGCCTGTCATGTGTTCGGACCACAGCGGTCCTGACGGATGGCATCATGCCGGGCACGCAAGCCCTTCCTTCGTCTATTGAGCACACCGGAGGTTAACAGAGAGGAAAACCGTGCCGGCAATTTTTTGGGGAAACAAATAATCGCGTTCAGCGCCCGTTCATGCGCCATTGGCAAGATGCTCTCCGTGTTTGATGACATAAACTTAATTTGAGCGCGGATCCCTTTGCGGCGACAACGAACGGCGCATATTGATATCTTTCTCCGATCTGGAAAGCCACGCATGAAATTATGGAAACAGCTGTTGGCCTCGGTTGTCGTGTTGGCCATCGCCCTCTTGGTTTGGATCAAGTTCGACCCGAACGCCGCGGATACGCTCGCCGGGCTCGGCTTGCCGGTTCCGCAATCGATGATTGCCGCCAAATCCGGTAGTGAAGGATCGGCTCCGGCGTCCCGCGGCGGCTTCAGTCGTGGCCAGCCCAAAGTGATGGTAAAGGCTGCGGAGACCGGGGTCGTCAACGACCGCTTTTCAGCAATCGGCACCGGCGCTCCGGTTCGAACCGTTTCGGTCCAGCCGCAGGTGTCCGGGCAGATCGACAGCATCGAGGTCAGTTCCGGCGCAACGGTCAAGTCTGGCGACGTTCTCGTGAAGCTCGATGCCAGCGAAGAGACGATCGCGCTCGATCAGGCGCGTCTTGCGGTCAAGACGGCGGAGGACAAGGTGGCGCGGACCGACAATCTCCTCCAGCAGCGCACCATCAGTTCCGTGGAAGCGGATCAGGCGCGCACGGACCTCGAAAATGCCCGACTGGCGCTGCGGCAGGCCGAACTCAACCTCCAGCGGCGGACAGTCACTGCCCCCATCTCCGGAACGATCGGCATTCTCAACGTCAACCGCGGCGACTTCGTCACCAACCAGACGGTGGTCTCGACCATCGATGACCGCGAACACATCCTGCTCGATTTCTACGTGCCGGAACGACTCGTGGGCGCGCTGTCCATCGGAGCGCCGGTGGAAGCCACCTCCATCGCCCGGCCTGGCGAAAGCTTCAGCGGTGAAGTCGTGGCGCTGGACAACCGTCTCGACGAGGAGAGCCGGACGCTACGAGTGCGTGCGGATATCCCCAACGTCGAGGACCGGCTGCGGGCCGGCATGTCATTCCAGATCCGCATGAGCTTTCCCGGCGAGACCTATCCAAGCGTTGATCCGCTCACGATCCAGTGGGACTCGAACGGCTCCTATGTCTGGCGCATAACCGACGGCAAGGCCGAACGCGTGGATGTCACGATCATCCAGCGCAACGCGGAGTCTGTCCTGGTTGACGCCCAGATCGAACCGGGGGACATGATCGTGACGGAGGGCGTCCAGAACGTCCGTGCCGGCGGTGCGGTCGAGATTGTCGGCCCAGACGCGCCCGCAGCAGGTGATGAGGGAGAAAAGAACGGCAAGACGGTCGACAACCGGGAGGCACAGCAGTCCTCCCCGTCGGCCGTGGCGGAGGCAGGCTGATGGCGGAAGACAAGTCCAAAAAGCCGACTGGCGATGCCAACGCCCCTGCCGGAAGCGGCGGTCTCTTCGTTCGCAGGCCGGTCCTCGCAATCGTCCTGAGCCTGCTGGTGGTGGTGGCGGGTATCGCCGGGATCATCGGCGGTGAAATCCGCGAATTGCCGGACGTGGATCGCCCGGTGATCTCGATCTCCACAAATTACACCGGTGCCGCGCCGGAGACGATCGACCGCGAGGTCACCGCGATCATCGAGGGCGGGGTCGCCCGCGTTTCGGGCGTCACCAACATCTCCTCTTCCTCGTCTTTCGGCCGTAGCCGGGTGACGGTGGAATTTTCCGACAGCACCGACCTCTCGGCGGCCGCGGCCGATATTCGCGACGCCATCGGCCAGGTCACCCGCAATCTCCCCGACGACGCCGATGATCCGCAGATCGTCAAGGCGGATGCAAATGCCGAGCCGGTCATGCGTCTGGCCGTGACGTCGGACACGATGAGCGTTCAGGACATGACTGTGCTGGTCGAGGACGAGGTGGTCGACCGGCTCGCCTCCGTGCCCGGCGTGGCCGACGTGCAGGTCTATGGTGACCGGGAAAAGATCTTCCGCATCGACATCGACCAGGCGCGGCTGGCAGCGCTTGGCCTGACCGTCGGCAACCTCAAGACGACGCTCGACAACGTGGCCTTCGACGTGCCCGCCGGCACGCTGACCGCCACCACGCAGGACATCGTGGTGCGCGCAACCGCCGACGTGACCACGCCCGAGGAGTTCGAGGCGCTCTACATCAACGACCGCGTGCGGATCGGCGATGTCGCCAGCGTCACTCTCGGCCCGGACCCGGGCGATTCGACCTTGCGCGCCAACGGCAAGACCGGCATCGGCATGGGCATCATCCGCCAGGCCAAGTCGAACACGCTGGAAATCTCGCAAGGCATCCGGCAGGCGGCCGCAGATCTGCAAAAGATCCTGCCGGAAGGCGTGGACATCCGGGTGACCGGCGACGACGCCACCTTCATTTCCGGTGCCATCGAGGAAGTGGTCCGCTCGCTGTTGATCGCTACCGGCGTGGTGATCCTGGTCATCTACATCTTCCTGCTCGACTGGCGGGCGACCATCATTCCTGCGGTGACCCTACCCGTCGCTCTGATCGGAACCTTCGCCGCGATCTACCTGCTGGGTTTCTCGATCAACATCCTCACGCTTCTGGCGCTGGTTCTGGCGACCGGGATGGTGGTGGACGATGCGATTGTGGTGCTCGAGAACATCGTGCGAAAGCGCAACGAGGGCATGGGTATCCGCGCGGCCGCCGTGGTTGGAACGAGCGAAGTCTTCTTCGCTGTCATTGCAACGACTGCAACACTCGCCGCCGTGTTCGTACCGCTGTCGTTCCTGCCGGGACAGGCCGGCAGCCTGTTCCAGGAATTCGGCTTCGTGCTAGCCGTCTCGGTGCTGTTGTCGAGTTTCGTCGCGCTGACGCTCTGCCCGATGCTGGCATCCCGCGTCATCAAGCCGAAACCTGCGCGCGAGGACGGCGAGGAAGAGAAGTCCGGCGCTTTCAGCCGTTTCGGCAGCTTCATGGCCGAGACCTACCGCCGGCTTCTGCGTCTGGCACTAGATCTGCCGGTGGTGGTCGCGCTGATCGCCGTCCTGGTCTGCGGTACGGCGTACGCTCTTCTTTCGTCGATCCCCCAGGAACTTACGCCGCGTGAAGACCGTGCCGTCGCCCTGATGCGGATTTCGGCGCCGCAAGGTGTCAGCCTCGACTATACGACCGCCCGAATGCGTGAATTGGAGACCCTGCTGCAGCCGCTGCGCGACAGTGGCGAGGTTCAGAACATGTTCGCCATGGCCGGACGCGGCGGGAACGCCAATTCCGGTTTCATGGTGCTGACACTCGCGCCTTGGGACGAACGCGGCCGCAGCCAGGCGGAGATATCCGCGGACATCAATGCGGCCGCGGCGAAGATTCCCGGCATCCGCGCCTTCGCCTTCCAGCCCAACAGCCTCGGCATCCGCGGCGCAGGCCAGGGCCTTCAATTCGCCTTCGTCGGCAACAGCTACCAGTCGCTCGGCGAAGCGGCGGACAAGATGGTTCGACTTCTGGAGGACGATCCCCGTTTCGATCAGGTCCGGATGTCCTACGAGACCACGCAGCCGCAGTTGTCTGTCTCCATCGACCGGGAGCGCGCCAATGATCTGGGCATCGATATCGACGGGCTGGCGGAAGCCATGCAGGCGCTTCTCGACGGCAGCGAGGTGACGGAGGTCTTCATCGAGGACCGGTCATTCCCGGTGAAGCTGATCTCGACGACCTCGCCGATCAACGATCCGACCGATCTCGAGAGCATCTATCTGAAGACCGGCGACGGTCGCATGGTGCCAATGTCGACGATCGCGACGCTTCAGGAAAAGGCGGTGTCCCCCTCGCTCAACCGCGAGGAACAGCTGCGCTCTGTCTCGATCACCACCGGGCTGACCGACCAGCTGGCGCTTGGCGACGCGTACAACGAAGTGGTCCGGCTCGCCGAACCGATCCTTCCTCCCGGCGCGCGCGTGATTCCGCTTGCGGAAGCCGCCACGCTCGACCAGTCGTCGCGCGACATGGTCACGACCTTCGCGATCGCCATCATCGTGGTGCTTCTGGTTCTCGCCGCACAGTTCGAGAGCTTCGTGTCGGCGCTGATCATTATGGCGACCGTACCGATCGGGCTTGCCTGTGCGGTCTTTGCCATCCTGCTCACCGGCGGCACGCTTAACGTCTACAGCCAGATCGGGCTTGTGCTGCTTGTCGGGGTGATGGCCAAGAATGGCATTCTGATCGTGGAATTCGCCAATCAGCTAAGAAACCAGGGGCTGTCGGTCCGCGAGGCGGTGGAGCAGGCATCCCTTATCCGCCTTCGCCCTGTGATGATGACGATGGTGTCCACGGTGCTGGGCGCCGTGCCCCTCGTCTTCGCCTTCGGCGCAGGCGCGGAAGCACGTACAGCCCTGGGCTGGGTGATCGTCGGCGGGCTGGGACTTGCCACCGCGGCGACGCTCTTCGTCACGCCTGTCGCCTATCTGGCGCTGGCGCGGTTTTCCAAGCCGACGGTCGAGGAAGAGGAACGGCTCAAGCGCGAGCTTGACGCAGCCGCAGGCCACGGGCTTTAAGCGAACTGACCAATCAGCGGCCGGAGGAAGACGCCTTCGGCGGCTGCGCACCCAGGCGGGCGAGCACTTCGCCGGGGATGCCATAGAATCGCACGGCCTGACGATGATCGCGCACGCCGCAGGACTCGCGCTGGATAAAGTAGCGCCAGACCGCGTCGCTGGCTCTCCAGAGGCACGTCTCCCGGTCGGGGTTATCGGCTCCGCAGGCCGTGAGGGCGGCGATGGCCTTTTCGACGTCACGCCCGGCCTTGCCCAACGAAGAGGCCTGCTCTTCCGAGGCCTGCACCTCGATGGGCGCGATGCCTGTGACCTCCTCGAATTTCCGGATCATGTCGTGAGAGAGTTCGATCGCCATCGTCCTTCCCGTTTTTGATCGTTCCCGTTAGACCGGTCTTAATGCCGCGCCCGGTAGCCTAGCACGGCTCCGCCCAGCGCCACCACGGTGAATGCTGTGACCGAATAGATGAGTGCAGTCTGCAACGCGTCGATGAAGATCGGCTGCGGCGAACCCGCTGCCTCACCACCGAAATGGCTGAAGAATATCTGTCCCATGACGGCCACGCCCAAGGCGGCACCCGCCTGCTGAAAGGATTGCAGGCTTCCCGATGCGGAGCCCGCGTCGCGACCTTCGACGTCCGACAGAACGGTTTGGAAGAGGGCCGGTATTGTTGTGCCCAGGCCGATACCGGCCGTGAAAAGGGGCGCGATGAAATGCCAGCCGATAATGTGATCGGCGAGAGCTCCGACGACGACACGCAATCCGAACATGGCGAACACGAGAAGGAGCGCGCCGATGATCAACCGCTGCACCATGAAACGGCTGCCGAGCCTGTTGGCGAGGAGGGACGCGGTCAGAACGCCCACCGAGAACGGCATGGTGGTGAGGCCGGACTGAAGCGGCGTCAGGCCAAAGCCGATCTGCAGGAACACGGCGAGCACCAGAAACAACCCCGGGATGGAGGAGAACAGCAGCGTCGTCAGCAGCGCGCCGCTGAGGAACTGGCGATTCTCCAGCACACTCGCGGGCATCAGCTGCGGCTTGTCTTGGCGGGCTCTGGCCTTCTGCCAGCGATGGAACGCAAAACCCGTCGGAACGCTTGCTGCCAGCATCACGAAAATCCAGACCGGCCAGCCGAAATTGCGGCCCTCGACCAGCGGAAAGACCAGCAACAGCATGGTCGCAATCGCCAGGAGAATGCCGACGATATCGAAACCGACATCGGGATTGACCCGGCCCTTGGGGATGTATTTCAGGCCCGCGGCAATCGCGATGATGCCGATGGGAATATTGACGAGGAAGATCGGCCGCCAGTCGAGCCCGAAGATATCCGCCCCGATCAGGAAGCCGCCGAGCACCGGTCCTGTCACTGTGGCAAGGCCGGCCGTCAAGCCGAAGAGCGAGAATGCGGTGCCGCGTTCATGCGGCGGAAAGATCACCTGAGCAATCGCCAGCGTCTGCGGCGTCATCAACGCGGCTGTCAGCCCCTGCACGGCGCGTGCGACGATCAGCATCTCGATATTCGGTGCGATGCCGCAAAGTGCGGAGGCGGTCGTGAACCCCGCGACACCTGCGAGAAACACGTTCTTCCGGCCCATCAGGTCGCCGAGCCGGCCGAAAGGCAGAAGGCCGATGCAGAAGGACAGAATATAGGCCGCAGCCACCCATTCGATCCCCGAATCCGTAGCACCCAGGTCGCGCTGCAGGCTCGGCAGGGCGACGTTGACGATGGTCACGTCGATGAGGTTCATGAAGCCCGCAATCAGCATCACGGTCATGGCCAGCCAGCGGCCTTCATAAAGCGGCGCGGCGGCCGGTTGCCCCTTCTCGGAAGGGGGGACGATCTGTTCGGTCATGAAAGGTTTCCGGTGCATGCCTGAGGCGGCTGACACCGACATAGGCCTCCGGCGGCAAGTGGGCAAGTTCGGTGGCGCACTTCACCTTCCGCCTCAAGCGGATTATGAGACGTCAATGGCGCTGAACTGGGACGACATACAGGTCTTTCTCGCGGTGGCGCGGTCGGGCCAGATCCTGGCCGCCTCACGCAGGCTCGGGTTGAATCACGCGACGGCTGCGCGACGGCTTACGGCGCTTGAAACCGCGCTCGACAGCCAGCTCTTCGTCCGCCGTACCAATGGCTGCATCCTGACCGGAGAGGGCGAGGGCTTTCTCGTGCATGCCGAGCGGATGGAAGCAGAGATGCTGGCTGCCCAGGCGGGTCTGGGGCGGACTGACAGCACGATTTCCGGCACGGTCCGGATCGGCGCGCCGGACGGGTTCGGCGTTCATTTCCTTGCCGCGCGGCTGGGTGCGCTGACCTCGCGCCATCCCGATCTCACCTTGCAGCTCGTGCCGGTGCCACGCTCCTTCTCCCTGCCGCAGCGCGAAGCCGACATCGCGATCACGGTCGAGCAACCGGCCGCCGGCCGGCTGGTCTCCCGCAAGCTCGTCGACTATTCGCTTTCGCTCTATGCGTCCCGGGAATACCTCGCCGAGATGGGACAACCGCGTCAGGCGGAGGATCTGCGCCATCACCGGCTGATCAGCTATGTGGAGGATCTGATCTTCTCTCCCTCGCTGCATTTCACCCGGGAAATCCTGCGCAACTGGTCGGCCCGTTTCGAGATCTCGAGCGCGATCGGACAAACCCGCGCGGTGCGCGCCGGCGCTGGCATCGCCGTGCTGCACGACTACATCGCCGCCGACTATCCCGAGCTCGTCAACCTCCTGCCGGAACTGCGCATCGAGCGCGGCTATTACATCGTCTTTCACGAGACCGCGCGTGAACTTGCGCGGCTGCGGACAGTGGCCGACTTCATCGGCGAAATGGCGGTGTCGGAACGATCGCGGTTTCTCCCCGCGCGGGGCAAGGACACTGACTGAAACATGAAAAAGCACCCGTCCGGCGGGGCCGAACGGGTGCCTTTATTCGTCGCCCGAGACTTGAGGTCAGGTTGGGAGGGGACAGCCTGACGCGCTCGAGGGCGGCGCTTGCCGGGACCTGGAGGGGAGAGAAATCCCGGCGTTGAACTGGATATGGGATAGCAAATCCGGCCTTTCAAGGTTCTGCGGATTTTTTTGGAAACCGGTGAGTTTTGCAAAAAATGCGCGGACCTTCTTGGCAGTTCAAAGATTGCCCTCAGGCCCCTTTCACACTGCCATCCGCGCGCCATATGGTGGCGTGAGGAGATTTTCTTGACAGACACCAAACACAGCTCGTCCGAAATGCCTGACACGTACAGACCCGACGTGCGCCACACACGTCTCGGACCCGAATTCTACGATCCGGTCCGGGCGGCCGACTTCCCGCGCCTCGAACTCCGGTTCCGCAACGATCGCGCCGCCGCCGAGATAGGTCTCGACCATCTCGACGACGGCCAGTGGCTCCGACATTTCGGTCGTTTCGAACCGCTGCCCGACAACCTGGCGCAGCCGCTGGCGCTCAGATATCATGGCCACCAGTTCCGCGTGTACAATCCCGATATCGGCGACGGCCGGGGATTTCTCTTCGCCCAGATGCGCGACCAGGCCGGCCGGCTGATGGATCTCGGCACCAAGGGCTCGGGCACCACGCCCTGGTCGCGCAGCGGCGACGGGCGGCTGACGCTCAAGGGCGGCGTACGCGAAGTGCTGGCCACAGAGATGCTCGAAGCCCTCGGCGTAAACACCTCGCGCACTCTCAGCCTGATCGAGACCGGGGAAAGCCTGATGCGGGGCGACGAGCCCTCCCCGACCCGTTCCAGCGTGCTGGTTCGTCTCAACCACAGCCATGTCCGCATCGGCACCTTCCAGCGCCTTCTCTATCTCGACGATCATGCCGGTCTGCAGCGACTGCTCGACTATTCGATCGCCGAATACTGGCCGGAGGCGAAGGGACCGGCGGATTTCCTCGGCAGGGTGGTCGGCGCGGTCGCAAAGCTCGGCGCGCAGTGGCTGGCGGCGGGTTTCGTTCACGGCGTCCTCAATACCGACAACATCACGATCACTGGCGAGAGCTTCGACTACGGGCCCTGGCGCTTCCTGCCCGAACTCGATCCGAGTTTCACGGCCGCCTATTTCGACCATCAGGGTCTGTATGCCTTCGGTCGGCAGCCCGATGCGCTCTACTGGAACCTCGCGCGTCTGGGCGAATGCCTGATACCGCTGTCCGACGTCGAAGAGCTGCAGCCGGTTCTGGAGACGTTTCCAGCCCTTTTCGACGCCGCCTTGTCGGAGGCGACGCTCGGGCGGCTGGGCCTCCGGCCCGACCGTTCCGATTCCGAACGCGACCAAAAGCTCACCGCAGCGTTCTACGGCGCTCTACGCCAAAGCAAGGCCGCCTACGAACGCACTTTCTTCGACATGATCGGGGGCGCGAACGAGGCGCGGCTGCGCAAAAGTCCACAGGCAGACCTCTATGAGTACGATGTATGGAAATCGGCGATTGCTGCGCTTCGGGAGCGCGAGCCGACGGATGGAGCCATGCGGTCGCTGGAAAACTCACGGCTGCCAAACGAGCCTGAGACCGTTCTGATCGACGAGGTCGAAGCCATATGGACGGCGATCGCCGAGGATGACGACTGGTCGGCTTTCCACAACAAGATCGCGGCCATACGGGCCTATGGCCGGGAGCTGGGGAAGCTCCCGACCGAATGACCCGCCGGGTCTAGTCGATCCACCCGTTTCGCAACGCCGATGCAACTGTCTGGGTCCGGTTGACCGTCCCGCTCTTGCGCGTGGCGTTGTTGAGGTAGTGGTTGACCGTATGCTCCGAGAGATTGAGGATCTTGGCGATCTCGACACTCGTCTTGCCGGCGGCCGTCCAGACGACGCATTCCAGCTCGCGTTCGGTCAATGGCGACGCCTGCGGCTTGTCGCGGGCCGAGACCATCGTGAGACGATCCTTCGCCTTGGAGGACAGCAAAGCCAGTTCCGCCAGTTCGAAGGCCTTCAGCGGAGGCCTGCTGCCGAGATAGGAAATAACCGCCTCCCCTGCTCCGGGCGTGAAGACCGGGACGATCAGCCAGCTCGAAAGATCAAACTCGGAGAGGATCTGTTCGACCTGATCGAACTTTCGGCAGTCGCCCTTCGCCCTTTCCCCGAAGCGAACCTCGAAAGGCGCCCCGGTGGCGCGAATGGCGGCGACGACCGGATTTGAATCCGACTTGTCAAAACCATCCTGCCGCTTGATCAACTCCGAGGGAGCGGACGTGATGACGACCGTTTCCGACAGGCGGAACTGACCGTCCTTCGGCATTGAATTCACGGAGAAATAACGGAACCCATAACTCTGCGTTACTTCCCTGAGACACCGGAAAACATCAAACTGCGAACTACAAGCGCCAAGCTGCTGAAGCAACAGATCAGCGCGGTCTGCTTCAACCGTCGTTTGTGACATTCTTTTTTTCCTGAAAGGCAGCGACGTCCATCCAGGCCCCTGTTGTTACCATAGTGTTCCGCCGCATGCACAAATTAACATATTCGTTTTTGGAGTGCGATATCGAACTCGCTGTTCACAGCAAGTTTTTTTAACGGTTCTAAACACGGTAAAACGCCGACTAACGGAACGGCCCCATGGAGCAGCGCACCAGGCCGACCCATCCGGACTTTGCTCAATAATTCAGTTGCCTCCGGGACTCCCCCACCTAAGATGATCGATGATGAAAGTCTGTTTTCAGGGAGGGAAACATGCTCGGACTCATGCAGGAATGGCCGCTTCTGGCTCATACCGTCCTCGATCACGCGGCCCGCATGCACGGCGGACGCGAGGTCGTCTCACGATCCGTAGAGGGTCCGATTCACCGAATCACTTACCGCGAGACAAGGTCCCGGGCGCTAAAGCTCTCGCAGCGACTGGAGAGCGACGGCGTGGTACTCGGCGACCGGGTGGCCACGATGGCGTGGAACACATGGCGCCACCTCGAGGCCTGGTACGGTATTCTAGGCGTCGGAGCGATCTATCACACGCTCAACCCGCGCCTGTTTCCCGACCAGATCGCCTGGATCATGAACGACGCCGAAGACAAGATGCTCTTCGTCGATCTGACATTCGTCAAGCTCGCCGAAGCCATCGTTCCGAAGGTGCCGTCGATCGAGCGGGTCGTCATCCTCACCGACGACGCGCACATGCCGGAAACCTCCCTGCCGGGTGCATTATCCTACGAGAGCTACATCTCCGAGGTGGACGGCGATTTCGCGTGGAAAAGCTTCGACGAAAATACGGCGGCAGGCATGTGTTACACCTCCGGCACCACAGGCGACCCCAAGGGCGTCGTCTATTCCCATCGCTCCAACACGCTGCACGCCCTGGCCGCCATCCAGCCCGACATGCTCGATATCGGTTCGTCGGATCGCTTCATGCCGGTGGTTCCGCTGTTTCACGCCAATGGCTGGTCGACGGCCTTCTCCGTTCCTATGGTCGGGGCGACCATGGTGATGCCGGGTCCCGGCATGGACGGCAAATCGATCTACGAAATGCTGACGCAGGAGCGGGTGACGATCACCGCGGCCGTGCCGACGGTCTGGCTGATGCTGCTCCAGCATATGGAGGAGCATGGCGGTGACCTGCCAGACCTCGATCACGTGGTCATTGGCGGCTCCGCCTGCCCGCCCGCCATCATCCGCAAGTTTCAGGACAATTACGACGTCCGGGTGATGCATGCCTGGGGCATGACCGAAATGAGCCCGCTGGGCACGGTATGCTCGCTCAAGCCGGAATATGCCGATCTCGAGGGCGACGCGAAGGTGGCAATCCAGAGCAAGCAGGGCCACACGCCCTACACGGTCGAGATGAAGATCACCGACGACGACAATGTCGAGCTTCCGTGGGACGGCGAGACCTTCGGACGCCTGAAGGTTCGCGGACCTGCCGTCTCCAACGCCTATTACAAAGGGCGGGGATCGGAGCAGTTCGATGCCGAGGGCTGGTTCGACACAGGTGACGTCGCCCATATCGATCCCGCCGGCTACATGCAGATCACCGACAGGGCCAAGGATGTGATCAAGTCCGGCGGTGAATGGATTTCCTCGATCGACATCGAAAACATCGCCGTCGGCCATCCGGACGTGTCGGAAGCCGCGGTCATCGGCGTCAATCATCCGAAATGGTCGGAACGTCCGCTGCTGATCATCGTTCTGAAGACGGGAAAGTCGGCGACCAAGGACGACATCCGCAACTTTCTCGACGGCAAGATCGCCAAATGGTGGATGCCCGATGATATCATCTTCGCCGACGAGATCCCGCATACGGCGACCGGGAAGATCAAGAAGACCACGCTTCGGGAAGAGTATGGCGACTACAGATTGCCGACAGTCTGACAGGCCGCCTTCCGCGGAGCGCATGCCCGCCATCGCGGGAAGGAGGCGGAGCTGAGCAACAAACCGGACGTCGCGGCAATCGACTGGGGAAGACGGCGTTTTCGTCTCTGGCTGATGAGCCGCGACGGCACGTTGCTGGCCCAAAGCCAGAGTGATGACGGTGTCGATGCGGCGCGCCAGACGGGTTTCGAGACGGTGCTCGAGCGCCATCTTGCGGAACTTCAGGCGCCGCCCGATCTTCCCGCGCTCATATGCGGGATGGCCGGCTCCCGGCAAGGCTGGAAGGAGGCTGGCTACCTTCAGACGCCGGCTGAACTCGATGATCTCTGGGCCCACGCCACGCGAATCGAAGGTCTCGGCAGGAGCGTCACCATCCTGCCGGGCGTGGCGCAGTCGGCCGGCCAGGATACCGATGTGATGCGCGGCGAGGAAACCCGGCTTTTCGGCGCCAGCATGGAAGGCCAGGGCGCACACAGCTACTGCCTTCCGGGACTTCACTCGAAATGGGTCCGCATGGCCGGCAGCCAGGTCCGCAGCTTCCGCACCTTCATGACCGGCGAGATGATCGAGGTCCTGAGCCGGCAGACCATCCTGCATCATTCCCTGGAGGGGGCCGGCGAGGTGCAAGCCGGTGATCCCGCATTTGCCACGGGTGTACGCGACGGCTGGCTGGATGCCGGGCGGATCACCCACACGATCTTCTCCATCCGAGCCGGCGATCTTCTCGAGGACCGGAGCCCGGACGAAAACCGCGCCCGGCTGGCCGGATTGATGATCGGGGCGGAGATCGCCGGTGCCGAGCCCGGCAGCAGCGGCGTGGCCCTGGTCGCCTCCGGCAGCACGGCCCAGCTTTATCAGGCGGCACTCGAGACATGCGGCGTCGAGGTACGCCTCATAGACACGGATATTGCCGTGCAGCGCGGGTTACTGGAAATCTGGCGCAGCCTTGCAGGACGCCAGAAAGACTAGGGTGAGGACCCTAGCCGTTCCGGTCGGCGACGATCTGGCGATCCTGCGACGACCGTTCGGACTTGATCAGCGCATAGGTGGTTTCGGCGTTCACCGCCTTGCCAAAGAGATAGCCCTGCCCTGTCCGGCATCCGAGTTCGAGGAGCTTGGCAGCCTGTTCGGGCGTCTCGATGCCCTCGGCGATGACCTTGAGATCAAGTCCCTCGCACATGGCCAGGATCGCCTTGACGATCGTTTCCGAGGAACGGTCGACGGTGATCTCGTTGACGAACGATCGGTCGATCTTGACCTTGTCGAAGGCGAACTCGCGCAGACGGCTCAAGCTTGACTGACCCGTGCCGAAATCGTCGAGCGACACACGGATGCCCACGGCGCGCAACTCATTGACGACCTTGGCGGCAGTCTCCGGGTCGCTCATCATCGCGGTCTCGGTAATCTCGAGTTCAAGCCGCTTCGGATCGAGCCCGACGGAGTTGATGATCGCCATGACGTTATGGCCGGTCGCCGGATCGGTCAGCTGCATGGACGAAAGATTGAACGAAAGGAAGATATGGGACGGCCAGTTCTTGGCCGTCTCGGCCGCTCTGCGCAAAAGCGTTTCTGTGAGGGAGTCGATGAAGCCGCGTTCCTCGGCGAGTGGGATGAACACACCAGGCGAGATGAAGCCGATATCCCGGTCGGTCCAGCGGGCCAGAGCCTCGAAGCCTTGGAGCATGCCGTCGGCAATATTGATAATCGGCTGGAAGTGTACCGCGACCTCGTCGGCGATGATCGCGCGGCGAAGCGCCTGTTCGACCTCGGTCGAATAGCGCATCTCCTCGGCGATCTCCTCCGAGTAGACCGTGATCTGGCTTCGCCCGCGCCGCTTGGACCGGTAGAGTGCGGTATCCGCACTCTTCATCAGTTCGGCAAACTGCTCGCCGGCGAAAGGATAAATGGCAAAGCCGAAAGAAGCAGACAGTCGGACGTTGCGATCGCCGAGATCGTAGGGGGCCGACAGCACTTCCTTGAACATGCGCCCGATCTTTTCCGCACCCTTCTTCTCGAAGACGAGCGGAAGAACAAAGGCGAACTCGTCGCTATCGATCCGTGCGACGAAGCCGCCATCGGGGAGGCAGGCGCGAAGCCTGTGCGCGATCTGGCAGAGAATTTCGTCGCCAGCGGCATGACCGAACAGGTCGTTGATCGGCTTGAACCCGTCAATGTTGGCGATCCCCACGGTGAAGGGTGCCGGGTCGTCGGCACGTTCGGCGGCCAGCTTGCGGACCTTGTCCATCAATCGGCGGCGATTACCCAATCCGGTCAGAGGATCTGTCAGCGCAATGACGTTTGCGTCGGCAACTTCGGTCGCGGCCAGCTCGAGTTGATCTTTCATTGCCTGGTTCGTTGCCTGCATTCTCAATCAAGGATTTTAGTAAAATGGAATATATTTGTTAACGTTGTCCTATCGACCGGCTGTTGCGATACAGGGGTAAGAACACCGAGAGACGCGTGCAGATCAGGCGGTGACAGAGGTCAGCCGCGGCTTGTCCACCCAGGTCGCGATGCAGGACTCGAGCTTTTCCGGGCTGACCGGCTTGGTCAGATAGTCATCCATCCCCGCTGCGTAGCAGGCGTCGGCGTCTCCCACCATGGCGTGGGCGGTGACGGCGAGGATCGGAGTGTGCAGGCTGGTGCCGGCCGCCTTCTCCTCTTCGCGAATGCGCCGGGTTGCCTGATGTCCGTTCAGGACCGGCATGGAGACATCCATGAGGATGAGATCCGGCTTCAGGTCCCGCCATGCCGCAACAGCCTCCTCGCCGTTCGACACGATCCGGTAATCCACGTCCATGGCATCGAGTATCTGCTCGAAAACGATCTGATTGACGTCGTTGTCCTCGGCCACGAGGATACGGGGCTTTTGCCGCTGCTTGTCATCCTGCCGCGACGCCGACACATCTTCGGCGAGAAGAGCGGGTGGAACGTCGTCCAGAAGAGGGGGAGCGGGAACAGCTACCCGCTCCTCGGCGGAAGCGGGCTGCTCACTGGCTGTCTCCATCGAATCCCGCGCCTCGGATTCCGCGGTTTCCGCCTCGGCGGTGCGCCGGGCAATATCGCGGGATACGCGATCGGCAAGCAGACGCGCCAGGATCGGATAGTCGGTCGCCGCCGGATTGGCGGCAAGTGCGGCGCTGATTTCAGGCGTCACCTCAATCGCATCGATGGTCACGTCCATGGTGCGCGCGGTATCGAGAAACGCAAACAGCTGTCGGAGGTCATCGATCGCCATCGCCTCGGCATTTTCCGCGAGAAGCGCCTCCACTCTGCCCCGGGCGCGACGAATGTCCTGATCGACGACGAGCACCCTGCGCTTGAGCTGCGTACCGGATTGCGGGGAAGCCCGGTGCCGGGCGGGATTGCGCAACCGCATCTGGTTGACTTCGGACTGCGTCGTGATGCGGTCGATGGAAACGGTGACGAACTTCCGGTCGCCCAGAACCAAACGGTGTTGACGCGTGATCGAACGGACCATCGAACCGTCAGGATGCGGAATGTCCTCCACGAACTCCCGCGGTTCGCCGCTCGAGAGAACCCGGCGCTCGCGTTCCTCGAAGCGGCGCGCATTGTCCGCGCCGACAAGATCGGCGGCGCTGCGCCCGATGATCTCGTGCTCCTCGACACCCAACAGCCGGCAAAAAGCCTGGTTGATGAGCACGATCTCCATCGCTTCGTTCTTGACCAGCACGGGGTTGGGAAGCGCCTTGAAGACATGCTTGGCCAGCATTGCCCGCGCGCTGACCTCGTCCAAGTCCTGATCCCGGCGCTTCTGGTCGGTGACATCGGAAATATGGCAGATCAGGAGGCCACCCGGCATCCGCCGTTTGCCCAGTTTGACCCATCGGCCGTCCGGCAATTGCTCGACCGCCTCGTATCGCTCACGCCAGTGAATGGCGATGCGCTCGGCGATCCAGTCATTGCGCGAGATGCTTACACCGTTTCTAGCAGCGCTTCCGAAACGCGCGCCGCTGTCATAGACCGCGCCCAGGAAATCGCGTAAACGGCCGCCGGGCTTGAGGATTTCTTCGGGCACGTCGAAAAAACGGCTGAAGTTGCGCGACGCATAGACAAGTGTGTCGTCGCGATCGAAGACCGCGACAGATGCACCGAGCGAACCGGCAAGTCCCTCGACCAGTGTCAACTGAAGATGATCACTCTCGCTTGCACTCACGACCCGCATCCGAGTTAGGCTTCGGTCGGGGCACGGCATCCATGGCTTGCGATCACTGGCGTAGAAGCCCACGCGATCCAAGCCATTCGTCCTCAAGGTTCGCCCCGCGTGCAAGATTGTCAGGACGAAGTTAAGCTGTACTTAAAATAGCCCTCACTGTGGCGGCAAAATCAGAACAAGCCGCAGGTCATTGACGTTGGTGCGTGTGGGTCCGGTCACGATGAGGTCGCCGGTCGCCTCAAACAGCGAATAGGAATCGTGCCGCGCCAGGAAATCCTCGGCATCAAGCCCTTTCTCGCTCGCCCGCGAAAGTGTCGCCGGATCGATGATGGCGCCGGCATTGTCCTCGCTTCCGTCGATGCCGTCGGTATCGCAGGCGAGCGCGAAGATGCGCGGATGGCCGCCGAGCCCCACCGCAAGCGACAAGAGATACTCGCAATCACGACCGCCGCGACCGCCCTCGCTGTCGACCGTGACGGTGGTCTCTCCACCCGACACCACCAGCGCCGGCTTGTCGCCTGGCTTCATGCCGGCTGCGATCTCAAGCGCCTGCCGGGCATGTTCGGCACCAACCTCGCGGGCTTCGCCCTCGATGTCCGCGCCGAGAGAGACGACGTCGTAGCCCATCCGCCGGCCGGCCGCCGCGACTGCATCTACCATGTCCGACGGCCGCGCGATCATCACGTATTCGTTTCTGTCGAAGACCGGATCGCCGGGCTTCGGCGTCTCGCTTTCAGGCTTTTGAAGATGCGAGCGAACAGGTTCAGGAATGTCGATGCCGTATTTCTCGATCACTCGCAGCGCGTCTGCGAGCGTGGTTGCATCTGCCACGGTCGGCCCCGAGGCGATGACGGACGGATCGTCGCCCGGCACGTCGGAAATGCCGAGGGTGACCACGCGCGCCGGATAGGCGGCCTGGGCCAGCCGTCCGCCCTTGATGGCGGAAAGGTGCTTACGCACCGTATTCATCTCGCCGATCGGCGCGCCCGAAGCGAGCAGCGCGCGATTGACCGCCTTCTTCTGGTCGAGCGTCAATCCCTCGGCAGGGAGCCCCAGAAGGGCGGAACCGCCGCCCGAAATCAGGCACAGAACCAGATCGTCCGGTCCGAGGCCCGTAACGGTCTGCATCAGCTTGCGCGCGGCAATCTCGCCCCGGTCGTCGGGAACCGGATGAGACGCCTCGATCACCTCGATTTCCGAACAGGGCATGCCATGGCCGTAGCGCGTGACGGCAATGCCTTCGAGTTCGCGCGGCCAATGGTCCTCGACGGCGCGCGCCATGGAGGCGGCGGCCTTGCCAGCCGCAATGACGATTGTCCGGCCGACCGGTGGAGAAGGAAGATGGGGCGGCACGCAGATGGCGGGATCGGCGGCCTTCAGGCCGGTATCGAACAACCCGCGCAGGACAGATCGCGCTTCGTCATGGGACATCATTCCACTTCTCCGAATTCTCAAGACCACAGAAAAGCGGGCGCGCCGGCCGATTGCAACAAAGCCCGCCGGATTTGCAGGGGTTTCTCGGCTCCAGCCGTTGCAGGATGAGCCGAATCCGGGAACATGGGGCATGGCCGTACATCAGCTTCCAGAGACCCTGATCAACCAGATCGCCGCCGGCGAGGTGGTGGAACGTCCGGCGAGCGTCGTCAAGGAACTCGTCGAGAACGCGCTGGACGCCGGAGCGAAGCGCATCGAGATCGCCACGGCCGGTGGCGGCAAGGCGCTGATACGGGTCGTCGACGACGGCTCGGGCATGCCGCCCGAAGATCTGGCGATGGCGGTGCGCCGACATTGCACGTCGAAACTCCAGGCAGGGCTCGACGATATCCGCACGCTGGGTTTCCGCGGTGAGGCGCTGCCGTCCATAGGTTCGGTGTCGAAGCTCCGGATCGTCAGCCGCGAGCCCGGTTCAGCCAGCGGCTTCGAGGTGCGCCTCGATGGCGGCACGGGCGGCGATCCGAAGCCGGCACCGGCCAATCCGGGAACCATGGTCGAAGTCCGCGACCTTTTCTTCGCCACGCCCGCGCGGCTCAAGTTCCTCAAGGGCGAGCGTGCCGAAAGCGGCGCCATCACCGAAGTGGTGCGGCGCATGGCGATCGCATTTCCGGAGGTTCGGTTCGTCTTGTCCGGGCCGGACCGGATGACAAGCGAATATGCGGCCACCGGCAACCCGCTCGATCGCATCTCCCAGGTGCTTGGCCGGGAATTCGCCGACAATGCCATCGAAATCGACGCATTGCGCGAAGATGTCCGGCTGACCGGCCATGTCGGCGTGCCGACCTACAACCGCGCCAATTCGCTGAGCCAGTATGCCTTCGTCAACGGCCGGCCGGTGCAGGACAAGCAGATCCTGTCGGCGCTGCGCGCGGCCTATTCCGACCGTATTCCGCGCGGCCGCTTTCCGGTGGTGGTCCTCAAGATCGAAATCGACCCGGCGCTCGTCGACGTCAACGTCCATCCGGCCAAGGTCGATGTCCGGTTTCGCGATCCCGGTCTGGTGCGAGGGCTGATCATCGGCGCGATACGCCAGGCGCTGGAGCGCGAAGGCGACCGCGCCTCGACCACCGGCACCTCGGGCATGCTGGCGGCGCTGCGACCGCAGGGCGGCTTTGCTTCAGCGCCGCGACCGAGCGGGTATTCCAGCGCTCCGGTCAACTGGTCCAGGGAGTCCTCGCCGCATCGCCCGCCGGAGAACACCGCGTCTTATGGCTTCGCCGAGCCGGCCCAGGCCGGTTTTGTTCACACGGGGCAGCCATCGGCGCGGGTCGCGGAGGAGCCGCCGGTTGCGCCGTCTGCCGCCCATCCGCTCGGTGCGGCCCGGGCACAGGTGCTCGAGAACTATATCGTCAGCCAGACCGAGGAAGGTCTGGTGATCGTCGACCAGCATGCCGCCCACGAACGGCTCGTCTTCGAGAAGCTGAAGGGCGCGATGTCGGGCGGACGCCTGCCCTCGCAGATGCTGCTGTTGCCGGAAATCGTCGACCTTCCGGAGGATGACTGCGACCGGCTCGCCGAAAAGGCGGCTGAGCTCGAACCGCTCGGGCTGGGAATCGAACGGTTCGGCCCGGGCGCGATCGCGGTGCGCGAGACGCCGGCTCTCCTCGGCGAGGTTGACGTGCCGGGGCTGGTGCGGGATCTCGCCGACGAGATCGCCGAATGGGGCGACACCACATCTTTGCGCGACCGGCTGGAAGCGGTGGCGTCGACCATGGCCTGTCACGGTTCGGTGCGCTCCGGCCGACTGCTCAAGCCCGAAGAGATGAATGCGCTCCTGCGCCAAATGGAGATCACGCCCGGATCCGGCCAGTGCAACCACGGTCGTCCCACCTATGTGACGCTGAGCCGTCACGACATCGAGCGCCTGTTTGCGCGGCGGTAGGCGCGGCGCCCGCCGTGTTGCGGCGCGCGCACTTGCATTGGCCCGGCGTGCAGGGATAATAAAACCAATTCCTGCACACGGAGACGACATGAACCGTTTCGAAGGCTCGGGTTCGCGGCCGGCAACGCTGAAATATCTCGACGGCGACATCCAGGTGGTGACACCAGGCGGATACGTGGTCTGCGCTGTGACCGGCGAACGCATCCCGCTCGACGAACTCAAGTACTGGAGCGTCGACCGGCAGGAAGCCTATGTCGACGTGAATGCGTCGTTCGAGGCGGAAAAACGCGCCGGCAGCCTGCCGACCTCCCGCTAGAGCAGTTTTCAGGAGGTCTTGCCCGACGTCCGGCGACGCCTGTGTTTCTCGATGGCCTGCCTGACGATGGCCGCCGCGGTCTGCGGCTGATCGAAATCGAGCCGCACTTCCAGCACTTCGGTCCGCTCGGCCAATTCATGGCCACGGCCGTGCCCGCCCTGCAGGCGCACCAGATCCTTGGCCGTGGTGACGAGCGTCAGGCCGTAGAGGTCGGCCTCGTCGATCATCTCGCCGATCTCGTCGTCGGCGAAGCTGTGGTGGTCGGGAAACCCTTTCGCATGGGCCACGCGGATGTCTGCGTCTTCGAGCGTTTCGAAAAACTTGTCCGGATCTCCGATCGCGGCGAAGGCCAGGCAGTTCTTGCCGCGCAACCGTTCCGGCGCCAGGGGAACCAGATGGGCCGTGTGGACGGGCTTGGCCGCACGCGCGGCGAGACGAATGATGCCGTCGGCGGCAGTCCCCTCTCCCACGACGAGCAGCGAATCGGCATGCCGCAACTGGTCGACGATCGGGGCACGGACCGGGCCGGCCGGAAAGACGCGGCCGTTGCCCACTCCCTTGCGGGCGTCGATGACCATCACGGCGTGATCGAAGACCAGTCGCGCGCTCTGGAACCCGTCGTCCATGATGATGATGTCCGCGCCCTCGGCGACCAGAAGCTCCGCGCCTGCGGGCCTGTCCGGCGACGCGACAGTGAGCGCTCGGCGGGCAAGGAGCATCGGTTCGTCACCGACGAAACGCGCAGAATGATGATGCGTGTCGACCACTGTCGGATGGCGCACGTTGCCGCCGTAGCCGCGCGTGAGAAAGCCGGGCGTGAGGCCCTGGGCCTCGACC
Organism: uncultured Hoeflea sp.; assembly: GCA_964511625.1. Classification (GTDB taxonomy): domain Bacteria; phylum Pseudomonadota; class Alphaproteobacteria; order Rhizobiales; family Rhizobiaceae; genus Pseudohoeflea. The sequence continues at coordinate 92,834 of CAZEJG010000008.1, forward strand.
GCATCGGCGAGCGCGAGAGCGGTCGGGGTCTTGCCGGAACCGCCGACGGTGAAATTGCCGACGCAGATGACGGGAACCGAAGCGGACTTGCGGCGACGCTTGTCCATGATACGGCGAGCGACGCGCCCGTAGACCCATCCGGCGGGAGACAGGAGCACCGATTGCAGGCCGGGCTTTTCCCACCAGAATGGCGGCGCCTCGCTCACCATGAGCGCCTCCGTCCGCCGCTTACCTCGCTACCACTATCGGTCGTCTGCAGCCGGGCCTTGACGGTCAGCGGGTTGAGATAGGGTTCGAGCGCCCTCACAGTAGTCTGAAGGCCTCCCCGGAGATCGCGAATGGTCTTTTCGCCGCCGGCCGCCATGGCGGCGCGCGCCTTGGGATTGTTGAAGAGGAAATTGACGCCCTTGGTGAGCATCGCACCGTCGCGCACGAAACGGCCGCCGCCGTTCTTGAGCAGCTTGGCATAGACGTCGCGGAAGTTGTTCACCTGGCTGCCCGACAGGACAGCACAGCCGAGCATTGCCGGTTCGAGCGGGTTCTGTCCGCCGCCGACCTTGAGCGACCGACCGACGAAAACGATCGGCGCGAGATTGAGATAGAGCCCCATCTCCCCGATCGTGTCACCCAAATAGATGTCGACGCCGGGTTCGATCTCCTCGCCGCGCGACCGGCGGGCCACCACCAGTCCCCGCGCCTTCAGCATCGCCTCGACCGCATCGCCACGCTCCGGATGGCGCGGCACGATGAGGGTGAGCTGGCCGTGAGTACCCTTCAGCGCCTGGTGCACGTCCGCAGCAATTTCCTCTTCGCCCTCGAAGGTCGAGGTCGCGGCCCAGACCCGCCGGTCGCCGATCTGCTGCCGCAACCGCTCCAGCTCCTTCGCATCACAGGGCGGAGCATGGGTATCGACCTTGAGATTGCCGGAAACCGCCACCTGATGAACGCCGAGGGTCGAGAAGCGCTCGGCATCCACATCGGACTGGGCGATGACCAGCGACAGGTTCTCGAAAAGCGCATCGGCGAGGTTTGGGCGGTTTTTCCAGCGCTGGAAGGACCGGTCGGACAGCCGGCCGTTGACGAGGATCTGCGGTGTCCGTCGCGCACCCAGCTCGAGAATGGTCATCGGCCAGATTTCGGATTCGGCGATGATGGCGAGATCCGGCTGCCAGTGGTCAAGGAAACGGGAGACCGGCGTCTTGATGTCGAGCGGCACGTATTGATGGATGACGGAGCTGTCGAGCCGTTCCTTTGCGATCGTCGCCGAGGTCACGGTACCCGTCGTCAGGACGACGTTGACCGAACGGCGCCGGACTTCGCGGATCAGAGGGATAACTGCCCCGGTCTCGCCGACACTGGCTGCGTGAAACCAGACCAGCGGCCCCTCGGGCCGGGGAATATCCGTGCGGCCGTAGCGCTCGCGGCGGCGAGTGGAGTCTTCCTTGCCGCGGGCGGCGCGAAAGGCCAGGTAGGGCCACAGAAGCGGAAACAGGATCGCACCGATCCAGCGGTAGGTGAACAGCGTCGCGCGTGCCCAGCCACTGCTCACGATCCGCCCTCCACGGCCTGATAGGCCTCGCGCGTCACGCGATCTAGCTCTTCGGTGACCCTGAGCCGCATGGCAGGTTCGTCCTCGCGCGAGCGCACATAGATCGGTTCTCCGAGCTTGAGACAGCGCCTGCCGAAGGGCAAATTTATAGTGGTGAGGTCCCAGGATTTCTTGATGACATGGTAGCGGCTGGTGGCCACGGCGACGGGCACGATCGGCCTGCCGGAAATACGCGCCACGCGCACGATGCCCTCGCCCGCCTTGCGCGGCTCGCCCTTGGAGATGTCGGCGACCATGACCACGCTCGCGCCCTGTCGCAGGGTTTCGCAAATCGCCTTGGTCGCGCTGATCGCGCCCTTCTTGGCCGCTGCGCGCGGATCGCGACCGCCCGAACCGCGGATCACGCCATGGCCGATACGTTCGATGACGCGGGCGTTGATTTCCGCGTCGGCACTGCGGGAGACGAGCGACTTGAGCGGCAGTTCACGCGGTGCGGCATAGGGAGAGAGCAATTGCTGACCGTGCCAGAGCGCATAGATGACCGGAAAGTGACCGTCCAGACGCTCCAGCGCATCGTCGCTCTCGTCGACCTCGGAATTGGTATTCCAGGTAAAACGCAACCAACTCTCGAGAACAGCGGAAGCCGCATTCTGAAAGCCGTCGGAGCGCAGGAGTGTTTTACCGAGCTGACGCATGACGCCGTACTTGCCGGTTTTTGATCGGGCTCACAAGCAATTCCGCATAAAACGCCCGACCGTCCCCAGCCGATACTCTCAATCGCCGGACTTCTCTGTGACGCCGGGGTCGAGAAGGCGGTGCATGTGCACGATGAAGTAGCGCATATGGGCGTTGTCCACGGTCATCTGGGCTTTCGCCTTCCATGCCTGGTGGGCCGCCGCGTAGTTGGGAAAAATGCCGACGATGTCGAGTGCATCGAGATCGCGGAATTCCGTCTGGGTGAGGTTTTTCAGTTCGCCGCCGAACACGAGATGGAGCAATTGCTTGGAATCGGCTTCAGCCATCTGATTTTCTCCCGGTTTCTTGGGGGATGCTGGCGGCGGTTTGCGGGAAATTGTCCGAAAGGTCAATGCCCCAAGTCACTGCCCCAAGTTACTGCCCTTGGACCGTCGGGAAACAGCGCCGGAGCGGTCCGATGTCCTCGCGGGAAGCCGCCATGAGAAATCCGTGCGAGGGATCGGGCCGGTTGAAGGCGACCCGTTCGCCGTTCTCGTCGACCAGACAGTGGCCCGTCTCAGTCAAAAGCACGTCTGCGGCGGCCAGATCCCATTCGTTCGACCGGGGACGAACCAGCACGCCGCCGAGATCGCCGGACGCGACACGGGCGAGGCGCAGGGCAAGCGAGGGGCCGCCGGGCGCACGTTCGATAAGGAAGCCCGGGTCCGTGATCGACTTGTTGGCCAGCATGTCGGGCATGGAGAGGCGCAGCGGACGCACCACCGGCCGGTCAGAGGCCACGCTCAGAAGTTCGCTGTTGAGATAGGCCCCGTTTCCGCGTGAAGCCCACCACAGATCGCCGCGCGCGGGCGAAGCGAGCACGCCGGCGACGGCCACGCCGTTTTCTGCGATGGCGACACTCACGCACCAGTCCACCTTACCGCCGATGAAGCCGCGGGTGCCGTCTATGGGATCGACGATGAACACGCGCTCCCGATCGAGCCGGGACGGATCATCAAGCGTTTCCTCCGACAACCAGCCGTAATCGGGACGAGCCGAAAGAAGGCGCTCGCGCAGATAGCGGTCGGAGGCCATGTCGGCCTCGCTGACCGGCGACCGCTCCGCCCCCTTGTACCAGGTCTCGGGCGAACGTCCGAAATAGGAATGGGCAATGGCGCCCGCCTCGCGAGTGGCGTCGATCAGAAGCTCGAGATCCTCGGCAAGCCGGCTGGACGTCATCGGCGATACCCGCTCATTCGCCGGCCAGGGTCATGCCCTCGACCGCGATCGTCGGCGCGGCAATCGAATATTTCGGATCGATGTCGTCGGCGAGGATCATGCGCTGGAACATGTCCTTGAGGTTCGAGGCGATGGTGATTTCGGAGACCGGGTAAGCGAGTTCGCCATTTTCGATCCAGAAACCCGACGCGCCGCGGCTGTATTCGCCAGTCAGCATGTTGACGCCGTGGCCAATGAGCTCGGTCACGTAGAGCCCGGTTCCGATCGAGCGGATCAGGTCCTCAGGGCTCGTCTGGCCTGGATCGACGATGACGTTAGTCGCCGAGGGCGAGGTCGAATTGCCACCCCGCGTGGCGCGGCCATTGGTGACGAGCCCCAGTTCCTTCGCCGTCGGAGACGCCAGATACCACTGCTTGAGAACACCGTTTTCGACCATCAGCAGCGGACCCGTGGAGACGCCTTCGCCGTCGAAGGGCCGCGAGCCGGGACGCCGCGGCAGATGCGGGTTGTCGTTGATGGTGAGGCCAGAGATCGCGACCTGCTGGCCCATCCTGTCACGCAGAAAGCTCGTCTTTCGGGCGACCGAGGCGCCATTGATGGCACCGACGAGATGACCGACCAGGCCCCTTGCGACGCGCGGATCGAAGACCACCGTCATGCCCGAGCCGGTGGGCACGCGACGAGGATTGACCCTTTTCACGGCCCTTTCTCCGGCCTTGCGGCCGATCGTTGCGGGCTCGTCGAGATCGGCGAAGAAGACGCGGCTGTCGAAATCGTAGTCGCGTTCCATCCTGGTGCCCTCGCCGGCCACGACCGAGACGGAGCGCGAGAAGCCGGAACGCTGGTAAGACCCGGAAAAGCCGTGGGAGGTGGCGAGCACCAGGCCGACCATGCCGGCGGATGCGCCCGCACCGACCGAAGCCGAGATACCCGGAACCCCGAGGGCCACGGATTCCATTTCCATCGCCGCTTTAGTCAGCGCCTCGGACCCAGGCTCGGTGGAATCGTAAAGATCGAGATCCGGCCAGTCCTTTGCGAGCAGGGAATCATCGGCGAGGCAGGCGAACTCGTCCTCGGGGGAGACGCGCGCCATGGCGACGGCCCGTTCGGCCAGCGATTTCTCGTCCATTCCGTGCCCGGCCGAAACGCTGCCGACACGCTGGCCGACGAAGACGCGAAGGCTGAACTCGTCAGCCTCGGACGCCGAAGTATTGTCGATTTTTCCGTTGCGCACGGAAACCGAACCCGATCGCTGGCGGGCGACGACGGCATCGGCCTTGTCGGCGCCGGCCTTGAGTGCGAGGTCGATGAGTTTTTCCGCCCGTTCAAGCAGATCCAGGGATCGGGTCAATTCAGTGTTCCATTTGGTTTTTTGTCATGCCTTCATGTATTGTCCAAGCTGCCCTGCATCAAGTGCGCGGGCATCGTGCCCGCTCAACTCGATGGTGTTCCCGAATGGCCGCAGCCGGATCCGAAATGTACCTCGAAGGGCTCATCCTTCTGGGCGGCGCCCTCGTGGCGGCCCCGATCTTCAAGCGGATCGGTCTGGGCACCGTGTTGGGCTATCTCGCCGCCGGCATCGTCATCGGGCCGATCCTGCGGTTCATCACCGACGGCGAGGAGATCCTGCACTTCGCCGAACTCGGCGTGGTAATGCTGCTCTTCCTGATCGGGCTCGAACTGAAACCGAAACGGCTGTGGAAGATGCGGCGCGACATTTTCGGCATGGGGAGCGCGCAGGTCATGCTGACCGGCGCGGCGCTCTCGGTTCTGGCCTACTACCTCGCGGCACAATCATTCGGCGCCTCGATCATCATCGGTTTCGGTCTGGCCCTTTCATCGACGGCCTTCGCCCTGCAATTGCTCGGCGAGAACGGCGACCTGAACACCGCCTACGGCCAGAAATCCTTCTCGATCCTGCTGTTTCAGGACATCGCGATCGTGCCGCTTCTGGCGCTCATTCCCATTCTCGCACCGTTCCAGAGCGGCGCGGAAGGAACGCCGCTGATGGATGCCGCCATTGCGGTCGCGGCCATTGCCACACTGCTTCTCGCCGGGAAATACCTCCTCAATCCGCTTTTCTCGCTGATCGCCAGCACCGGCGCGCACGAAGCCATGATCGCGGCCGCACTCTTCGTGGTGCTGGGGGCCGCCACGATGATCGGCCTTGCAGGCATGTCGATGGCGCTCGGAGCTTTTCTTGCCGGCGTCATGCTGGCGGAATCGACCTATCGGCACGAACTCGAAGCCGATATCGAACCGTTCCGCGGCATCCTCCTGGGGTTGTTCTTCATGGCCGTGGGGCTGTCGCTCGATCTCGGTGTGCTCATCGACAATCTCGGCCTGATCCTTCTCTGCGTGCCGTTCGTCCTTCTGGTGAAGGCGATGCTCTTCTACGGTCTCACCCGGGTGTTCGGCAGCACGCACAACGATTCCATCCGCATTGCCGCGCTGCTGCCGCAAGGCGGGGAATTCGGCTTCGTGCTGTTCAGCGCCGCGGTAGCCGCCGGTATCTTTCCCCAGGCGATCGCCTCCATCCTCGTCGCCATCGTCACGCTCTCCATGGCGGTGACGCCAATTCTCTCGGCGCTCTCCAAGCGGCTGATGAAGGAGGCGCCCGACGAGGAGATGGACGAGGATTTCGAGGGTGCCGGCGCCGACGTGCTGATTATCGGATTTTCTCGCTTTGCCCAGATCGCCGCTCAGGTGCTGATGGCGGGAGGAACGGACGTGACGATCCTGGACCATTCAGCCGAAAGAATCCGCGCGGCGGGACGATTCGGCTTCCGCATCTATTTCGGCGACGGAACCCGCAAGGAGGTGCTTCACGCCGCGGGCATCCAGCGCGCCAAGATCGTGGCGGTCACCACCCAGAAGAAGGAGATCACCGACCAGGTGGTCGATCTCATCCAGAACGAGTTCCCCGACGTCAAACTCTATGTGCGCGCGTATGATAGGGCGCATACACTCTCCTTGCGCTCGCGCGGCGTGTCCTACGAGATCCGCGAAACACTTGAATCCGGGCTCGTGTTCGGGCGCAAGACGCTCGAAGCGCTCGGGTCTTCGGAATCCTGGGCGATCGAGGTCGAAGACATGATCCGCAAACTCGACGAGGAGCGGTTGGCGCTGCAGGCCGCGGAGGGCATTTATGCCGGGGCGGAGAAGATCCTCACAAGGCCGGTCGTGCCGGAACCGCTGATCAAGCCGAAACCGAAGAAGGAGCGGCCGGAGACACCGAAGGGAGAAGGCCCCGCGCAGCAGAAGCAGAAGGGATCCCACGAAGAGCTTTCAGGCCAGGCGTGACAGGATCAACATGACAGGACAGACCATGACCCCGTTTCATCTCGCATTTCCGGTGAGAGACATCGAGGAAGCGCGCAGCTTCTACAGCGACGTCCTCGGCTGCAAAATCGGCCGCAGCGCTGAAACCTGGGTGGATTTCGACCTGTTCGGCCATCAGATGTCGGCGCATTGCAGGCCGTCGGCTCAGGACAGTACCGGCTCGGGCACCGTCGACGGACATTCCGTTCCAATCCCTCATTTCGGGGTCGTGCTGATGATGGAGGACTGGAAGGCGCTCGCCGCGCGGCTCGAGGCGCGAGACGACATCGACTGGGTGATGAAGCCCAACTTGCGTTTCGAAGGCAAGCCAGGCGAACAGGCGACGCTGTTCATCCGCGACCCGTCCGGCAACGCGCTCGAATTCAAGGGATTTGCCGATCTCGGACAGGTCTTCGCGAGCTAGACCTTGGCACGAAAGGCGAAGGCGGCCTCGAGGTCGCGCTTGAGCTGATCGCCGATCCCCTTGGAGGCCTCGAGGATCTCGCGGGCCTTGAGGAAATCGAGAACGCGGTACTGGTGGACTTCCGGCCTCAGAAAGATGTCGGGAGGAGCTGCCTTGCGGCGCATCTCGATGATCGACTGCATCATCAGCTGGCTCGCGCCGAACATCAGGTCGATGGTGGTCAGCTTCTCGCCCGGAACGCCGCTCGGCAGTCCGACGACGTCGATACCGACGACGATATCGGCCATACCGGCGAGATGGTCGAAGGGCACCGGGTTGTAGATGCCGCCGTCGACATAGATGCGACCGTCACGCTCGACCGGGCGGAAGACGGCCGGAATGGCGGCGGAGGCCGCGATGGCGTTCCTCAGATCGCCGGTTTCGCAGATCTTCTCGCAATGGTCGAAATAGTCGGTGATCACGATCTTTGTCGGGATCTGCAGTTCCTCGAAGGTTTTCGGAACGCCTTCGGGCAGGAAGGCGCCGACGATGCGCTCGGCATTGAACTGGCCGAAGCGCCAGCCGTTCTCGATCGCCTCGCGCATGGTTTCGGGCCGGGCACTCCACATGCGGGCAAGCGCCTTGGTCGGTTTACCGATGGTGCTGAGCGCATGCTCGCGGATGTCTGCTCCCGCCATCCCCGCGGCCATGCCCGCGCCCATCATCGCGCCGATCGACGAGCCGGCGATCGCCACCGGGCGGATGCCGAGGTCATCGAGCGCCTCGATGACGTGGATATGGGCAAGCCCTCGCGCGCCGCCTCCGCCGAAGGCGATGGCGACGGTCGGATCACCGCTCGTCGTTTTAACGGCAGCAAGGGAAGAAGGGCTTGCGAGGTCTTCGGCAATGCTCATGGAGAACTCCGGTAAGTACCGCTTCAGGTGCCAGAATAGCGGAAAAACCGCATTCGTGTATCGCCGAAATCACGCGTGTCCAGCAGTTCGAAACCGGCGCCCGGATCGGGATCGGCCTGGGCCTCTTCTTCCAGAATGGCCAAACCGCCCGGCACAAGCCAGCCGCCGTCGGCCGCCGAACGCAGGGCCTGGTCGCCAAGGCCCTTGCCATAGGGCGGATCAGCGAAGACCAGATCGAATGGCGCCACCGTCCCCGCCGCGCCGAGTTTCGTGGCGTCTCGCCGGAAGATCTTCGCCTTGCCGCGCAACGCGAGGTTTTCGATGTTGGTCTGGATCAGACCACGCCCCTCGACGCCCTGTTCGACGAACAGGGCGAACCGGCAGCCGCGCGATATGGCTTCCATGCCCACCGCGCCGGTGCCGGCGAAGAGATCGAGCATGCGGGTGTCGTCGAGCGCTTCCGGATAGCCGTGGCTCAGGATGTTGAAGAGACTTTCGCGGGTGCGGTCGGTGGTGGGACGGATTGCCTGGCTTTTGGGCGCGGCGAGGTTACGCCCGCGCAATTCACCGCCGACGATCCGCACGCGGGCCTCCCCTGCCCTTCGGACCGCGATCGGGCGCACCATCGGTGCGTTCGCCGCGTGGCTTTCCCTTGCCGCCAGCAGCCGGTTTGCCACCTGGCTTGCCGGCAAACTTGCCACCCGGCTTGGACTTGCCGAAGCCGCCCTCAGTGCGTGCCGGTCGACCGTCGGCAGACTTGGCGCCATCGGGGCGCGCCGACCGGGGTCTGTCACCGGCGGGGCGAGCTGATTTGGCAAAACCCGGCTTGGAAGCCGAAGGCTTGCCGCGTCCGGCAGGTGCGCCCCCGGCATCATCGCGCTTGCGCCGTTCCGCCTTTTCGGCTGCGGCCGCCTGCTTCTTCTCACCGACCGGGCGGGCGCCCGGTGCCATCCAGACGTTGGCGGAGCGGCTGCGCGGGGCGGCCGAGGAACGCTTTTCGTTCTTGCCGGCTGGCTTGCCCCGTTCGCCGCGCTCGCCGCGAGCCGGCTTGTCGCCGAACTTGCCCGGCTTGGTGTCGAGCCGGTCGCGGGCGCGTTCACGGCGCTCGGAGGCCGAGATCCATTCCCGTTCGGGCTTGCGCGCCTTCTCCACTTCGGCCTCGGCGGGCTGCTTCGGCGTGCGATCGACGATCGGGGCGTCGAAATTCAGCCCCGCCTCTTCGATCAGTTTCGAGCCGAGCTGATCGCGCAGCGTCTTGCTGCGGATCTCGACCACTTCGCCCTCGGGCAGATCGCCGAGCTGGAAGGGACCGTAGGAGATACGGATGAGGCGGTTCACCTCGAGGCCGAGAGCCCCGAGCACGTTCTTGATCTCGCGGTTCTTGCCCTCGCGCAGACCCATGGTGACCCAGACGTTGCGCCCCTGCTGGCGGTCGAGCGTCGCCTCGATGGCGCCATAGAGAACACCGTCGACGGCGATGCCGTCCTGCAGCTTGTCGAGCGCCGGCTGGTCGATCTCGCCATGGGCGCGAACACGGTAGCGCCGCAGCCAGCCCGTGGAGGGAAGTTCGAGCGCACGGGCGAGACCGCCGTCGTTGGTGAGAAGCAGGAGGCCCTCGGTATTGATGTCGAGGCGGCCGATGGTGACGACGCGCGGCAAGGTTTCCGGCATCTTCTCGAAAATCGTGGTGCGGCCCTCGGGGTCGCGGTTGGTCGTCACCAAGCCTGCAGGCTTGTGGTAGACCCAGAGCCTGGTCCGCTCGATGGCCGCGATGGGCTCACCGTCGACCTCGATGCGATCGGAGGTGGAGACGACCACGGCGGGCGACTCCAGTAGCTTTCCGTTCACCCTGATCCGGCCGTCGGCCACCATCCGCTCGGCGTCGCGGCGGGAGGCGACGCCTGCGCGCGCCAGGATCTTGGCGATGCGGCCGGTTTCGACGCCATCGCCCTCCTCGCCAGGCTTTGCAGCCGTGGCAGGCTTCTTCCGGTCGGCCGCGGGCGTCGAACGGGGTTTGCGATCCGAATCCTCGCGACGGGGGCGCTTGCCTCTGACGGGCTTGTCTTGATTGCTCATTTGGTGTTTGCCTGCGTTCACGGGTGTCTACCAGATCACCGGCGGACGGTTAAGGGAATTCGAATTCTGTGTCGAGCAATTCCGGTTTCATGGATCTTGCGCTGGCGGAAGCCAGAGCGGCGGCCGACCGCGGCGAGGTGCCGGTGGGAGCCGTGCTGGTCATCGACGGAGAAGTGGTCGCGCAATCGGGAAACAGGACGCGGGAGCAATCCGATGTCACCGCCCATGCCGAAATCCTGGTGATCCGCGAGGCCGCCGCCAGTCTCGGCGCGGAACGCCTGTCGCAGGCCGATCTCTACGTCACGCTGGAGCCCTGCACCATGTGCGCGGCCGCCATTTCCTTCGCCCGCATCAGGCGGCTTTACTACGGCGCCGAAGATCCGAAAGGCGGGGGCGTGGCACACGGCTCGCGGTTCTACGACCGACCGACCTGCCATCACGCGCCGGAGGTCTATTCAGGCCTCGCCGAAAAAGACGCTGCCGATGTGCTCAGGGATTTCTTCCGGGCCCGTCGCTGAGAGCCCGGATCGATATCGGCCGACTACCAGGGAAGCGAGAACTTGGGCAGTTTGAAGCCCTTCTTCTCCTTGGTGGCTTCAGCCAGGCGACGACGCTCCTTTTCCTTCTCAGGCTCGCCAAGGTCGCCAACGGCCGCGGTTTCGGCAGGCTTGCGGTAGTCAAGCGGCGGATCGGACAGGAAGCGGCGGCGATCGGAATAGGCGCCCTTCTGAATCTTCATGTTCTCGCGGAACGTCCTGTTCTGCTCCTGCGCCTTCAACATCGATAGCGATGTCGGAGAACCGCTCTCGGCCGAGGGCTTCGGGCCGACCTTGGCCACACCGTCGGAGGTCTGAACGCGACCAAGCGGCGAACGGTAGCCGACGGCGTCACCGTTCTCGTCTGCCGAGGCGACGAGACGTGCCCGTGTTTCCTCGGGCGATTCCACCCAGGCAGGATTGTTCTCGACCACGTTCTGCTGCGGCGCGGGAAGGCTCGAGGTCGCAGGAGGACGGACGAGAGTCGTCGGCCGCGGCTTGTAGTCGATCGCAGGACCACGATCCGGCTTGATGGACGCCATGTTTCCGAGGTCGTCGATCAGTTGCTCGGTGGAGGTCTTGTCGGTTCCGTAAGTCGGTCCGAGGCAGGCCGACACGCTCGCAGCAACAGCTGCAAGCGCGATCACCCTCGCCACGGCGCGGAAACCATTACTCTTACGCATTCGAAGTATCCCGTCCCTGAGAACTCGTCGGATTTTGCGCCTTTTGCTCCGACAATCTGTCTCTTTTGCGGCACCCTTGTACCGGATAGGTCAAAAGCGCGCAATTGCAACAGATTATTAAGGTGAAGTCCGCCAGCTTGCGACAGCGGACTTCACAGGTTTCAGGCGACGGGCGCCACGCCCAGTTCACGCAGCGCCGCGGCATCGCGGGCGGAAACGTCCGGATAGGCGGGATCCGAACCGACATCGTCGGTGATCCGCCAGGAGCGCGCGCATTTGCGGCCCTGCGCCTCGGCCGGAACGACGGCGACATTCGCCACGTCGTCGAGCCGGAAGGCATCCGCCGGGCCTTCGCCCTGTTCGATGACGATGCCCGAGGTGATGCAGACTTCGGAGAAATCCGTGCCTTCGACGGCGGCGACCAGTTCGGGATCATTGATATAGACGATCGGAGCCGCCTCGAGCGACGAACCGATGCGTTTTTCGCGGCGTTCGACCTCGAGCGCGCCCGTCACCACGTAGCGCACGTCGCGGATCTTCTGCCATTTCGCATCGAGTTCCGGCGCCAGCCATTCGGCAGGAATGTCCGGGAACTGCTGGAGATGCACCGAATCGCCGTCCGGGTTCCGCAACAACCAGGCTTCTTCCATCGTGAAGACCAGCATCGGTGCAAACCAGGTGACCAGGCAATCGAACAGCTTGCGGATCACGAAGAGGGCGGCCTTGCGGCGCGTCGAGGACGGCGCATCGCAATAGAGCGCATCCTTGCGGATATCGAAATAGAAGGCCGACAATTCGATGTTGGCGAAGTCGGTCAGCGCGCGCACGACCCGCTTGAAATCGAATTCGTCGTAGCCCGCGCGCACGACCCGGTCGAGCTCGGCCAGCCGGTGCAGCATCAGGCGCTCCAGCTCCGGCATATCCGCCAGCGCGACGTCTTCGCCGGTATCGTGGGCGAGCGTTCCCAGCATCCAGCGGATCGTGTTGCGGATCTTGCGATAGCTGTCGATATTGGTCTGGATGATCGTCTTGCCGAGACGCTGGTCTTCCCAATAATCGGTGTTCATCACCCACAGGCGCAGGATATCGGCGCCCGACTGGGCCATGACGTCCTGGGGGAAGACCTGGTTTCCGAGCGACTTCGACATCTTGCGGCCGTCCTCGGCCATGGTGAAGCCATGGGTGATGACGGCATCGTAGGGCGCGCGCCCACGGGTGGCGCAGCTTTCCAAGAGCGAGGAATGGAACCAGCCGCGGTGCTGGTCGGAGCCTTCGAGATAGACGTCGGCCGGCCATTTCAGGTCCGGGCGGTCTTCCAGCACGAAGGAGTGGGTGGAGCCTGAATCGAACCAGACGTCGAGAATGTCGGTGACCTGCTTCCAGGGTTCGCCCGCGCGGGCACCGAGGAACCGCTCCCGCGCGCCTTCGGCAAACCAGGCATCCGCCCCTTCGGCCTCGAAGGCTTCGAGGATGCGGGCGTTGACCTCCTCGTCGACGAGAACCTTGCCGTCCTCGTCGGCGAAGACGCAGATCGGAACGCCCCAGGCGCGCTGGCGCGAGAGCACCCAGTCCGGGCGGCTCTCGATCATGGCGCGCAGGCGGCGCTGACCGGCAGCCGGCACAAAGCGGGTGTCGTCGATCGCCTTGAGGGCGCGCGAACGCAGCGTGGTGTCGTCGCCGAGGTCCTTGTCCATGTAGACGAACCACTGCGGCGTGTTGCGGAAGATGACCGGCTTCTTGGAACGCCAGGAATGCGGATAGGTGTGCTTGAGGCGACCACGGGCAAACAAGTTGTTCGCCGCGATCAGCGCCTCGATCACAGCCTTGTTGGCGTCGCCCTTCTTGCCCTTGTCGTCGATCACGCGGGCAGCACCGCCCTCGCGGTCCGGACCGAAGCCGGGCGCGTCCTTGGTGTAGAAGCCGCCATCATCAACGGTGAACGGGATGGCCGAGGAGATGCCGCGCGCCTCGAGCGCTCGGGCATTGTCCATCCAGGCCTCGAAGTCTTCCGCGCCGTGTCCTGGTGCGGTGTGCACGAAGCCGGTACCCGCATCGTCGGTCACGTGATCACCAGCGAGAAGCGGAACCGTGAACTCGTAGCCGCCGCCGAAACCCTTGAGCGGGTGGGCGCAGGTGATTGCGCCGAGCACGTCAGCCGGCACGTCCTGCAGACGATTGAACTGCAGCTTGGCCTTGGCGAAGCTTTCTTCAGCCAGCGCATCGGCAAAGACCAGCTTCTCGCCGGTCTGCGGACCGAAATCGTTTTCGGCGGCGGTCACTTCATAAAGGCCATAGGAGATGCGCGGCGAATAGGCGATGGCGCGGTTGCCGGGAATAGTCCAGGGCGTTGTGGTCCAGATGACGACCGAGGCATCGGCGAGCTCATCGGAGCCTTTCGACACCGGGAACTTCACCCAGATCGTGTCGCTCTCGTAGTCCTGATACTCGACTTCCGCTTCGGCAAGCGCAGTGCGCTCGACGACCGACCACATGACGGGCTTCGAGCCGCGATAGAGCTGGCCGGTCTTGGCGATCTTCAGAAGTTCGCCGGCGATGCGGGCCTCGGCGTGGAAGTTCATCGTGGTGTAGGGCTTTTCGAAGTCGCCCTCGATGCCCAGACGCTTGAACTCGCCGGTCTGCACGTCGATCCAGTGCTGGGCGAACTCCCGGCATTCCTTGCGGAACTCGTTGATCGGCACCTCGTCCTTGTTCTTGCCCTTGGCGCGATAGGCTTCCTCGATCTTCCACTCGATCGGCAGGCCGTGGCAGTCCCAGCCGGGCACGTAGTTGGAGTCGTAGCCGCGCATCTGGAACGAGCGGGTGATGACGTCCTTGAGGATCTTGTTGAGCGCGTGGCCGATATGGATGTTGCCGTTGGCATAGGGGGGGCCGTCGTGAAGGACATATTTCGGCCGGCCGGCGGCAGAGGCGCGCAGCTTCTTGTAGAGATCCATCTGCTGCCAGCGCTCGACGAGTTCGGGCTCCTTCTTGGGAAGGCCGGCGCGCATCGGGAATTCGGTCTGCGGCAGATAGAGAGTCGTCGAATAATCGATCTTGTCGGTGGTATCGGTCATGACATCAGTCTTTCAGGCATCAGGCTCGGGCGAGCCGAAGCGCGTCTTTCGCGCGTAATCGAATTGCGGGGTGGTGAAACGGCAAAGGCCAAAAGCCCGGCCTCCCTGCCCTGCTCAAAGGGCGCGGAAGACCGGGACCATAATTCGTATCGCGCCGCCCGAAACCGGAGCCGGGCATATCGAAAGGTCAGCGGTCCGCATGGGCGCGGTTCATAACGTGTTTGTGCGCGCATGAAAAGCGGTTGTGAGAGGCGATGCGGGGCGTTTGTCGACGGCCGGCCTAAAAAGCCATCCTGCGGTCAATATCAGACAACGGCCGGACATCGGACAGAAGCGCTCTCGCCTCGGATTCATCGGTCTTCATCTGCGTTACCAGAGCATCGAGCCCGTCGAATTTCTCCTCGGCGCGAAGAAAGCCGAAGAGCGAGACATCGCAGGTCTCGCCGTAGAGATCGGGAGAGGCGTCGAAGACATAGGTTTCGAGCAGAAGCGGGGCATCCGGCTCCTCCACCGTCGGACGGCGTCCGAAACTCGCCACCCCGTCATGCAGCGTCCCGTCGGCGCGGCGCAGGCGGACGGCGTAGATGCCGGGCGCCAGACCGGTTTCCGGCGGCACCGGCATGTTGGCTGTGGGATAACCAAGCGTGCGCCCCAGCTTCTTGCCGTGAACGACCTCGGCGGAAATCGTGTAGCGGTAGCCCAGCAGGCCGGCGGCCTGGGACACGTCGCCCTGTGACAGCAGTTTGCGGATGCGCGAGGACGAGATCACTTCGCCGCCCTCGTCCTCGAAATCCGCGGCGATCGTGAGACCGAAACCGAGCCGGAACCCGTAGTCGCGCAGCATGGCGGCGTCGCCCTTGCGGCCCTGGCCGAAATGGAAGTCGCCGCCGGTGACGACGTGATCGGCGCCGAGCGCCCGGACGAGAACGTCGCCGATGAAATCCTCGGCGGCAATGGCGGCATAGTCGCGGCTGAACTGCTGCTCGAAGACGGCCGTCACCCCGACCATGCCCAGAAGACGCGCCTTGAGCGGTGCCGGCGTCAACCGGTAGACCGGCTCATCGGGCCTGAAGACCGTTCGCGGATGCGGCTCGAAGGTGAGCACATGAAGCTGTGTGTCGCGTTCGGCGGCGATCCCGAGAGCCTGGCCGAGAACGGCCTGGTGGCCGCGATGGACACCGTCGAAATTTCCGATGGCGACGACGCCGCCGCGCAGTGTGTCGGCAAGACCGCCCAGATCATGAATGCGTTCGGCCACGGCGTGCACGTCCCGTCAGCTCAGCCAGTGAGCCCAGTGAGAGGGCGTCGTCTTCTCGCGCTCGAAGAACTGCGCGAGCCGGCTCTCGTCGACCCTCTTTCCCTCATAATACTCCGCCGCATGGATGCCGCGGGCAATGAAGAGGACATCGAGTTCCGCCGCTACGGCGCCGCGAATATCGGTGGAAATCCCGTCGCCGATGGCGAGCACGCGGTCGGACGGTGTCTCGCCGCGCAGTTTGACGACACGGTTCAGCGCCTCGGCATAGATGTGGGCATGCGGCTTGCCGGCGATCCGCGTCCGGCCGCCGAGCTTCTCATAGGCAGTGGCGAGCGCGCCGGCGCAGTAGATCATCCGGTCGCCCCGCTCCACCACCTGGTCCGGGTTGGCACAGATGAACGGCAGGTCGCGGGCCGCCAGGCGGCTGAGCTGATCGTGATACTCGTCGGGCGTTTCCGCCTCGTCGTCAAAAAGCCCGGTGCAGAGTATGGCCTCGGCCTCCTCCTCTCCGACGAGTTCGACGTCGAGACCATCGACGAGAAGCGAGTCACGTTCGGGGCCGATGAAGAAGAGCTTCTGCGGTCCGTCCACCACCAGACGACGGGTGACGTCACCCGAGGTGACGATGTCGTCCCAGGCGTCTTCGGCGACGCCGATGACGCCGAACTGGCTGATCACGCCTTCGGCGGGACGCGGGGAATTGGTGATGAGAACGACTGTCTTGCCGGCCTCGCGCCATGCCTGCAAAGCCTGCACCGCAAGGGGGAACGGGCTGATGCCGTTGTGCACGACGCCCCAGACATCACACAGAACGGCGTCGTAACTCGCGGCGACCTCGTTCAGCCGGTCGATTTTCACAGGCGTTTCAGCGGGCATGGATATCCTCTCGTCTCAATGGCATGTCGCCCAGCTTGAGCCCGAAAACAAGCCCCGCCCGAAAAAAGCGCGGCCGGGCACGTCGCATGATAGAATTCCTCCCATTGCTTCTTGACTCAAATTTCGCGGATGCCTATCTCGACGCTGTTAGCACTCCACCGAAAGGAGTGCTAACTCAGTTTCAGGGTCGAAACGCCCTTTCATGTCATTCGATCAAGGGAAAAGACAATGACAATCAACTTCCGTCCGCTGCATGACCGTGTGGTCGTCCGCCGCGTCGAATCCGAAGCCAAGACCGCCGGGGGCATCATCATTCCGGATACCGCCAAGGAAAAGCCGCAGGAAGGCGAAGTCGTCGCCGTCGGCTCCGGCGCCCGCGATGAATCCGGCAAGGTCGTCGAACTCGACGTCAAGGCCGGCGACCGCGTGCTTTTCGGTAAATGGTCCGGCACCGAAGTCAAGCTCAATGGTGAGGATCTCCTGATCATGAAGGAATCCGACATCATGGGCATCGTCGGCTGATCATTCCCACCGAACTCAACTGATCATTAAGGGCACATAGCCCGGGAGAAACAGATATGGCTGCAAAAGAAGTTAAATTCGGCCGCTCCGCGCGCGAGAAGATGCTGCATGGCGTCGACGTTCTTGCCGACGCAGTGAAGGTCACCCTCGGCCCCAAGGGGCGTAACGTCGTCATCGACAAGTCCTTCGGCGCTCCGCGCATCACCAAGGACGGCGTTTCCGTCGCCAAGGAAATCGAACTGGACGACAAGTTCGAGAACATGGGCGCACAGATGGTGCGCGAAGTGGCCTCGAAGACCAACGACATCGCCGGTGACGGTACCACCACCGCGACCGTGCTGGCCCAGGCCATCGTCCGCGAAGGCAACAAGGCCGTTGCCGCCGGCATGAACCCGATGGACCTGAAGCGCGGCATCGACGCCGCCGTGCAGGAAGTCGTCAAGGATCTCGCCGCCAAGGCCAAGAAGATCAACACGTCGGAAGAAGTCGCACAGGTCGGCACCATCTCGGCCAACGGCGACAAGCAGGTCGGCCTCGATATCGCCGAAGCCATGCAGAAGGTCGGCAACGAGGGTGTGATCACCGTCGAGGAAGCCAAGACCGCTGAAACCGAACTGGAAGTCGTCGAAGGCATGCAGTTCGACCGCGGCTACCTGTCGCCGTACTTCGTCACCAACCCGGACAAGATGGTCGCCGAACTCGACGACTGCTACATCCTTCTCCACGAGAAGAAGCTGTCGAACCTCCAGGCTATGCTGCCGGTGCTGGAATCGGTCGTCCAGTCGTCCAAGCCGCTCCTCATCATCGCTGAAGACGTCGAAGGCGAAGCGCTCGCAACGCTCGTCGTCAACAAGCTGCGCGGTGGCCTGAAGATCGCTGCCGTCAAGGCTCCGGGCTTCGGCGATCGCCGCAAGGCCATGCTCGAGGACATCGCGATCCTCACCGGCGGCCAGGTGATTTCGGAAGACGTCGGCATCAAGCTCGAGAACGTCACCCTCGACATGCTGGGTCAGGCCAAGAAGGTCTCGATCACCAAGGAAAACACCACCATCGTCGACGGTGCCGGCAAGAAGCCGGAAATCGAAGGCCGCATCTCGCAGATCAAGGCGCAGATCGAGGAAACCTCCTCGGACTACGACCGTGAAAAGCTGCAGGAACGCCTCGCCAAGCTCGCTGGCGGCGTTGCCGTCATCCGCGTCGGTGGCGCCACTGAAGTGGAAGTGAAGGAAAAGAAGGACCGCATCGACGACGCCCTGAACGCGACCCGCGCGGCCGTTCAGGAAGGTATCGTGGCCGGCGGTGGCGTGGCTCTGCTGCGCTCCTCGACCAAGATCACCGCCAAGGGCGAGAACGACGACCAGGACGCCGGCGTGAACATCGTTCGCCGCGCCCTGCAGTCGCTGGTTCGCCAGATCGCGACCAACGCAGGTGACGAAGCTTCGATCGTCGTGGGCAAGATCCTCGACAAGAACGAAGACACCTACGGCTACAACGCCCAGACCGGCGAATATGGCGACATGATCGCCATGGGTATCGTCGACCCGGTCAAGGTGGTCCGCACCGCTCTGCAGAACGCAGCTTCGGTTGCCGGCCTGCTGATCACCACCGAAGCCATGATCGCCGAACTTCCGAAGAAGGATGGCGGCGCACCGGCAATGCCGGGCGGCATGGGTGGCATGGGCGGCATGGACTTCTAAGAAGTCCCGGTCCAGACCAGACAGAAAGGGCGACCTCCGGGTCGCCCTTTTTTTGTGCCAATGTCACGCATTCCAGCCCGTCCTGGGTTGCGAAAGCGCGTTTCCAAACGGCGGCAGCCAGTATTCCGCACCCTCCCGGCAGCATGTCCCCAGCCACAACCATGACGAGGATCAAAGCATCTGGACAATCACCTTGGAAATTGTCATGGTCGGCAAGAACGTTCAAATTTACATAAAATTTTACGGAAAGTACCTGACAGATGCACTCGCAGACGCTAGGTGCTCTTCTTAAAGTAGAATCGGCACATGACGGTCGGCGCGGCAGGAACGAAAGTCGCGCTTACCACAAGGACCGGTTCATACGATAACAAACGCAGCCGGGGGGAAGCGGGACGGAAACGTCCCTGAGTTTTCTTGCCCTCGCCCGAAACTGGCAAGATAAAGCGGAGTACACTTGTTCAAGCTGTTCAGATCCGAGTTCTTGACCGGTCCGAATATTGCCGCCTCCGCGTCTCCGGATTCCGATTGCGACGTTCTCACTCATTACATGCTGACGGAGCGGTGGTCCCTCGAACTGGCGACCGGTATCTTCGATCTAGGGCCCGTTGCACGCGCGCGCCATTCCCTCGCGGAGGACGAGCGCTGCGGTCTTCTGACGCTCTTGCGCCGCTATCCGATCCAGGACCAGCCGCGGGTGATGGAACTGTTCGAGGCTGCCTCGACGTCTCCCGCGGCCTTCTGCTTCTCCACCATGTCGCTCCACCCCGATCAGGGCGAACAACCGATCACCTGCGTGGGAGAAACCGCGCGCTTCGGCAAGGATGGTGACGGGCTCATTTCCGGAATCTTCGTCTTCCCGCGTGTGACCGCAAGCCTTCGCGCAATGTCCCATTAGGTCCGCAAGCGCCGGACTGTGAACAATCTGTCCAGAATTGTTCGACTTTCATGACAACGCCCGCTCCAGTAGAAGCACTCCATAAACAACTGGAGAGCTTACATGTCCAATTCCGTCCACATCCTGCTCGGCCGTATCCTGCTGAGCATCATGTTCATCATTTCCGGCTGGGGCAAGCTGATGGCGCCTGCAGGCACCGCAGGCTACTTCGCGAGCGTCGGCCTGCCGCTGCCGCAAGTCACCGTCTGGGTGGTCATCGCCATCGAGCTGCTCGGCGGCCTCGCCATCCTCCTCGGCTTCAAGACCCGCTATGTCGCCTATCTGCTGGCAGCCTTCACCTTTGCCGCGGCTTTCATCGGCCACTACAACCCGGCAGACCAGATGCAGATGATCATGTTCATGAAAAACCTGGCCATCACCGGCGGCTTCCTGCTGCTCGCCGTTACCGGCGCCGGCTCGATCTCGATCGACGGCCGCCGTTAAGAATAAAGCCTGACCTCCTCCCAAGGCTCAGACGGAAAACCGCGCCGGTAACGGCGCGGTTTTCTGTTTTTACGGGGTGACGTGTCGAGATCGTGTCAGGCGTCTTCGAGCGTGGCCCGCACCTTGCCGATCACCTCGGCGACAAGCGGATCGGCACCGTGTTCGGACTTGCGGGCGCGAACGAGACAGGCCTCGGATTCGAGCATCACGCCATCGGAGAGGATGCGCAGGTGGTTGGCCCGCAGGGTTGATCCCGTGGAGGTGATATCGACGATGATATCGGCCGCACCCGATGCAGGCGCGCCCTCCGTGGCGCCGAGACTCTCGACGATACGGTAGAGCTGGATGCCGTGCCCGCGCGAAAAGAAGGTGCGGGTCAGACGGTGATATTTGGTGGCGATCGCAAGCCGGCGGCCGTGGCGGGCGCGGAAGTCCGCGGCCACGTCGCCGAGATCGGCCATCGTGGTCACGTCGAGCCAGATTTCCGGCACGGCGACCACCACCGAGGCATGGCCGAAACCGAGCCGCGCCTCGAACGAGACGGCGGCATCGGCATCGGGCAGCGATTCTCGGACCAGATCCTCGCCGGTGATCCCGAAGTCGACCGCCCCCGCACCGAGTTCGCGGGCGATTTCGGAAGCGGAGAGAAAGGCGATCTCGATGTCTTCCCGGCCGTCGACGCGACCCCGATAGGAGCGGTCGTTGCCGGTCTGGACGATCGGCAGGCCGGCGCGGGAAAAGACCGCGAGCGCATCGTCCTTCATGCGACCCTTGGAGGGCACTGCGATGGTGATCGTCATGCCGCGCTCCCTCCGCCGCTTCGCGCGTCCTCGATGCGGTCGACCCAGAGCGAGAAGCCGACGGCGGGAATGGCCTCGCGCGCGCCCAGGAGGTTCATCATGCGGTCATAGCGGCCACCGCCGGCGAGAACCGCGCCATCCGTTCTGGCGGAAATCTCGAAGACGAGACCGGTGTAGTAGTCGAGCGGGCGACCGAAGGCGGCACGCCAGCGCATGGCGGAGAGATTGGCGCCGGACGCAGTCAGACGCTCGGCCCGTGCGGCAAACAGATCGAGTGCGGCGCCGATGTCGAGGCCCGCGGAAGCGGCAAACGCCTCGAGCCTGCCCGTCGCTTCGGCAAGTGGCGCTTCGAGCGAGAGGAAAGTTCTCAGTGCGGCGAACGCCTTGTCGGAGAGCCGGGTCTTCTCAAGCCTGGTCTTCTCGACCAGACGCGCGGCGATCTCTTCGGGCGAGCGACTGGCATGAGTCGAGTAGCCAGTCTCTTCCATTACCGAGCCGATATGGGCGGCAATCGCCGGCACGTCGCCGGCGGCGATCAGCTCCGACAGGCCGTTCTCCTCGACAGTCGCCGACTGCGCGGACGTCAGGCTTCCAATCATGCGTTCAAGCGCCGCATCGTCGCCAAAGGCGTGGATCAGCCGCTTCTGCCAGCCCGCCGGCATGCCGAGCCCCGCCACGACGGCTTCAAAAAGCGCCTGGTCGCCGATGGTGACGGCGAGATCGGTCCTCGGCAGAAGGCCGGCAATGAGAGCTTCCGCATCGGCCACCGCACGGGCATCGGCCGCCGCGATGTCGGGTTCGCCGAGATCCTCGATGCCGGCCTGATAGAACTCGTTGCCGCCAACGCGGCGCTGGCGGAACACCTGACCGAGATAGGAATAGCGGCGCGGCGTACCAACCTGTCCTGCGATGTGCCCAAGGCAGACGGGAATGGTGAATTCGGGCCTCAGACAGAGGCTTTCGCCGTTCTCGTTTTCCGTCAGATAGATCCGCCGCCGCAGGTCTTCACCCGCCATGTCGAGAAAGGGTTCGGCCGGCTGGATCACCGGAATTTCGGCGCGATTGGTCTCGCGGGCCGCCATGGCGGCGACGAGTTCGTCGGCGAAATCGGGCAACTGGACGGCGGTCACTCGGTTCAGGCCCCCGTCCCGAGCAGACCGTGGCGGGCGAGGACGGCGCGGACGGCGGTGACCAGATCGGCCTCGTTGACGAGCTCCTCGCCGGCCTTGGCCTCACGCCACTCGGTGTTGTCACTGATCGTCTCGGCGATCTTCTTGCCCTCGATCAGGTCCTTGACGATGAGTTTGCCCTCGGCCTTCTCGTTGCCGCCCTGGATGACGGCAACGGGGGAACCGCGTCGATCCGCGTAACGCAGTTGCTTGGCGAAATCCTTGGGGTTCCCCTGGAAGAGTTCGACGGGAACCGTCGGGCCCATCGGCTGGCCGTCTTCTGTCAGCGGATTGAGCATGCCGCGCAGCTTCTGCGCCATCTGGGCGTAGTCGCCGATCCGGTCGCGATCCATGATGGTGACGAGCACCGGACCGACGCTCGTTTCGGTGTCGAGCTTGCCGAGATTCTTGAGCGCGGTCATCAGGCGCGAGACGCCGATCGAGAAGCCGGTCGCCGGGACAGGCTGACCCATGAAGCGGGAGACGAGACCGTCGTAACGCCCGCCGCCGCCCACCGAACCGAACTGGACCTTCTGGCCTTTCTCGTTGGTGACGTCGAAGAGCAGCTCGGCTTCAAACACCGGGCCGGTGTAATATTCGAGACCACGGACGACGGAGGGATCGATCTTGACGCGATCCGGACCGTAGCCCGATCTTTCGGCCATGGCCGCGATGGTGCGGAGTTCGGAAATTCCCTCGACGGCGGACTTGCTGTCGGAAAAGCGCGCCTCGATGGAGGCGAGCGTTTCCTCGACAGAAGTTGCGGCATTGTCTTCCAGAAAGCCGATCACACGTTCGATGGCTTCTTCATCGAGACCCGCACCGGGGGTGAAGTCCCCCTCGCCTTCCTTACCGCCATCCCAGCGCCCCTCGCCGAGCAGCAGCTTCACGCCCTCGATGCCGAATTTATCGAGCTTGTCGATGGCGCGCAGCACGGTCAGGCGGCGGCCGGCGTTCTCGTCGCCAGCGAGGCCGATGGCTTCCATCACGCCGTCGAGAACCTTGCGGTTGTTGACGCGGATCACGTAGTCGCCGCGCTCAATCCCGAGCGCTTCCATGGTGTCGGCCATCATCATGCACATCTCGGCGTCGGCGGTGACGCCCGGTGCGCCGGCGATATCGGCGTCGAACTGCATGAACTGGCGAAAACGGCCCGGGCCGGGCTTTTCGTTGCGGAACACCCAGCCGGCGCGATAGGTGCGGTAGGGCAGCTGGATGTCGTTGAAATTCTCGGCGATGTGGCGGGCGAGCGGCGCGGTCAGATCGTAGCGCAGCGACAGCCACTGCTCGTCATCGTCCTGAAAGGAAAACACACCCTCGTTGGGGCGGTCCTGATCGGGCAGGAACTTGCCGAGCGCGTCGGTGTATTCGACGAAGGGCGTCTCGATGGGCTCGAAACCGAAGCGCTCATAGACGCGCTTGATCTTGCCCATCATCTCTTCGGTGGCACGGATGTCGCCCGGCGTCCGGTCGGGAAAGCCGCGCGCCAGACGCGCCTTCAGCTTCTGCGGCTTGTTTTTCTTCTTGTCGCTCATGGGAACGGACCCGTCCTGACCGTGTTGGCAATTCGCGCGTCGTCTTAGGAGATCACAGCCCCACGGGCAAGTCCGCGTGCGCCGCAGCGTCCCCTTCCGGCATGGAGAAGCGGGCGAGTTCGCGCGCCGCCCTGCCCGGATTGCGGTCGCGATGACGCAGCAACGTGAAGGTCCGCGACGGCAGGGGAAAGTCGAGGGCGACGAGATCGCCCGTGGCGAGATGGGGTGCAGCCACATGGCCGGAAACGACCGTGGCGCAGAGGCCCGAACGTGCGGCCGAGAGAACGGCCTCGTTCGACGGCAGTTCGAGCGCGACGGACAAACTTGCCGGATCGACGTCGAGATGCGCCAGCGCGTGCTCGAATTCCGAGCGGGTACCGGATCCGGGTTCGCGCAGAACCCAGGCGGTTTCCTCGGTCAGGTGTCTCGCCGTCAGCTCGCGCTCTGCTGCCAGCGGATGATCCGGTCCGACGACGATCACCATCGCATCCTCGACGAGCGGTTTGATGTCGAGGAGCGGGTTGTCCACCTCACCCTCGACATAGCCCATCTCGGCGATGCCCTCGGCCACCGCATCGGCGACGGTGGCGGTATTGCCGATGGTCAGCGACAGGCGGATGCCGGGATAGGCGCTATGAAACCGCATGAGGACCGGCGGCAGCCAGTAACTGGCGACCGTCTGGCTGGCAAAGACCGAGATGGCGCCCCGCTGCATGTCACCCAGTTCGCCGAGCAGACGCTCTGCCGAACGGGCGCGGGCCAGGGTGGGGCGAACTTCGTCGAGAAAGATCCGGCCGGCCTCGGTGAGCCCGATGCCGCGACCGATGCGGTCGAACAGCGGAACACCATAGGCATCTTCCAGCCGGCGCACGGCCGCACTGACCGCCGATGGCGTCAGCGACAGGGCGTCCGCCGCCTGTGTGAGATGCTCCCGCTCGGCCACCTCCGCGAAGATCGCCAACTGCTCGAGTGTCATTTTCATTCGCATAATACGAACGTTATAGCAAAAATCATTCGATAGATAACGACAAATGAGCATGAGAGAGTGCCAAAGACACCGGAAGGCACCATGACCGCTCTCAGCTCACCGACATCCCCCAGCCCCACGCTCCTCGCCCGGCTCCGTTCCGTCGGGCCCGGACTGTTTCTGACCATTGTCATCGCACTGGCGGCGCACGGCGCCGAGATGATCGAGGCTCAACTCCTAGGAGACCGCTATTTCGAGAGCCTTGTTCTGGCGATCCTGATCGGCACCGCGGTGCGTTCGGCGGGGCGCTTGCCGCATATCTTCGACGACGGGATCCGCTTCGCCGCACATTTCGTGCTGGAGGTGGCGATCGTGCTGCTCGGAGCCACGATCAGCCTCCAGGCGCTGCACAACGCCGGCATGGGACTGATCGGCGGCATCGTCGTGATCGTGGTTCTTGCCATTGCGCTCAGTTATGCGCTCGGCCGGCTGTTCGGGCTGCACAGCAAGCTGGCGCTTCTTGTGGCCTGCGGCAACTCCATCTGCGGCAACTCGGCGATCGCGGCAGCGGCTCCGGTGATCGACGCCGACGCCAACGACGTGGCCGCGGCGATTGCCTTCACGGCCGTCCTCGGCCTGATCGTGGTGCTGGTTCTGCCGCTCCTCCACCACCTCGCGGGCCTCGATGCGGTCTCCTTCGGTGTGGTTTCAGGCCTCACCGTCTATGCCGTGCCGCAGGTTCTCGCCGCCACACAGGCGGGCGGCGCCCTCGCCGTCCAGATGGGAACGCTCGTCAAGCTGATCCGGGTCATGATGCTCGGCCCCGTCATTTTCGGGCTCGGCCTTTTCGGTCCCCAGGGAGGTCGCGGAAAAGGTCGCGACCGACTCAAATGGCATCACATGATGCCGTGGTTCATTATCGGCTTCGGTGTGATGATGGTTTTGCGTTTTTCGGGGCTGATATCCGATGCCTTAGCCATCGACTTCGGGCATGGATCCAACATCCTGACCGTCGTCGCCATGGCAGCCCTCGGCCTCGGCGTGAATGTCCGCGATCTGGCGCATTCGGGCGGCCGGGTAATCCTGACGGCCACGCTGTCGATCACCATCCTCGGATCGCTGGCTTTCGCGCTGATCGGTCTTCTCGGACTGAACTGAGCGCGAATCGAAAAAGGCGGCCGCTCGGCCGCCTTTTCCCGTTCAGTCGTACCACCGCTTACCAATAGGGCGAGCGGCACTGCCGGCGCGGACCGTTATAGGGCTGCCAGGAATTGTCGTACTGCCGATAGCTGCGATAGCGGTCATAGCACCAGCGGATATGCGAGGGGTTCATCCGGCCGGAACGGACGCCGTTCTGGTTCTGGATGGCCCCACCGATAATGGCGCCAAGCGCGAAGGCCGCCGGCGGGAACCAGAAGCCGTTGTGGTAGCGGTAGCCGTGGCGGCGGTGACGATAGCCGCGATGGCCGTTGTAATAGCCGCGACCGTTATGACGGTAGAAACCGCGATGGTGGCGATGGCGGACGTTGACGACGGGAGCCTCTGCCTGCTGGGACACAGCGGGCTGCTGAGGGACAACCGGAAGGGCTGATGCCGGCGCAAATGCGGTGACCGCAATGGCAGCACCGGCCATAAGGGTGACAAGTGGTCTGAACATTTCGAGGTTCCTCCTGGACTTGAGAGTCTCATGCCGCAGCTGCCCCAGTGGCACAGCTTGTATAACACACAAACGGCACTTCCGGTTCCCCTTAATCCCGGTTTGGGACAGGAGGTGTTCGCGGCCTCTCTTCCGGATGCCATAACGCGGCGATTGGGACGGCGGCATCGAACACGGCGCTAACCTCGGCAGAGACCGTCGGAACGCGGCTATCTTCGGGCAGGCCGTTCAAATTTCGCCCTCGCCTCTTCCACCTTTGCCCGGCAGTCGCAGCCCTCGATGTGATCGTTGACCAGCCCCATCGCCTGCATGAAGGCGTAGACGGTCGTCGGACCGACGAAACTCCAGCCGCGCTTCTTCAGATCCCTGGAGATCTTCGTCGAGATTTCGGTGGTCGGGTTGGCGCGCAGCGTGGCGTAATCGAAGACCTCCGGGCGATCCTCGGGCCCAGGCTCCCAGCCCCAGAAATAGGCGGCGAGTGAGCCATGTTCGCCTGCCAGCTCGATCGCCCGCTTGGCGTTGTTGATGGTCGAGACGATCTTGCCGCGGTGACGGATGATACCGGCATCCTGAACCAGACGTTCGATATCGCTTTCGTCAAACTCCGCGACCTTGTGGAAGTCGAAGCCGGCGAAGGCCGCGCGAAAATTCTCGCGCTTGCGCAGAATCGTCAGCCAGGAAAGGCCGGACTGAAACCCCTCGAGGCAGATCTTTTCGAACAGCCGGAAATCGTCGGCGACCGGCAGACCCCATTCGTGATCGTGATAGTGGATGTAATCGGGCAATTCACCCGGCCAGAAGCACCGTGTGACCCCATCCTCACCAACAATCAGCCCGTCGTCACCCGCCATGGAATTCTCCTGTTCCTGCACTCAAAAACCCGAAGGTTAACGCGCTTCGGTCCTGCGCCCACCCGATTAACAACGCGCTAACCGCATTTCTCAAACCGCCGGTAACCCTACCGCGAGCTTTATCAGATCGTTCGCCATTTAACGGCAGCGGATTCACCATTTGGTCGCTGAACGGAGTCACGCTCCGACCCGAGCAGACGTCTTTCCACACCGAGAGACGTCCGGCCCGGTCCGTTATTGTTTGGAGTTCGGAACCATGAAAAGCCTCGCATCAATCGCCCTCGCCGGCCTCATGGCCACGATGGCCCACACGGCAATGGCCGGCGACCGCTACGGTCAGCGCCCGCCCGTCGTCCTCAGCCCCGATCTGTCGGCCCCGTGGGTCATGCAGCTCGGAGGTCGCGCCGCCCCGCAGGGCGGTGTCGTCTACCGGCAGCAGCCGCAGAAGGCACAGCGCGCGCAGGCCGCCTATCAGGTCCGTCAGGGCGGCCTCTTCAACAGCCAGCGCCAGCGCTCGGGAACAGTCGGCTACGCAGCACCCAAGCCGCAGCCAAAGCGGCAGGCGGCAGCGCCACAGATCGATCCGCAGTACCTGCCCCAGGAAGTCTCCTACGAGACCAAAGAGAAGCCGGGAACGATCGTCATCGACACCAATACCCGCCATCTCTACTTCGTGCTCGGCAACGGCAAGGCGCGCCGGTATGGCGTCGGCGTCGGCAAGCCGGGCTTCGAATGGGCCGGCACCCACAAGATCACCCGCAAGCGCGAATGGCCGGACTGGACGCCGCCGAAGGAAATGATCGAACGCGTCCGCGTCAAGGAAGGCCGCATCCTGCCGACCCATATGGAAGGCGGTCCGGCCAATCCGCTCGGCGCCCGCGCCATGTATCTCGGTTCGACGCTCTACCGCATCCACGGCACCAACCAGCCCTGGACGATCGGACAGGCTGTTTCCTCGGGCTGCATCCGCATGCGCAACGAGGACGTGATGGACCTCTACGAACGCGCCCAGGTGGGCGGCAAGGTCATCGTGATCTGAACGTCGGCAGCGCTGTCCCGGCGGCAGACGCCGCCTCAATTGTCATGATACAGGCCCGGAAACATCTTTCCGGGCCCGTTCTTTGTCCGACCCCGATCACAATTTCGTCAAAATTGCTGCCGCGGCGGTTGATCGGAGGGCCATGGATGGTACCTTTTACGCGGGGTTCTAGATCAAATGGAGATTTTGCCGTGCCGTCGAGACGACTTCTTGTAGCCGCCATCGCCGCGTTTTCGATTGCCGGAAGTGCTGCACATGCCCTGCCGCTGACCGGCGCACCGAGCGTCGAACAGAACCGCCTGCCCGTGGTCGACGTGGCGTCCAAGCAGCCCAAGCCGGAGTTCATGCGCAAGAAGGTGCGTCTCGATACCCGCGAGGCGCCCGGAACCATCATCATCGATACCAACACGAAGTATCTCTACTACGTGGAGGGTAACAACCGCGCCACGCGCTACGGCGTCGGCGTGGGCCGCGACGGCTTCGGCTGGGGCGGCGAGGTGAAGATCGGCCGCAAGGCGGAATGGCCGGACTGGCGTCCGCCGGCGACCATGATCCGCCGCGAGGCCGCCAAGGGCCGGAAGATCCCGCATTATGTGAAAGGCGGCATCAACAACCCGCTCGGCGCCCGTGCCATGTATCTCTACAAGGGCGGCCGCGACACCATCTTCCGCATCCACGGCACGAACCAGCCCTGGACGATCGGACTGAACATGTCGTCGGGCTGCATCCGGATGATGAACAAGGATGTCGAACATCTCTATTCGCGCGCACCGGTGGGCACGAAAGTGATCGTGATCGGACCCGGCAAAGATGCCGGCCGCTATTACAAGGATCGTGGTTTCGATTTCTTCGGTACGATCTTCGGGGGCTGATCGCCCGAAAACACCAGACATATCAAGGGGCGCCTCGGCGCCCCTTTTTTGTCCTCATTCCGCAGCCTCGACTGGCATCTCGTGGGGAACTGGTTCGATACCCGCCAGCCGCTCCGGCTTCCGTCCGCCATAGGCCCAGTCGAGAAGTTCGACCGTGTGGACCACCGGGATGCCAGTGCCGCTGGCGATCTGGGTGATGCAGCCGATGTTGCCTGCCGCGATCACCTGCGGCGCGGTGCGCTCGATGTTCTTCACCTTGCGCGCGCGCAGTTTCGCCGAGATCTCCGGCTGCATGATGTTGTAGGTGCCCGCCGAGCCGCAGCACAGATGGCCCTCGGCCGGTTCGCGCACGGTGAAGCCAGCCGCACGCAAGAGAGCCTTCGGCTGCACCGTGACCTTCTGGCCGTGCTGGAGCGAACAGGCGGCATGATAGGCGACAGTCAGACCGCCGACGCCGGCATTCTGCGGCAGTTCGATGGCACCGAGATATTCGGTTATGTCCTTTGCAAGCGCCGAAACCCTTGCTGCCTTCCCGGCATAGTCCGGATCGAGGCGCAGCATGTGGCCATAGTCCTTGACGGTCGTGCCGCAGCCCGATGTGGTGATCAGGATCGCGTCGAGCCCGCCATTGTCGATGAGTCTCGTCCAGGCATCGACATTGCGGCGGGCAGCGGACAGCGCCTGCTCCTCACGGCCCATGTGATGAACCAGCGCGCCGCAGCACCCCTCGCCTTCCGGCTCCACCACTTCGATGCCCGCGCGGGCAAGCAGACGCCGTGCCGCCGCGTTGATGCCCGGATCGAGCACCGACTGGGCGCAGCCGGCAAGGATGGCCACCCGGCCCTTCGGCTTCGCGACTGGCGGAGTGGACCGTATCGCAGGAGCCGCCGGTATCGAGGCCGGCGCGAGGCTCAGCATCGCGGCCAGGGGCCGGAGCGGCTTGACGGACTGGAACAGCGAAATGAACGGTCGGCCGAGCGCCGAGGCGCGGAGCGCCAGCCGGAAGCGTGACGGATAGGGCAGCACGAAGGCCAGCATGTTGCGGATCAGCCGGTCCGCCAGCGGTCGCTTGTAGGTCTTCTCGATATGCACCCGGGCATGGTCGACGAGGTGCATGTAGTCGACGCCGGACGGACAGGTCGTCACGCAGGCGAGGCATGAGAGGCAGCGGTCGATATGGGTGACCACCTCCCTGTCGGCGGCGCGTCCGTTCTCCAGCATGTCCTTGATCAGGTAGATGCGGCCGCGCGGACTGTCGAGCTCATTGCCGAGCGTCACATAGGTCGGACACGTGGCCGTGCAGAAGCCGCAATGGACACATTTGCGCAGGATCTTCTCGGATTCCGCAACGCCCGGATCGGCAAGCTGTTCAGGGGTGAAATTGGTCTGCATCTGATGTCCTGTCCGGTGAGCACCGGTTGGCTGACCGGCGATCGCAGTTTCAGTTCACGGGCGCGTCGGCTCCGCCGCTACCGGCGGGCCCTGCCGTCATCCGTCCGGGATTGAGAATGCCGGCCGGGTCGAGCTGCGCGCGGATCCGGGTCGACAGGGCGGCGAGCGCCGCGGGCTGAGGTTCGAAGACCTCGACCGAGGCCCTCACCGCATCGGATGCGCGCACCAGCATCGCATGGCCGCCGCCGAGCTTCGAGATGAAGGCACGGAGGAGTTCGTCCTCGACATCCTGCTCCATCTGCAGCCAGACGAGCCCGCCCTGCCAGTCGTAATAGGCGTCGACGCCGGTTCTCAGCCGCAGCGCCGCCACGAGCTGGTGTCCTATGGTGGGCGCCACGGAGACGCGCCAGACCGGCTTGTTGCGATCCGCGGCGAAGGGATGGACATCCCTCACCTCACGCCAGATCGTTGCGCTCTCCTGAGCGTTCAGCAGGCGGGAGTCGCCGTAGGCCGCCATGGCGCGGGCCAGCTTCTCCTTGCGCACCATAACCGACTGCTCCAGCCCCTCGAGCCGCAACAGCGTCGCCGGCTCCCAGCCGAGCGCACCACCCATGAAGCGGTTGACGACGCTCGTCGGGAGATGGGCGGCCGACGAGACTTCGACGCTCAGCGCCATGGCAGAAGCCATGGCAGCGGCTGCCTCGGCGTCATTGAGGCCGGAAACGACGAGCGTGGCGCTGGTCTCAGGTTTTGGCAGAACCTTGAAGGTCACCTCGCTCAGAACGCCGAGCGTTCCCCAGGACCCGGCGAGCAGCTTGACGAGATCGAGGCCGGTGACGTTCTTCATCACCCGGCCACCGGACTTGATGACCTCGCCGGACCCGTTGACGAAGCGTACGCCCAGAAGACTGTCGCGCGCCGCACCGGCGCTCAGCCGTCGGGGGCCGGAGACGTTGGCGGCGAACACGCCGCCGATTGTCGGCTCGCCGTCGCCGCCCAACAACAGGCGATGGTCCATCGGTTCGAAGGTCAGCATCTGGCCGTTGCGATCGAGTTCCGCCTCGATCTCGGACAGAGGCGTGCCGGCCCTTGCCGACATGACGAGTTCGGCGGGGTTGTAGGCGGTGATACCGGAGAGTGCGGACAAATCCACCGTCCTCGCCGCCTGCACGGGTCTCCCGAGACCCCGGCGGGTGCCGCCGCCGACGATTTCGAGCGGTTCCCCCTCGCGGCCGGCGCTTGCCACGATGGCGGCAAGCTCCTCCTCGGAAGCAGGCCTGGCAATTTCGGTCGTCATTGCTTCTGCCGTCCTTCCAGCGGGAAAACCTTGGAGGGATTGAAGATCCATTTGGGATCGAAAGCAGAGCGCACATCCATCTGCTGCCTGAGATCGGCGGGCGCATATTGATGGGTCATCAGGTCACGCTTCTCCACGCCGACGCCATGCTCGCCGGTCAGGCAGCCGCCGGCGTCGACACACAGTTTGAGGATGTCGTTGCCGGCGAGTTCGGCCTTGTGCGCTTCTTCCGGATCGTTGGCATTGAAGAGGATCAGCGGGTGCATGTTGCCGTCTCCGGCATGGAAGACGTTGGCGACGCGCAAGCCGTATTTGGCGACGATGACGCTCGTTTCCTTGAGCACATGGGAGAGCTGGCCGAGCGGAACCGTGCCGTCCATGCAGATATAGTCGGCGATGCGGCCGGTGGCGCCGAAAGCGGATTTTCGGCCCTTCCAGATCAACGCGGCTTCGGTAGCAGACTGCGATTCCTTGATTGCGGTCACGCCGTGGCGCTTGGCAATGTCGACGATACGGGCGAGCATCGCATCCATCTCCTCCTCGGAGCCCTCGACCTCGACGATCAGCAAGGCCTCGACATCCATCGGATAGCCGGCATGGGCAAAGGCCTCGCAAATCTCGATCGCCGGCTTGTCCATGAACTCGATGGCAACCGGAATGATGCCGGTGCCGATGACTTCGGACACGCAGGCGCCGGCGGCTTCCGACGTCGGGAAGCCGAACAGAACGGGACGCGCGCCCTCGGGCTTGGCGAGCAGCCGGACGGTCGCCTCGGTGACGATACCCAACTGACCTTCCGATCCGCAGATGAGGCCGAGAAGATCATACCCGGATGCGTCGAGCGCCTTGCCGCCGATCTCGACGATCGAACCGTCGAAGAGAACCATGCGCACGCCCAAGAGATTGTTGGTGGTCACGCCGTATTTGAGGCAATGTGCGCCGCCGGAGTTCATGCCGATATTGCCGCCGATGGTGCAGGCGAGCTGCGACGAGGGGTCGGGCGCATAGAAGAAGCCGTCGGCATCGACGGCCTGGGAAATGGAAATGTTGGTGACGCCCGCCTGCACGCGGGCGCAGCGGTTGGGCAGATCCACCTCGATGATGCGGTTGAGACGCGACAGGCCGATCACCACCGCATCCTCCTGCGGGATGGCGCCGCCCGAGAGCGAAGTGCCCGCACCGCGCGGGATCACCGGAATGCCCTCCCGGTGACAGTATTTGACGATGGCCGCGACCTGTTCGGTGGTTTCCGGCAGGGCGACGGCGAGCGGCAGCCGGCGATAGGAGACGAAGGCATCTGTTTCGAAGGGAACGAGTTCGCGCGCCTCCGTCACCAGCGCGTCCGGCGGCAGCATGTCACCGATATCGGCGAGAATTGCCGCGCGTCGTTTCAGGATCGCCGGATCGGGCGCAAGAAACGCAATCATCTCGCTCATGGTGCTTCCTCCCTCAGATCGAAGCCTGCTCGAGAAAAGTGGTATTAATTATTGACCACTTTTGCAAGGGGCTCCCTGCGGCCTCCATACCACCTTCCACTGCTGCCATGCGGCCCGAGGCATGCTAACCATAGCAAGACGGGCGACGGATTGGGAGAAGACGATTGGGGAAACTGGAGGACATGGAGGTCTTCGCCCGAGTGGTGGCCACGGGCTCGCTGTCGTCCGCGGGTCGCGAACTCGGCCTCTCCCCGGCCGGCGTTTCCAAGCGCCTGCGCCGTCTGGAGGAAACCCTCGGCACCCGCCTGTTACAGCGGACGACGCGGCAGATTTCGCTGACGGAGACGGGCCAGGCCTATTTCGAGCGCATCGGGCCGCTGATCGCGGGCATCGAGGACGCCGAGAACTTCGTGACCCGCCGCTCCGACGCCGTGCGCGGTACGCTCAAGGTCTCCGCACCCACATCCTTCGGGCGCATGCATATCGCGCCCCATATCAACGATTTCATGCGGAAGTACCCCGATCTCGCGATCAATCTGCAGCTCAGTGATACATTCGTGGACATTGTCGGCGAGGGTTACGACCTGTCGATTAGGATCGGGGAACTCACGGATTCCAGTCTCGTGGGCCGGAAACTCGCTCCGGTGCGAAGGGTGTTGTGCGCCGCGCCCTCCTACCTCGAAGGCCGCGAAGAACCCAAGTCGCTGGCCGATCTCGATGCGCATCTGTGCCTGCCGCCGCACAACAACGACACCTGGAAACTGGAAGGACCGGAGG
This sequence comes from uncultured Hoeflea sp., assembly GCA_964511625.1. GTDB lineage: Bacteria > Pseudomonadota > Alphaproteobacteria > Rhizobiales > Rhizobiaceae > Pseudohoeflea. The sequence goes on from CAZEJG010000008.1 coordinate 126,827, forward strand.
GAACGGTGAGCTTTCGCCCGGCCGGCCCTCTGAAGACAAACTCCAGCGAAGTCATTCGGGAAGCTGTTATCGGCGGCGCCGGGATCGCGCTGCGCTCGACCTGGGATGTCGGCCACGAACTCGAAACCGGCAAGCTCGTCCAGGTGCTTCCGGCCTATGAGGGAACCCGCAATATCGGCATCTACGCGCTTTATGCGAGCCGGCAGTTCCTGCCCGCCAAGATCCGCGTCTTCATCGATTTTCTCGTCGAGCTCTACGAGCCGATGTTCGGCAATACCGATTGAGTGGACAAAATTATTGACCACACGACCCGGAGATTGCTAGTTTCCGGGCTCGGAGAAACGCATGAACGAGAACATTTTCGATCGGGTCGACCACGGCCGCACGGCCGACGAGGTGGTCTTCCAGATCGAAGTCCTGATCCTCGAAGGCATCCTGCGCGTGGGCGACCGGCTTCCCGGCGAGAGGGAACTGGCGCGGCAATTCGACGTGTCGCGACCGATCCTGCGAGAAGCGCTCAAGGAACTGGAATCGCGCGGGCTTCTCGAAACCCAGCACGGCGGCGGCACCTATGTCGCCGACGTGATCGGCCAGGTCTTCACCCGTCCGGTGATGGAACTGATCGCCCGTCACGGCAAGGCCACGCAGGATTATCTGGAATACCGCCGCGAGGTTGAGGGGACGGCCGCCGAGTTCGCGGCGCTGCGCGCGACGGAAGACGACAAGGCGCTGCTGACACGGATCATCGAAGCGATGAAGGCAGCGCACGAGAAGGACGACTTCGCCGAGGAAGCCGCCATCGACGTGGAGTTCCACAACGCGGTCGGCGAATGCGCGCACAACATCATCCTGTTGCATACGCTCCGCTCGTGCTACCGGCTCCTCTCGGAAGGCGTCTTCTACAATCGCGCCATGGTCTACAACCTGTCCGGCGCCCGCGAGCGGCTTCTCGCACAGCACGTGGCGATGTATGAAGCGGTTATGGCGCATGACCCGGTGGCGGCGAAGGCTGCCGCCCGGGAGCACATGGACTATGTAGCCCAGGCCATGGCCGAGGCACGACGGACCGGTGAATGGGAGCGCGTCTCCCGCCTGCGCCTGCAACAGCGCCTGCCGTTGATGGGTGCGGTCGCCAAAACAAGAAAAACGAGACCGTCGGAGGCGGCGCAGTGAATCAATCCATTTCTTCCCCGTCCGGAGCGGCATCGTCATCGGCGCAGCGTCCCCGGGTGGGCCTTTTCGTCACCTGTCTCGTCGACCTCTTCCGGCCGTCGGTGGGCTTTGCCGCCGTCAAGCTGCTCGAGGACGCCGGCTGTGACGTCCACGTTCCGGCGGCCCAGACCTGTTGCGGCCAGCCGGCCTACAATTCCGGCGACAAGGCCGACACGCGGGACATCGCCGAGCAGGTGATCGAGGCCTTCGAGGGGTTCGACTTCGTCGTCGCGCCCTCGGGCTCCTGCGGCGCCATGCTCAAGAAGCATTATCCGGAACTTTTTGCCGGAGACCCCGCCTGGGAAGACCGGGCACGCGCCTTCTCGGACAAGTGCCACGAACTCGTCTCCTTTCTCGCCGACGTGATGATGGTGCGCGACACCGGTGCGGCGGTGACGGCGCAAGCGACCTATCACGATTCCTGCTCCGGCCTCAGGGAACTGGGCATCAAGGAGCAGCCGCGCAAGCTGCTGGCATCGGTCGACGGGCTGACCGTCAAGGAAATGAAGGATCCGGACGTCTGCTGCGGCTTCGGCGGCACGTTCTGCGTCAAATATCCGGACATCTCGAACGCCATCGTCACCAAGAAGTCCGCCAATATCGAGGCCAGCGAAGCCCAGATGCTGCTCGCGGGCGATCTCGGCTGCCTGATGAACATGGCGGGCAAACTAAAGCGCGCCGGATCCGATGTGGAGGTCCGTCACGTCGCCGAGGTGCTGGCCGGCATGACCGACACCCCGCCGATTGCGGGAAGCGGAAAGTAGGAACGCCATGGAACTGACCTCCGACCGCTTCAAGCAGCACGCACAGAAGGCTCTGGTCGACGCCCAGCTTCAACGGGCCCTGCAGAACGTCGAGAAGGGTTTTATCGGCAAGCGGCAGATGGCAGCGGACGCCCTGCCGGAATTCGACGCGCTGCGCGACAATGGCCGCGACATCAAGAACCACGTGCTGGCGCATCTCGATCTCTATCTCGAGGCCTACGAAAAGAAGGTAGTCGAATCCGGCGGCACCGTCCATTGGGCGGAGACTTCCGAGGATGCGCGCAACATCGTGCTCGACATCTGCCGCAAGGCCGGCGCGACCTCGGTCAACAAGGGCAAGTCGATGATCACCGAGGAGATCGGCCTCAACGATCATCTGGCCGCCCACGGCATCACACCGGTAGAAACCGATCTCGGCGAATACATCATCCAGCTGCGCGGCGAGCACCCCAGCCACATCATCGCCCCGGCCGTGCACCTCAACAAGGATCAGGTGGAGGGCGACTTCCGCCGGGTTCACACCCACCTCGCCGAGGGGCGGGATCTGTCGGAACCGGCAGCCCTGCTCAGCGAAGCCCGCGAGGTCCTGCGCAAGAAATATTTCGAGGCGAAAGTCGGCATCACCGGCGCCAATTTCCTGGTGGCGGAAACCGGCACCTCGGTGATCGTGACGAACGAGGGCAATGGCGACCTGACCCAGACGTTGGCCGACGTCCATGTGGTCGTCGCCTCGATCGAAAAGATCGTGCCGACACTGGAAGACACCGCCCAGATCCTGCGACTGCTCGCGCGGTCGGCAACCGGGCAGGACATGAGCTGCTACACGACCTATTCGACAGGTCCGCGTCGGGCCGGCGATCCGGACGGCCCGAAGGAATATCATGTCGTTCTCGTCGACAACGGTCGTTCCTCGATGCTCGGCACGGAGTACCAGGAAATGCTCCGCTGCATCCGCTGCGGCGCCTGCATGAACCACTGCCCGGTCTACCAGACGGTCGGCGGACACGCCTATGGTTCGGTCTATCCCGGCCCGATGGGCGCGGTGCTGACGCCGTCGCTGAACGGCATCGAGAAAACCGGACACCTGCCGAACGCCTCGACCTTCTGCGGCCGCTGCGAGTCGGTCTGCCCGATGCGCATCCCGCTGCCCAAGATGATGCGGCACTGGCGCGAGCGGGAATTCGAAAAGCACCTCACGCCGTCGGCGGCGCGCTACGGCCTGAAGTTCTGGGCGTTCTTCGCCAAGCGCCCGAAGCTTTACAGGCTCGCGGCGTCTTTCGGCATTCCGGCCCTGAGTGCGCTGGGAGGACCGCGGCAGCGATTCCGCTCGCTGCCCTTTGCCGGCGGCTGGACGCGCCACCGCGATCTTCCCGCGCCGCAGGGCCGGACCTTCCAGCAGCAATGGCAGCAGCGCGAAGCACTCAAGCAGAACGCCCGCACGTCGAGGGCCGGTCAATGAGCGCGCGCGACGCCATTCTGGCGAAGATCCGCAAGGTCAATGGTACGGGGCCCGGCGAGGAGGGCCGGAAACAGGCGGTCACCGAGCGCCTCGCCGGTTCACCGCGTGGCATCATCCCCGAGCGGGGCCATTTGCCGCCGCGGCAACGCCAGGATCTGTTCGAACTGATGGCGCAGAAATTCGGCGCGACGATTGCCACCGTCTCCGGCTATTCGGACGTTGCGACCGAGGTGGTGACATATCTGCGCGCCCATAATCTTCCCGCCAGCATCCGTGTCGGGGACGACAAGCGGCTTGCGGGCGCCGGATGGGAGACAGAGCGAAATCTGGAGATGCTGAAGGGCGCCTCCGACGGCAACGATCTTGCGGCTGTCAGCCATGCGCTTGCGGGTGTGGCCGAGACCGGCACCTTGGCGCTCCATTCCGGCGCGGACAATCCGACCACGCTGAACTTCCTGCCGGAGCACCACATCGTCGTATTGAGCGCCTCGGATATCGAAGGCGATCTCGAAAGCATATGGGACCGGCTGCGCGAACAGTTCGGCAAGGGCGAAATGCCGCGCGTGGTCAACTTCGTCACCGGTCCGTCGCGGTCCGGGGACATCGAACAGAAGATCCTTCTGGGCGCGCACGGTCCGCGGGCCCTGCACATAATCATCGTCGGGTCATGACGTCGGGACTATCGATCCACGACGCTTCTCCTCCGGAGGGCATGCGCCTCGTCGCCATCGGCGACGTGCATGGATGTCTGGGCCTGATGGACCGGCTCCTCGACGCGATCGACGCCGAGATTGCAGCTGATACACCGGACGACTGGCGGATCGTGATGCTCGGCGATTATGTCGATCGCGGCCCCAACTCCAGGGGTGTGCTCGACCGGCTGATCGAGCGGACGGCGGACCCGCGACAGATCGCGCTGACCGGCAATCACGACGACCGGATGGCCAACTTTTTGACGACGATGGCAGATCCGGGGCTCTTCATCGAGTATGGCGGCGTCGAGACGGCGGCGAGCTACGGCGTGACCCTCGATACCTCCAGCGCGGAGCAACTGCTCAATTCACGAAAGGCGCTCGTCGACGCTGTGCCGGCGACGCATCTCGAGTTCCTGCACGCCCTGCCGACGTCGGCCGAGTTCGGAGACTTTTTCTTCTGCCACGCCGGCATCCGGCCCGGCATCCCGCTCGATCTGCAGAAGCGGGACGACCTGATCTGGATTCGCAGGGAATTCCTGAGCCATCCAGGTCTGCATCCGAAACTCGTCGTCCACGGCCACACGCCGGCGGAGGCACCCGAAATCATGCCGAACCGGATCAACATCGATACCGGCGCCTATGCCACACAGGTGTTGACGGCTTTTGTTGCCGAGGGCACGCGCAAGTGGCTGCTGCAGGCGAGCGAAGACGGTGTCGTGCGACGCGAGCTGGCTTGACGCTGGGCGATTTCCGGCGCTTCATCGCGCTGGCTGAAATTGCTTCCGAGAGCAACGCATGGATATCTCGCTCCACCTCTATCTCGCCTTCGTCGCGGCATCGCTCGTCATCCTCGTCATTCCCGGTCCGACCATCGTTCTGGTCATCGGACAGGCGCTGGCGCAGGGGCGCCGGGTGGCGCTCGCAAGCGTGGCGGGTGTCGGGCTCGGCGACCTGATCGCCACCGGCCTGTCGATGGCCGGAGCAGGCGCGATCCTCGCCACGTCGGCCACGCTGTTCCAGGTGCTCAAGCTTGCAGGGGCGGCCTATCTCATCTGGCTGGGACTAAAGATGTGGCGTTCGCCCGTCACGCTCCCCGAAATCGAGCCGGAAGACGAGAACACGGTTTCGACCGCGCCCCTGTTTCCGATCTTCCGCGATTCCTTCCTGGTGACGGTCCTGAACCCGAAGGGCATCCTGTTCTTCGTGGCCTTCGTGCCGCAGTTCATCGATCCGGCGGGCGCCTACGCTCCGCAGGCTGTCCTCTATGTGTTGACGTTCACCGTGCTCGGCATCCTCAACGCCACGGCTTTCGCGCTCGCCGCTTCCTCGGCTCGCCGCATCGTGCGACGTCCCGCCGTTCTCCGCGTCGTTACCCGCGCCGGCGGCTCGCTTCTGATGATGGCCGGTGCCGCGGCCGCGCTGACACGCAGGGCCGCCTGACATGCCGTTCAAGAACCGCGTCGATCCCGCCGGCGACCTTTTTGAATCCGAAGCGCGCGGCCAGTTTACCGGCAATCGCGGGGTCATTCACGATCCAAAGACACGAACCCTGACGGGCAAGCGCTGGACGACGCCGGCCTGGATCTGCTGCGCCCTCTCCTACAAAGACCGTAAACGCGATGTCTGGGGCCGGAACGGCAGAACCGGGGGCGCCGGCTGGACGGAGCTGTTCTTCCTCGACGAGGTCACCGCGCTCGCCGCAGGTCACCGGCCCTGTTACACCTGCCGGCGCGAGGACGCCAAGCGTTTCAAGGCCGCCTGGGTCGAAGGCAATCGCGGCAAGGCCGCCGATGCCCAGGCAATGAACGCGGCCCTGCATGCCGAACGGCTGCACTCACGGTCGACACCGCCCGAAACGCTCAAGCTCGAAGCCTTCGACGAGCTGCCGGACGGCACGATGGTGCTCGCCGGCGGCACCTATTTTGCCCTGCGGGAGGGCGAGGCCCTGCCCTGGGGTTTCAGCGAATACGCAGCCAGAACCGAGTTTTCCAAATTGCACATCGAGCCTTTGGTGCTGGTAACGCCACGCTCGATCGTCCGTGCCCTGAAGTCGGGCTACAAGCCCCGCTGGCACGACTCAGCTGACAGCCCCGCTTGACCCCGGGCATCCCGCGCTTCATTGCTGCCGCATGCGAGCCAACTACAAACTCAAGCGTCTCTTCGTCGATGCGTCCCTCTCCGAAGGCGGAGCGATTGCCGCCGATAAGGAGCAGTCCCACTACCTTCTGACGGTGCTGCGCATGGAGCCGGGCAGCGAAATCCTGCTGTTCAACGGTCGTGACGGCGAATGGCGGAGCCGGATCGAAAGCCCGGCCAAGAAGAAGGCCGTGCTGGTGCCGGTAGCGCTCGAACGCCAACAGCCCGAAGCGACGGATCTCGTCTTCTGCTTTGCGCCGATCAAGGCCGGACGGCTCGACTGGATGATCGAGAAGGCGGTGGAGATGGGTGCCGGATCCATCCGCCCGGTCAGCACACAGTTCACCCAGAACCAGCGCCTCAACCCGGACAAGATTCGCTCCTGGATCATCGAGGCGGCCCAGCAATGTGGTGTCCTTTCGATCCCGGACTTGTTGGAACCGCAGTCGCTCGACGCTCTGCTCGCCGGATGGGACCCGACCCGGCAGCTCGTCTTCTGCGACGAGGACAGTGGCACGGACAATCCCGCAGGAGCGCTGACGGCTCTTGCTGGCAAGAAACTCGGGGTGCTCGTCGGTCCGGAAGGTGGATTCTCGGACACGGAGCGCGAATCCCTGCGCTCCAGACCCTATGTCACGGCCATCCCCCTCGGACCCCGGATCCTGCGCGCTGATACCGCTGCGGTCGCCGCATTGACGGCGGTGCAGATGATCTGCGGCGACTGGAACCAGCCGGATTAAGAGACCGCTCGGCGCACGCCGCAATCGTTCAACAAGCCTTCAACAACTGTTCAACCCTTTTCACTTGCGTGGTGGAACAATCCGTTCCAATCAGGTACGGCTTTCGCCCCTGTGCGCCCCTGACGGTCGCGGGACAGACCGGACTTCGCTGACGGAAATTCCATGGCACGTGATACGACTGATGATACGCCGATAGGCTCGATGGACGAGCTGTCCGCCTACCTCGAAGCCGGCTGCAAGCCGAAGTCCGACTGGCGTATCGGCACCGAGCACGAGAAGTTCGTCTTCTTCGCCGAGGGAAACCGTCCGGTGCCCTATGAGGGTCCGCGCTCGATCAGCGCGCTGCTCGAAGGCATGGCGGCGATGCTCGGCTGGGAGCCGATCCTGGATGCAGGCCGCATCATCGGGCTGGTCGAACCGACCGGACAGGGCGCGATCAGCCTCGAACCGGGCGGCCAGTTCGAACTCTCCGGCGCGCCACTCGAAACGATCCACCAGACCTGCCGCGAATCGAATGCGCATCTGGCGCAGCTGCGCGAGATCGCCGATCCGCTCGGCATCCGCTTTATCGGCATGGGCGGCAGCCCGAAATGGGGCTTCGATGAAACCCCGCGCATGCCGAAATCGCGCTACGACATCATGACCCGCTACATGCCGAAGGTCGGCAGCCAGGGGCTCGACATGATGTACCGGACCTGCACGATCCAGGTGAACCTCGATTTCAGCTCCGAAGCCGACATGCGCCGCAAGATGCAGGTGGGCATGAGGCTGCAGCCGCTGGCGACCGCGCTCTTCGCCTCCTCACCCTTCACCGAGGGCAAGCCGAACGGACTGGTCTCCTGGCGCGGCGACATCTGGCGCGATACCGACAACCAGCGCGCCGGCCTCCTGCCTTTCACGTTCAACGATCATTTCGGCTTCGACGACTACACCCAGTGGGCGCTCGATGTGCCGATGTATTTCGTCATCCGCGGCGGCAAGTATATCGACGCCACCCATGTGACGTTCCGGCAGTTCATGAACGGCGCGCTCAAGGGCGAGATCGACCATCCGGAGCCGACGCGCGGCGACTGGACCAATCACCTCTCGACCGTCTTCCCCGACGTCCGGCTCAAGCGTTTTCTCGAAATGCGCGGCGCCGACGGCGGCCCCTGGCGGCTGATCTGCGCGCTGCCGGCATTCTGGGTCGGTCTCCTCTATGACGAGGAGGCGCTCGACGAAGTCTGGGAGTACACCAAATCCTGGACGCTCGACGAGGTGCAGGCAATGCGGGACACGGTCCCGCGCGACGGGCTGAAGACGAGCTTCCGTTCGCGGACCCTGCAACAGGTCGGCAAGGATATTCTGGGCATGTCGCGCAAGGGCCTGATCGGTCGCGCCCGGCTGAACTCCGAGGGCCACGACGAAAGCCACTTCCTCGCGCCGCTCGAGGAAACGCTCGCCCGCGGCACCACGCTGGCCGAGGAAATGCTGGCGCAGTACCGGGGCCGCTGGGAAGGCTCGATCGAGCCTCTTTTCAACGAATACGCTTACTGACCGGCAGGCACTCGCCTCCCCGCATTGCCGCCACCGTCCGGGCGATATAAGCTTCCTCACATCGGAAACGGCATGGGAGGAAGCCGCCATGATGCCCCTATTCGACATGATGGCCCAGGCCCAGAACGGCGAGGCCATGAAGGCGATGGCCCGCCAGTTCGGCCTCAGCGAAAGCCAGGTCGAGCAGGCGATGGAAGCCCTGATGCCGGCGTTCTCGACCGGCCTGAAGCGCAACGCCAACAATCCGATGGATGTCGGCAATTTCCTGCAGGCGCTCGCAGGCGGACACCACGCGCAGTATTTCGAGAACATGCAGAAGGCGTTCTCCCCCGCGGGAATCGAGGAGGGAAACGGCATTCTCGGCCACATCTTCGGTTCCAAGGATGTCAGCCGGGCAGTTGCCGCACAGGCGGCGGCGGCGACCGGCATCGGCGAGAGCATCCTCAAGCAGATGCTCCCGGTGATCGCCTCGATGATCATGGGCGGGCTGTTCAAGCAATCGACCGGGCAGATGCGTGGCAGTACCGGCGGCGGTTCCGGCAACGTGATCGGCGACATCATGAACGAGATGATGAAGGGCGGCTTCGCCGGCAAGAGTTCCGCCGGTGCGGGCAATCCGCTCGGCCAGATGCTCGAGGGCATGCTGGGCGGCGGGATGTTCGGCGGCCAGCCCTCAAGCGCGCGCGCTCAGGACAACGATCCTTTGGCCAACAATCCCTTCGCCGACATCTTCAAGCAGATGATGGGCGGGGGTGCGCAGAAACCCGAACCTGAGGCGCCACCGGAACCCTCTGTCCGCAAGGACAATCCCTACGACGAAATCTTCGGGAAGATGTTCGATTCCGGACGCGAGATCCAGCGCGGTTACCAGAAGGACATGGAATCGATCTTCGACCAGTATCTTCAAGGTATGAAGGGGTCGCGCTAGCGCTGCCAGCTTCCGGCTGCACGGGGTGCGATACCCGACAAGAAAAACCCGGCCGCAACAGGGCGCGCGGCCGGGAAAATGGCGGACCGGGAACGTGTGTCGGTCCGCCGGGGGACTCCGAAAGTCGTTTAGCGGCTGCGCATCCGGCGCGCGTTGGAGCGCGCGCGCCAAGCGAGTTCGACCGTGGGATCGAAGCGAACCGGGGATTCGAAGCTCTCGCGCAAGTCGGCGCGGGTGAGACCGATGTCCGAAAGCTGGCTGTCGGTCATCTCGTCCAGCATGCGCGCGGCGCGGCGATTCACCATCGCCTTCCACAATGCGCGGAGGCCGCGGCCGAGCCGGGCGGATGCATAATCGAGCTTGATCGATCCGGATGCCTGATCGATGGAGAGCGGCGGGTTGATCCGGGAATGCCGTGACATGGTCTTCATCCACTTCGTCGAGTTCCGACCGACGCATGAGGGAGGGACGCGCCTTTGCCGGTGAAGCAAATTTGCCGGGAACGTATTGATCAGTCCAACGAATGTTTCTAATCTACTTCATCAACAAACTTGATGAGACATCGCCATGCCCGCGCCTCTCGACATCGACCAGTTGCAAACCTTCATCGCCATCGTGGACGCCGGAAGCTTCACACGGGCGGCCGACAAGGTGTTCAAGACGCAATCCGCCGTCTCCATGCAAATGCGGCGGCTCGAGGAACGCATCGGCAAGCCGCTCTTCGTCAAGGACGGCCGGACGAACCGGCTGACCGACGAAGGGGAGCGGCTGCTCGGCTATGCGCGGCGGATGATCAAGCTCAACAACGAGACCATGGCCGCCTTCGACGACCAGAAGCTCGAGGGCGCGATCCGCATCGGCACGCCGGACGATTACGCCGATCGTTACATGCCGGGCATCATCGCCCGTTTTGCCAAGACCCATCCCGGTGTCGAACTCTATATCGAGTGCGAACCCTCGTCCGAACTCTCCGCGCGGCTGCAGCGCGGGGAACTGGACGTGGCGCTCGTCACCCACGATCCGCTGCTGAGAAGCTCCGAGGTCGTGCGCACCGAGCCGCTCTACTGGGTGACATCGATGAACCATACGGTGCACGAGGATCCGGTCGTGCCGCTGGCGGTCGGACGGACCTCCTGCCGGTGGCGCAATCTCGCCTGCTCGGCGCTCGATGCCTCGGGCCGGGACTACCAGATCCTGTTTACCAGCTGGTCGGCCACGGTCGTCGCCTCGGCGGTCTTGAGCGGACTTGCCGTGTCGCTGCTGCCGGAGTGTGCGGTGCGTCCCGGCATGCGCATTCTCTCCCAGCTCGATGGGTTCCCAGCGCTCGCGCCCGCGCAGATCGGCCTGATGCGGCGGCCCGGAGCACCGGCGACGCTCGTCAACGCCGTCTGCGGCCATATCGCGGCCAGTCTCGACAACATCACACCAGCCGCGGAACCCGAAGCCGCCGCGAGCCCGGCCACGGCCGGCAGGAAAGAGCGCAGCGTCCGCGCCGACGCTCATCCGAGCCTCGCCTGGTAAGCAGAAACCCGCCGACAAAAAAACCGGGGCCCTCGCGGGCCCCGGTTGAATTTTACCGTCATGTGAGGTCGATCAGGCCGCCAGTTCGAACCGGTCGGCATTCATGACCTTGTTCCAGGCGGCCACGAAGTCGTTGACGAACTTCTCGCGGGCGTCGTCGCAGGCATAGACCTCGGCGAGAGCGCGGAGCTGCGAGTTCGAGCCGAAGACCAGATCGACACGGCTTGCGGTCCACTTGACCTCGTCTGTCGCGCGGTCGCGGCCTTCATAGACGTGCTCATCATCCTCGGCCTGCTTCCAGGCCACGCCCATGTCGAGCAGGTTGACGAAGAAGTCGTTGGTCAGCACGCCCTTGCGGTCGGTGAAGACGCCATGCGGCATGTCACCATAGTTGGCGCCGAGCACGCGAAGGCCGCCGATCAGCGCCGTCATCTCCGGCGCGGTGAGCGTCAGGAGCTGCGCACGGTCGATCAGGAGCTGCTCGGTCGGCACCGTGAACTCGGCATCGACATAGTTGCGGAAACCGTCTGCACGGGGTTCCAGCGGCTCGAACGACTCGGCGTCGGTCTGTTCCGCGGTCGCATCGGTACGGCCCGGAGCGAACGGCACTTCGATGTCGTGACCGGCATCCTTGGCGGCCTTCTCGATCGCTGCGGCACCGCCGAGCACGATCAGGTCGGCCAGCGACACCTTCTTGCCGCCGGTCTGTGCGTCATTAAAGGCCTTCTGGATGTCCTCATAGACGGAAAGCACCTTCTGGAGCTGTTCCGGCTCGTTGACTTCCCACTCGTTCTGCGGGGCGAGACGGATGCGCGCGCCGTTGGCGCCACCGCGCTTGTCCGAACCGCGGAAGGTCGCAGCCGACGACCAGGCGGTGTAGACGAGCTCGCGGACCGGAAGGCCGGAGGCGAGGATCTTCGCCTTAAGATCGGCGATGTCGGATGCGTCGACCAGTTCATGGTCGACCGCCGGGACCGGATCCTGCCAGATCAGGTCCTCGGCCGGAACCTCGGAGCCGAGATAGAGAACCTTCGGGCCCATGTCGCGGTGGGTCAGCTTGAACCAGGCGCGGGCGAAGGCATCGGCGAACTTGTCCGGATTGGCGTAGAAATCACGCGAGATCCTCTCGTAGGCCGGATCGATGCGCAGGGCCAGATCGGTGGTCAGCATGTTGGGCGTACGGCGTTTGCCGGGCTCGTGCGGATCCTCGACGGTGCCTTGGGCTTCAGGATTCTTCGGCTGCCACTGGTGCGCACCGGCCGGGCTCTTGGTGAGTTCCCACTCATATTCGAAGAGATTGTGGAAGAAGCCCATGCCCCACTTGGTCGGAGTGTCGGTCCAGATGACTTCCAGCCCGGAGGTGAAGGCGTTCTTGCCGCCCTTGCCGTCACCGGAGGTCCAGCCGAGACCCTGTTCGGCGATGTCGGCACCTTCGGGTTCTGCACCGACAGCGGTCGGATCGCCCATGCCGTGTGTCTTGCCGAAGGTGTGACCACCGGCGATGAGGGCGACGGTTTCCTCGTCGTTCATCGCCATACGGCCGAAGGTTTCACGGATGTCCTTGGCCGCTGCAACCGGGTCGGGATTGCCGTCGGGTCCTTCCGGATTGACGTAGATGAGGCCCATCTGAACCGCTGCGAGCGGATTTTCGAGCGCGCGGCCTTCCGAATAACGGGAATTGGGGCTGTCGGACGTGGCAAGCCACTCTTCCTCGGTACCCCAGTAGATATCCTGTTCCGGCTCGAAGATGTCTTCGCGACCACCGCCGAAACCGAAGGTCTTGAAGCCCATGGTTTCCAGCGCGACGTTGCCGGTCAGGATCATCAGGTCGGCCCAGGACAGCGACTTGCCGTACTTCTTCTTGACCGGCCACAACAGACGGCGAGCCTTGTCGAGGTTGGCGTTGTCCGGCCAGCTGTTGAGAGGCGCGAAACGCTGCGAGCCCGAGGTCGAGCCGCCACGACCGTCGCCGGTGCGGTAGGTGCCGGCGGAGTGCCACGCCATGCGGATCATGAAGGGGCCATAGTGCCCCCAGTCGGCAGGCCACCATTCCTGGCTGTCGGTCAGGACCTTGGCGATATCCGCTTTCACTTCGGCAAGATCGAGCTTCTTGAAGGCCTCGGCGTAGTTGAAATCCTCGCCCATCGGATTGCCGGCAGCGGGATTCTGATGAAGGATGCCCAGGTTGAGCTGGTTCGGCCACCAGTCACGGTTCGACCGTCCGCCGAAACTCGTGTGCATCACCGGGCATTTGCCCTTTTTCTCGACTTTCGCGTCCATATCGTGATCTCCAAATTCTAGATGTTCGTTCCAAAACCGCTGCAATCGGGAAGCGGTTCGAGCGCGCAAATGCTCTCTGTGAAAACCGGTCGGTCCGGGAACAAGGCCGCCAATCCGGGCTTAGCGCTGAAACCTGACAGGACGAAGACAAACGCCTTCCCCCACGATTCCAGCAGGCCGTCGCTGCCGCCTCTCCTCCCTCTCGCACTCTGATCTGCGGCACGAAAATGCAGGATCGCGACGATAATTTCCAATTGTATTTTTGGAAATTATCAATAAGATTTTCTTATCATGATCACGCTCAAGCAGATGACCTATTTCGATGCCCTGGCGCGACGCCTGCATTTCGGTCAGGCGGCGGAAGATGCGCATGTCTCGCAGCCGGCGCTCTCGACGCAGATCGCCGAACTCGAACGGAGGCTCGGCTGCGCGCTGGTCGAGCGCAATCGCGGTGCAGTGGCGTTGACGGAGACCGGACGGCAGTTGCTTCCCGCATTCAGGCGCGTTCTCGATGAAGTGCGCTCGATCGAGGAACAGGCGCGTCAGGAAAGCGGCGTTCTCAACGGAACCCTGAAACTGGGCCTGATCCCCACGATTGCACCCTACCTGCTGCCGTCGCTGGCGCCTGTGCTGACCGAACGCTTTCCGAAGCTCGAATTCAGGGTGAAGGAGGCTGTTACCGAAACGCTCGTGCAGCAGCTTCATGCAGGCTCTCTCGACGCGATCGTTGCGGCCCTGCCGATCAACGAGAGCTGGATCGGCCACACGGAACTCTTCGCAGACCGGTTCTACATGGTGGCAAGCGAGAACGACGATATTCTCGTCTCGCCGCTCAACCAGCACCAGATCGCCCTCGACCGGCTGTTGCTGCTGGAGGAAGGCCACTGCCTTCGCGACCAGGCGCTCGCGCTGTGTGAGGAGCGACCGGCGGCCAATCTCGTCAATTATGGAGCTACCTCGCTGACGACGCTGTTGCAGATGGTGGCCAACGGTATGGGGCGCACCTTGCTACCCGAAATCGCCATTACGGCGGAATGCCAGCGTCGCGGTGACATCCGGATCATGGCCTTCGCCCCACCCGTGCCTGAACGCAACATCGCGCTGTTCTTCCGGCGCGGAAGCCATCGACGGGCCGATTTCGAAGCCATTTCGGAACTCATCTGCGAAATGGTGCGCGGCATCTTTGCAGATGCCGAGCAAGTTCTTTCAGGCAGGCAGGATCAGACCGCCGCGTTCAACATATGAACCGCAAGCCAGATCCAGAGCAGGATGCAGGCTAGAAACCCCACGATGAACAGCGGGCGGCGCAGGCGCAGCTTGTTGGACGTCACATGCACGAAAGCGTGCAGGTACCGCGACACGACGAAGAGCCAGGCAATGAGAAGGGCGACGTAGTTGACCCCGGACGTCATCTGCAGCGAGAGGCAGACCACGAAGAACAGCACCGGCAGTTCGAACTGGTTTGTGACGTTGCGCGCGGCCGTCGCGCTGTAGTCGGGCTCGACGGAGGGTACCTTGAAATCGGCGGCTTTCGCCTTGCCGAGACGGATGCCCTCGAGGCGCCGGCGCGACATGACCACATACATCGCGAAGGTGAGCAGGGCCTGGGCGATCATCGGCCAGAAAATTGCAGTCGTCGTCATGACAGTCTCCTCAATGGCCGATCAGGCCGATCAGGGATCAGGCGCCGCCGGGATAGTTGGGGCTTTCCCGGGTGATGGTGACATCGTGCGCGTGGCTCTCCCGCAGCCCGGCGCCGGTGATCTTGACGAAGGTGGCGCGCTCCTGGAACGTCCTGATGTCGCCGCCGCCGACATAGCCCATGGCAGCGCGCAGACCGCCGGCGAGCTGATGCAGGACGCCGGAGACCGGCCCCTTGTAGGGCACCTGCCCTTCGATGCCTTCCGGCACGAGCTTGAGCGTGTCGCGCACCTCGGCCTGGAAATAGCGGTCGGCCGAACCGCGTGCCATGGCGCCCACCGAGCCCATGCCGCGATAGGCTTTGAACGAACGGCCCTGGTGCAGATAGACCTCGCCCGGGCTTTCATCCGTACCTGCAAGCAGCGAGCCGATCATGACAGCGGATGCACCTGCCGCGATTGCCTTGGCGAGGTCACCCGAGAACTTGATGCCGCCGTCGGCAATGACCGGGATGTCGTGCCGATTGGCCTCCTCCACAGAGGACATGATCGCCGAGAGCTGCGGCATGCCAACACCCGCGACGATACGTGTGGTGCAGATCGAGCCGGGCCCGATCCCCACCTTGACCGCATCCGCGCCCGCATCGATCAGCGCCTTGGTGGCTTCCGCGGTCGCCACGTTGCCGGCCATGATGCGCACCGAGTTCGACAGTTTCTTCACCCGGGTTACGGAATCGAGCACGCGCTGGGAATGGCCGTGCGCCGTATCGATGACGATCAGGTCGATGCCGGCGTCCAGAAGGCGTTCCGCCCGTTCGAAACCGTCATCCCCCACGGAGATGGCGGCTGCGGCACGGAGCCGACCCTGCGCATCCTTCGATGCATGCGGGTTGAGCTGCGACTTCTCGATATCCTTGACGGTGATCAGGCCGACGCAGAGCCCCTCGCCGTCAACGACGAGAAGCTTCTCGATGCGGTGGCTGTGCAAGAGCCGCTTGGCTTCCTCCTGATCGACCGTCTCCTTCACCGTGACCAGCTTTTCCTTGGTCATCAGTTCGTGGATCTTCTGATCGGGATTGGAGGCGAAGCGAACGTCGCGGTTGGTGAGGATGCCGACGAGACGGCCCGGACCGTTCGGATCGCGTCCGGTGTGCTCGACCACCGGAATGCCCGAGATGCCGTGCGCGCTCATCAGTGCCAAGGCTTCCGACAGCTTGGCGTCGGGATGAATGGTCACCGGATTGACCACCATGCCGCTCTCGAACTTCTTGACCTGACGGACCTGCTCGGCCTGCTCGACCGGGGTGAGATTGCGGTGGATGACGCCGATACCGCCCGCCTGCGCCATGGCGATGGCGAGCCGGCCTTCGGTCACGGTGTCCATGGCCGACGAGATGATCGGCAGATTGAGATCGAAATCCTTGGCGATGCGCGTGGAGATGTCCGTCTGCCCCGGCATGACCTCGGAATGGCCGGGCTGGAGAAGGACGTCGTCGAATGTCAGGGCATATTCGCCCGAGGCTGTCTGGAGAATTTTCGCCATCGCTCGCTTCCTGTCAGATGCGGATTTCGGGAATCCGCCTTTCGCGTTGGCAAGGGCTGGTAACACGCCTTTGTGCAATGCGAAAGTCCGGATCGCTGGGAAAGAACAGAAAGTTCATACCTTGTCGAACTGGCCTCTGCATCGGCGCGAACCGGGCTGCAATCCAGAGACGAAAAAGGGACCGGCCACGTGGTCCGGTCCCTTGATGGTCAGCGGTGAAGCAGGATCAGCTGTACCATTCAGCCATCTTCACCTCGGTGTTGCCCTCGACCAGCTTGGCGAACTCGGCCGGGTCCTGGGTGCCGCCGTCGCGACCGCGGTAATGGTAGGGATAGACATATTTCGGCGTGAACGCAGCAATGGCATCGGCTGCCTGTTCGACGTCCATCGTGAACGGCAGATTCATGCAAAGGAAGGCGAGATCGATATTCTCCAGCGCCTTCATTTCCGGCGTGTTCTCGGTATCGCCCGAAATATAGATGCGGAACCCGTCGAAACCGAGCACATAGCCGTTGTCGCGACCTTCCGGATGGAAATTCTTGCGCTCCTCGGTGAGGTTGTATGCCGGGATCGCATCGATCGACACGCCCTGCCACTCCGCGGACTCGCCATTGGCGAGGACCTTGCCCTTGCCCTTGAGTGCATCCGGAAGCATCTCGTGGACAGCCGGATTGGTGATCAGATCGACGCCGTCACCTACCAGCGCGGTCAAGGTGTCGGCATTGTAGTGGTCACCATGTTCGTGCGTGACAAGCACGAGGTTCGGGGCGGGCAGATCGGCATAGAGCGACGGATCGCCGACCGGGTCCGAATAGATGACACCCGCCGGCGTCTCCAGGACGAAGGAGGCGTGCTCGACCGGATGGACGGTGAAATCGCCCGCGCTGGCCTTGAAGGTATCGGCGGTGGCGGCAACCGCCCGCGAGGCATAGGGAAGTATCATGACGGCACCCGCAGTCGCGGCCGCCGTATGGATGAAATGTCGTCGTGTGAACGTCATTGAAATCTCCTTGGCTAACTCCCTGATGATGTCGCTCCAAATGGAGCAGCCAGCGTGTTTGGCAACACACATTCCCGTTATTGGCGCAGGTTGCTTGAACAGTTGCAGAAAAGCCGGGGCACCAACGCCGTGGCGATGTCCCACCAGCGCGAGGGCTCCGGTGTCGAACCGACACCTCTATTCGCTATCGCCCATTATGTTTCGCGCGGGGCGCTCCGCCCCTTGAAGCCCTTGGCGAGCACGAACATTTCCACCGACTCGGCGCGGGACGCCGGCGGCTTGACGTGAACGACCGAGCGGAAATTCTGCTTGAGGAACGTCAGCAGATCACGCTCCGCACCTCCCTGGAAGGTCTTGGCGAGGAAATGCCCGCCGGGCGCCAGCACGTCGACGGCGAAGTGGGCCGCCACCTCGCACAGATGCATGGTCCGCAGATGGTCTGTGCGCGAATGGCCAGTGGTGGGCGCCGCCATGTCGGACAGCACCAGATCCGGCGCGCCGCCGATGGCCTCCATGAGTTTACCCGGCGCCGCATCGTCGAGGAAATCCATCTGAATGAACAAGACGCCGGGCAGCGGATCCATCTCCAGAAAATCGATGGCCGCGACCTTCGGATCGAGATCGGTGGAATCGGTCACCCGCGCCGATATCTGCGACCAGCCGCCGGGGGCGGCGCCAAGATCGATGATGCGCCTGGCACCCTTGAGGATCTGGTGTTTCTCGTCGATCTCGAGAAGCTTGTAAACGGCGCGCGAGCGATAGCCCTCGTGCTTGGAGCGCTGCACATAGGGATCGTTGAGATGTCGCTCCAGCCAGCGGCGCGAGGACGCCTTCAGCTTGCTCTTCTTGACCTTCTGGCCGAGCTTGCGGCCGCCGGGCTTGGCGCGCGTGGGCGCTTTGGATGATGGAGGCTTGGCCATCAGCGCTCTCCTTCCCTCGGGGGTCTGGCCCGCATCCGCGCGCGGTAGCGCCGGCCGGCGCGTCGCCATGCGCCGTCGCGCGCCATCATTTCGTTGAGAAGGCCCTCGCGCAGCCCCCGGTCGGCTACCCGCATCCGCTCCGACGGCCAGCGCTTGCGGATGGATTCGAGAATGGCGCAGCCGGCAAGCACCAGATCGGCCCGGTCGGCACCAATGCAGGGATTGGCGGCGCGCTGGTCGAAATTCCACGACAGGAGCCGTTCGAGCGTCACGTCGACCTGCGAACTGCTGAGCCAGACCCCATCGACCTTGCGCCTGTCGTAGCGCGGCAGTTCGAGATGGAGCCCGGCAAGCGTGGTCACCGTTCCGGAAGTTCCCAGCAGATGGAAACGCGCGTCATTGGCACCCGAGAAGATCGACGGCAGCTCGGGCGGCATGAAGGCTGCGAGATGGTTGTCCACTTCGGTGACCATCGCCTGGAAGATCTCGCGGGTGACGGCGCTTCCGCCGTATCGTTCCGAGAGGGTAACGACGCCGACCGGCAGCGAGGTCCAGGCCCGGATGTGATCCGACAGCCGGTTGGTTCGATTGGAAGAGAGATCGATGAGCGCAATCTCCGAAGAGCCGCCGCCGATATCGAAGAGCACGAGGCCGTCCGTTTCCCGATCGATGAGCGAGGTGCAGCCGGCGACCGCCAGCCGCGCCTCGGTCTCGCGGTCGACGATCTCGAGTTCGAGACCGGTCTCGGCACGGACGCGCTTGAGAAACTCCGTTCCGTTGGACGCGGACCGGCAAGCCTCGGTGGCAATGAGCCGCTTGAGACGGAGATTGCGGCCGGAAATCTTGGAGGCGCAGATTTTCAGGGCCTCGATCGAACGCTCCATGGCGCCGTCTGAGAGCCGGCCCGATGCCGCGAGCCCTTCCCCGAGACGGACGATGCGCGAAAAGGCATCGACGACGCGGAACTGGCCGGGCCGAGTGGGCTGGGCGATCAGCAGGCGGCAATTGTTGGTGCCGAGGTCGAGCGCGGCATAGAGATCGTCCTCATGGGATCCGGCGGCCTCTCCAGAACCGGCATTTGCGCGCTCCTGCTTCGGCCTGCCGCCACCCGACCGGGCGGCCGCTTCATCCTTGGGGGTCTTCGGCTGGAGTGGCCGGCTTGCACGCGCCGAAAGCGGATGGCCCTGAAGCTCACGCTGCTTTCCGCCACCACCACGTCCGCGGCGTCGACGCTTGCGTGTCTTGGAAGATTTCCCACTGGTTTGCCCGGCGGGCTCTTCTTGCGCAGCTCCGGCGTCATGCCGCGTGGAACCGCCCTGTGAGGACGCCGCATCCGGCGCGATCGCGGAATCAAGTGATCCTGGCCCGTCGCCCGAGGCACCGTTCTGCAACGGCGTCGAGCGCCCACGCCTGCGGCGTCGACGCTTCTTGCCGGATTTCCAGGAATCGGGAGATGCGGCGGCTTGGGTACCGTTGGACGGATTTCCGCCCCCGTTACCGGAAGGTGCGGCATTGCTGCCGCCTTGCCTTGCCTCTCCATCCGCTGCCCGTTCGGCGCTTGACGAAGAAGCCTTGCCGTTCCGTATCTCCACCTGCTGCGGCGTCAAGCCGTCCGTGGAGTCGGTCACGATATATCCTGCCGCGCAGGGGAATACGAAACATCCCTCGCGCTGTTGTTTTGCGTTGACGTCAGACTATCAAATCGAGAGGCGTTCGCAAAACCTTTTTAAGTACTCGTGACCCGGACGTCCCGAACGGCTCCGCGTCAGGACGCGGCCTCGACCTCCGGCTCGAGCGCGACGTCGAAATAGAGTTCCGCGGCGCCCCAGACGACAATCGCGGCGACGAGGGATGCCGCCAGGACAATGAGGATCCGACGCGAACTTTCACCCTGCTTGGCTTTCTTCTGCGGAACTTCCTTGGTCATATTTCTCCATCCGATCAATTATTTGGTTAGCGACGACGCCTTTGCATCATCTCAATGTCGGGAAACACCCGAACAGCGGAAAAGGTTCCAAACGACCTCGCGAGCGCGCAATGACGACGGAGTCACATCAGGGCTTGATCGAGGC
Organism: uncultured Hoeflea sp.; assembly: GCA_964511625.1. Taxonomy (GTDB): domain Bacteria; phylum Pseudomonadota; class Alphaproteobacteria; order Rhizobiales; family Rhizobiaceae; genus Pseudohoeflea. The sequence goes on from CAZEJG010000008.1 coordinate 147,273, forward strand.
GACAAGTGTGGTAAAAGGCGCGCCATCGAGGCGGACGAACACCCCGCCTCGCCGCTCCGGCCTTCGATCCGGAACAGGCTTTGGGGAATAGGTTAACGGTAGACCCACGGACTCTGACTCCGTTAGTCCTGGTTCGAATCCAGGTTCCCCAGCCACTC
>CAZEJG010000009.1:0-133345 GCA_964511625.1 uncultured Hoeflea sp.
GCTTCACGCTGCAGCCGTTGCTCCTCGGCCGCCCGCGCCGCGGCCCGGTCCGCCTCGTTCTGCTCGACGAGCGCCAGCACGCGGCGGAGTCTGAGTTTTTCGAGAACGCCGGCCTGCAGGAGTTCCACCCGCCGACGCTCGATCTCGTAGGCGCGAACCGACAGGAAGTTGGCGAGCTGAGTGACGTCCAGCGTCCGCGCGGGATCGCTCAGCGGCCCCTCGACGCGGATGCCGATGCGCGGCTCGGCGCCAGCCTGGGCCTCCTCGCGCGGATCGAAGGCGAGTCCGAAATCGCTGTCGACGGTTTGAGCGGCGAGATCCACCCTGCCCTCGCCCGACAGCGTCGCCGAGCCGCTGGTCACCGCTGGCAAAGAGAACCGCGCCACGCCGCTGGTGATCGAGAAAGGCAGCGCCACGCTGTCCGCCGTCAGTTCACCGTTTGAGATCGACAGGGCCGCGAGTTCCTCGACCTGACCCGTGTCGGTCTCGAAACCTTCACGGTCCGCGCCGTTGATGATGCGCTCGAAGGCGTGCGGATCGAGCCCCGACAGGGTGAAACTGCCGATGGTCAGCTCTCCGCCGCCGGTCAGCGCCTTGACGAGCGCACGGGTATTGCCGCCGGTGCCCTCGACGCGCGCCCGGAAATGCGCCTGACCTGTTACAGGTGCGACGTTCGAAAGCGCGCGCTCGATCGCGGCGATGTCCAGGCCGTCGGCGTCCACCGTCGCGGAGAGGAAGGCGGTGCCGTCGGGATTGTCGAGATTGAAACCGCCCGCCAATGTGCCGCCGCGCCAGGAACCCTTGCCGTCGCTCAGTTGCAGCCGCCCGTCCTTGAAGGACACCTGACCCGAGAAGCCGGTCGCCTCGCCAGCCGGCCCGAGACCAAAGGTTTCGGCGGTCAGCGCGACATCGAACTGCGGCGTGCCTCCGGCGGGCGCCAGATAGGGTGAGTCGCTCCAGCTGCCGCCATCGATTGCCTCGAGCCGGGGGCCGAGCGTCAGCTCGGTCAGCCACAGGAGGTCGAGACTGCCGAGCGTCAGATCACCGGTGGCCGAGACCTGATCGGTCGCACGGTCGAACCGCAACGCCCCGCTGACCGGATTGCCGCCGACGGACCCTGCAAGATCCGTGAGCGCGATCTCATCCCCGGTGAGTTCGGCCTGCGCCGTCAGATCGGCGGCGAGCCCCATGCCGGTCTGCGGCAGTGCCTGACCGAACAGGATGAGGACCGGCTCGGCATCGCCCGACTTCAGTTCCGCGTCGTAAGTACCCGTCATAGGTCCCGTCGCGGAAACTTGGCCGCTGCCGTCGAGCGCCAGCGCCGTGTCGCCGGCGGAGGCGAGGATCGAGATCTTCGCGTCGCCGGTGCCATCGCCTTCCAGCGAGAATTCGAGATGGCCGGCACCGGTCTCGGCGAGCGGCAACACGGCAAAGCCAGCCTGCCCCGCAAGCGGCGCGGCATCGGAATTGTCCGCCGTCAGCCGCACAGAGCGCGCGCCTTCGCCGGTTCCCACGAGCCCCGGACCGGAAGCCGACAGCGCGAACTCGGTGCCGTTGGTTGTACCGGACGCCGAGAGCGCCGGACCGGCGTCGGGCGAAAGTTCCAGCGAGAAGCTGGCGTCGAGATCGTCATACGCCCCGGGAATGGCGCGCAGGCGATTGATGACGGCGTTGTCGCGAGTGAGCTGCGCGGCGAGCGCCAGAAGCCGGTCACCCGCCTCGGCTCGAACGGAGCCGGTCAGAGAACCGGCCGGTGCAGCGATCGAGCCTTCCAGCAGGCCCTTTACGCTGCCCGCGGCCCCCGCCAGATCGCCGAAGGAGAAATTGTCGAGCGTCAGCACACCGTCGCGGTAGAGCACCGTCGCGTCGACGTTTCCGATTTCGAGATCGCCGACATCGAGCACGTCGGCCGCGACGTGGGCGGAGAGATTGCTCACGCCGATATGATCGATGTCGCCGGTTCCGGTCTCGATGCCCGCCAGCGTCGACAGCGCCCGGACCGCCTCGATGTCGAAACGATCGCCGGACAGATCGAGCGACAGCGACGGCGCCCGGCCTTCGAGTTCCTGCCGCTCGAGCGAGCCCTTCAGGATCGCCGGCCCGATCGCCACTTCCAGCCCGTCGAACCGCTGCAGCCGCTCGGTGAGCGACACCCTGGCCGAGAACCCGGCCTTGTCGATCTGCCGCATCACCGGGTCCACATTTCCCGTCAGCCAGTTGGCAAGCCCCGAGGGCTGGCTGGAGGCGACAACCAGATCGCCGGAGAAGGCGGCGCGATCGCCGACCGTCAGGAGGCCATTCGCTTCCACCCGCGTGCGTCCCGGCAGGCTGGCGCCGAAACTGTCGACCTGCCAGCTGCCATTGTCGGGACGCGCGGCGATCGAGATGTCGCGGATGGTAGTGCCGCCGGCGATGATCGCCGGCAACGAGATTTCCACCCGGCCTGGAAGCGGCGGCGGCGGCAGACGCGAGAGGAAGGCGTTTAGCTGGGCGAGCCGTTCGCGCGCACTGGCCGGCGCAGGCGTTCCCTCCCCGGTTCCGCTGTTTCCATCAGTTGCAGTCGACCCGTCCTGGGTGCCGATCTCCACCTGCTGGCCGTCGGCGGTCAGCAGGAATTCGGGTTCGGGTCCGGTATCGACGGTGGCTTCGCCGGTGACCACATAGGGATCGTCGCTGCCGCCGAGCTCCATCCGGTATTCGTCGATCCTGAGACGCTCGTTGTCCGCCTGGAAATTGCCGCGCGTCACCATTGCGGCCTTCGTCCCGCCGTCCTCGCCGGAGGCTTCGAGATATTGAAGCGTGAAGGTGCCGTCATAGCGCGGCTTCGCTTCCGCGATCTGCGCCGTGCCCTCGGTTTCGAGCACGATCGGCGCATCGTCGGGCAGGATGCGGGCACGCAGGCGAACCGAGCCGTTTTCGGCCGAACCGGTCGATATATCGAAACTGCCGTGCCGGCCTTCCAGTTCGCCGGTGCCCTCGATGCGCCACGGCCCGCTGAGCGACTTGGCCGACAGCGTCGCGTCGATGTCGCGCGCCGAATGTTCGCGCCCGTTCTGGGTATCGACGATACGGATATCGGCGTCGGTGACGGCGACCTTTTCCAGAATAACCGTCTCGCCCGGTGCAGCCGAACGGGCGCTCAGCGCCCAGTCGAGAGAGCCGTCCGGCATGATCTGCATGGTCACCGACGGATGTTCGAGCCGCATGTCGAAGATCCGCACCTCGCCGCTGAGGAAAGGCGCCAGCTCCACGTCCATGGAGAACGTGTCGACCGTCATCATCGGCGTTCCCTCTGCGTCCTTGCCGATGGCGACGTCCGAGAAGGTCACGGAGGGAAAGGGTAGAAGCCTTGCATCGGCCGAACCGCGCACCTCGACGGGCTGGCCGAGCACACGGGACGCCTCCGTTTCGAAGGCTGTCCGGTAGCTGGTCCAGTCGATGAAATAGGGGCCGATAAGCGCGGTAAACAGCGCCAGTACCAGAAGTCCCCCGAAAATGACAAACAGCCGGGCCAGGCCGATACCTCCATACTCATTCGCCGCCATGCTGCACCGTCGAACCGGCACAAACAAGGCCGCCGCGCGGCTTTCCCGGAGATGAAGCCCCTATGCGGTAAAGGGAAACACCTTGCCGGGGTTCATGATGTTGTCAGGGTCGAGCGCGCGCTTGATCTGCCGCATCAGATCGACCGTGCCTCCAAGTTCGGCCGAGAGGTAGGGCACCTTGCCCTGGCCGATGCCGTGCTCGCCGGTACAGGTGCCGTCGAACTTAAGCGCCCGCTCGTTGAGACGGGCGACAAAGGCTTCCGCGCCGGCAATTTCCTTCGGGTCCTTGTCGTCGAGAAGCACCAGCACGTGGAAATTACCGTCGCCGGCATGCCCGACGATCGGCGCCAGCAGGCCGTGTTCTGCGATATCGTCCTGGGTCTCCGCCACGCACTCGGCGAGATGCGAGATCGGCACGCAAACATCCGTCGAGATGCCCTTGGCGCCCGGACGTAGCTGCAGCGCCGCCCAATAGGCATTGTGCCGCGCCTTCCACAACTGCGTCCGCTTCTCGGGATTGGTGGTCCAGAGGAACTCGCCACCGCCGCAGTCGGCCGCGATCTCGGCGAAGAGTTCGGCCTGTTCGGCGACGCCCGCCTCGGTGCCGTGGAATTCAAGAAACAGCGCCGGGCTTTCGGGATAGTCGAGCTTCGAGTAGGCGTTGCAGGCCTTCATCTGAAGCGCGTCGAGCAGTTCGATGCGGGCAACCGGGATACCCATCTGGATGGTCATGATCACCGCGTTGCAGGCCGCTTCGACGCTGGGGAACGGACAGACGCCGCCGGAAATCGCCTGCGGGATGCCCTGCAATCTCAGCGTCACCGAGGTCAGCACGCCGAGCGTGCCTTCCGAGCCGACGAAGAGCCGTGTGAGATCGTAGCCGGCCGACGACTTGCGCGCCCGCCGCGCGGTGCGGATTTCCTCGCCGGTGGCGGTCACCGCCGTCACCGCCAGCACGTTGTCGCGCATGGTGCCGTAACGCACCGCATTGGTGCCCGAGGCCCGCGTCGCCGCCATGCCGCCGATCGAGGCGTTGGCGCCCGGATCGATCGGGAAGAACAGCCCGGTGTCGCGCAGTGCGGTGTTGAGATCCTCGCGCGTCATTCCCGGCTCGACCGTGCAGTCGAGATCTTCCTGGTTGACCTCCAGAAGCCGGTTCATCCGCATTGTATCGATCGAGATGCCGCCCATCGGCGCATTTACGTGGCCCTCGAGCGAGGAGCCGGTGCCGAAGGGAATGACCGGGACCCGATGCTCGGCGCAGGCCTTGACGATCAGCTGCACCTCCTCGGCGCTTTCCGGGAACACCACGGCATCGGGCAGTTGCGAGGGAATGTAGGTGGTCGTATGGGCATGTTGCTCGCGCAGCGACTGTCCGGTCGACAGCCGCTCGCCGAAGCGCTGGGCGAGAATGCCGACGACGGTGCGGATCCCGTCCTCGTTGCGGGTGCCTTCGATGATGTGCTCAAGTCCCATGCGTATTCCTCCGTCCCCATGGCCAGCGGCTTGCTGCCGTCATTCGGGCCGTCATTCGGCTTGACCGGGAACGTCGGCTAATGTGCAAATGCCGCCGCGATTGTCCAGTGGCGCCGGACCGCGACGACAGGAGAAACACATGACGACCGTCCCCTTCCCCACGCCCCTGCAGGCGCTCGAGCCCGGCTGGTTCGACTATAACGGCCATCTGAACATGGCCTACTACAACGTCCTGTTCGATCGTGCCGTCGACCACTTCTTCGACGAGATGGGCTGTGGGAAGACCTATCGTGAAACCCGCAACCACAGCTTCTTCACCGCCGAGGCCCATGTCTGCTACGTGCGCGAGCTCAAGCACGGCTCGAAGGTGCGGGCCGATATCCGCCTGGTCGATGTCGACGCCAAGCGTATCCATGTCTTCGAGCGTCTGTTCCACGAGGACGGCTTTCTCTCGGCGACGTCCGAAACCCTGCTTCTCCACATCGACATGGCGGGACCGAAAGTCGCACCCATGCCCGACGATCTGCTGGCACGGCTGACCCAGCTGTCCGAAGCCCACGCTTCGCTGCCCGCCGACGAACGGATCGGTCGGTCGATCGCAATCCGCCGAAAGAACTGAACGTTAGGAATAGTGGTTGCGGACGATCGCCTGGGCCAGTTCCTCGCGGTCGATGACGCCGACCACGTCCTCGCCGCGCGGCACGCCGGATTCGTTGGCCACCACGATCGCATAGGAGCGGTCGCGCCGGCTCATGCGGGTGACCACCGAGTTGAGGTTGCCCTTGGGGGTTGCCACTACGAAGTCGGTCTTCATGATCTCGCCCAGCGTCTGCCGCGCGAAACGGTCCGCATGGTAGGGGATCGCGGCGAAGCGGACGTAACCGACGATGCGCGCGCCGTCGGTGACGACCACGCGGTTGGTTTCAACGTCCACCCGCGACAGCGCCTCGGTGACCGACATTTCCATCGGCAGCACGATGAAGTTCTTGCTCATCACCTCGCGCGCCGGCTGGACGAGGAACATGTTCGTCGTCCGGTCGGTGGGAATCGCGCGCCCGCGCTTGCGAAGCTTGATCGTGTAGATGTCGTTGACGACCAGCGCCCGCCGGATGCCGAGCGCGATGGCGACGGCGAGCACCAGCGGCAGGATGATGTTGTAGTCGCGCGTCATCTCGAAGATCATCACGATCGCGGTCATCGCAGCGCTCGTGCCCGCGCCCACCATGGCCCCCATGCCGATCATTGCGAAGACGGCGACCGAGAGGCCAGAATTCGGAAACAGCCAGACACCGGCGGTGCCGATGGCCGCTCCCAGCGCCGCGCCCATGAACAGGGACGGCGAGAAGATGCCGCCCGAAGCGCCTGCCCCGAGGCTCACGGTCGTCGCCAGAAGCTTGGCGCCAAAAAGGACGAGCAGCAGGATCACCGTCATGTCGTTGCCGACGAGGATGTCCTGGATCGTCGCATAGCCCACGCTCATGACGTGATAGTGGCCGACCGTCAGCATGAAGATGTAGCCGGAAACGCCGACGAAGAGCATGCCGATCACGTTCTTGAGGTAATCGTTGATCTTCATCTCGTCGAACCAGTCCTCCATGAACTCGAGGACGAGCACGAAGGCCCAAGCCGCAAGACCCATGGCGACGCCGGTAAAGGCGGCGAGGCCGATCTCGACGAAGTTGACAGCCTCGTGGCTCGGCAGCGTCGTCCAGACCGGAATATAGAACGTCGCCTCCGCGCCGATGACCTGGCGATAGGCATAGGTGGAGGTCGCAGTCGCAGCCACCACAGGCAGGAAGCTGCGCGGCGAGATTTCCGGCAGCAGCACCTCGACGGCGAAGAGCACGCCGCCGAGCGGCGTGTTGAAGGTGGCCGCAATCCCTGCGCCTGCGCCGGCTGCGAGAAGGATGATCTTCTGCGAGCGGATGAGGCCCAGCCAGCGGCCAAGCGTCGAGCCGAAGGACGAACCGATCTGGATGATCGGCCCCTCGCGTCCGACCGATGCGCCGGTGCCGATGGAGATGGCCGAAGCAATCGATTTGACCACGGCGACGATGCCGCGGACGTTGCCGTCCCGGTGATAGATGGCAAACATCACCTCGGGCACGCCGTGCCCCTTTGCTTCCGGCGCCCAGGTCTTGACCAGGAACACCACGATAAGCCCGCCGATGACCGGCACGAGAACGATGAACGGTCCCCAGACGCTGGCCGCGCCATAGGAATTGGGATCGAGATCGAAGGAGAAGATGCCGTAGAACGAGAGATTGTAGATGAACGCGATCAGATATTTGAAGACGATCGCGCCCGCGGCGGCGACAAGGCCGACGAGGAAGGCGAAGAACACCAGAACCGGCAGCGAGACTTCCCTGTCAGTTCGCTTCGCGCCCTCGTCTCGCGTTGCGGACGGCTGGGCGGCGGAGGAATCTGGAACGGTCATGACGCTTTCGGAGGGTTGGCGGCTCGCGGAAAGTCGCTGTTGCGGGAAAAATCTGGCCCGCTCTAACGCCTTTCTGACGCAAAAGACAAGGCCAATTCCCCGACGTCACCTGTAATTACGACTCTCCGCGCGCGGTTTCGGGTGCGGCGACTTGTCTCTCCGGAACGATGCAAGTGAACCTGACGGCGTCGAAACGCGTTTGCGAATTTCAGCTCGTCGGTGCAAAGCTTGACGCCCGATACATGCAGATGGAGGTGCCCCCGTGTCGACGATCATTCCGCCCGCAAACCCGGAAGACGAGCCCCGCGTGAAGGCCGTTTTCGACGACATCCGCGCCACCCGCAAATCCGACTTCATCAACAACATGTGGCTCTGGCTGGCGGTCGATCCGACGCTGCTCGAACGGACCTGGAACGAAGTGAAGGCGGTCATGGCGACGCCGTCGGAGATCGATCCCGTCACCAAGGAGATGATCTATATCGCCGTCTCCATCGCCAACAACTGCGCCTATTGTATCCATTCCCATACCGCCGCCGCCCGCGCCAAGGGCATGACTGACGGCCAATATGCCGAACTGATCACGATTGTCGGCCTTGCGGGAAAGACCAACCAGCTGGCCACCGCCCTCCAGCTGCCGGTCGACGACGCCTTCGATCCGATGCGCGCCGGCTGAGGACCATACGCATGCTTTTTCTCTACGACAGGACCGGCGCCGCCATCGATCTGCCCGGCGACGGCAAGCTTCACGCCGCCGGCGAGATCGGCTGGTACGATCTGCTCAATCCCACCGACGAGGAAACCGCGGCAGTCGAAACGGCGACTGGCGTCGAGTTGCCGAGCCGTGACGAACTGCGCGACATCGAACCGTCGAGCCGGCTCTACATCGAGAAGGGCGCGCTGTTCCTGACCGCGAGCCTTGTCTATCGCGTCGACAGCCAGATTGCCGGCCTCGCCGATATCGGTTTCATCCTCACCGACGACCGGTTGATCACGATCCGCCACGCCGAGCCCCGCGCCTTCAAGATCTTTACCACCAACATGTGCCGCACCCGCGACTTCAAGGGCGGCGGCGACATTCTGTCGGGTCTGCTCGAAACGGTGGTCGACCGAACCGCCGAGGTGCTGGAAAACGCCTCGCGTGCCGTGGACGACATGACGATGACGGTCTTCCTTGCGGAGAGCGAGAACCGCCCCGATCGCGCCACCCGTGATCTCGAAGCGCAGCTGGTCGACATCGCCTCGCTGCAGCGGCTCGTCGCCAAGGCGCGCGAGAGCCTCAATTCCCTCTCCCGCGTGACCGCCTACATGCTCGCCCAGCCGCAATTCGCAGGGGAGAAGGCCAACAAGGAGAAGTGCCGCTCGGTCAACCGCGACATCAAATCGCTTTCCGAACATGCCGGCTTCATTTCCGCCAACATCACCTTCCTGCTCGACGCCTGCCTGGGTCTGATCTCGGTTCAGCAGAACAACGTGATGAAGATCTTCTCGGTGATGGCGGTGGTGCTCCTGCCGCCGACCTTCATCGGATCGATCTACGGCATGAATTTCGACCGCATGCCGGAACTGCACTGGACCTGGGGCTACCCGATGGCACTCTTCGCCATGGTGCTTTCCGGCGTCCTGCCGTTCATCTGGTTCCGCCGCAAGGGCTGGTGGTAAGGGCGATGCTCAGCCGCTTTGTCCCGATGGGCGCTCGATGAACCTGATCCTGTTGGAAAACGGATCCGTCACCGTCATTTCCTCGCCCCAGTCCTGCGCCTCGATGCCCGGACGGTTGAACCGGTAGCCGCTTTCGCCGATTGCCTTGTGGAAGGCGCGGAGGCCGGTCATGAAGACCACGGCGTTCGAGCCCGGCGTCGCGTCACCCGAATGCTCGCTGAGATGCAGGACCAGATCGCCGCGCGAGACCTGGCAGTAGAGCGGCATGTCGGGCGCGAAACGGTGCTCCCAATCGATGCCGCACCCGAGAAAATCCAGATAGAATTCGCGCGCCTTCGTCTCGTCGAAGATGCGGATGATGGGTATGGCGTGACCGAGTGAAAACCTGTCGACGCCTCCGGCGTCCCGCTCGATCCGGGCCGAGAGCACGTTCCAGTTCCGCTCCCCGAACTGTCGCGCGACGGTTTCGAGCGCCTGGCTGTGGGAAATGGACAGCCCGCTCTCCGCCAGGAATTCTCGCATGGCTTTCGCCATCGCCTTCGCATCGTGAATGTTGCGCATGGTCCGTTCCTTCATGGACGGCAGTCACATCCCGGGATCCGCGTTGCCGAGGCGCCTGCCGCATGAGGGAAGAAACCACGAGCCGATATCGGCGCTTTCGCCATCCCCAAAGGGGTGCGGAATGCAGGCAGCACCGGGCCGAAAAACAGCTTCGGCCAAAACCAAGCGGTGGTCAAGACGCCGGAATCCGGCCGATCGCTATCAGCCCGTTTTGCCCTGAAGCATCAGCGTCGACATCGTCTGCGACGCGTTGGCGAGGAAGTAGCGGTCGCGGCCCGCATTCTTCGCCTGGTAGAGCGCCACGTCAGCCCGCTTCATCGTCTCCTCGAGACGATCACTACGGTCGTGTACGGCGACACCCACGCTCACCGTTACCGCACTGTCGCATCCTGGAATGTTCTTGGCTTTCATGCGGATGGCCGAACCGATGGCCGCGGCGAACAAGGCAGCCTGCTCTTCACTGGCTCCCTCGATGAAAATGCCGAATTCCTCCCCGCCCAGTCTCCCGGTCAGCGCGGCGCCTGGCGCAAGATCCGAGCTCAGAGACAGGATTTCCGCGATGCGCCTCAACACGGCGTCGCCGACGTCATGGCCATAGGTGTCATTGATCGACTTGAAGTGATCCGCATCGACCATCAGGAAGGCGCCGCCATGGTCAAGTCGCTCGCGCACCTGCTCGAGAAAGAAGGCGCGCGTGGAAATGCCGGTCAGGGGATCGCGGCGAACGACAGCATCAACCTTCTCGATCGTTTCCGAGATCAACCGCAGGAGTGACAGGATGAGAAGCGCGATCGGCGGCGCGATCAGCAGCGGAATGGCCGCGCATATGCCGATGATCATCCAGTAGACGGCGGACTGCACCTTGAAGAAGGAGAGCACCACCATGAAGACGCCGACAGGCGAGGCTACCGATATGAAGGTGATCAGCGCGGTTCCGAACACCACCTGGCGCTGGGAGGTCAGCTTCATGCGCTTCATCAAAAAATCCATCTGGCGACCCGTCCGGCTATGAACCTTGGCAATGATTTCAATATCCGGCGAACAAAAATGCCGGATCGACAATACAATACTCTGCCTGCGCAAGTGCTCGCGCGAAGTTAATATTCAGTGGCAAGTTTTCAGCATCCACAGTTCTCTTGCTCTGCATTTGTACCAAAACGGAACACCATCCCTGGCTAAGCGGGCTTCTGTTCGGACCGGCGATGGCAAGCAAAAAAACTAGCCGGAACTGCGCCCTAGTTTCTCTTCGATCTCCAGCGTCAGCATACGTATGATCGACAGGGCGAAAAGCGCGATGGGCGGAGTAATGAGCAACGGGATTGCGGCGCAGATCGCGATGATGCGCCAATACATGGCACCCGACATCGCCACATCCGCAAGCGCGACCGTAAAGACGAAAACCGGCGAAGCCACCGAGATCAGGGTGATCAATGCGGTGGCGATCAGAACGTCGCTGCGTGATCTCACCATCAGCCTTGCAGCCAGTCGTTCCATCAAAAATCCCCTCGTCCGGCTCAAATCAGGTGAGCCGAAACGTGGCATATAAATATAGTATGATTTGTTAATTCTGACATTCAGTCTCTCGAGATCGTTCGGTAGGGGCGAGATCGGGCCGGAGACAGGGGAGAAACGGCGGGCGAGGCTTTAATGTCGCCGGCTTTTCATGGCAATGGTGGTTTTTCCCACTCGAATCACTAGATTCACGACCATGACCGGCTTTGACGACGACATCCCCTTCTTCGGCGACGAGCCGGCGCCTCCGAGGCCTGCCGGCGGTATCGCCGCGCGTGCCATGGCCGCACGCCGTCAGCCGGAGGTCCCGAACTATCTCAACGGTCTGAACCCCGAACAGGCGATGGCCGTCGAATCCGTCGACGGTCCCGTCCTCGTGCTCGCCGGCGCCGGCACCGGCAAGACCCGCGTGCTGACCACCCGCATCGCCCATATCCTCAATCTCGGCCTCGCCTACCCGTCGCAGATCTTTGCAGTGACCTTCACCAACAAGGCCGCTCGCGAGATGAAGGAGCGCATCGGCCTGCTGGTAGGTGGCGCTGTCGAGGGCATGCCCTGGCTCGGCACCTTTCACTCGATCGGCGTCAAGTTCATCCGCCGCCACGCCGAGCTTGCCGGCCTGAAGTCAGATTTCTCGATTCTCGACACCGACGACGTGATCCGTCTGATCAAGCAGCTGATCCAGGCCGAGGGCATCGACGATAAGCGCTGGCCCGCCCGCCAGTTCGCCATGATGATCGACGGCTGGAAGAACAAGGGGCTGGCCCCGCACGAAATCCCGGAGGGCGATTCCCGCGCCTTCGCCAACGGCAAGGGCCGCGCGCTCTATACCGCCTACCAGAACCGGCTGCAGATGCTCAACGCCTGCGATTTCGGCGATCTCCTGTGTCATCCGATCCGCATCTTCCGCAACAATCCGGATGTGCTCAGGATCTACCAGGACAAGTTCCGCTACATCCTCGTCGACGAGTATCAGGACACCAACACCGCGCAGTACATGCTCCTGAGGCTGCTCGCCCAGCGGCCCGACAAGTCGGTGCCCAACATCTGCTGCGTGGGCGACGACGACCAGTCCATTTATGGCTGGCGCGGTGCCGAGGTGGAAAACATTCTGCGCTTCGAGAAGGATTTTCCCGGCGCGCTGGTCGTCCGGCTCGAACGGAACTACCGCTCGACCCAGCATATTCTCGGCACCGCCGCCCACCTGATCACCTTCAACGAGGGCCGGCTCGGCAAGACGCTGTTCACCGAGAGCGCCGATCCGGAAGCCGAGAAGGTGCAGGTCCACGCCGCCTGGGATTCGGAAGAGGAAGCGCGCGCCGTCGGCGAGGAGATCGAGCAGCTCCAGCGCAAGGGCACCAACCTCAACGACATCGCCATCCTCGTCCGCGCCTCCTTCCAGATGCGCGAGTTCGAAGAACGCTTCGTCACGCTCGGCCTGAACTATCGCGTCATCGGCGGCCCCCGCTTCTACGAGCGGCTGGAAATCCGTGATGCCATGGCCTTCTTCCGTGTCGTCTGCCAGCCGGCCGACGATCTGGCCTTCGAGCGCATCATCAACGTGCCCAAGCGCGGTCTGGGCGACACCAGCGTCCGTTTCGTCCGGGACTACGCCCGCGCCCAGGGCGTTCCGATGCTCGCCGCATCGCGCGAACTGGTTCAGACCGACGAATTGAAGGCGAAGGCGCGCAAGTCGCTGACCGACGTGGTCGAGATGTTCGACCGCTGGCAGAACCTTCTCGAGACCATGCCGGGCCATGAACTGGCAGAGGTGATCCTCGAGGAATCCGGCTATACCGAGATGTGGCAGAACGACCGCTCGGCGGATGCGCCCTCGCGGCTCGAAAACCTCAAGGAACTGGTCGAGACGGTCTCCGGCTTCGAATCCATGCGGGCTTTCCTCGAACACGTCTCGCTGGTGATGGACACCGAGAACAACGCCGATCTCGACGCAGTCTCGCTGATGACGCTGCACTCGGCCAAGGGTCTGGAATTCGAGAACGTCTTCCTGCCCGGATGGGAAGAGGGTCTCTTCCCCCACCAGCGGGCGCTCGACGAAGGCGGCCGGTCCGGGCTCGAGGAAGAGCGGCGTCTCGCCTATGTCGGCGTGACCCGCGCCAAGAAGCGCCTTCATATCTGGTTCGTCTCCAACCGCCGCATCCACGGGCTGTGGCAGTCGACCATCCCCTCGCGCTTTCTCGACGAACTGCCAGAGCCCCATGTGGAAGTGTCCGAATCTGAAGGCTCCTACGGCGGTTACGGTCGCGGCCAGTCGGGCGGGCCCTACGGCGCCTCGCGCTTCGACAAGGCCGAGCCCTTCGGCGGCAGCTACAATTCACCGGGCTGGCGTCGCGCCCAGGCCAACCAGACCGACGCCACACGGCAGAACTGGGGCAATCGTTCCGGCCATGCGGTGGAACGCATCGCCTATGGCGAATCCGGCCCGCGCGGCAAGACGATCGAAGGTGAACTCGTCGCCAAGTCGGCCACCGACACGCCATCGGCCTTCACCGTCGGCGACCGGGTGTTCCACATGAAGTTCGGTAACGGCAACATCGCCGCCATCGACGGCAACAAGCTGACCATCGATTTCGACAAGGCCGGCCAGAAGCGCGTGCTCGACGGTTTCATCCAGCGAGTTGGTTGAAGCGCAGGGCCGCCGCAACCGATTGTGAACGCACACCAAATCTATCACGGTTATCCTTGTGTTTAGACATCCGGGCTAGTTTTAGCCGACCCGGCGTCACGGAACGCCATCAAAACCCACCCCGGATGCGACAGTGCTGGACATAGCGACGATTTTCTTCTGCACCTTCGTCTCGGTGCTCGTGGCAGCACTCGCCATGACGGCGGTCTGGTTCAACGACCGCAGCAACAGCGCGGCCGGCTGGTGGGCGCTGTCATTCTATGTCGGTGCTCTCGCAGGCCTGAGCACAGCGGTGCGATCGGTCGTCACCGACTTTCTCCAGTTCCAGATCGCCCTCAACAATCTTCTCGAAGTCATCGCCTATGGTCTCGTCCTGGCGGGATTTCAGGCGTTCAACGGCCAGGCCGTTTCATGGCGAATCCAGATCGGCGTTCCGGCGCTCTGGCTCGCCGGTTTCCTCGCCTGGGAACCCTTCCGGACCGACATCAATATCGTCATCATCGTCCAGACCGCCGTCGCCGTCTTCTATGCTTTCCTCATCGCCCATACGCTTTACACGGGCCCGGGAAACAGGCAGCTGCCGATGATGCGGCTGGTGGTGACGCTGCTGGTCACCCACGGCATTGCGCGGTTCGCTATCATCCCCTTTGCCGTCTACCTGCCTGCCGTCATGGTGGGTGGAGAAGCCCACGCACCCTGGTTCGGGCCGTACATGGTGGAAATGATGGTCCATACCATCGCTGTCGCCATCTCCTTTGTGGTGCTGATCAAGGACCGGTCCGAGCAGCGCCACAGGATCGCCTCCGAGACCGATGAACTGACCGGTATCGCCAACCGCCGCGCCTTCATGAAGGAGACGGAAGCCGCACTCGCTGATCTGCGCAAGGACTTTTCGCTGGCCGTTCTCGACCTCGATTTCTTCAAGTCGATCAACGACGAGAACGGCCACCAGACCGGAGATCGGGTCCTGGTCGAGTTCACACGCGCCGTCCGCTCGGTCGTGCCCGCGGACGCCGCCTTCGGCCGGATCGGTGGCGAGGAATTCGCGCTCCTGCTGCGTGCCAGTGACATCAAGGACGCAGTTCCGGTGCTCGAACGGGTGCGCGCCGCGGTCGCGTATATCGATACGGCCCGGCTCGGAATGTCCGCTCCGGTGACCACGAGTATCGGCGTCGCCGTGACGTCGATGGTCGGGCACGATATCGACCGGCTTATCGGCGCCGCCGACGAGGCGGTCTACCGCGCCAAGGATGCCGGCAGGAACCGGGTGGAAGTCTTCCGTCCGGAAGATCGACTGGCGAGCTTCGTCGGTTCATCGAAGTTGCGGGTCAGCCGCGGCCGGGCGCTCGCAGGCTGATCGCGACCACCGGGCACGTTGGAACCCGCCCGCTGTTTGCGACGTTGAACGTTCGTGGCGGCCCCAGTTTCGACACGGATGGCAGCCACTATCGCTCGCAAATCAGCAATGGACCACAGCGCCGTGCCTTCCGATCGCCTGCCCCGAGCTTCCGCTTACCCGGCTGAACAAGACTTGTGCGCGCAATCGCCGCGTGTTCCGGAAGGAACTCGTCCCCTCTCCTTTTCCCCCTTGCTGCCGCTGCTGATCGCAGTCGTGACCGCGACCTTCACCCTTCTGTCGGTCTTCTCGGCGACGGCGCAGAACGGCCTGCCGTCCAACAACGCGATCGACCGCACGGTGCCGTCCTTCAGGCTCGCACCGAACCCGCGCCAGCCCGATTTCAGCATGCCGGAGATTCCCGCCGGACGGCTCGTCAATCCGGTTACGCCACGTGTCGTGCTCCCCGCACCCGTCTTCCCCGATATTGGAGCAACCGCCTGCCCTCAGGTCTTCGCGCCGGTCTGTGGCCGTGTCGGCAACACCGTGACCACGTTTTCGAACTCCTGCCGCCGCCAGGCGGCCGGCGCGGTAGCCGTCGCCGACTCCCAGTGCCGGGGCGGCTGACGGCGCGATACCTTCAATCGACTGCGCCAACCCCTTGGTCAAATGTCGTTTGCCCCCCTTCGCCCGCTGTGATCTTCTGGTTTTTCAATCGATGGAGGGCGGCATGATGCGATTGACCACCGGAAATTGCATGCGCATTGCGGCAGTCACACTTGCGGGGCTGGTTCTCGCGGCATGCGAACCGACAGGACCCGGCGGCGGGCCGGGTTACGGCGGTCCTGCCTATGGCGGTCCCAGCTACGGAGGCCCCAGCTACGGCGGCCCCGGCTACGGAAACCCCGGCGGACGGGCCTGTGCCCGCATCTACGATCCGGTCTGCGCCACACGCGGACCACAGTCCCAGACCTTTCCCAATTCCTGCGAAGCGATCTCTGCCGGATGGGAGCCTCGTCACGGCGGCCAATGCCGCGGCTCGGGCGGACCGGGTTATGGCGGGGATCCCAGATGGGTCGGACCTGGCGGCACGAACCCTGGCCGGCGACACAGCCCACGCCCGGAGAAGCCGGAATTCTGCACCTCGATCTACCAGCCTGTCTGTGGGTCGGATGGCGGTCGTGCCCGCACCTACGAGAACGAGTGCCTGATGAGGAAGGCCGGCGCACGCCAGGTACCCGACAGGTTCTGCCGGCGCGGCTAGTTGCGCGGATCGACGGAAAGCACCTCGCCGGACGCTGGACAAGCCTCCGGCGGGAGCTGATCGTTCCTTGCGAACCGGGCCAGTAGCCGTCTACGCGTCAGACGGCGCAGCGCACACTCAGCCGGGGATGTCCGCCACTTCGGCGGCGCGACACGGCGCGAAAACGTCCAGCTTATCGTCATAGACATTCGTCTCGACGTCCATCGCACCCAAAACCGTGTGGAACAGGTTGTCGTGCGAGAAGCCACCAGCGTCAGCATCGGACTTCAGGCACTCCGTATCGATCCCCTCTTCCTTGGCGAAATAGGGCGACAGCCACATTATGAAGGGCACATGCGTCTGTTCGTCGGGTGCCATGAAATAGGGCGCACCATGCAGATACAGGCCGTTTTCACCGAGCGACTCGCCGTGGTCGGACATGTAGAGCATCGACGCATTGATGCGCTCGCCCTGCGCCGCCAGCGCGTCGATCACTCCGCCCAGGAACTGGTCGGTATAGGCGATCGTGTTGTCATAGGCATTGACGATTTCGTCCTGGGTGCAATCGGCGAAATCGGACGAACGGCAGTCCGGCTTGAACGGCGCACCGTCTTCCTTGTAGCGCAGGTAATAGGAGGGCCCATGACTGCCGATCATGTGCAGCACGAAGACGGTGTTCTCGGTGACTTTCGGAAGTTCCTGCTTGAGCTTGTCCAAGAGGATGTCGTCGCGGCATTCGCCTTCGACGCAGAAGCGCGGATCGTCGCCGGCGGCCATGTCGACCTCGATCGTGCGGGCGGCGATACCCTTGCTGCCGGTATTGACGTCCCACCAGGCCGTCTTGATGCCGGCATGGTCGAGCACGTCGATGAGGCTTTGGGTGCTCTCGCCCTTTGAATCGCTGTATTCGGACCGCGTGTACATCGAGAACATGCATGGCAGTGAGACCGCCGTCGCGGTTCCGCAGCTCGTGGTGTTCTGGAAGGCGAAGACGTTGTCGTGGGCCTTGAGGACCGGATTGGTCTCCCGACCGTAGCCGAAGAGCGAGAAATCCTTCGCGCGTGCGGTCTCACCGGCAACCACGACGAAGACATGGGGCTTCTCCTTTTTCTCGACGACTTCCTCGATGTCATCGGAAACGGCATCGGTCCCGATTTCGGCGACGACCACCGGCGCGGAGAAATAGGTCCGTTTGACGTATTTCACCCCGGCGACGACGGGCGCCACCGGATTGAGGCTAGCCATCAGATCCCGGTGTTCGCGGAAGGTCGAGGCGAAACCGGCATAGTTGAAGAAGATGGCCGCGCAGGCGATCACGAGCAGCGGCACGATGAACTTGAGATGCTGCCAAACCTTCGGGAAGAAGTTGAGATGCTCGATGCGCGTCCAGATCACCAGCGCCGAGGGCAGAAGCCCGTAGAGGGTGACGTGAAGCACGAAACGCCAGGTGATGAGGTGCTTGGCTTCGTTCGTTGTCGTAACCGCCGCGTTGCGGATCATGTCGCGGGTAATGAGAATGCCCATCGCGTCGGTAAAATAGGACGAGACCGCCGCGACCATGATGAAGAAGACGAAAATCGGCTTGACCGCGTATTTGACCGAAACGGCGAGCATTGCGGCCAGATGCAACGCGACAAGCGCCACTGCCAAACCGGCTAGGGCGGACAGATGATCCTGGAAGTAAACCGCACCCTTCGACCAGAAGGTATGGTTTGTCAGCAGAAAGAGATATGCGCAGACGAGAACACTGAGCGTGACGTCCGACATGACGGGCCGGAAGCCGGGTTTTTGGAAATGCACTGCTTTCGCCTCCAAGGCTCTCTGCACCTGAACGGGCCAGCTTTTTCGCGGCTTCCAATAAACCTAAATACGGACGCTGAACAGCCTTCGAACTTTTGCCGCCTTGCGACGAAATGTCCATCCTTTCGGACCGCGCCGGTCGCAAGGGGCGCGCCACTCCGCGAATTGCACTTGGAAAGTGTAAACAAAAATCTGGGAACAACCAAAAATTCGCAAATCGAAATAAGGCTTTAGAAACAAACCTTTACATCAATCGCAACAAAAGCAGTCTTGAGTCAAAATTAACCATCGGCTGATAGTGTCCATCGCGTAGCAACCCGAGATCATTACGGGTCAAATATCACGGGGTCCATGACGGACACCCTGTGACCAACCACCAAACGCATTCTCCGCGATACTATCATGGTGTGCTCCGAGGCTCATTCCCGAGGCAAGCCCACACCTGCACCGATAGCGGAACAGCAGCGCGCACGATTTCCGGCCGCGCTCCGGAAACGCGGCGTCATTAATGCCTCAATTCCCCTCGTGTGTCCTGTCGGGCATCGTCACTCTTGTAGAGAAAGCAAATGAAAAACATAAATAACTTGAAGACTTTGACGAAGATGATCCTGGCCTTCGGCCTCGTGATCGCCATCAGTTTCGCCGTCAACGCCCTGAGCTGGAGCTCGCTGTCGTTCCAGCAAAAATCGAATGGCTGGACGGTTCATACCTATGAGGTCCTCGACCAGATCGACACCATCGTGGCCGCCATGGTCGACCGCGAGACCGGCCTCCGCGGCTATCTTCTCTCCGGCAACGAGAACTTCCTCGAGCCCTACAAGAGCGGCACGGAAAACTACCGTGCAGCCTTCGACAAGGTGGTTGCGCTGACCTCGGACAACGCTGCTCAGCAGAAGCGGTTTGCCGAGCTCGACGCCCTCGTGACAGAATGGACGGGGCAGGTCGCCGAAAAGGAAATCGCGTTGATGAAATCGGCCGCCACCATGGAACAGGCGCGCGGCATGGAAATCGCAGGTGCCGGCAAGCAGTGGATGGACGCCATCCGCGCCAAGGCTACCGAAATTTCCGGTGAGGAATCCTCGCTGCTGACCATTCGTGCCGAAGCTGCCGAAGCCGCAGCCAGCAGCGCTCGCCTGACCATCCTCCTGGGTGGCCTGGCCATGGCCCTCGTCATCGCCGGCGTCCTTTTCCTGCTCCAGAAGAGCCTGATCTCGCCGCTGGTGCGGATGGCCGGCTCGATGCGGACGCTCGCCACCGGCGACACCTCGATCGAAGTCCCCGGCGTCGGCCGCAAGGATGAAGTGGGCGAGATGGCGGCCTCCGTGGAAGTGTTCCGCCAGAACGCGATCGCCAACCGCAAGCTCGAGGAAGAAGCCGAGGTCAATCGCGGCGAAATCGAAAGCACGCGGCAGACCAACGAGCAGCGGATGCGCGATGAGGCCGAGAAGCTCCGCTTCGCAACCGAAAGCCTCGGCGACGGCCTGCAGCGGCTGGCGAACGGCGACATCTCCTTCCAGCTGACGGAGGAATTCGCCGCCGACTACGAACCGCTGCGCCAGAACTTCAACGCCTCGCTGCAGCAGCTCGCCACCACCATCGGTGCCGTCCTGCAGAGCGTCGCCGCCATGGACGACGGCACCCGCGAAATCGCCGACGGCGCCAACGATCTCTCCAAGCGCACCGAGCAGCAGGCCGCGGCGCTGGAAGAGACCGCCGCCGCCCTCGACGAGATCACCGTCAACGTGCGCAACTCGACCGAACGCACCGAGGAAGCGCGCAACGTCGCCGTCCGCGCCAATACGGATGCCGCCCGCTCCGCCGAGATCGTCGCCCAGGCTGTGGAAGCCATGCAGCGCATCGAGCAGAGCTCACATCAGGTCTCCAACATCATCGGCGTGATCGACGAGATCGCCTTCCAGACCAACCTTCTGGCGCTCAACGCCGGTGTCGAAGCGGCCCGCGCCGGGGAAGCCGGCAAGGGCTTCGCCGTCGTCGCCCAGGAGGTCCGCGAACTGGCGCAGCGGTCTGCCGAGGCAGCCAAGGAGATCAAGACGCTGATCAGCGCCTCCTCCACCCAGGTCACCTCCGGCGTGGAACTCGTCGGCGAAACCGGCGATGCGCTCAAGGCGATCGGCGACTACGTCGTCCAGATCAACGACCTGATGGACGCGATCGCCGGTTCGGCCCGCGAACAGACCACCGGACTTGCCGAGGTCAACACGGCCGTCAACCAGATGGACCAGACCACCCAGCAGAACGCCGCGATGGTGGAACAGTCGACGGCGGCCGCGGCGACGCTGGCCGGGGAATCGAGCCGCCTGCGCGAACTGGTCAGCCAGTTCCGCCTCGCCGGCGGCGCAGCAAGCGTCTCGGCGCAGCGCTCCTCTGCCGCGTCGAGCCGCCCGGCCGCAAGCCAGCCGGCTGCCCGCCGCTCAGCACCGGCCGTCCACGGCAACACCGCGCTGAAGGAGGAATGGTCGGAATTCTGATCCGCCCGATCCTGCAGACGCTACCGACGAGGGCCGCCCGCAAGGCGGCCCTTTTCATTTGGACCGTACCGTTCGGCTCAGGGCCCCTTGATCAGGTCAAAGATCAGCCGCTGGATATTGCCGCCCTGCCCCATCTCCTCGCGGTCGAAGGCGCGGCCGCGGGCGCGCTGCTCGTCCGAGAGTTCCTTGAGATGGCCCTGCAGCTTCGCACGCACCTTGTTGCAGTCGGGATCGGCCGCCGCCTTCAGGCCCACCGACATCGCCTGGATCATCTGCGTCATCTCGGTGATGTGGCGGCCGTGGACCTTCTCATGGGTGAGAAGACCGGCGCGGAATGTCTTCCAGCTGGCCGCGAGCGCCGGCGACAGCGCGCCCCTGGCCTCCGGCAGCGTGTAGGTGATGATCAGCCGCGGCGTGGCGGAGGCGAGCACGCAGGAGCCGTCCGCGCGGTTCTGGTAATCGCGCCGCCAGGTGAGCTTGAAGGTGGTGTGCGCCACCGTGCGCCGCCCGTCGCCGATCACCGGCCCCTTGCGGCCAATCTCCTCGTAGAGCTCTGCCCCCGACGAGCCGCTGACGCCATAGGTGACGATCTTCTCCTGTGGCTCCCAGGCGAGCGCGGAAACCGGCGAGAACACCAGCGCGGAGAGGATAAGGCCGGACAGGCGGCGGTGGACGAACATGTTTGGCTCCGGACGATTTTTCGGCCGGACGGTAGCCGCCGGAGACGGCATGAGCAAGGCGGCCGGCACGGGAGACGCGCAGCGCAGTGCGGGGACGCACAGCGCGGAATTCCGGTGACGGCTACCGCGGTTCTCGCCTAGAGTGATCCGCAACCGACCGAGGAGCCTTCATGCCGACCCCTGCCCTTTTCCCCCGCTTCGCCTCCGCCCTGCTGCCGCTGCTGCTTGGCGCTGCCGCTCCTGCCCTTGCCGCCGACGGTGCGTTGGATGCCGTGCGCGCCTTCTACACCGAACCGCTGGCCGACGAGCGCGACCCGGCACTGTTCACCGGGGCGGCGCGTGAGACGATCGAAAAGGATCTGTCGGCCGAGAGCGGCTGCATCGGCTTTTCGTTCGTCTTCAACGGCCAGGATTTCGACGAGGCGGAAGTGGCGCGCACGCTGAAGCTGGCCGAAGAACCGGGCGCGGATGGCGCGCAAGCCGTGACCGCGCGCTTCGACAATTTCGGCCAGCCGCAAGAGGTGGTCTGGACGATGCGGCAGACGGAAGGCGCGTGGAAGGTAGCCGACGTCACGATCGCCTTCGAGGGTGACGACGACTGGACGCTCTCGACCGCCTGCGACTGAGCGGGCGACGGAGAGTTAGATCTTCTTTTCAGGAAACGCGGCCCCTCATGGACCGCTGGATGGCCGCTTCAGGCTGCCCCGATCAGGGCTTGCGGCGATCGTGGCCGGGATCGGCTGCCACCTGCAGCATGTCCCAGAATTCGGCGCCGGTCTCGAAGGCGGCGAGGCTGGACCGGAACGCGGTTTGCGTCTCGACCAGGTCCATGATTTCGGACGGCAGGTCGATGACGGACGGGTTGGGCCACTCGGCACTGAGCGGCAGTTGCGTTTTCGGCGTGCGGACCTTCGGGTTCGCCGCGACGACGGACACGGCCGCTTCCGGCGGTGCCAGCTGTTGCGTGGAGGCCGTGACGACGCCCCCCGCACGGCTCATCGTGACCACCTCTTTCGAGACGGTCTCCGGCCGTGTGAAATTGGCCGCCTTGTCGGCGACGTCTGCAGCGCGCTCTGTTTGTGCCCGCATTCCCGAGAGCGCAGTACTCATGACAGCGGAAATCATGACTCATACTCCTTTCCAAGTGTGGAGGTTACCGCGTCCGATTTTCCGCCCGGTGAAATCGGGTGGGTGCATTTGATTCAAAGGCGGTGGAATTTTGAGGGGTGAATGGGGGTTGGTGAATGGTGAATGGAAGCGACCCAAACTCTCCTTCGTCATGCCCGAACTTGATCCAAGTCGAGCGGAGCGACGACGTCGCCACGGGCATCCATTCCAATGGGGGAGCGGCATGACGGGTGGCGCATGTGCCGCGATGCGGGCGGCCACTTCCGCCTGCCGACACAAACCTTTTGCGAGGCGACATCACGGTATGGATGCCCGGATCAAGTCCGGGCATGACGAAGAAGAGAGATGTGCACGAAAATTCCACTCTCCCCCCTTGCGGGAGAGGAGCACTGCACGCACCGAAAGCTCCGCGCGACAGACGTCGCCGGAGGTTTGCTCAGCTCGACTTGCCCGGAGGGTCCGCGCGCATGCGATGCCTCTGAACTGAAATTGGGAATGCTGGCCCGCATGGTTGCGAACCCGGGATGTTCTCCGGGGCCGGTTCCAGGCCCCTTCAGACGATGGCCGCCTCGACACCCGCGTGGTCCCGCGGGCTGGCCGGTTGACGGAATCGGATTAAGCATCCCGCCAGGGGGACACGGATAACCGCCTTCCTTCGCCTCCGGCCGGCTTCCCGCACGTTACAGGTCGCCCGGCCGGCATCCCCTCCCGCCCGGCCCCGGTTCGTTCGCCGAGGCCTCCGGTGGGCGGGAGTGAGGGAAGTATCGCACGGGGGCGGGAATGGTGGATGAAATGGGGGATGTGAATGGTGAATGGTGAATGGTGAATAGGGAGGAGCGAAAAAGAGATAGCGAATGGAGGCGACCCAACTCTCCTTCGTCATGCCCGGACTTGATCCGGGCATCCATAACATTGGCGGTACGGCGTACCGGGTGGCACGTGTGCCCCATTGCGGGCTGTGCGTTCGCCCAGTCAAAAGGCGCCGATTCGTTACTGCGCGGACATTACGGTATGGATGCCCGGATCAAGTCCGGGCATGACGAAGGAGAGAGGGGCATGCGGCACATTCCCCTCTCCCCCCTTGCGGGGGAGATGTCACCGAAGGTGACAGAGGGGGGTGAGCGGGCGGTTCAAATTCGTGGAGGGTTACCCCCCTCTGTCCGACAAGTCGGACATCTCCCCCGCAAAGGGGGGGGGGGAGAAAGGGGTCCCGCGCAAAAGGGGCGAGCCCCCTACCGCCAGCGCTCGTCGCGGTCCTTGGGGTCGAGCGCGCTCATCAAGGCGTCCCACATGTCCATGCCGGTTTCCATCACCGCGACATTGGCCTTGTAGGCGGTCTCGGTCTCGATCATGTCGACGATCTCGGTGGCGAGATCCACGCCCTGCCCCGCCGGTCCCTCGCTGACCACCGCGCGCACGCCCGACCCGGTCGAGACCATGTCGACCTCCTTGCGGCGGTAATCGGGCGTATCGACATTGGCGACGTTGGACGCGATCGCCTCCATCCGCTTCTGCTGCGCGGCCATCCCGGAGGCGGCCGTGGAAATGACACTCGAGATCATGACGCAATACTCCGCCGGCGCGTCCCGCCTGACGGATCACGTCAAGCGAAAGGCACGCGCCGTACCTCAAACGGAGGACAGGGTAGCGTCAGGGTGTGAGCAAGGGGTTAGGAAGAAGGGTTAAGGATGGATTGAGGGGGGAGAGAAAATTGAACCATCTTGTCAGCCCCGCCCCTTAGCTCGCCATCCATCCACTCACCGGCATCGTTTGAGAACATATAAAGAACAATACCTTAACAGGGATGGTTAAGATTCGGTTGATTCGCCCGCCATTATTATGCTATTAACCATGACGAATCACGGAATCACATGAAAATACAATGGCGTCACGTACACGAGAGATTAATCTGATCATGCCCGCGTTAAGGTTACTGAAAGAATGCCAGGACCCCAACCAAGGGCTCTCGACATTTGATCTCCGGCGCCAACTTCGAATGTCCATTGAACCAACCGCAGCCGATCTGGAACCGTTGAAGAATCGTGCCGATGACAGATTGAGCCAAGTGCTAAGGAATTTGATTAGTCACCGGACACTCGAACGAAAAGGCCTCGCCACATACTACAGGGACCCAATCACGAACGAGGGCTTTTATCGTCTTACCAAGAAGGGGGCGGAGACGTTATCTCGGCAGAGATAGAGCAATTATTCAACGAGAATTTCTGCCTGAAATTCAGTCACTTAACAAAAGAATCAAATGGAGATTTTTACATGGAGCCTATATGACGACCGCTTCCTGATCTGCTCGGGTCTGCAAACCCGGTCAGCTTCAGCAGTCGCCACAAGGGCGGCAGGGGCCGGGCATTCCCCGGCTCCAAACTGGCCCGAAAATCCTTTCGGATCAGAACCGCGACCGAATAACGGCCCTACAAGCAAGGCGGACAATGATTCATTCTAGAATCTGCGTCAACAGTTATTTGGTTGCACCCTTTTCGGAAAGGAAAAGGTGATGCACGATCGTAACCTCACGCCGGAAATGGCGGCTGTCATCAAGCTGGCACGGAGCCAGAACATCCCGTATTCTTGGATTACAGGCTTCTACCCCGGCCTAAATTTCGGCCGGATCGCGGATGTGGTAGCAGGGCGTCGTTTTGCCGAAGTGCCGCCTGCATCCGAACTGCCTCCTGATTTTCCTAAGGATATGGCCGCATAAATGAAAAGATAAGGGGCGGCCGCACGGCCGCCCCTCAAGCAGGTATGTTTTACCAGCAAGAAACGCCAGCGGCAGTGAACCCAGCAAACATTCCTACCCCCACCCGCTCTGTCCCGGCTTTGCCGGGCCAATCACGTGCCTCCCCTCCTGAGAGAGGCTGGTGTGCCCGACCCCTCCCTCGTCATGCCCGGACTTGATCCGGGCATCCATGCCATTGAGGATGCAGCGTAACGTGTCTGGGCGTAGGCTCCGATCTGGCCGGAAGTTTCACCCGCCAAAGGGCAAGCCTGCACATACGGCGACATCACGGTATGGATGCCCGGATCATGTCCGGGCATGACGAAGACGGTGGGAGCGGCAACAAACGATGGATCGCGTCCCCCTCTCTTGCGATTTCTGGCACTTGGCTGACGCCAAGACGCCGAAATCGCTTTCTCTCCCTCATGGGGGAGAGAGGGGCGCGGCGGGCGCTGAGCAAAACCTCCCTCCCCCTTGAGGGGAGGGATTGAGGGTGGGGGTCGCGAGCGGCAGCGAGCCAAGGGATAGGGCGGTGCACACGGTTGGATCGTTACCCCCACCCGCTCTGTCCGGCTCCGCCGACCAGTCGCGTGCCTCCCCTCAAGGGGTAGGCCGGGGAGTCCGCCGCTACCGCCTGTATTTACCGCCCCGGCCGCCCCGTCTTGCTCGGGCGCTTCCGGCGCCGGTCCTCGGCTTCGTCCTCGTAGCTTCCCGCGCCGATTTTGCCGCGGCGCACCGGGCCCTCGACGTCCGATGAACTCCCCCGCCCGGCCTTCGGGCCGAGCGGTTTTTCCGTGCGGCCGACGGTCATTTCGTCCAGCGTGTTCTTGCGGAAATAGGAGGCGGGCTTGCCGGTCGCCTCGGCCTTGCGCTTGGAGCGGGTGTTCTCGATGCCGGCGTCGCGGGACATCGGGTCGTCCATCAGTTCGAGCTCGACGGATTTCAGGCGCTTGATCTCGTCGCGCAGGCGGGCGGCGGTCTCGAAATCGAGATCGGCGGCGGCGTCGCGCATCTGTTTTTCGAGCGCTTCCAGATGGGCGGCGAGATTGCCGCCGACCATGGCTTCCTCGCCCTTGCCCTTCCTGCCGCCGGGGCCGGGAATGGCGGCGCGGACATGGTCGCGCTCGTAGACCGAGTCGAGAATGTCGTTGATGCGCGCCTTGACCGATTGCGGGGTGATGCCCTGCTCGGCGTTCCAGGCGAGCTGCTTTTCGCGGCGGCGGCTGGTTTCCTCCATGGCGCGCTCCATCGAGCCGGTGATCTTGTCGGCATAGAGGATGACGCGGCCGTCGACGTTGCGCGCGGCGCGGCCGATGGTCTGGATGAGAGAGGTTTCCGAGCGCAGGAAGCCCTCCTTGTCGGCGTCGAGAATGGCGACGAGGCCGCATTCGGGGATGTCGAGGCCCTCGCGCAAGAGGTTGATGCCGACGAGCACGTCAAAGGCGCCGAGGCGGAGATCGCGGATGATCTCGATGCGCTCTAGCGTGTCGATGTCGGAGTGCATGTAGCGTACGCGCACGCCCTGCTCGTGGAGATACTCGGTGAGATCCTCGGCCATGCGCTTGGTCAGCACCGTGCAGAGCGTGCGGTAGCCGGCGTCTGCCGTGGCGCGGATTTCGCCGAGAACGTCGTCGACCTGGGTCTTGGCGCCGCGCACTTCCACGGGGGGATCGATGAGGCCGGTGGGGCGGATGACCTGTTCGGCAAACACGCCGCCCGACTGGTCCATCTCCCACTGGCCGGGCGTGGCCGAGACGGCGACGGTGGAGGGGCGCATGGCGTCCCATTCCTCGAAGCGCAGCGGCCGGTTGTCCATGCAGGAGGGCAGGCGGAAGCCGTATTCGGCCAGCGTCGCCTTGCGCCGGAAGTCGCCGCGATACATGCCGCCGATCTGCGGCACGGTGACGTGGCTCTCGTCGATGAAGAGAAGCGCGTTGTCGGGCACGTATTCGAACAGCGTCGGCGGCGGCTCGCCCGGCGCGCGGCCGGTGAGATAGCGCGAATAGTTCTCGATGCCCTGGCAGACGCCGGTGGCTTCCAGCATTTCCAGATCGAAGCGCGTGCGCTGCTCGAGCCGCTGGGCTTCCAAGAGGCGGCCGGCCTGTTCGAGCTCGACGAGACGGTGCTTGAGCTCTTCCTTGATCGACTTGATCGCCTGGTTGAGCGTCGGCCGCGGGGTGACGTAGTGCGAGTTGGCGTAGATCTTGACGCTCTTGAGGTCGCCGGTCTTCTGGCCGGTGAGCGGATCGAACTCGGTGATGGCGTCGATCTCGTCGCCGAACATGGAGATGCGCCAGGCGGCATCCTCCAGGTGGGCGGGGAAGATCTCGATCGTATCGCCGCGAACGCGGAACGAGCCGCGCTGGAAATCCATGTCGCGGCGCTTGTACTGCTGGGCCACGAGATCGGCGAGCAACTGGCGCTGGTCGATACGGTCGCCGACTTCCATCTGGAAGGTCATGGCGGTGTAGGTTTCCACCGAGCCGATACCGTAGATGCAGGAGACGGAGGCCACGATGATGACGTCGTCGCGCTCCATCAGCGCGCGGGTGGCGGCGTGGCGCATCCGGTCGATCTGCTCGTTGATCGTGGATTCTTTCTCAATGAAGGTATCGGTGCGCGGCACATAGGCCTCGGGCTGGTAGTAGTCGTAATAGGAGACGAAATACTCGACCGCGTTGTCGGGGAAGAAGCCCTTGAACTCGGAATAGAGCTGCGCGGCGAGCGTCTTGTTCGGCGCCAGGATCAGCGCCGGGCGCTGGGTTTCCTCGATCACCTTGGCCATGGTGAAGGTCTTGCCCGAACCGGTGACGCCGAGCAGCACCTGGCTGCGCTCGTTGGCGTTGGCCCCCTCGACGAGATCGGCGATCGCCTGCGGCTGGTCGCCGGCGGGCTTGAGGTCGGTCGCCATACGGATCTGGATGCCGCCCTCGGATTTCTCCGGTCGAGCCGGCCGGTGCGGCGTCCACAGCTTGCCGTTCTTGTGCAGCGGATTGCCGCTCTCGATCAGGTCAGACAGCGCCTGCACGGTCTTGGTGTTGGCGGTGCCGGCGAGCGTCTTCTCCGCCTCCTCCATCGACATGTCGAGACCGGCCACGGCATTGAGCCCGGCCGCGGCGCGGGCGCGCGGATCGGTGGTGCCGCCGATGGAGGTGCCGCGGGCGGTTTTTTTGGAAGTGTCGGTCTCCGCCGCCTTCTTGCGGTGCTTGCCGGCGGCGGAGCGGATCGCGCGGTTCTCCTCCTTGCGGCGGGCGCGCACGGCGTCCTCCTCGGCCTGTTTCGCGAGGTCGGCGGCCCAGTCGGCGATGGAGCCGGACGCGGGCGCGCCCTCGAATTCGCGCTGCGGCGCCTCGCCGAAACCGGTGTTCTCGTCGTCGCGGGAGGAGGTCTTGCGGGGTGATCTGGCCATGGCCGGAATATGGGACGCGCGCGCGACGAAAGAAAGGCCCCGGCACCGACAAAGCCGGGGGAAAGAAGACGCCGGACGCATAATACTGACACTGGATGGCAGCAGCAGGCATCGACAGCGGCAGATGCGGTCAACGGAGAACGATGGTCCGCCATGGACCGCCGGATGGCGGGATGCTATCGCGACAGGACAGATGGCGGCGAACGGGCTCCGGCCCGAGATTGACAGGACAAAACCATGCACACATCACTGATCACAGGTGGCAGCGGATTTCTCGGGTCGCATCTCTGCGACCGGCTGATCGAGGCGGGTCACGACGTCCTGTGCGTCGACAACTTCTTCTCGGGCGACAAGCGCAACATCCGTCATCTGGTCAACAATCCCCGCTTCGAGCTGATGCGTCACGACGTGACCTTTCCCCTCTATGTCGAGGTCGACCGCATCTACAATCTCGCCTGCCCGGCCTCGCCGATCCACTACCAGCACGATCCGGTGCAGACGACCAAGACCAGCGTCATCGGCGCGATCAACATGCTCGGCCTCGCCAAGCGGCTGCATGCGCGCATTCTCCAAGCCTCCACCTCGGAGGTCTACGGCGACCCGGAGATCCATCCGCAGGTCGAGGGCTACTGGGGCCGCGTCAACCCGATCGGCATCCGCTCCTGCTACGACGAGGGCAAGCGCTGCGCCGAGGCGCTGTTCTTCGACTATCGCCGCCAGCACAATCTCGACGTCAAGGTCATGCGCATCTTCAACACCTACGGTCCGCGCATGCACCCCGAGGACGGCCGCGTGGTCTCCAACTTCATCGTCCAGGCGCTGAAGGGCGAGCCGATCACGCTTTACGGCGACGGCAGCCAGACCCGCAGCTTCTGCTATGTCGACGACCTGATCGACGGCATGCTGAAGCTGATGGACAGCCGCGACGGTTTCACCGGGCCGGTCAATATCGGCAATCCCGGCGAGTTCACCATCCGCGAACTGGCCGAGAAGGTGATCTCGCTGGTAGGAGGCCCCTCGAAGATCGAGTTTCAACCCCTCCCCCAGGACGACCCCAAACAGCGCCAGCCCGACATCACCCTGGCCAGGGCCGAGCTCGGCTGGGAGCCGAAGGTGCAGCTCGAGGACGGGCTGAAGGAGACCATCGCCTATTTCCGCGCCTACTTCGCCGAATAGCAACTACACGGCCTGTCACGGCCGCCAGCCTACTCTCGCAAAAGCCCCCCTGATTCTAGCGGGAAAGCCGTGGCAACTTCCTCAACCGTGATCGCCGTAGACAAGTGAGGCTGGTAAAAGCGGCCATCACGGCCCGCGCGGCTCTCGGCCACGTCTCCAGCGGTGAGGCGTGAATGGCAGGAGCGATCAACGGCTCCGTGAGGATGGTGGGGCACCATGTCTTTATGGACCTATCTGAGAGACAATTGGGGACAGGGCAGCGACAGTCCGGAACTGTGCCAGGCCCAGCACCAGGCCCTGATGCGCCAGGTGCCGATCATGTATGCGGTGATGACAATCAACCTCGCCATGCCGGCGGTACTTTTTTACGGCAAGGCGCCCTTCGTTCTCTCCGTCACCGTCCCCCTCGTTCTCATTTCCTTTTTCATCTTCAGGGCGACCTCGCTCTACAGAATGCGCAACCGCATTCTTTCCCCGGAGGAAATCCAGAGGGAATTCCGCGGCGTCACCATCATCGCCGTCGTTATGAGCGCGCTGCTGACCGGCTGGGCAATCGCCCTGTTCCAGTATGCCGACGACATGCTGAAGGGTCAGATCACCTCGTTCGTCGGCATCAGCATGCTGACCGCCATCACCTGCCTGATGCCGCTCAGGCAGGTGGCGCTGATCCTGTTCGTGGTGACGGCGCTGCCCATATCGGCTTTCCTCCTGCTGCAGGCGGAACCGGTGTTCCACGCGGTCGCGCTCAACCTCTTTGTCATTACCATCGCCATGCTGGTGGTGCTCAAACGGGCCAATGAGGAGTTCCGCCAGCGCGTGGCCAAGGAGGTGGCACTCGACACACAGCGCCGGGAACTGGAAGAGCTCAATAATGCCGTTCTTCGCGCCGCGAACGAAGACAATCTCACGGGCCTGCCGAACCGCCGTCACTTCATCGGGATGCTCACCGAGCGGCTCGAAAACGCCCGGGCCACCCGTCGCCATTTCGCCGTCGGCGTCGTCGATCTCGACGGCTTCAAGCCCATAAACGACCTGATGGGCTATCACGTGGGCGACACGCTGTTGATCGAAGTGGCCCGACGGCTGCGTGCCGCCGCCCCCGACCACATCACCATCGCGCGCATCGGCGGCGACGAGTTCGGCATCATCTTCCCCGACGCGGACGACGAACGCAGCCTCAGACAGGAGTGCCGCAGCATCCTCTCGTCTCTGGAACCGGAGTTCCATCTGCCCGAGGGGACCGTGGCACTGACCGGCACCTGCGGCATCGCCCGCTGCACCGGCCCCGATTGCCACACGGCGGAACTCTTCGAGCACGCCGGCTTCGCGCTGCGTTACGGCAAGGCCGCCGAGCCCGGCAGCATCACCATCTTCTCCGATCATCACGAGCGCGCGATCAAGGATACGGCCACCATCGGCAAACGGTTGCGCGAGGCCAATCTGGCCGACGTGCTGCAGCTCGAATACCAGCCGATCATCGAAAGCAGCAGCGGCCGGACGCTCGGCATGGAGGCGCTGGCGCGCTGGTACGATCCCGAACTGGGTCGGGTACCGCCGGACATCTTCATCCGTGTCGCCGAACAGAACGGCATGATCGGCAAGGTGACCGTGACACTGCTCGCCAAGGCGCTGGCCGAAGCCGCAAACTGGCCGGAAGACAACTATCTCTCCTTCAACCTGTCCGCCCAGGACATCTGCTCGCACGAAACGATGACGGCGATCTTCGCCACCATCGGGCGTTCCAACGTCTCGCCGCGCCGGCTGGTCTTTGAGATCACCGAATCCTCGGTCATGCAGAATTTCGACCGCGCACTCCAGAGTCTAGAGACCCTGAAGGGCGCCGGCTGCCATCTGGCGCTTGACGATTTCGGTACCGGCTACTCCTCGCTGAGCTACGTCCGGCGCCTGCCGATCGACCGGGTTAAGGTGGACGGCTCGTTCCTCAAGGGAATCGAGCAGGACATCGTCTCTCTCAACCTGGTCAAGACGATTTCGGAAATGTGCGAGAACCTTGATCTGCAGTGCATTCTCGAAGGCGTGGAGACCGAGAGGCAGGCCGAACTGCTCAACGACATCGGCTGCACCGCCTATCAGGGCTATCTCTTCGCACGGCCGATGAATCCCGACACGCTGGCAACCTGGCGCGAGGAGTACGACGAGCGCGTCCGGGCAGCAGGGTGAAGGACCGGACGCAGCCACACCGGTTCGGAGACAGGCATGAACCGCAGCACTCGGCAGGCGTAATTGCCCCTTGCCCGGCGGCGTGGAGGGGATAAGTATCCGGCGTCGATCACATCCCCGGATTTCCCGCCATGACCCTTTCCCCGATGTTCGCCAAGTGGCTGCCCGTCGTGCTGCTTTCGCTCTCCAACATCTTCATGACGTTTGCCTGGTACGGGCACCTGAAGTTCAAGTCCGCGCCGCTGATGATCGTGATCGTGGTCTCCTGGGGGATCGCCTTCTTCGAATACTGCCTAGCCGTGCCCGCCAACCGCATCGGCAATGCCTACTGGTCGGCGGCCGAGCTCAAGACCATGCAGGAGGTCATAACCCTTGTGGTCTTCGTCGGCTTCGCGGTGACCTATCTGAAGGAGCCGCTCGGCTGGAACCATGCCGTCGGCTTTGCCCTCATCGCTCTCGGCGCGGCTTTCATTTTCAGGGGCTGAGATATTGGAGAGCGGCAAGCCTCACGGCTTGCCGTTGGTCCATTCGACCTCCTGGCCGTAGAGCGGCACGGTGGAGATCGCCATCTTGGCGGAACCGTCCTGCACCTGGCGGGAATGGACGAGATAGACCAGCGTGTCGTTGGCCTTGTCGTAGATGCGGTTGACGACCAGCTTCTTCCACACGAGCGAGCGGGATTCCTTGAAGATTTCCTCGCCGCCCTCGCCGAGTTCGATATCGCCGATCTTCACCGGGCCGGTCTGCCGGCAGGCGATGGAGGCGTTGGACGGATCCTCGAACCAGTTGCCGTTCTTCAGCCGGTCGATAACGCCGCGGTCGAAATAGGCCACATGGCAGGTGACCCCGGATATCTCCGGGTCGGCGACCGCGTCAATGACGATGTCGTTGCCGATCCAGTCGACGCCGACCTCGCCGACCTGCTCGGCCTGCGCCGGAGCAGCGAAGGCGGCCGGTACGGCGAGCGCAAGCGCTGCTGCGAGGGAGCGGAAATTGGAATGACGGTGGACGCCCATGTTTAACTCCTTGTCGATTGCGCAGGCTGCGTCGCCTTGCCGCTGCCGATATGGGGCGTTCGGTCCCTCAATGGAAGGCTTGCCGCCTTGGCACGACAAGGGAGCGGGAGTAAACAGGACGCCATGACGAACGCGGAACGATCCATGACGGGCTTGTCGGCCAGACGCCTGCTGATTTCCGGCGGGCTTCTTGCTCTTGCCGCAGTCGCCGCCGGTCTTGCCTTCGGCGGCTGGCTGAGGCACGGCGCCGCCATCCTTGCCACGATGGCCGAGAGCGGCCTGTCCTGGTGTCTCTAGCCGACAGGTTCCGCGCCTGATCCGCCCGCCTGCCACGGAGACGTCCCCATGACCACCACGCGCACCCTGCTCTGGGTCTTCATCGCACTCTTCGCCGGACTTCTGGGCTGGATGTCGTTCGAATGGTACCGTTCCGCTGGCGGGCCCGGCGAGGCGCCCTACGGTGTGCCGTTCAAGCTGACCGACCAGAACGGCGACCCGATCACCGAGCAGGCGCTGCGGGGCCAACCGACGGCGTTGTTCTTCGGTTTCACCCATTGCCCGGAGGTCTGCCCGACGACGCTTTACGAGCTCGACGGCTGGCTCAAGCAGGCCGATCCCGAGCGGAAGATCGACGCCTATTTCATCACCGTCGATCCGGAGCGCGACAGCCCGGAAATCCTGAAAAACTACGTCTCCGCCGTCTCCGACCGGATCACCGGCGTATCCGGCACCCCCGACGAGATTGCTGACGTCATCAAGGGCTTCCACATCTACGCCAAGAAGGTGCCGCTGGAATCGGGCGATCCCGACGACTACACGATGGACCACACGGCATCCGTCTTCCTGCTCGATGCGAACGGCCGGTTCAGAAGCACCATCGCCTATGGCGAAAATGCCGATGTGGCGATGAAGAAGCTGGAAAACCTTCTCTAACGCCCCTCCGCGCCTATTTTGTGAAAGAAGAGACGCATCCGGCCGTCCCGCACCGTCAGGAGTGAAGCCTCCTCGTCATGGCGGGCAACGGCCGGTTTTGCTTGTCTTGACGCCTTTACAGCGTATCGAGAACATTCGATAGAACGGGACGACCCTTGGACAGGAAGCCATAATGGACGACATCGCCATCAAGATCGCCTTCATCGGCGCGGCCGGAATGGCCGCACAGTGGCTGGCGTGGAAACTACGCATGCCGGCCATCGTGCTCTTGCTGGTGGCAGGTTTTCTCGCCGGCCCGGCGACCGGCTTTCTGAACCCGGCACAGGACTTCGGCAACCTCTACCGGCCCCTGATCTCGATCGCCGTCGCCGTCATCCTCTTCGAGGGCGGACTGACGCTGAACATTCGCGAGATCCGGGAAACCTCCACGGCGGTGCGCCGTATCGTGATGTTCGCCGGGCCGCTCACATGGCTCGGAACCGCCCTGTCGGCCCACTATATCGGCGGCCTGAGCTGGGCGACGGCGGCGGTGCTCGGCGCAGTCCTGATCGTGACCGGCCCGACGGTGATCATGCCGCTCCTGCGCCAGTCGCAGCTCGATGCACGACCCGCCTCGCTTCTGAGATGGGAGGCCATCGTCAACGATCCGATCGGCGCCCTCTGCGCGGTGATTTCCTTCGAGGCGGTGATGGTGATCATCGGCCGGCACGACGCCAGCAGCCTGGTGGTGGAGCTCATCCTCGGCGGCGGAGGCTCGATCGTGCTCGGCTATGCCGGCGCGCGGCTGATCGAATGGACCTTCATCCGCGGCCATGTGCCGGAATATCTCAAGGCTCCGGTTCTGTTCGCCGTCGTGGTGGCCGTCTACGCAATCGCCAACCAGGCGCTCGAGGAAGCAGGCCTGTTGGCGGTGACGATCATGGGCATCTTCATCGCCAATACGCGAATCGCCTCGCTGACCGACATGCGCCGCTTCAAGGAGACGATCACCACGCTGCTGGTCTCCGCCCTGTTCATCATCCTCACCGCCTCGCTGACATTCGAGGATATTCGCGGCCTCAATCTGCAGGCGCTGTTCTTCGTGGTGTCGCTGCTGCTCGTGATCAGGCCTGTCGCGGTGATGGTGGCGACCATCGGCGCCGGCGTGACCTTCCGCGAACGGCTGTTGTCGGCCTGGATCGCGCCGCGCGGCGTGGTGGCGGTTGCCGTCTCCGGCCTGTTCGGCACGTTGCTGACCGATGCCGGCATCGAGGACGCTTCGCGCATGGTCGCCTTCACATTCGCGGTCGTGGTGACGACGATCGTGCTGCACGGCTTCACGCTCGCGCCGCTGGCGAAGCTGCTGAAACTGACCAAGATGAGCAAGCCGGGCCTCCTGATCGTCGGCGGATCGCGCTGGTCGACGGCCCTCGCCGCCAAGCTGAAGGAACACGACATTCCGGTGACGCTGGCCGATCCGAACTGGAACCACCTGTCGCATGCGCGGCTGTCGGACATTCCGGTCTTCTTCGGCGAGGTACTGAGCGAGAACGCCCACCACACGATCGAACCCAAACGGTATGCCAACCTGATCGCGGCGACCGACAACGACGCCTATAACGCGCTCGTCTGCACCGATTTCGGTCCGGAACTGGGGCGCAGCAACGTCTTCCAGATCGGCCGCGAGGAGGAAGGCAACCACCGTGCGTTGTCCTTCACGCTCGGCGGACGTCCGCTCACCAAGCCCGGCCTGAGCTTTCACAATTTCCGGGAACGCTTCCGCGACGGCTGGACCTTCCAGGTCACCGGCCTGACAGAGGAATACGGCTATGACGACTACAAGGCCGACAGGCCCGAGGAGACCGCCGTCATTCTCTGGATCCGTCCCTCGGGCGACATCGTCTTCGCCTCGATCGCAAGCGCCAACCCGGTTGCCGGCGATCACGTGCTTTCCTTCGGCCTGCCGAACGGCAGCCACGAGAAGGAAAGCTCGGAACTGGAGCAGGACCTGCAGGCCGACGAAGCCCGCGCCGAGGCGGAAGGCGAAGCCGAATCCGACAAGGCCGCCATCCATACCGACACCAAGCTGGACGACTGACAAGCATGCCGAGCTACCGCCTTTTCATCACCACCGACGAAGCCGGCGCTGCCGCCGCCCTCGACATTCTAGGCTTGGCCTTCGAGGACGAGGGCCATGCGGTGGCGACCACCGAGATCGACGAGGACGAAGGCATCTGGCAGGCCTCCGTCTATATCGAGACTGGCGAGCCGGAGGAGATGGGCCCGGAAGAGATGGCAAAGACCATGTCGGGACTTCTCGACGAAGCGCTGCCGGGGCTCGTGGTGGAGATCGAGGAACTGCCCGAGATCGACTGGGTGACCCAT
The DNA here is from genome assembly GCA_964511625.1 of uncultured Hoeflea sp. Classification (GTDB taxonomy): domain Bacteria; phylum Pseudomonadota; class Alphaproteobacteria; order Rhizobiales; family Rhizobiaceae; genus Pseudohoeflea. Next base: position 36,324 of record CAZEJG010000009.1, read on the forward strand.
TCGCTCGAAGGTCTCAAGCCGGTCCGCGCCGGGCGCTTTCTGGTGCACGGCTCGCACGACCGGGATGCCGTCCGCATCGGCGACATCGGTATCCTGATAGACGCCGCGCAGGCCTTCGGCACCGGCCATCACGGCACCACGGCCGGCTGTCTGGAGATGCTCGACAGCGTGATCCGCGGCTGGCCGGCCGCCGGTCGTTACCCCTCACCTATTCTCGACCTGGGCACCGGCTCGGGCGTACTGGCGATCGCCTCCGCCAAGCTGACGCCCGCCGCGGTGCTTGCCACCGACATCGATCCGGTGGCAACCCGCGTGGCGCTCGAGAACATGAAGATCAACGGCGTCGGCAATCAGGTGCGCGCCATCACCGCCGCAGGTTTCCACTCACCGGAAATCGCCCGCGCCGCACCCTACGAGCTGATCGTCGCCAACATCCTCGCCCGGCCGCTGATGAAGATGGCGCCGCAGATCAGGACCGCCCTTGCACCCGGCGGCTCGGTGATCCTGTCGGGCATTCTCGCCGACCAGCGCTGGAAGGTCCTCTCGGCCTTCAATTCGCAGGGCCTGGCGCATGTGCGCACGATCTGGCGCAACGGCTGGGTGACCATCCACCTGCGCTGAGCCCCCTTGGCAGAACGAAAACGGCCCGGCGCGAGATGTCGCGCCGGGCCGATCCTTGGGAGGATATCCGCGATCCGCAGGACCGCGTAAGGGTGAGATCAGAAGAAGTAGGTCTGGTAGCCTTCCCGGTTGATCTCTTCTCGGGTGCGACCGAGAATCTTGAGCGACTCGTCGTCGAGCTGCAGGAGCGCGCCGTTGACGTAGCGGCGGACCTGACGTTCCCGGGCGGTCACCATGCGGTCGTAGGCGGTGTGGAGGAAATTCCGAGCCATGGTTGTGTTCCTTTGGTAGACGGCAGGCCGTAAAGCTTGCGGCCGTGTTTGTATTGCAATGCAACATAGGCCGATTCCCGGGCGTCTTGTAGATTCCATGTTGCAGTGCAGCTATGCATGAAACGCATATATTTTCCGTGAGAATTGCAAAATTGTTAATCTTTTATGACAGCAACGACGCGGCAATTGCCTAATTCGGCAGCACACCCCACATGTTCCCCGAAACGACGGCGTCCGAGAGCGCCGGTTGCTCCGCTTTGCCGTTCCCGCTAAGGATTCGGGCTCTGTCGCGCCCATCCTGCGCCAAATCTGCCGTACCGAGGCCATCCATGTTCCAGAAATTCGACGTTCTCTCCACGCCCGACCTCGCCGCCGGCCGCATTGCCCGGCTGCGAGACACGTTCGAAGCGCTCGGCGTCGATGCCGTCGCGGTTCCGCGCGCCGACGAATATCTGGGCGAATATGTTCCGGACTGCGCCGAGCGGCTGGCCTGGCTGACGGGCTTCACCGGTTCGGCCGGACAGGTTCTGGTCTTCGCCGAGACCGCTCATCTGTTCGTCGACGGACGCTACACCGCCCAGGCAAGAGTACAGACCGACCCGGACGTCTTCGAGGTCGACGACCTTGTGGGCAATGCCCCGCCCCGGTTCATCCGCCAGTGCGGAAAGACCGGTTTCCGCCTCGGTATCGACCCCTGGACCTTCACGAGCTCGGAGACCCGCAAGCTCGAAGCGAGCATGAAGGCTGTCGGCGGCGAACTGGTGCTGCTCGCGGACAACCCCGTCGACATGGTCTGGGACGACCGCCCGGGCGAACCGCTCGAGCCGGTGACGATCCAGCCGCTCGACTATGCCGGCCGCATGACCACCGACAAGCTGGCCGACATGCAGAAAACGATCGCGGGCAAAGGCGCCGATGCGGCGGTGTTGACCGACCCCTCGTCAGTCGCCTGGACCTTCAATATCCGCGGCTCCGACCTGCCCTCGACGCCGCACCCGCTGTCGCGCGCCATTCTGCCGGTGAGCGGTCGGCCGACGCTGTTCATCGATTTCCGCAAGCTCGGAATCGAGGCCAAGGCCTATCTCACCCAGCTCGCCGACCTGATGCCGCCCGAAAGCTTCGACGAGGCCCTGGCGCTGCTCGGCCGCGACAAGGCCCGCGTCATGGTCGATCCGGGCGTTGCCCCCCATGCGGTGGCGCTGGCGATCGAAAAGGCCGGCGGCAGCGTGATCGAGGCGCCCGATCCGGCCCGCCTGCCTCGCGCTATAAAGAACGAGGCGGAGATCAAGGCCAGCGCCTCGGTTCACCGGCAGGACGGCGCGGCGATGGTGCGCTTTCTCGCCTGGTTCGACGCCGAGGCGCCGAAAGGCGGGCTCGACGAGATCGCCGCGACCTCGAAGCTGGAAGGGTTCCGCGCCTCGACCGGTGAGGCCATGCAGATGCCGCTCAAGGCGCTGTCCTTCGACACCATCGCAGGCGCCGGCCCCGATGCGGCGATCATCCACTACCGGGTCAACACCAAGACCAACCGGCCGATCCGGCCGGGCGAGATGTTTCTGGTGGATTCGGGCGGCCAGTATGTGTCCGGCACCACCGATATCACCCGCACCATTGCGGTGGGCGACGTGCCCGAGGAGCAGAAGCGCTTCTTCACGCTCGTGCTCAAGGGCATGATCGCCGTCAGCCGGCTCAAGTTTCCTGAAGGCACGCGCGGGCTGGAGATCGACCCCTTCGCCCGCCACGCGCTCTGGCAGGCGGGCGCGGACTACGGCCACGGCACCGGCCACGGCGTCGGCAGCTTTCTTGCCGTGCACGAAGGGCCGCAGTCGATCTCGCGACGCGGCGAGCAGGCGCTGCTGCCGGGCATGATCGTGTCCAACGAGCCCGGTTACTACCGCGACGGCGCCTTCGGCGTCCGGATCGAGAACCTGATCTACGTGACGGGTCCAGAAGCGGTTTCCGGCGGCGATCGCCCCATGCTGGGCTTCGAGACGCTGACGCTTTGCCCGATCGACCGGCGGCTGATCGTCAAGGATCTGATGGATGCGGACGAAATCGCTTGGCTCGACGCCTACCACGCCCGCGTGCGCGAGGAGATCACGCCCCTTCTGTCGGATGAAGGCGACAAGACCTGGCTGGAAGCGGCCACGGCACCGCTGTGAGGCGAACTCCTATTTCAGCTTCTCGGCGATCCAGAGCTTGATCAGCGATTGACGCGAGACACCGAGGTGCCGGGCTTGCCGGTCCAGCGCCTCGACAACCCAGGCCGGAAAATCGACGTTTACGCGGCGCGGCTCCTCGTTGGGCCGACGGGCTTGCGACCAGTCAACGACGTCGCCGACATCGTCTCCCGCATCGAACTTCTTGTCGAATTCAGAAGCCTTCATAATAGCCGATCTCCTCTTTGCGCGCCCGACGGACCGATATGATCCGAACCGCATCTTCTCTCCAGGTCCAGACTGCCGCCCAGTGCACGTCATCGATCATCCCGATTGCGAGGAAGCGCAATTCATCTCCGGTTCTGGCCGGGACCTCAAGCATCCGTGCATCGTCCCAGATCGCCTGCGCAATCTCGAAATCAATGCCGTGTTTGCGCAGATTGGATGCGCTCTTCGCCGGGTCATACTCAAATATCATGGATAGATATGGTATAATAACTATCCATTACCAACAAGCATGTCGCAGCTACGGCCCCGCTGTAAACGCCTAGAGCCCCGCGGCCCGCAACGCCACGATCATCGCCCAGCCGATCAGGAACATCACCATCATCGGCAGACGGAAGCCGAGCACGATGGCCGCGAGGAGCGTGAGGATCTCGGCCATGCCGTTCTGGACGAAACCGGGGGCCACCAGCGTGGTGATGACGGCGGCGGGCACCGCGTTGAGCGCGACATTGACGCGCGCCGGCACGCGCTTGAAGCGCGAGATCACCAGATGACCGCCGAAACGGGTGGCATAGGTGACGAGCGCGCCTGCCAGGATGATCCAGACATTGGCCGGAATGTTCATGAAACCCTCGCTCATCCCATGTCCTCCGGTCCCTCGCTTAGCGGCACCGGGTCCATTCGCGGCTCGCGCTCGAGCGGCATGAGGACGGCAATGAGAATGCCGGCGATCGAGCCGAGCCCGACATGCCACGGCGAGCCGACAGTCAGATAGGCCACGATCGCCGCCGCGCCGCTCGCCAGGACCACCGGCAGCCAGTGCTGGCGCCTGCGGAAGCCCAGAAGCAGGCCGAGAAAATAGATAGGCAACAGGAAATCGATGCCGAGCGCTTCCGGATTGCGGATGAGCCGGCCGAATTCGAACCCGACGACGGTCGCCGTCACCCACACCACATACATGAACAGCCCATAGGCCGCATACCAGCCGAAGCCGATCTTCAGCTTGCGTTCGGCGCGCAGTTCGCTCGCCGCATAGAGCGGATCGACCAGCAAAAAGAAGGCCAGCGCCTTCTGCAGGAAGCTGAATTCGGATAGATGCCGGCCGATGGACGCGGAGTAGAGGATGTGGCGGAAATTGACCGCGAAGATCGAGAACACGATCAGCCAGGCCGCCACGCCGCCCTTGAACAGCTCGATGCCGACCATCTGGCTGGCGCCGCCGAAGATGGTCGCACTCATCAGCGTCGCCTCGACCAGCGTCATGCCCTTGTCGTAGGCGAGCGTGCCGAAGAGCAGGCCGAACGGCATGGCCGAAAGCGTGGGGACGAGGCTGTCGCGGATGCCGGACAACGGGGATGGCGAGAGGGACGCGGACGAGGGCATGAAATCTCCTGGGCGCCGACCGTTAGGTCAGCAGTGCTGACCTGTCAAATCAATGAGTTTGATGCTGCATTCAGAAGGGCTGACGCGCATGCCGCGGAGCGCTTCGGGCTATTCGGACAAGGACATCCAGAGACCGGGATACGCGAGCACCTGACCTGCGTCGTTGACCCGTAGCCGGGCCCGGTATTCATGCGCCGGAGAGGCATAGTCATAGGTGTCGCGACCGATGCGATGATAAACCTGCACAAGCCGCTTGAAGCTGAAATCCTCCGTATCGAACCAAAGCGCGGTGGTTTCGGCACGCGCGCCGATCGAAAGAGCCAGCCGGCGAATGGCATTCGTGTTGGTGGCGGGTGTGAAGCCCAGATCGATGTCGAGAAGATCATCGGCAAAATCGAGCCGCGCGCCATCGAGAGACCAACCGCCGTCCTCACCGCGCTCGACGTGGAATGAGACCGGTCGCTCGCCGGCTTGACCCATCACCCGTGCCGAGCGCGTCGACCAGTCGGGTGCACAGGAAACGGCGTAGCGAAACCGGGTCGCAACACCGCCTTCCCGGCTTCGGGCTTCCCCTTCGATGAGGTGACCGGTGAGGTGGGAGGAAAGCGTGCACCGGTCGCTTCCCTGCACGTCGAGCCGCCTCCAGACGATCGTCGCTGCCACTGCCGCCTCCCCTTGCTGAATCCGGAAGATGAGCGGCATGGCGTCGTCGGACAAGACCCCGGCGTTCAAACATCGTCATTTCGCCGAGCACCCGGGGAAAACTGCCTTCTGCGTCACGAATTCGGCGCTTGCCGGTTTCGGCGCGCGGCAAACTGACCTATACGGCTTGCCCAAAGCCGTGCGGCAGGCCGACAAGAACGATAATCGGGAAGGAACAGGCGATGCCGGAATCGCTGCGCAAACCGACACTCGACAAGGACCTCGACAAGCTCACGTCGATGGAGATGGCGGCCGAAAGCGTCAGCCAGCGTGTCGTCGCACCGGGGCTCGCGATCCTTTTCGTCGTCATCTGCGCTGTCGTCGCCGGCGCCGTCGTCACCGGCCAGTCCGGCGCCGTCGTCATCGTCGCGGCCGCCGTGGTCGGTGCCTACATGGCGCTCAACATCGGCGCCAACGACGTGGCCAACAATGTCGGCCCGGCCGTGGGCGCCCGCGCCATGACGCTGGTCACCGCCCTCGTCATCGCAGCCGTCTTCGAGAGCGCCGGCGCGCTGATTGCCGGCTCCGACGTCATCGGCACCATCTCCAAGGGCATCATCTCGCCCGAGGCGGTCGACACGCCGGAAGTCTTCATCGCAGCCATGCTCGCGGCACTCGTCTCCTCCGCCCTCTGGATCCATCTGGCGACATGGCTGAAGGCGCCGGTTTCGACCACCCACTCGATCGTCGGCGGTGTCATGGGGGCGGGCATTGCCGCCGCCGGTATCAATGCGGTGCAATGGTCGACGATGGGCTCGATTGCGCTCAGCTGGGTGATCTCGCCATTGCTGGGCGGCATCATCGCTGCGGCCTTCCTCGCCTTCATCAAGACCGCCATCATCTACCGGCAGGACAAGATTGCAGCCGCCGTGCGCTGGGTTCCGGTTCTCGTGGCCGTCATGACCGGCGCCTTCGCCGCCTATCTGTCGGTCAAGGGGCTGAACAATCTGGTCAAGATCAGCCTGCCGACGGCCGGCCTGATCGGCCTGATCGCAGGCGTTCTGTCCTGGGTGATCAGCCGGCCGCTGATCAAGCGTCAGGCGCGCGGACTGGAGAACCGCAACCAGTCGCTGCGCAAGCTGTTCTCGATCCCGCTGGTCTTCTCCGCCGCTCTTCTCTCCTTTGCGCACGGTGCGAACGACGTCGCCAACGCCGTCGGCCCGCTGGCGGCGATCGTCCATACCGCCGAACTCGGCGAGGTCGCGGCCCAGGTCTCGATCCCGCTCTGGGTGATGGCCGTCGGCGCCTTCGGCATCTCGCTCGGGCTCGTGCTCTTCGGGCCGCGGCTGATCAAGCTGGTCGGCAACGAGATCACCAAGCTCAACCCGATGCGCGCCTTCTGCGTGGCGCTATCGGCGGCACTCACGGTGATCGCGGCCTCCGCGCTCGGCCTGCCGGTGAGTTCGACCCACATCGCCGTCGGCGCGGTCTTCGGCGTCGGCTTCTTCCGTGAATGGTACACCGCGCGCTCGCAGCGGCGCGCCGACTATGTCGCCATGCGCAGCGAGAAGAACGGCAACACCGCGCCGCCGCGCAAGGGGAAATCCAAGTCGGATGGCAATACGACGTCTGACGACCAGAAACGCCGCATCCTCGTCCGCCGCGCCCACTTCCTGACGATCGTCGCCGCATGGCTGATCACCGTACCGGCCGCCGCCATCCTCTCGGGCATCCTCTTCGCGATCTTCCGCGCCGTCTTCGCCTGACTGCGCCTGGACCGTTTCGCCTTCAGGCGTAAACGGATAGCCTCAACGGGCTACCGAGTTCACTTACGCGTTTCGATTTCGCCCACTCCGTCAAAACCGAGATTGCTCTAACGCACGGGCTTGAGGACGTGGATGCGGTTGCCCGCGAAGCGGATGATACCGAGCGCTTCGAGGTGGCGGATGCGCTCGTTGAGATAGGGGCGGCTGAGATTGATCAGATAAGCCAGCACCTGCTGGCTCAAGGGCCACTCCACCGAGAAAGGCCCTTTCGGGTGCTTGCCGGTCTGCTGGAAATGGGCAACCTTGAGAAACTCCATCAGGCGCATATCGGCACTTTGAATGCCGCGAACCGAGGCGAACTCCGCCAGCATCAGCACGTTGCGCGTGACGAGCCACATGCACCAGCGCAGGAACTGGGGATCGGCGCCCTGCTCCTCGAACGCCTTCGGCCCCAGTTCGTAGACGATGGTCTTCGAAATCGCCCGCATATTGTGCTGGTTGCTGCCCTCGATGAGATCGACGACGTTGACGATGGTGCCGCGAAACAGTGTCGCGAACATCACTTCGCGTCCGTCTGCGGTGGGAAGATAGATCGCCGCGCAACCGCTTGAAATGTAGCGTATCGCAAGCCGGTCTCCGCCCACCCGGCAGATCGTCTCGCCACGTTCATACTCGACGATCGTCGCCTGCCGCATGAACCGCTCACGCTGGCTCTCGATTTGATTGAATAATTCAGACCGCATATTGCCCCCAAGCACCCATCGGTGCTTGCCGCTACTTACGTCCAAAGAGGTCTGTTTCAGAAGAGGGCCCTGGACGAAACAGCAAATACCCTGTCTCCTTTCTTACAGCATGTCACAATTTCTCAGACTTATACATGACATGCGCCAGGCGGATAAAAGCCGGCGGCGTCCATTTCCTTGCATGAACACCTGCACTTCAAAGGGGTATCGCGCGTCAGACGGCAGGAAAAACAGTCTGACTGCCATCCATGGTCTCAGGCGCCCTCGCCGATCAAATCGAACCACTGATCTTCGGTGATCACCTCGACGCCGAGTTCCTCGGCCTTGGCGAGCTTCGAGCCCGCGCCCGGCCCGGCGACCAGCAGATCGGTCTTCTTCGACACCGATCCGGCGGTCTTGGCGCCCAGGCGCTCGGCCATCGCCTTGGCTTCGTCGCGCGTCATCCGTTCGAGCGAGCCGGTGAAGACGATGGTCTTGCCGGAGACCGGGCTCGACGCCGAGGTCGTCGGGATCTCGGCATCCTCCGGCGTGACTTCCTTCAGGAGATCGTCGATGACGCCGATATTGCGCGGCTCGTTGAAGAACTCGACGATGGCGCGGGCGACGACCTCGCCGATGCCATCGATATTGTTGAGGTCGTCCCAGGCTTCGCCGGAATAGCCCGAAGCCGCCTTCATCGCCTTTTCAAGGTCCCTGTAGGTGCCATAGGAGCGGGCGAGAAGCTTGGCCGTGGTCTCGCCGACATGGCGGATGCCGAGGCCGTAGATGAAGCGGTTGAGCGCGATCGTCCGCCGCGCGTCGATGGCGTCATAGAGCTTGCGGACGCTGACCTTGCCGAAACCGTCGATGTTCTCAAGCTTGGTCATCGACCCCGACTGGCGCTTCTCCAGCGTGAAGATCTCGGGCGCGGTGCGGATCCGCATGGAATCGTTGTCGGTCTCGAAGAAGAAGTCGATCTGCTTCGAGCCCAGTCCTTCGATGTCGTAAGCGTTACGCGAGACGAAGTGCTTGAGGTGCTCTTTGGCCTGCGCGGCGCAGACGAAACCGCCGGTGCAGCGTGTGACGCTGTCGAGCTTGCCAGTCTTCTCGTTCTTCTCGCGTACCGCATGGCTGCCGCAGACCGGGCATTTGGTCGGGAAGTCGTAGGGACTGGCGTCCTTCGGTCGCTTCTCCATCACCACGTCGAGCACCTGCGGGATGACGTCGCCGGCGCGCTGGACAATGACGGTGTCGCCGATGCGGATGTCGTGGCCTTCCTCGCGGATCTGCTCGCCGCCATTGCCGATGCCCTTGATGTAGTCGGCATTGTGCAGCGTGGCGTTGGTCACCACCACGCCGCCGACGGTGACCGGCGTCAGCCGCGCGACTGGCGTGAGCGCGCCGGTGCGGCCGACCTGGATGTCGATCGCCTCGATCGTTGTGAAGGCCTGTTCGGCCGGGAACTTGTGCGCCGTGGCCCAGCGCGGGCTGCGCGAGCGGAAGCCGAGGCGAGCCTGGAGGTCGAGCCGGTCGACCTTGTAGACGACGCCGTCGATATCGTAATCGAGTTCGCCGCGCTCGAGCCCGATCGCGTGATAATGGGCGAGAAGGTCTTCCACCTTCGACAGCGTCCGGGTCAGCGGATTGACCGGAAAACCCCAGCGCTCGAAGACCTCGATCATGCCGGACTGGGTATCGGCCGGCATCTCCGAAATCTCGCCCCAGGCATAGGCGAAGAACTTGAGCTTACGCTTGGCCGTGACCGTGGGATCGAGCTGACGCAACGAGCCCGCGGCGGTATTGCGCGGGTTCACATAGGTCTGTTTGCCCTCCTCTTCCATCCGCGCGTTGAGCGCCAGGAAATCGGGCTTGGCCATGTAGATCTCGCCGCGGATCTCGACCACATCGGGTGCGTCCTTCGGCAGATCGTTGGGGATCTCGGAAATGGTGCGAACATTGGCGGTGACGTTCTCGCCGGTGGTTCCGTCGCCGCGCGTGGCGGCGTTGACGAGGCTGCCGTTCTCGTAGCGGATCGAGATCGACAGACCATCGATCTTCGGCTCGGCGGTAAAGGCGATGGACTCGTCGGGCATCTGCCCGAGAAAGCGGTAGACCGAGCCGACAAAACCCTGCACGTCCTCGTCCGAGAAGACGTTGTCCAGCGACAGCATGGGCCGGGAATGGGTGACCGGCGCGAAGGTCGCGAGCGGCGCGGCACCCACCTTTTTCGACGGGCTGTCCTCACGCACCAGATCGGGAAAGCGCGCCTCGATGGCGAGATTGCGCTGCTTGAGCGCGTCATAGGCCGCGTCGGAAATCTTCGGCGCGTCCTTGCCGTGATAAAGCTCGTCGTTGCGGGCGATTTCGGCAGCGAGGCGTTCGAGCTCGGCCTTCGCTTCGGCTTCGGTGAGGGCCTCGATCGGCTTGGGGTCGTCTGACATGCATGCTCTCCGGCGGGATCGCACCGTTCTAGCCGACGCCCACCGGATTCGGAAGCGGGTGGCGGCGTCCTGTTGCCATCAGCTGGCAGTTTTCAGGACGCCGCCTGTCTTGGGAGTTTGATCGCCGGATCAGGCGGCTGCCGAAACCTTGACGGCCACTGCCTCGACCTCGGTCTGGGCGTTGGCGATCGCGGTTTCGCGGTCTTCCGGGCTGATGGCGAGCTTCTCGGCGCGGACATAGGTCACGTCGGTGATGCCGACAAAACCGAGCAGCGCGCGCAGATGCGGTTCCTGGGCATCGAGCGCCTGCAGCGGGCCTTCCGAATAGAGGCCGCCGCGCGACAGGATGACGATGGCGCGCTTGCCCTTGAGAAGGCCTTCAGGGCCGGCTTCTGTGTAGCGGAACGTCACGCCGGCGCGCAGAAGATGGTCGAACCAGGACTTCAGCGTCGACGGAATGCCGAAATTGTACATCGGCGCACCGATGACGAGGATGTCGGCGTTCTGGACTTCGCCGATCAGCTCGTCGGAGAGCTGCCGGGCGGCCTTCTGCGTTTCGGTTTCAGGCTCGGGCACCACGTTGTCGGCGGTGAAATGCGGGATCGGGTTGGAGCCGACGTCGCGGGTCGTCACGGTGGCGTCCGGATGGCTGGCCTTGAGCTTTTCGACGGTTGCGTCGACGAGCGATTTCGACACCGAATGCGGGCCGAGAGCGCTGGAATTGACGACGAGAATATTGGTCATGAGGAAACCCCTTGCATGCTGAATTACGTGTCTCTCTGAAAATGATGTTGCAGGAAGGGGATCGGAATACCTATTTTCCGCACAGATGAGTTGCATGAACAGGAACGCCGGATGGACGAGATCGAGGATATGACCACCTTTGTGGAGGTGGTGCGCGGACTGTCCTTCAGCCGCGCGGCGCAGACGCTCAATATCTCGAAATCGATGGTCAGCCGCAGGCTGTCGCGGCTCGAGGAGGGGTTCGGCGCGCGCCTGCTCGATCGCACGACCCGCGGCGTCCGCCCCACCGAGGCCGGTATCGAACTGCTCGAGCGCGCCGAAAAGATCCTCGACGAAATGCGTCAGGCCCGCGAGGCCGTCGCCGCCCATTCGGGCACTGTGCTCGGCACGCTCAGGGTGACGGTCCCGCAATCGCTCGGCGCGCGGCGCATGGGTCGGCTGTTTGCGGAGTTTGCCGCCCTCTACCCGCAGATTGCGCTCGATGTCGATTTCGACGACCGCCTCAAGGATCTGATCGACAGCAAATACGACGCCGCCATCCGCATCGGCCAGATGCCGGATTCGAGCTTCGTCATCCGACAGCTCCAGCCGGTGCGGGCTATCTGTGCGGCAAGCCCGGACTATCTCGAAAAGAACGGAACGCCCCTGGAACCGCGCGACCTCTACGCCCACCAATGCCTGCGCTACCTCAACGCCCGCACCGGCGAATGGGAATTTCTCGCCGACGGCAAACCGGTCCGCATCCGCCCCCATGGACGCATGGCGTCGGGCAATGGCGAGGCGCTGATGCAATGGGCGATCCTCGGCTATGGCGTCGTCAACGCGCCGAGTTTCATGGTCGAAGATGCGCTGAGGGACGGCAGGCTCGTCCAAGTGCTGGCGGCCTACCCGTCGCCCGAGCTGTCGATGTGTATCATGCGCCCGCCCGGCGGGCTGGTCCCGGCCAAGGTGCGCGCGCTGACGGATTTCCTCGTCAGCCGGATGGGCGATTGCACGGAGATGCGCCGGGAATCGCCGGATTGAGCGAACCCCGAAAACGCGAAAGCGAATGCGAAAGCCCTGATTAAGGGATATCCGCTAGTCTCGACGGCGAAGTTGAAGCAACCCCCGTCCGGGATTGATCCGATCGCCATGCAGGTCTCCGCCCCGTCCTTTGCCGCCACCCTGAAGCTCGTCGAGCGCGAGGCCGCCCGCGCAGCCGAGGGTGACGGACGCGAGGCGGGACTGTCCGCGGAGGATTTCATCCGCTCGGCGGCAGAGAGCCGCAAGGAATTCGCCCGTGAAAGGGTGAAGGCGCTGCGCGAGCAGATGACCACGCTCTCGCTCTTCGAGATGAAACCCGCAGCCCTTGCGCAGTTCTCCGCGCAGATGGCGCGGGAACTCGAAGGAGCCGCCACCGATTTCGCCCGTTCGGTGCGCACGCTCGGCGACGACCGCCGCGCGAGCGCACCCGGCACGCCCGCCGAAGCCTATCAGGACATGATGGAAACCGACACGCCTGCCCTCTACCGACTGAGCGACGCCGATCGCGAAACGGCGACAAGCTTCACCGCCGCCGCCCGCCAGATCGAGATGCTGACCGACAGCGCGCTGGAGCGCAGTCGCGAACGCGGTGTGGTCGAGCTGGCGAAAGGCGCCCGCACGGATGCCTTCGGCGTGATTGCGTTGATGGATCGGCTCGAAGGCAAGGGCCTGCTCGAGCCGGTGGTCAGGTAGGTCTTGTCGCTCGCTACCCCTCGCCCGACAGCAATCTCTGGGCCGCGGCGCGCGCTTCGTCTGTGACCGAGGCGCCGGCGAGCATGCGGGCGATCTCCTCGCGGCGGCCGGTGTCGTCCATGGTTTCCACCCGGGTTGAAACCGCGTCGCTCGCCTCACCCGCGCTCGGGCCCTTGGCGATGAGGAAATGACGCTGCGCGCGGGCCGCGACCTGCGGGGCGTGGGTGACCGAGAGCACTTGCACGGTCTCCGACAGACGCTTGAGCCGCTTGCCGATGGCGTCGGCCACCGCACCGCCGACGCCGGTGTCGATCTCGTCGAAGACCAGAGTCGGCGCCGAACCGCGGTCGGCCAGCGCCACCTTCAGCGCCAGCAGGAAACGTGAAAGCTCGCCACCCGAGGCCACCTTCATCATCGGGCCTGCGCGGGTGCCGGGATTGGTGCGGACGTGGAACTCGATCTGGTCGATGCCAGCGGCCGTGGCACGCTCGGGATCGGTGGTCACCTGCACGATGAAGGCGGCCCGTTCGAGCTTCAGCGCCGGCAATTCCGCCATGACTGCAGCTTCGAGCGCCTGGGCAGTGTTGTGGCGGCGTTCCGACAATGAGCTGGCCGCATGGCGGAAGGCAGCCTCGGTTTCCTTCACCCGGTCCTCGTACTGGCGCAGCCGCTCCTCACCGGCATCGAGATCGGCGAGATCGGCCACCATGGCAGCCGCCAGTTCGGACAGGCCCACGACCGGCACGTTGAACTTGCGCGCGGCGGCCCGGAGCGCGAAAAGGCGCTCCTCGGTGGTTTCCAGCTCGCGCGGATCGAAATCGGCGGCGCGGAGCGTCGCCTCGGCGGTGGTCTGCGCATCGGCCAGCGCGTTGAGTGCGCGGTCGAGGGCGGCGACAAGATCGCCCATCAGTTCGGGAGCATCGGCCGCCTTGCGCTCGAGACGCCTGAGCAGCGAGGAAATGATGGGGGTCGGCGATGACTGGCCGTTGAGGATCTCGTTGGCTTCGTTGATGTCGGCGGCGGTCTTTTCCACTTTCATCATGGCGGCGCGGCGGTCGGCGAGTTCCTCCTCCTCCCCTTCCCGCGGCGACAGCTTTTCGAGTTCGTCCACCGAGGCCCGGAGATAGTCGGCCTCGCGGGCGGCGGTCTCGACCTTCTCGCGCTGGGTTTTGAGCGCCTTCTCGGCGTCGCGCCAGGCGGCGTAGAGTGTCTGAACCTCTGCAGCTGACCCGTCGAGCCCGCCGAAGGCGTCGAGCAGCGTGCGGTGCGCCTCGGCGTCCACCAGCGCGCGATCGTCGTGCTGGCCGTGGATCTCGACGAGAAGCCGCCCGGCATCGCGCATCAGCGCCACCGAGGCGGGCTGGTCGTTGATGAACACGCGGGTGCGGCCGTCGGCGTTCTGGATGCGGCGGAAAACGACGTCGCCCTCATCGTCGAGGCCGTTGTCGCGGATGATCTTGCGGACGGGATGATCGAGCGGCACGTCGAAGGCCGCACTCACCTGCCCCTTGTCGGCGCCGTGGCGGACGAGAGACCCGTCGCCCCGGCCGCCAAGCGCCAGCGACAGCGAATCGAGCAGGATGGATTTGCCGGCGCCAGTTTCGCCGGTCAGCACCGAAAGGCCCGAATCGAACTCGAGGTCGAGCCGTTCAATCAGAACGATATCGCGGATCGACAGTTGGACGAGCATGGAAGCGAGGCCTTTCTTCGGGCGAAGTGCCGTCTGGTCAGGCTCCGATCAGCGACTTGCCGGCGCGCGAAATCCACGAGCCCTTGTTTTCCCGCGGCTCGAGGCCGCCGGTCTGCAGGAGCTTGTAGGAATCGGCGTACCACTGGCTGTCCGGGAAGTTGTGCCCCAGAACCGCCGCGGCAGTCTGCGCCTCGCTGGTCAGGCCCATGGCGTAGTAGCTTTCCACGAGCCGTGCGAGTGCCTCCTCGACCTGGCGCGTGTTCGGATATTCCTCGACGACCTTGCGGAAGCGATTGACCGCAGCAACATATTCCTTGCGTTCGAGATAGTAGCGGCCAATCTGCATTTCCTTGCCGGCGACCTGGTCGCGGGCGGCGCGGATCTTGGCCTGTGCATCGTCGACATATTCGGAATCGGGATAACGGTCGACGACCTCCTGCATGGCGTTCATCGCGCGGATCGCCGGGCTCTGGTCACGGGTGACCGAGGGGATCTGCTTGAAGTAGGCGAGACCGATGATGTACTGCGCGTAAGCCGCGTCCGGATCGTTCGGATACAGGTTGAGATAACGGCGGGCGGAGTTGATCGCCTCCTGGTTCTCACCCTTACGGTAGTGCACGAAGGCGTTCATCACCATCGCCTTGCGGGAATACTCCGAATAGGGATGCTGCTTGTCGATCGCATCGAACTTGCGCGACGCCTCGGTGAGGTTGCCGGCCTGGATGTTGGCCAGACCCTCGTTGTAGAGCTGGTCGGCGGGATCGATCGAGGCAGCATAGCTGGTGATGTCGATGTCGGGATCGGACTGGCACGCGCCAAGCGTCACCGCCAAGGCGGACATGCCCGCGGCCAGCAGCGCAAAGCGCAGCATTGGTGTGCGACCGTTGCTTCCGGTTCCTGCCATTTCAGTTCCTTTCTGAGCCCCCGCACGCGCGATCGCCCCTCGAGCGGGGAATGCCGATCCGCGTTCTAGCCGCAAAAGCGACGTTTCCGCAATCTCATGGATGCGCTTTGCCGCAAATTTGTGGCGGAGCAGAGGCGGAAACCCGTGTAAATATCGGCAGATGGAGCGGCTCCGACCGGCTGGTCAGACGAGCCAGGGGGCGAAAGCCGGAGCGCTGACGGCAACCAGTTCGCCATGCCGCGTGGTGGCGCGGCGCGCCGGCTTCTCGACGATCTCGTAGGCGCTCGAATCGGCGAGCAGGGCCCGCAGCGCCAGCGCGTTGAGCTTGTGGCCGCCGCGATAGCTGCGGTAGCAGCCGATGAACTGGGCACCGGCAAGCGCTAGGTCGCCCACGGCGTCGAGCGTCTTGTGACGGACGAACTCGTCGGTGTAGCGCAGGCCCTCGATGTTGATGACCGTGTGGTCGTCGGCAATGACGACGGAATTTTCGAGCGACGAACCGAGCGCATGGCCCGAAGCCCAGAGCTGCTCGACATCGCGCATGAAACCGAAGGTGCGCGCGCGGGCCAGTTCCTTGCGGAAGTTCTCGGCGTTGATCTCGCCCTTCCAGCTCTGGCGGCCGATCAGCGGGGTGTTGAAATCGATGTCGATCTCGAAACGGGTGCCGTCATGGGGAATGAACTCGGCCCACGAGCCGCCCATTTCCATCCGCACCGGCTTGACGACGCGGATGTAACGGCGCTTCTCGGAAAGCGACATGATACCCGCGCTTTCGAAAGCCTCGATGAAAGGCATGGCCGATCCGTCCATGATCGGAACTTCACCGGCATCGATATCGATGGAGACGTTGTCGATGCCGAGGCCGGAAAGAGCAGCCATCAGGTGTTCGACGGTGGCGACGGAGCGGTCGGGAGCCTTGCCGAGCAGCGTGCACAGATCAGTGGAACCGACCTGCGAGGAAACGGCGCGGACGGACATGACGAGTTCGTCGCCGTCATGACGGTTGAAGACGATGCCGGTATCGGCCTCGGCGGGATTGAACGTAATGCAGACGCTTTCGCCGGAATGCACTCCCACGCCGGTCAAGCTTACCGACCGCGCGAGGGTGGCCTGATAGCCGTTCACATCAATACCCATTAGGCTAACCAATTCCCGTAACAGGCGGGCCATGACAGCCCGGTCCTAGTCCCCATGTATTCCCGGGAAAATCCGTCCTTTAACTGGAAGCGTGTCTTTCCCCGGCCCCGTCGGCCCGAAAGCCGGATTGCAAGATAGGCCGAGCCCTGTAACAATCCAAATCACGCTTTCTTTCGTTCTGTTACGATACACACACGACGTAACATTAGAAATCATATAGGCTTTACAAACCCTTAACAAGCGAACCGGCGGCGAGGCCAAACCCCGCCGCCGGTCCAATGTTACATTCCGTATGATGGCCGCACGCCGGCTGAGCCGGTGTGGGCGAATCGTCGATTACTTCACCTGGCGGCGCAGGAAGGCCGGAATCTCCAGCTGATCGTCGTCGGCCATGTTGCGACCCTGCGGAGCGACTCGGCCCTGATCGTCGAGCTGGCCGCGGCGCGGTGCGTAGACGCTGGCCTCGGGCGACAGCGGACGCCGGGCTTGGGCGGCCGGTGCGGCGGCCTGCTGCTGCGCCGGATGATCCTCGTCCTCACGCTTGCCGAGCGAAGCCGACAGGCGCTTCAACAGACCCATCGGGCCACGTTCGTCATGATCGGCGGCGCCGGCATGACGGTGTTCCATCTCGGCCTGCACGACCGGCGGGAAATCTTCCACCTGCGGCATGCGGACCGGTTCCGGAGCGGCCATGCGGGGCTCGGGAGCCGGCATCGGGCGCGGCGCGACGGTTTCGCGGGCGACCGGAGCGGCCAACGGTGCCGGAGCCGGCTGCGGACGGGCCGGCTGCTCGGCCGCGAAGATGCGGCTCTGCGGACGGAAGTCCTCGGCGGGCGCCTGGGCAGCGGCCGGAGCCGGTGCCGGAGCTTCGGCGACGCTCAGCTCGCGCTCGAGTTCCATCTCGGCCGCACGGATGGTGTCGGCGACCGGATCGGCTGCCGGGGCCTGGGCGGCCGGAGCCGGAGCACTGGCCTGCGCGGGGGCCTGCGACGGCATCTGCGACTGGGCCGGACGAACCGGAGCAGCGGCCTGCGGTGCGGCGGCAGCCGGGCGCTGGGCCGGACGCTGCGGCATGGCCGGACGATGCTCGTCGGAGCCGGCGATCATGGCGCGGTCGATGCCGGTGGCGACGACCGAGACGCGGATCAGGCCTTCGAGTTCCTCGTCGAAGGTGGCGCCGAGGATGATGTTGGCGTCCGGATCGACTTCCTCGCGGATGCGGGTTGCCGCTTCGTCGACTTCGAAGAGGGTCATGTCGCGGCCGCCGGTGATCGAGATCAGCAGGCCCTGCGCGCCCTTCATGGTCGTTTCGTCGAGCAGCGGGTTGGCAATCGCCGCTTCGGCGGCAGCCATGGCACGGCCCTCGCCCGAAGCCTCGCCGGTGCCCATCATGGCGCGGCCCATCTCGCGCATCACCGAACGGACGTCGGCGAAGTCGAGGTTGATCAGGCCTTCCTTGACCATCAGGTCGGTGATGCAGGCGACACCGGAATAGAGCACCTGGTCGGCCATGGCGAAGGCGTCGGCGAAGGTGGTCTTGTCGTTGGCGATGCGGAACAGGTTCTGGTTCGGGATGACGATGAGCGTGTCGACGTTCTTCTGCAGCTCCTCGATGCCGGCTTCGGCGAGGCGCATGCGGCGCTGGCCTTCGAAGTGGAACGGCTTGGTGACGACACCGACGGTCAGGATGCCCTTGTCGCGCGCAGCACCTGCGACGACCGGAGCAGCACCGGTGCCGGTGCCGCCGCCCATGCCGGCGGTGACGAAGCACATGTGGGTGCCGTTCAGGTGATCGAGGATCTCGTCGATGCACTCTTCTGCAGCCGCGCGACCGACTTCCGGCTGCGAACCGGCGCCCAGACCTTCGGTGACGTTGGCACCGAGCTGGATGAGGCGTTCGGCCTTGGTCATGGTCAGCGCCTGTGCGTCGGTGTTGGCCACGACGAACTCGACGCCCTGAAGACCGGCGTTGATCATGTTGTTGACGGCGTTGCCGCCGCCGCCGCCTACACCGAACACGGTGATGCGGGGCTTCAGCTCGGTGATGTCCGGCTTCTGCAGATTGATGGTCATGGCACCCGTTCCTTCTTCCTTGCTGTGGCCGCATCGCCTGCCGGCCAATTCCTGAATTTCAAAAGCTTTCCTTGATCCAGCGGCCGACGGTGGCGAGCCGTCCCTTGCCGTCGATCATGGAAAGTCCGCCCTCGCCGCCGGCATGTGTCTCCAGCCCGGCAACCTGCGGATAGATCATCAACCCCACGGCCGTCGAAAATGCCGGCCCCTTGGCCGCGGCGGGAAGTCCGGAGACCCCCAGCGGACGGCCGACGCGGACGTTGCGGGCGAGAATCCGGCGCGCGGCTTCGGTGAGCCCCGTCAGCTGGCTCGCGCCGCCCGTCAGCACGATACGCTTGCCCACCACCGGGCCGTAGCCCGACTGCTGGATGCGCTCGCGGATCATTTCAAGCGTCTCCTCGACGCGGGCCCGGACGATGCGCGCGACGAGGCCGCGCGGCACCTGGACGGGCAGTTCGTGGTCGTCCTCGCCGATCGGCGGCACGGTGACGATGTCGCGGTCCTCGGCGGCCTGAGGTGCAGCAGAGCCATGCACGACCTTGAGGCGTTCGGCGTCCTCGAAGCGGGTCGAAAGACCGCGCGCGAGATCCATCGTCACATGCTGCCCGCCGAGCGCGATGGCATCGGCATGGACGAGCTTGCCGTCGGCAAAGACGGAAATGGTGGTGGTGCCGCCGCCCATGTCGATGGCCGCGCAGCCCATCTCGGCCTCGTCGGAAACGAGGGCAGCCAGACCGGAAGCGTATGGTGTAGCGACCATGGCGTCGACCGTCAGGTGCGCCCGGTTGATCGACAGTTCGAGGTTCTTGAGCGGCGCACGTTCGGCCGTCAGCACATGCATCTCGACGCCGAGGACGTCGCCATACATGCCGAGCGGATCGGAAATGCCGCGCTCGCCATCGAGGATGAAGCCGGCGGGCAGCGAATGCAGGATGGCGCGCTCGTGCAGGTCAGACTGGCGTGTGGCGGCGGTGACCACCTTGCGCAGGTCCGACGAGGTGATCTCGTGACCGCCCAGATTGACGATCGCCGAATGGGTTTCGCTCGTCAACCGCCCGGCCGACACGTTCACGATCAGCGATTCAACCGTCATCCCGGCCATGCGCTCTGCCGCGTCGACGGCGAGACGGACGGAATTTTCCACCGCTTCCATGTCGGAGATCACGCCGGCCTTCAGCCCGCGCGACTTCTGGTGGCCGATGCCGAGGATCTCGATCTTGTGGCTGCGGCCGGACAACAGTTCGGCGCCTTCGAGCGGCGAAAGCCGGCCGATCATGCACACGACCTTGGACGAGCCGATGTCGAGCACGGTGACGACGCTGGCGCGCTTGCCGGACAAGGGCTTGAGGCGCGGCAGGACGGAAGAGGGACGGAAGAAACTCATGTACGACGCTCCGCGGCCTTGATCGCCTTGGCACGCTCTTTGATGGCTTCCTCGCGCCGCTCGTAGGCGGCCTCGGTCAGCTTGACGGTGACCCGGTCGTCGAGACGCAGGTCGACGGTCTCGATATCGCGGTCGAGAAGGTTGCGACCGGCGTCGAAATCATTGAACCGCGCAAGTGCCGCGTCGATGTCGCGCTCGGGCAGACGGATGGTCACGCCGTTGTCGAGCCGCAGATCCCAGCGGCGATCGGCGACGCGGATGGCGGCCTTGACGCGGGATTTCAGCTCAGGATGGAAGATCAGCCGCGCCTCGAGTTCGTCGGCATGGCGGTCGGCGCCGAGACCGACATAAAGTGGAAGCTCGGCATGGCGGGCGCCGCCGAAAGGCGCGATGATGTCGCCGCGTGCGTCGATCAGCGACAGGTCGTCGCCATGCTGCCAGATGGCGACAGGCACGCGCTCGACGAGCTTCACCGACAGCGAGCGCGGATAGACTTTCGTCACCTGCGCATCGACCACCCAGGGCAGTTCGATCAGCCGCTTGCGGGCCTCGTCGACCGAGATCGACAGGACCGAGGTCACGCCGTTGAGGCCAATCTGTTCGAGTACGGTGATGTCGGATGTTTCGTCATTGCCGGCGATGTGGACGTCTTCCAGCGCGAAGCCCGCCGAAGAGGACAGCGCTTCGGCAACAGCCGGACCGTGCCCGCCGAGTTGCATGCCGTAGAGGCCGGTCGACGAGAGGAAGGCGATCGTAGCGAATGTCCCGACATGGCGCGGGATGGAAATACGTCCGCCGGCGAGTGCCAGAACGAACCGCATCGGTCGCCGGAGGACGCGCGGCAGGGCACGGCGGCTGGACGAATGTCCCTCCTGCCCGGCCCTTGCGGGCCCCTGCCTGTACGCATCCCTTACCTGCAACACGTGGCGTCCTCCACCATCCAGCTGACGAAATCTTCAAAAGAGTGGCCCGCATGCGCTGCCATTTCCGGCGCAAGAGAGGTCGGGGTCATTCCGGGCTGCGTATTGATTTCCAGCCAGACCAGCTCCCCGTTTTCGGAGAAACTGTCGTCGTAACGGAAATCCGATCGTGACACCCCGCGACACCCGATTGCTTGATGGGCCGTTAACGCAAGTGTTCGTACTTTTTGGTAAATAAAAGGTGAAATTTCCGCTGGCAGAATATGATTCGATCCACCCGCGGCATACTTCGCGTCATAATCGTAAAAGTCGTGTCCTTGCGGCACCACATCCGTGACGCCGAGAGCCACGTCGCCCATCACCGTACAGGTGAGATCACGGCCCGGCACATAGCGCTCGACCATCAGATGATCGCCATAGGCCCAGTCGGGTGAGGAGAATATCTGCGGCGGATGCGGCTGGTCTTCCTTCACGATCACGACGCCGAAAGACGATCCTTCGGCGACCGGCTTGACCACATAGGGCGGCTTCATCGGATGGGCCGAGGTAAACTCGGTGCGCGCCATCACCTTGGATTCGGCGACCGGAATGCCGACCGCCTTGGCCACGACCTTGGCAAGCTTCTTGTCCATGGCGAGCGCAGAGGCGAGCACGCCCGAATGCGTGTAGGGAATGGCGAGGAACTCGAGGATGCCCTGAATGGTGCCGTCCTCGCCGAAGGGACCGTGCAGAGCGTTGAAGACCACGTCCGGGCGCAGTTCGCGCAAGGTACTGGCGATATCACGATCCACATCGACACGGGTCACCCGATAGCCGGCGCGCTCGAGCGCATCGGCGCATTCCTTGCCCGAGGCGAGACTGACCGGCCGTTCCGATGAAAACCCGCCCATCAGGACGGCGACATGTTTCTGGCTCATACGAAAAAGTCCTGTTCGATCATGCAGGATAGTCCCGCTTCCTTGTTTCAGACTGACGTGCCTCGTCCCACGACGACACGGCACGCCGAATCCGGCCTCCCGACCGTTATGGTCAATGAAGCGTTAACGTTTGGTGATTGGATGGCGAAACGAGGGCGTCGCGGGTGAGGTCCACAGGACCCGACGGCCTCTCCGGGCTAGCCGGCAGCACCGCGAAAGCGGCGCCTTTCAGCAAGTTCCGAGGCCGACGCAACCGCGGGACCGGATGCCCCCGCGACAGCCGGAAGAACACGATTGCGGCCGGCCTGTTTGGCCTTGTAGAGCGCGCCGTCGGCTCGAGAGAAGGCGCTGGTGAAATCATCGTCCGGAACCAGCGTGGTGACACCGCACGACAGGGTGAGGGAGATGGTCTCGCCATTGTGCGGCAGCCGCAGCGCCTCGACACGCATCCGGGCGATCTCGCCGAGCGCCATGGCTTCGGCAAGAGACCGTCCGCAGATGAGAACCGCGAATTCCTCCCCGCCGATGCGTGCGACGCGGGCATGGACGGTAAAGACGCTGTTGAGAACCTCGGCCACCGCGACGATCACCGTATCACCGCCGACATGGCCGAAGCGGTCGTTGATCGACTTGAAATGGTCGATATCGAAGACCAGCAGCGCTTTGCCGTTGCGGTCGGCTATCTCGAAAGCATCGAGAAAGGCGCGCCGGTTGGCGAGGCCTGAGAGCTGGTCGGTGCGGCTCAGACGCTCGAACTCCCCGCGCTCGCGGGACAGATCGTAGATCGCAAAACCGACCACCAGATAGGCGACGAAACCGACAATAAAGCCGATCGTCGGAGACATCAGGAAGATCATCCCGACCGATTCGGAAAACTTGTAGGGCAGCAGACCGAGCTCCGCCATGGTCCCTTCCATGGCGAGATTGACGCAAAGCGCCGCGATGCCGACCTTCACGGCGAGCACCGCCGACCGGTAAACAACATCGGCCCGGGTCGAGAAGTGACCGAGTGTCAGCTGCCTGACGACCCACTCGCGGGTCCTGGTGATCATCCGTTCATGCTCCTGATACGTATCGGGAAGGATGGCGGGGACCGCGTTAAGGGACTGGCTGCCTTCACCCCGTCAAAAGTGGCGGTTGCGGCGTGTGGTCCAGCGCGCCATGCCCCCGCACAGGCAATGTAGGACGGGGCAATCGGAGCGTCTGCCATTGCAATCCGGGCCCGACTTGCCCATATAGAGGACACCAACCGGTGCCCGATGCATCCTCGCGCCCATATCAAAAGGCTGCGTGATGCCGACCCCAGAACGGGTCGAGCCGCATTTTACGTTGCGGCGGGCACGACGGCGGCAGCCGTCCCCGTTCTTCACGGGATCGACCGGATATGTCACGCCCTCGGTGTTGACCACGGATGTACTGGCAACGAGCCAGCGGCGTGACACAGCGCGACCGGAGTTTTCTCCAGCTCGCGCACGAGGCCTCCGGTTCCGTGATTTCTCCACGCATTCTTCGCGTGTTGCTGACGGAGACGACGTGCGCTGCCGCCGCGGTTGGCCCCATGGGGCGCTGCAGCGCCCTCCCGACCGGGTCCAAGCTCAGGTCAACCGCTGGAAAGGAGATATGATTTGCAGGTTATCGTCAGGGACAACAATGTCGAACAGGCCATCCGCGTTCTGAAGAAGAAGATGCAGCGTGAGGGCGTGTTCCGCGAAATGAGGGCGCGCCGCGCCTACGAGAAGCCCTCCGAGAAGCGCAACCGCCAGGCCGCCGAAGGCGTGCGCCGGCAGCGCAAGCTGGCCCGCAAGCAGGCCCAGCGCGAAGGCCTTCTGCCGCGCAAGGGCCGCGGCCGCTAACACAACGATATCGATGGCGGGGCGGAGCAATGCCCCGCCGCGAGCCGCCTCGGAGTTTCACCGGCATCGCCGGCATCAGAAAGGAGGCGGCCATGACCGCGATCACAGATACCCTCCCCAAGCCGACCAAGGTTTCCCCGCGCGACAAGGCTGCCGCGACGGATAGCGCCGCGCGCGCCATCATCGACGCCGAAGTGGCCAAGCGCGAGAAGAAGACCGAGCGCCTGCGCCAGCTTCGCCTCGAGCAGGAAGCCGCAGCACCGGCGCCTGAACCGAAAAAGGTGAAGGCCAAGGCAGCTGCCAAGCCGCGTGCGAAGGCTGCCGCCAAATAAGGCGTCCGCCTGACACAATCATGATTGATCGAGACAGAACGGTCCGCCTCGCGGGCCGCTCTTTTTTCATGGCGGGCCCTACACCAGCAGGCCGAGGAACTCCTGCACCACTTGGCCTTCGGCGAACAGGCCGATGCGCTTGATCTCCCA
Organism: uncultured Hoeflea sp.; assembly: GCA_964511625.1. Classification (GTDB taxonomy): domain Bacteria; phylum Pseudomonadota; class Alphaproteobacteria; order Rhizobiales; family Rhizobiaceae; genus Pseudohoeflea. The sequence continues at coordinate 60,375 of CAZEJG010000009.1, forward strand.
TGTGAGACGGATGCCCGAGGTTTCGAGCACGCGGGAGCGCACGGTCTCGCCGAGATATTCAAGCTCGTAGCCCGAGGCCTGGCCGGTGTTGATCATGAAGTTGCAGTGCATCGGCGACATCTGCGCGCCGCCGATGGTCAGCCCGCGGCAGCCGGCGCGGTCGATTTCCTTCCAGGCCGAGGTGCCTTCGGGGTTCTTGAAGGTCGAACCGCCGGTCTTCTCGCGGATCGGCTGCACCGTCTCGCGGTGATGCTGGACGGCATCCATGGCGCTGCGGATCTCGTCCTTGTCCTTCACCTCGCCCTCGTAGATCGCGCGGGTGAAGATGAGATCGGCCGGTGCAGAGGAATGCCGGTAGGCATAACCCATCTCGGCATTGGCAAAGACATGACTTTCGCCCTGCCGGTCCAGCGCATGGATTTCGACGACACGGTCCTTCGTCTCGGTGCCGTTGGCGCCCGCGTTCATCCTGAGCGCGCCGCCGATGGCGCCCGGAATGCCATGATAGAACTCGAAGCCGCCTATGCCGCTTTCGAGCGCCAGCGCTGCCAGATGCTTGTCCGGGCAGGCCGCACCCGCGGAAAGCCGGGTGTCGGAGATTTTTTCGGCCTTGCCGAAGCCCTTGGCCGACAGCCGGATGACGACGCCCGGGATACCGCCGTCGCGGACGAGCAGATTGGAGCCGATGCCGACCGGCATGACCGGAATCTCGGCGGGCAGCGCACGAAGGAAGGCCGCGAGGTCCTCCTCGTCGGCCGGCTGGAACAGCACCTCGGCCGGACCGCCGGTGCGGAACCAGGTGATCTTCGACATGTCGGCATCGGGCGTGACGCGACCACGGATACCGGCAAGCCGATCCCCGAGCGAAGCAAGGAGCTTCGTGCCGTCGACACGAGGCGTCCTCATTTGGAGCCTCCGTCGAGCGCCTCAAGTTCACCCGGAAGCGCTGCCGCCCACTGGGTGATCGATCCGGCGCCGAGCAGGACGACGAAATCGCCGGGTCGGGCGATCTCGCGAACCAGGGGCGCGATCGCGGCCGGTCCGTCGATGAAGCGCGCGTCGCGGTGACCGCCCGACTTGATGCGCGAGACCAGAGCTTCGGAATCCACGCCCTCGATGGGGTCCTCGCCGGCTGCGTAGACCGGTGCCAGGAAGATTGAATCCGCGTCGTTGAAGCAGGCGGAGAAATCGTCGAACAGGCTGTGCAGGCGCGAGAATCGGTGCGGCTGGTGGATGGCGATGATGCGGCCATTGCAGGATTCGCGCGCCGCCTTCAGCACCGCCTTGATCTCGACGGGGTGGTGACCGTAGTCGTCGAAGACCTGCACGCCGTTCCATTCGCCGGTCAGGGTGAAGCGCCGCTTCACGCCGCCGAAGGAAGCGAGCCCCTTGCGGATGGCCTCCTCTTCCAGCCCCAGCCGGTTGGCGACCGCGATGGCCGCACAGGCATTGGCGATGTTGTGGCGGCCGGGCATCGGCAGCATCAGGTCCTTGAACTGGAAGACGCGGCCGGTGCGGCGGCGGCGGATCTCGACGTCGAAGATCGAGCGTGTGCCGTCGAGCCGGATGTTGGAATAGCGCACATCGGCCTGCGGGTTCTCGCCATAGGTGATGACCTTGCGGTCCTCGATGCGGCCGACCAGCGCCTGGACTTCCGGATGGTCGAGGCACATGACGCCGAAGCCGTAGAACGGCACGTTCTCGACGAACTGGCGGAAGGCGGCGCGCACGGCGTCGAAACTGCCGTAGTGGTCGAGATGCTCGGGATCGATATTGGTGATGATGGCGATCTCGGCCGGCAGTTTGAGGAAGGTGCCGTCGCTCTCGTCGGCCTCGACCACCATCCACTCGCCCTCGCCCATGCGGGCATTGGTGCCGTAGGCGTTGATGATGCCGCCATTGATGACGGTGGGATCGAGCCCCCCGGCGTCGAGCAGGGCGGCCACCATCGAGGTGGTGGTTGTCTTGCCGTGGGTGCCGCCGATGGCGATCGCATTGCGGAAGCGCATCAGTTCGGCGAGCATTTCGGCGCGGCGCACGATCGGCAGCAGCTTTTCGCGGGCTGCGACGAGTTCCGGGTTGTTCTTCTTGATGGCAGTGGAGACAACCACCACCTCGGCCTCGCCGAGATTGGCGGCCTCATGGCCGACATGCACCTCGATGCCCTTTTCGCGCAGGCGCACGACATTGGCGTTCTCGGCCTGATCCGAGCCCTGCACCTTGTAACCGAGATTGACCAGAACCTCGGCGATGCCGCTCATGCCGATGCCGCCGATGCCGATGAAATGCACCAGCCCGATTGTCTCAGGCATCTTCATGGTGAAATGCTCCCGTTAGTTGTCCGTGCCGGCTGCAATAGCCTCTACCAGATCGGCAAGCAACTGCGTGGCATTGGTTCTCCCGGTGCTCAATGCGGCACGGGCCATGGCTTCGAGCCGCGCGGGATCGGACAGAAGCGTTTCGAGATCGGCGGCGAGAGACGCGGTCGTGATATCGGGTTGGCGGCGCATCAGCGCTCCGCCGGCCTCGACGAGAATCTTCGCGTTGTGGCCCTGGTCGTCGTCGAGCGCATGCGGCAGCGGCACGAGGATCGCCGGCCGGCCGATAATGCCGAGTTCGTTGACGGTCGAGGCGCCCGAGCGCGAGAGCACGAGATGGGCATTGGCCATCCGCCCCGGCAGGTCGGAGAAGAAGGGTTCGACTTCGGCGCTCACGCCCATTTCGGCGTAACGCGCCTTCACCCGGCCCTCGTCCTCCGGCCGCGCCTGCTGCACGATCCGGAGACGTGCGCGCAGGTCAGCCGGCAGAAGCGCGACCGCCTCCGGGACGTCGTCAGAAAAATAGCGCGCGCCCTGGCTTCCGCCGAAAACGAGAACACGCAATTCGCCGTCGGGCGCCGGCGTGTCGTAAGGCGTGGCGGCAAGATCGATGACCGCGCGCCGCGCCGGATTGCCGACCTCGACGATCTTGGCGGCCTGGCTGCCCGACGGTTTCAGAAAGCCGCCGGCGATGCGGTCAACACGCCCGGCCAGAAGCCGGTTGGCCCGGCCCATGACGCCATTCTGCTCATGGATGATGGTCGGAACATCGGCGCCCACGGCCGCCATCAGCGGCGGCACAGTGGGATAGCCGCCGAAACCGACGACGACGGCGGGCCGGACCGAGCGGACCAGCGTGCCGGCGGTGCGGTAGCCAGTCCAGAGTTTCCACAAGGCTCTGGCGACGTTAAGCGGGTTCTTCGAACCGATGGTGGCCGAGGGCACCACATGGATCTTCTCGGCCGGAAAGTGGCCGGCGAATTTCTCCGCACGCACATCCGTGACGAGATGAACGGTGTGTCCCCGCGCCTTCAGTTCGAGCGCCAGCGCCTCCGCCGGAAACAGGTGGCCACCCGTTCCGCCCGCCGACAGCAGGACCGGTCCGGATAGACCCATCAGGCCTGCTCCGGACGAAGTGCCGTGAAGGGACGGCGCAGGCCGGCCGAGCGGCGCGCGCGCGATTCCGGGCTCTGGCGGGTGAGCGCCAGCAGGAAGCCCGCCGTCAGAGCAACCGCGATCATCGACGAACCACCATAAGAGATCATCGGCAGCGTCATGCCCTTGGCGGGCAGGAGTTCGAGATTGACGCCGATATTGATGAAGGACTGGAAGCCGATCAGCAGCGAAAGGCCAGCGACCGCAAGCCGCGAGAACTCGTCCTGCATCTTGCCCGCCTTGGACAGGCCGCGCATGACGATGAAGGCGAAGAGCAGCGTCAGCACCATGCAGAACAGGATGCCGAATTCCTCGGCCGCCACCGAGAAGACGAAGTCGGTGTGGCTGTCGGGCAGGATGCGCTTGATGGTTCCCTCGCCCGGACCCTGGCCAAACCAGTCCCCGCGGATGATGGCCTCACGCGCGGTATCGACCTGGAAGGTGTCACCGCCCTTTTCGAGAAAGCCGTTGATGCGCTCGGCGACGTGGGAGAAGGCAAAATAGGCGCCGATGAAGCCGGCGACCGCCAGACCGCCCAGAAGCACGATCCAGAACCAGCTCATGCCGGCCATGAAGAACATGCCGCCCCAGATGGCTGTGGTCAGCATGGTTTGGCCCAGGTCTGGCTGGGCGACGAGAAGGGCTGCGACGATGAGGAAGAGGATGATGGCAAAGAGGTTGCCCGGGATTTCCGGATGGCGCGAGCGTTCGGAGAACAGCCAGGCGCAGATGATCACGAAAGCGGGCTTCATGAACTCGGACGGCTGGATGGAAAGGCCGGCGACGGAAATCCAGCGCCGCGAACCCTTGACCTCGACCCCGAAAAACAGTGCCAGAACCATGGCCGCGATTGAAAGGCCGAGGAGAACCAGCGCCAGCCGACGCACCTGACGCGGTGCCAGGAAAGAGACTCCGATCATGGTAGCGAGCGCCGGAGCGAGGAAGAAGGCGTGGCGCTTGACGAAGTGGAAGCTGTCGAGACCGAGCCGCTCGGCGACTGGCGGACTGGCGGCGAACGACAACATGAAGCCGATGCCGATGAGCGCCAGGAAGCCGGCCAGAAACAGTCTGTCGATCGTCCAGAACCAGTCGGCGACCGGTCCCCGTTCCACGCGGCTTACCATCTAGGCTACCCCCTTGGCTGTCGTTTCGACGAGCATGTCTATTCCATCGAGCTTCGCCACCTCGGCAACGAAGGCTTCGCCCCGTACCTCGAAATTGCGGAACTGGTCGAAGCTCGCGCAGGCTGGTGACAGTAGCACCACCGGGCTTGCGCCGGCATTGTCGGGCGATTCCGCCGCATCGCGGGCGGCGTGCGCGACGGCATTGGCGAGCGTGCCGGAAATCTCGAACTCGCCATGCGCCCCGAAGACCGAGGCGAAGGCGGAGGCCGCCTCGCCGATCAGATAGGCCTTGGCAATCCGCGGAAACAGCGGTTCGAGCGCGTCGATGCCGCCCTGTTTGGGCAGCCCGCCGGCAATCCAGTAAATGTTCTCGTAGCTCGACAGCGCCGGGGCTGCAGCCTCGGCATTGGTAGCCTTGGAGTCGTTGACGAAGAGCACATGGTCCCGCCGGGCGACCGGCTGCATGCGGTGCTTGAGGCCGGGGAAGCTCGCCAGTCCGTCTCGGATCTCGTCGTCGGTAAGTCCGACGATCCGGCAGGCGGCGATGGCGGCAGCGGCGTTCTGCGCGTTGTGCCGCCCGCGCAGCGTCGGGATATCCTTCAGATCGGCGAAATCGGTGGCGTTGCCGCGCACGGCTTCCTTGATGATGCTGCCCTCGGCGAAGAACCCATCATCGAGAGAACCGTCCTTGGAGACGCGGAGCACCCGCACGCCGATCCGGCCGAGACGATCGGCGATCGCCCGCGTCCAGCCGTCGTCGACGGCGATGACTGCGACCTCCGAGCGGGCGACGAGGCGTTCCTTGATCTCGGCGTAGTGCTCCATCGAGCCGTGCCGGTCGAGATGGTCCGGCGTGAGATTGAGAAGCAGGCCGGCGGAGGGATCGAGCGAGGGTGCCAGATCGATCTGGTAGGACGAGCATTCGACGACGTGGAAGCGGTCCTTCGCAGGCGCTTCGAGCGCGAGCACCGGCGTGCCGATATTGCCGCCCAGCTGGGCGTCGCGGCCGCTGGCGGCGATGATGTGGGCAATGAGCGCGGTCGTCGTCGACTTGCCGTTGGTCCCGGTGATGGCGATCAGCGGACTGCCGGGTGCGGTTGCCTGACGCTCCCTTACGAAAATTTCAACGTCGCCGATAATCTCGGCGTTCGCCGCCTCGGCGAGATCGACCGTCCAGTGCGGTTTAGGATGGGTCAGCGGCACGCCGGGAGACAGCACCAGTGTCTCAACGCCCGACCAGTCGAACTCGCGCAGATCGGCGGTGTCGATGCCGAGCTCTGCCGCCTTGGCCACCTGATCGGGATTGTCGTCCCAGGCAACGATATCCGCGCCGCCGGCTTTCAGCGATTGCGCCGTGACGAGCCCCGAACCGCCGAGACCGAAAAGCGCGACCCGGCGCCCCGAAAAGCTCGTCGCCGGTATCATTGACGCGTCTCCGGCTCGATTTCCGGCGCTTCGTCCTGCTCGGTTTCGGACTCGGGCTCGGGCGCCTGCGCCACCTCCGCTTCCACCGGTTCGGCCACCGGAGCTGGCCGCGGCGGGAAGACCTCGATCATGGCGGCTACGATCTTGCCGAAGCCGATGCCGAAGGAGGACTTGACCATGACCGCGTCGCCGGCCCGGATATTGGCCTTGAGCCAGTCGGCAAGTTCCTCGGCGCTTTCGCGATAGATCACCTCGCGCTCGGAGCCCAACTCCTCCGCGAGATGGCGCATCTCATCGCCGGCGAGGCAGACGATGTCCGCACCCGCCTCGATGATCGCAGGCTTCAGGTCGCGATGCACCTTCTCGGAGAACTTGCCCATTTCCAGCATGTCGCCGAGCACGGCGATGCGGCGACCGCCCTCGCCCGGTACCGTCGACCGCAGCAGCGACAACGCCGCGCGCATGGAGGCCGGATTGGCGTTGTAACTTTCGTCGATCAGCGTGACCGCGCCGTCGTGCATCTCGAGCAGATAGCGCGCGCCGCGTCCCTTCTCGGCCGAGAAGCTCGCAAAGGCGCGGGCAACCTCCGCCATGTCGGCGCCGGCAAACCATGCGGCGCCGAGCGCGGCCAGCGCGTTCTGAACCACATGACGGCCCGGCGCACCGATGGTGAGCGCAATATCGCGCGCGTTGAGTCGGGCGGTAATGTCGGAATGGTCGGCTTCCAGCTTGACCGACATCAGCCGGATCGTCGCCTGCTTGTGCTCGCCAAAAGACCGGACGTGGCCGATGCCGAGTTCGTCGGCGCGCTTTTTCAAGGCGCCATATTTCTCGTTGTCGCGGTTGAGGAGCAGGTAGCCGCCCTCCTCCAGACCTTCCATGATCTCGGCCTTGGCCATGGCAATTTCGCCGAGGCTCTTGAAATTGCCCAGATGCGCGGCGGCCACCGTGGTGATCATGGCCACATGCGGCCGCACCATCTTGACCAGCGGCCGGATCTCGTCCGGGTGGTTCATGCCGATCTCGAACACACCGAAGGCGGCGGTTTCGGGAAGACGCGCAAGTGTCAGCGGCACGCCCCAGTGATTGTTGAGCGAGGCCTTCGCCGCATGCACCTCGCCGCAGGGCGCGAGCACGTGGCGCAGCATCTCCTTGGTCGTCGTCTTGCCGACCGAACCGGTGACGGCGATGATCTTGGCCTGCGAGCGTGCACGGGCGGCGCGGCCGAGCTTGCCGAGGGCCTCCAGCACGTCGTCGACCACGATCATCGGCACCGACAGCGCCAGCCGACCCATCGCCGGCAGCTTGGCCTCGGCGACGACGAGAAGGCCCGCGCCGTTGGCCATGGCCGAGGACGCGAAATTGTGGCCGTCGAACTTGTCACCCTTGATGGCGAAGAACGCGTCGCCCGGCTGCAGCGTTCGCGTGTCAATGGAGATGCCGGTAATCCCCTTCGGCATGTCGCCGACAGGGCGACCGTTCATCGCCTCGACGAGATCGTCCGTGGTCCAGAGCATGCTCATGCGGCAGTCTCCGCGAGCGCCTTACGGATTTCCGCGTGATCCGAGAACGGCAGCACGGTAGGGCCGATCGTCTGCCCCTCTTCGTGCCCCTTGCCGGCGACGATCAGCGTGTCACCGTGGTCGAGCATGTCGACGGCGGTGCGGATGGCCTCCGCGCGGTCGCCGATTTCCTTCGCGCCCGGTGCGGCGGCCATGATCTCCGCGCGAATGGCGGCGGGCTCTTCCGAGCGCGGATTGTCGTCGGTGACGATGACGACGTCGGCGAGCCGGGTCGCGATTTCGCCCATGATCGGGCGCTTGCCGCGATCACGGTCGCCGCCGCAGCCGAAGACCACGACGACGCGGCCGGTGGTGAAGGGACGAACGGCCTCGAGCACGTTCTCGAGCGCCTCTGGCTTGTGGGCGTAGTCGACATAGCAGGGCGCGCCGTCTGCGGTGGAGCCGACGAGATCGAGCCGGCCGGATGCGCCCTTGAGTGTTTCGAGCGCCTCGAGCGCTGCGTCGACGGACACGCCGGACGCCATCGCCATGCCGGCGGCCACGAGCGCGTTGGCGAACTGGAAGTCGCCCGCGAGCGGCAGATGCACCTCGAAGATGCGGCCGTCGTGATGGACTTCGCCGATCTGCTTGTGCCGCAGGTGCTCGACCCGCTTGAGCTGGAGAAAGCCACCCTTGCGTCCGACGGAAAGCACTTGCGCTCCCGCCAGTTCGGCAGCACTTACGGCGCGTTCCGACCAGGAGTCGTCGGCGAAGATGACCGCCGGATCGCCCTTCGGCAGCAGCGTATCGAACAGCCGCATCTTGGCGCGGAAATAGTCGTCCATGTCGGTGTGGTAGTCGAGATGGTCGCGACCGAGATTGGTGAAGCCCGCCACCGACAGCGCCACGCCGTCGAGCCGGCGCTGCACGAGGCCGTGGCTGGAGGCTTCCATCGCCGCATGGGTCACGCCGGAGCTGGCGAGCTCGGCGAGCAGCTTGTGGAGCGCGACGGGATCGGGCGTGGTCAGCGAGCCGTAATCCTCCCGGCCCGGCGCCACCACGCCGGTGGTGCCGATCGAGGCGGCCTGTTCACCCGCGGATGCCCAGATCTGGCGCAGGAAGGAGGCGACCGAGGTCTTGCCCGCCGTGCCGGTGACCGCACCGACGAGACGCGGCTGCAGGCCGTAGAACGCGGCGGCCGAACGGGCGAGCGTCTGGCGCGCATCGGCGGCGATCACCACGGGCAGTCCGGTCTCGCCGAGTCCCTCGTCGCTGTCGGCGATGACCGCAACCGCACCCTTGAGCGCCGCATCGGCGACGAACTTCGCGCCGTCCGTCTTCGTACCGTGCAGCGCGAAGAACAGGTTTCCGGGAACGACGGTACGGCTGTCGGCCGTCAGTCCGGAAATCTCGATGCCGCCGACGCTGTCGTCGGCCAGTTCGATCGCGCCTTCGGGAAGGGCTCGGATCAGCTCTTTGAACTTCATATGGGCCTGAATTCTTCGGTCGTTGTCTCGGTTACGGGAATACGGTTCGAATCACTGACAAAGCAGGCTTCAATATGACAGCCGCGCAATGGCTGCGTCATTGCTGAATTTCGGTTCCACACCGAGGAAGGCCGCCGAACGGCGGATGATCGCGCCCACCATCGGCGCGGCGTTGAGACCCGCCGACGCACCATGCTTGCCCTCTTCGGGCTTCGGCTCGTCGACGATGGTGAGAACCACATATTGCGGGTCGTCGATCGGAAAGGCTGCCAGGAACGCGTTGAAGCGGACGGAGTTGGAATAGCGACCGTTGACCACCTTTTCCGCGGTACCGGTCTTGCCGCCGACGCGGAAACCCTCGACCTCGGCGCGGCGACCCGAACCGTGGTTGACGTTTTCCCTCATCAGTTCCCGCATCTCGTCCGATGTTCTCGGGTTGACCACCTGGACGGCATGACGCTCGGCTTCAGCGCGGCTGCGCGGCAGGAAGGTGGGCTCGATCAGCTTGCCGCCGTTCATCAGCGCCGCGCCCGCAACGGCCGTCTGAAGCGGCGTGGTGGCGACACCGTGGCCGAAGGCGACGGTCATCGAGTTGATCTTCTTCCACTCGTGCGGCTGCGACGGCAGGGCGACTTCGGGAAGTTCGGTGTCCATGCGCGTCAGGAGTCCGAGCCGGGTGAGAAACTCCTTGTGGCCGTCGATGCCCACCGCGTCGGCCATCTTTGCTGAAGCGATGTTGGAGGAGTGGGTGAACACTTCCGGAATGGTAAGAACACGGTTCGTGCCGTGGAAGTCATGGATCGTAAAGCCGCCGATGGTCAGCGGCCGGGTCGCGTCGATCCGGTCGCTCATCTTGAAGAGGCCGGAATCCAGCCCCATCGCCAGGGTGAAGGTCTTGAAGGTCGAGCCCATTTCGTAGGTGCCCGCCGACATCCGGTTGAGGCGATCCTTTTCCAGCGCCTGAACCGGATTGTTGGGATCGTAGTCGGGCAGCGACGACATGGCGATCACTTCGCCGGTGTGGATATCGAGGACGACTGCGCCGGCGGCAATGGCCTTGTAGCGGGTCATGGCGGCTGCGAGTTCGTCGCGCACCACGCTCTGCACCCGCAGGTCGATCGACAGCCGAACCGGTTCGAGGCTCTCGTTGACGGTCAGGCCGGTGGCGGCGAGGTCGCCGAGCCCCTGCCCGTCGACATACTTCTCCATGCCGGCGATGCCCTTGTTGTCGATATTGACGTGACCGACGACATAGGCGGCGGTGGGACCACCGGGATAGAAACGCCGCTTTTCGGGCCGGAAACCGATGCCGGGAATGCCGAGTGACAGGATCTGGCTCTGCTGCTTGGGGGTAAGCTGGCGGCGCAGCCACTGGAAGCGCGAGGACGAGGACAGCTTGCGATAGGTGCTCCGCACATCGAGATCCGGCAGCACCGTCGCCAGCCGTTCCACCGCCTCGTCCGGATCCACGATCTTGTTGGGTTCGGCGTAGAGCGAGACGGTGCGGATGTCGGTCGCAAGCACCTCGCCGTTGCGGTCGAGCAGGTCGGGCCGCGAGGCCATCAGCTTGTCGGCCGGGCCGATCGAGGCCACGGTCTCCTCGTTCTCGAGACCGTACTGGATGAGACGGGCGCCGATCACGCCGTAAAACACGGTGAAGCAGAGGATGGTGATGAAGATGCGGCTGCGCGACTGCTGGCCGTAACTGGCGCGCTCTCCCTTGACCACGATCCGTCCATCGGAGGTGGCTCGTGAAGACCTGCGCGAAGGCAGAAAGCGGAAACCGCCGGCGAGTGAGGACAACGCGATCATGGCTTTACCGATCCTGTGGTCAGCCCGGTGTCAGGGGCTGGCTCGCCCTCGGCAACCTGCGGCGCGAAGTCCGATGCGTAGCCGGGAATTTCGTCCGGACGCGCCATCTGCAGCGGGGTAATGGCTTCGAGGCCGAGCTGCTCGGCATATTCCTTGGTCAGACGCTCGAGGCGGGCCGGCTGGTTAAGCAGGCTCCAGTCGGCTTCGAGCAGGTCGATCGTGTCCTTCTGCAGCTTGATGGCCGCCTGCAGACGATGGACCTCGTCCAGCTTGTCCTCGGCCCGATGCTTGATCTGGTAGGTCACCGTCGCCGCGCCGACCATCGCGGCGATCAAAACGACATCGAGGGTACGCAGCATCGGGTTCAACCTCCGGAGGCCGCGGGCGCGGCCGGTTGGGGAACGGGAAGGATCGACAAGTCGGCCGCACCGGCTGGTGCAGCGGTGCGCAAGCCGGCACGCAGCTTGGCCGACCGGGCGCGTGGGTTGATCTCGCTCTCCGCCTCGCCCGCCGCCTGCGGCTGCTTGCCGAGCGGTTCGAAGGTGGCAGCGTCGGCGTTGACCTGCGGCAGGTGACGCGAGCCGGAGGCCTTGCCGGAACGCTCCTGAAAGAAGCGCTTGACGATGCGATCCTCGAGCGAATGGAAGCTGACGACCACCAGCCGTCCGCCGGGCCTGAGCGCCTTCTCGGCAGCGAACAGCGCGGTGGCCAGTTCGCCCAGTTCGTCGTTGACGTAAGTGCGCAGCGCCTGGAAAACGCGGGTGGCGGGGTGGATCTTGTCCTGGGCCCGGCGCGGCGACACCTTCTCGATGATCGAGACGAGCTGTTTCGTCGTCTCGATCGGCGCCTCCTTGCGCGCAGCCTCGATGGCACGGGCGATGCGGCCGGCATGGCGCTCCTCGCCGAGCAGGCCGAAGATGCGGGTGAGATCGGCAGCCTTCAGTCGGTTGACGACATCGGCAGCACTCGCCCCGCTCTGGCCCATCCGCATGTCGAGCGGTCCGTCGCGCATGAACGAGAAGCCGCGGTCGGCCTCGTCGATCTGCATGGAGGACACACCGATATCGAGGACGACGCCGTCGAGGCTTGCCGGCTCGACATGGTCGAGCAGTGCGGAAAAGCGTGAGAGCACCAGCGTCAGCCGCGGCCCGAAGCGGGTCTTGAGCGCCGTGCCGCCGGCAATGGCGTCGGGATCGCGGTCAAGGGCGACGACATCGGCCCCGGCCTCGAGCAGCGCGGTCGTGTAGCCGCCCGCGCCGAAGGTGCCGTCGAGAATGCGTTTGCCGGGAGCGGGCTCGAGGGCTGACAGCACCTCGGCGAGCATGACAGGGACATGGCGAGCCGTGTCGGGAATATCGGCAACCTGCCTGTCTCCCTCGTTCGCCATGCGTCCCACCTCCGTTACGTCGACCTGTCGGCCACTCGAAAATCTTCTGTCCGGGATCGCGCCTGCATCGCCTCGAATGCCTGCGGCTCCCATAATTGGAAGTGATCCCCGCGCCCCGCGAAGGTCACCCTGTCGGTGATCCCGGTGAATTCGCGGATGAAATCCGTCACCAGAATCCGCCCCTCGGCGTCGAGCTTCATGAAGACGCCCCCGCCGTGAATGACGAGCGACATGCGGTTGGCCTTTTCGGAAAAAGGATCGAGGGTGGACATCATCTTCTCGAAACGATCCAGCATCTCCGGCCCCGCCATGGAAATGGCGGGAAACACGAAGTCCTGACAGGCATAGAGCTCTTCCGTGCCGTTCCGGGCAAGCACAGCCCTGAACGCCGAGGGAACGGAGACCCGCCCCTTTGCATCTATCCTGTTTGTCGCATTCGAGAGGAACCGGTTCATCACGCGCTACTGCCGCTTCCGCCCCCTGGCCGCATCTCATGAGCCCTCCGGAAAAATTCCGGATTGCAAAGGATCGTGTCGCTTCGCCGCAAGCGTGAATTCGTCCGATGTGAAACCGGTCCGATTTCTGTTTTCCGGCGGCCGCAACCCGCCTCGCGATCCTGTCCAATTGGGATATCATGGGCTCATATGGGCGTCAATGGGAACAGGCCCCATCAGGGAGGCCTGAATCAACCTCCTTTAATACCTCGTCAACCTTAATGAACCGTTAGGATTCAACGGCTTGCAGGACGGCATTGAGAAATTTCCGCAGCACCCCTTCGAGCGCTCTGAGCACGCAAATCATTGAAAGCGAAGGCTAAAAAATTTCTTTCGGATCCGACGCCAGATTGGCGGCGACAATCGCACATTGACCGTGCGGGCAAATCGAGCCCTGCGGCGCGCAGAAGCGAGGGGCAAAAGCCGCCTTCATGGTCAATGGATGGGTCGGCGATCGCCAATGATCGGCCTGCAATGGAGTGCCGAGAGTTAAGGGAATTTGGGCCAGTCGGCCTGTAAGCCGGGTTCTGTATGGCTTCCGCCCGAGGACGGAAACGTGGCAGCCATTCCTCTGGGACGCGCCTTGCGACGCGCCTCAAGCAACCTACCCGGATGACTGGCCGGAAACGGGCCGGCTTTCGCCGCGTCATCCCTATTCGGTCTTGCTCCCGGTGGGGTTTACCGTGCCGTCGCCGTTACCGGAAACGCGGTGGGCTCTTACCCCACCCTTTCACCCTTACCCCGCCGCCTCAACGCCTCCGACGAGACGCTCAGGTGGCGGGGCGGTTTGCTTTCTGTGGCACTTTCCCTGGGGTCGCCCCCGCCGGACGTTATCCGGCACCGTTGTTTCCTGGAGCCCGGACTTTCCTCGAACCGCCACCTTTCGGTGAGTTGCGGCGCGCGGCTGCCCGGCCGACTGGCACGGCCCTCATAACGAACGTGGGCAGCGAGCGCCACCTCAAATGCGCTGCCTTCCCGTTCCGCAGCGCGGACGCCCCGTTGGTTCCATGAACTTTTCCTTATCCGTGCAACAAACCGCCCGCGAGATGCATTAGGCCTATGCAGCGAGTGCTTCGCTGCCACGTGGTTCAAACAGGGAGGAGCACCATGGCTTCCGTTTCCGAACCCGAGAGCGTTTCAACCACTCCCGGATATTCCCGTTCCTATCGCCCGCACGGCGCCGGCGGATGGTGGCTCGCCATCCTCGCGGCCGTATTCCTCATTCTCGGACTGTTCCTCGGCGCCGGCGGCATCTGGCTCGCCTGGCTCGGCGGTTCGTTCTACTACGCCATCGCCGGCCTTGGCCTGATCGTCTCTGCCTATTTCATCTACCGGCGCGAAATGGCCGGCTTCTGGATCTATACCGCGACCTGGGTCTTCACGATCGCCTGGGCCCTGTGGGAAGTCGGGCTATCGGGCTGGCCGCTGGTGCCGCGTCTGGTGGCGCCCACCGTGCTTATGGCGGTGCTGGTGATCTCGCTGCCTGCTTTCCGCCGTACCTCCGAGCACCGGACCGCTCATGGCCGCGCCGCTTATACCGTGCTGCTGGCCGGCGCCCTCGTTGCTCCGCTGGCACTCCATCTTTCACCGATACCGGCAAGCGCCCAGGCACAGGACAGCACGTCGACCACCGAGAGCCCGGCCGACGAAAGCGGCACGAACGGCGATGCCGCCGCACCGGCACAGACGCCGGCGACAATCCCCGGGACCGCCGAGACGACGACACCGGCCGATGGCGACATCAAACCCGCAGTTCCGGCAGAAAGCACCGATGCCGCCGCAAACGAGCCGGCGGCCACCAGGACGATTGCCGCCACCGGCACGCGCGTTTCGACCAAACCGGTGGAGATGCAGGAACCGGGCAAGGACTGGCCGCAATATGGCGGCACCTTCGCCGCACAGCGCTATTCACCGCTCGACCAGATCAATACCGATACCGTCGGCGACCTGAAGCAGGTCTGGCTGGCGCATACCGGCGACATGCCGACCGAGAAGACCAAGGGAAAATACTCTCCCGAGAACACTCCGGTCGAGGTCAACGGACACCTCTACGTCTGCTCGGCCATGGACATCCTGATTTCCTATGATGCCGCCACTGGCGAGGAGGAATGGCGCCACGACCCGAAGGTCTCGCCCGATGCCATCCCTTATGGCGCCACCTGCCGTGGCGTGAGCTACTATAAGACGCCCGATGCCACCGCCGGTGCGCCCTGCGCCGAACGGATCGTGGCAGGAACGCTGGACGCCCGGCTGGTCGAGGTCGATGCGGCAACCGGTGAATCCTGTGCAGATTTCGGCGAGAACGGTCAGGTCGATCTCAACAAGGGCATCGGCCAGACCGTGCCCGGCTGGTACGCCGTGACCGCGCCGCCTGCCATCGTTCGCGGCGTCATCGTCACCGGCGCGCAGGTCAAGGACGGCCAGGCCGAGGACGCGCCCTCCGGCGTGATCCGCGGCTATGATGCAGTCACCGGCAAGCTCGCCTGGGCCTGGGACATGGGCCATCCAGACCGCCTCGGCGCACCGGCGGGCGACGAGGTCTACACCCGCGGCACCCCCAACATGTGGACCGCGGCCGCGGCCGATGAGGAACTTGGCTATGTCTATCTGCCGATGGGCAATTCCTCGGTCGACTACTATGGCGGCAACCGCAAGGACTTCGAAAACGAGTACTCGTCCTCGCTGGTCGCCATCGACGTGACGACAGGCAAGCCGGTCTGGACGTTCCAGACGGTGCATTACGACCTGTGGGACTACGACCTCGGTTCGCAGCCGACGCTGGTGGATTTCCCCACTGACGACGGCACCGTGCCGGCGATCATCCTGCCTTCCAAGCAGGGCGAGATCTACGTGCTCAACCGCGAGACCGGTGAACCTCTCTTTCCCGTCGAAAGCAGGGACGTTCCCCAGAACGGCGTGGAACCGGAGAACCTCTCGAAGACCCAGCCCTTCTCGGGCTATGCGACGCTCGCCAAGGACCGTCTCAAGGAAAGCGACATGTGGGGCGCCACCCCGCTCGACCAGCTGATGTGCCGGATCGAGTTCCGCAAGGCTGTCTATGACGGCGAATACACCGCGCCCGAGGTGGACACCCACTATATCGAGTATCCCGGCTACAATGGCGGCTCCGACTGGGGCAGCGTGGCCATCGATCCGGTCAACGGGGTACTCGTCGCCAACTACAACGACATCCCCAACTACAACAAGCTGATCCCGCGCGAGAAGGCCGACGAGATGGGTATCGAGCCGATCACCAAGGGCGGCAACGAGCCGAAGGCCGAAGGCGCGGGCGACGCGCAGGCCGGATCGCCCTATGCGATCGACGTCAATGCCGGCTGGCGCAATCCGGTTACCGGCATCCCCTGCTCGGCACCGCCCTATGGCTGGATCCGCGCGATCGATCTGAAGACCGGCGACACACTGTGGGACGAACCCTTCGGCACCGCCGAGAACAACGGCCCCTTCGGTATCCACTCGCATCTTCCCTTGCAGATCGGAACGCCGAACAACGGCGGACCGCTGGTCACGGCCGGCGGGCTGATCTTCGTCGCGGCGACAACGGACCAGAAGTTCCGCGCCATCGACATCAAGACCGGCAAGACCGTGTGGGAGACCCATCTGCCGGCCGGCGGACAGGCTAACCCGATGACCTATGAGGTGAACGGCAAGCAGTATGTCGTCCTCGTTCCCGGCGGCCACCATTTCATGGAAACCCCGGTCGGCGACGAGGTGATCGCCTACGCCCTGCCCGACAAGGGCTGAGCCACCGCGACAAAGAAAAAGGGCCGCGCACGAAAAACATGCGCGGCCCAAGCTCCGGACCGTGAAGCGGCGAACCCCCGAAGCCGGAACATCTCGATGATCCGGATGACCCGGCTCAGTTCATGATGCTCTGGACCTTGCCGCAATAGGCCTTGGAGACCGGGTTCATGCGCTTGGCGCCATGGCCGGCATTGTATTTCAGGATCGTTCCGCAGGTCGAACCACCCCCGAGCTTGTGGGCGGCGGCGAGATACTTCATCCCGTACTTGATGTTGGTGTCCGGGTCGTAGAGCCCCTTGGCCGAACCGCGATACCCCATCATCCGCGCCGTCGCCGGCTTGATCTGCATGAGGCCGATCTCGCCGTGCGAACCGCGGGCATTCGGACGGTAGTTGCTTTCGACGCGGACCACGGCATGAGCCAGCGATTCCGGCACCCCGTAGGTCTTGGCGTAAGAGGAGATGATCTTGCCGTAGGGACGGGAGGCGTAACCCGAGACCGTGGTCTTTCCGTTCAGCTTGCTCTTTGAAATCGATCCCGTGGCGGTGTTGTCCACTCCCGCCGCCGTCTGACACCCCGCCAGCGCAGCACAAAGCAAGGCCGCCGCGGCGACCGCAAAACTCTTCTGCATGTAATAGTAACCCACTCTGTTGGCGCCCCGCCGATCTCTTGGACCAGCCACCCCGGGCGTCGTGACAGTCAGGAGCCGTGCGCGACACAAGCGCATCTCCGGCCCCGGCGATGGAATGCCTGATAGAGGGTCGGGTTGGCGGAAAATGTGGCAGAAATGAACGGGAAATGCGGCGCGTGATAAACTTGTGTTACGAACCGATACGTTAGAAGTGCCTGTTTTATTAAGAGTTTTTTAACCCTGCACGCCAGAGGTGGCAGATACGGCGCCCGCAATCCTCACGCGAGAGAGGGTAGCGCGGACAGCAAACGGTGCAGCGTGGAGATGGTCGAAGCGTCGGCGACGCCATCCACTCGCGCCGGACGGAAGTGGCGCTGAAAGGCCATGACGGCCCCCTTTGTCGCGGCGCCGAAGATGCCGTGCGTCTCGGTCTGGTAGCCGTAAAGCGACAGCATTGTCTGCAGCGCCTCGACCGGCGGTCCGCTGTCGCCTTCCTGAAAGAAACGGCCACCGCCGATCGGCTCCGGCTCCACCCAGTGTCCGACGCCCTCCTTGGCGAGCCAGGCCCAGTCGAACCATTCGCCCGGATCGATCTTGCGCCCGATGGAGACGTCGGAATGACCGAGCACCCGGTCGGGTGCAATCGAATGCCGGGCGATGATGTCGCGGCAAAGCCGGGCGACTGCGCGCATCTGCACGACCGGATAGGCAGGAGCGCCGGCATCGTGCCCGGCGTTGACGATCTCGATCCCGATGGACGCCGAATTGATGTCGGCCTCGCCCTTCCAGTAGCTCTTGCCCGCATGCCAGGCGCGCAGGCTCTCCGGCACCATCTGGGTGACGATGCCGCCCTCGTCGACGAGATAATGGGCGGAGACTTCGGCATCGGCATCGCACAGACGCTCGAGCGCGCCCTTGGCCGTCGGCATGCCGGTATAATGGAGAAGGATCATGTCCGGCTGCCGCGGTGTCGCGCCGCCTCCGGCCCGGGGACCGAAATTGGGGGAAACGCGAACCAGGGCGGGCGGGAAATCCGGGTCGAACCCGGTCATGCGGGAACCCGCTGCTTCTCGATCGCCGCATAGGCGGAATTGATGGCCGCCATCCGGTCATTGGCGATCGCCAGGAATTCCTCGGGCACCCCGCGCGCCAGAAGAGCATCCGGATGGCTGTCGGCGGCGAGCTTGCGATAGCGCCGACGAACCTCATCGAAAGAGGCGTCCTGTTCGACGCCGAGCACCTGGTAGGGATCGATGCCGTCGGGATGGACGTGGCGGGCGACGATGCGGTCGAAATGCTCTTCGTCGAAGCCGAAGATGTCGGCCACATGGGCGATGAATTCCAGTTCCTTCTGGTGGATCAGAGAATCCGCCTTGGCGATGTGGAACAGCCCGTCGAGAATGTCCTCGAGCATGGCGCAGTTGGACACGCCCGATCCGCACAGGCCGGCGATACGCTCGGCATAGATGTCGTAGCCTGCTACGTCCTGCTTGGCGATGTTGTAGAGCCGGGAGACGTTGTGCGCCTCCTCCTCGGGAATGGCGAAGATGTCCTGGAAGGCGGCCACCTCTTCCTTCGACACCACGCCGTCGGCCTTGGCCATCTTGGCCGAAAGCGCGATCATGGCGACCGAGAAAGCCACCTTGCGCCGCGTCTCCGGATCACCGGCGAACACCGTCCGCACGGTTTCAACCAGATTGGTGAAAGCGTGGGAAGCCGTTCCGCCGACGGCGTCGAAGAGGCGTTTGAGCAGCGACATGATTCTCGTTTAGTCCAAGAGTGCGGCAAAAGCGAGTGTGGCGCGTTCACGCACGTATCAACTTAGTGAATGAATCGGGACCTTTTTCTCGTTTGACCGAGGCGCGCCGATCGGGTTTGTGGGCGCATGAGCCGCACCCTGCCCCAAACGTCGACCCCGCCCCTTTCCGGTTATGTTTACGGCCTGATCGGCGTGATGATCTTTGCCGCCACCCTGCCGATGACCCATGTGGCGCTCGGCGGTTTCTCGCCGGCCTTCATCACCTTCGGCCGGGCCTTCGGGGCAAGTGTCGTGGCGGCAGGCGCGCTGCTCCTTCTGCGCCGCCCGCTGCCGCGCGAGCGCCGCGGCGAACTGTTCGCAGCCGGCCTGCTTCTGGCTTTCGGTTTTCCGGGCTTCTCCTCGGTCGCCATGCAGACCGTGCCCGCTTCCCATGGCGGGATCGTGCTCGGCGTGCTGCCGCTGATGACCGCCTGCTTCGCAGCCCTCTTCGGCGGCGAGAGGCCGGGCCTCTTGTTCTGGTCATTCGCCGTCGCGGGGGCCTTGCTCGTGGTCTCCTTCTCGCTCTCCGGCGTCGACATCACGCCCGGCATAGGCGACCTGTGGCTGGGCTGTGCGGCCCTTGCCGCCTCCTGCGGCTACGTGATCTCCGGCAAGCTGGCTCGCACCATGCCCGGCTGGGAGGTCATCGCCTGGGCGCTCGTCTTCATTTCCCCCATCTCGCTCGTCGGGACGCTGTGGTCACTCGGCGGCGGGATCGACGATCCCGGCCCCTTCGAACTGGCGGGTTTCGCCTATCTGATGCTGGGTTCGATGTTCGGCGGCTTCGTGTTCTGGAACCGCGGATTGGCACTCGGCGGCATCGCCCGCGTCGGGCAAGTGCAGTTGTTGCAGTCCTTCTTCACGATTGCCTTCTCCGCCCTGCTGCTCGGCGAGACGATCACGCCGGTGAAGATCGCCTACGCAATCGCCGTGGCGGCGGTGGTCTGGATGGGCCGCAAGGCGAAGGTCGGCTGAACTCTCACATGCTGGCGGCGGCGCGGGTCGCCTGATCGTACTGGCCCGACATCACCCGCATGAGAGCGGCAATCTCGCTGACTCGGGCTTCGTCGAGGGCCAATGACCGGATCGGCTCGACCAGAAGTTTTTCGCGCAGCCGGCGATACTGAAGGCAGTGATCGGTCCCGGCGGGCGTGATGTGGACCGTCTTCTCCTTGCCGCGGCGGCCGCTTTCGACGAGCCCGATCGCCTCGAGTTTCTTGAGCGCATAGGCCACCACATGGGTGTCCTCGATGTTGAACATCATGCACAATTCACTCTGGCTCTTGGCCCGCTCGCGGTGATTGACCGCATGCAGGATCTGCACCTCCATGCTCGACAGCCCGCCGCCATGGGCGGCGTTGGAACACGCCGCGATCCAGCGATGATAGGCGTTGCCGAGAACCACGAGGGCGAATTCGAGTTCGGAGAGCGAGGGCATGGCGCCATCGGCCAGATGGGAGGCGGAAACGATCGGCCCGATAGGTGCCTGTTTCGTGCTCATGATCCTCGTCTCCTTGCAATTCCCATTGGGAGAAGCTTCGGTCTACGATGATAAAATGTCAATAAATTATTGACGTCGTGCAAGCAACATGGTTCTCCTAGGGGACTCCGGACAAGGAAGGACAGGCGCATGACTGAGGGCAAGTGGGATTTCTGGATTGACCGCGGCGGCACCTTCACCGATGTGGTCGGCCGTGCGCCGGACGGAAACCTGCACCAGCGCAAGCTCCTCTCCGAAAACCCCGAGGCCTACAAGGATGCCGCCATCCAGGGCATCCGCGATCTGCTCGGCGTCGCCCAGGAAGAAGCGATCCCCGCCGGCCGCATCGGCGCGGTCAAGATGGGCACCACCGTCGCCACCAACGCGCTGCTCGAGCGCAAGGGCGACCGCACCCTCCTCGTCATCACCAAGGGCTTCCGCGACGCGCTCAGGATCGCCTACCAGGCCCGGCCGGACATTTTCGCCAAAGAGATCATTCTGCCCGAACAGCTCTACGAGCGGGTGATCGAGGTCGACGAGCGCATGTCCGCCAAGGGCGAGCCGCGCCACACGCCGGATATCGCCTCGATTGAAAGCGCACTCTCCGAGGCGCGCGCGGCGGGCATCGATTCTGTGGCGATCGTACTGATGCACGCCTGGCGCAATCCGGACCACGAAATGCTGGTCGAGGCGGCCTGCGAAAAGGCGGGCTTTGCCCAGATCTCGGTGAGCCACAAGGTCTCGCCGCTGATCAAGCTCGTCGGCCGCGGCGACACCACCGTGGTCGATGCCTATCTCTCCCCGATCCTGCGGCGCTATGTCGACCGTGTGGCGGGCGAACTCGGCGCCACGCCCGCCGGCGAGGAAGGCCCCACGCTGCAATTCATGATGTCCTCGGGCGGATTAACCGCAGCCGACAAGTTCCGCGGCAAGGACGCAATTCTGTCGGGTCCGGCCGGCGGTGTGGTCGGCATGGTCGAGACGGCGGAGCTCGCGGGCTATTCACGCGTCATCGGCTTCGACATGGGCGGCACGTCGACGGACGTGGCCCATTATGACGGCGACTATGAACGCGCCTTCGACACCGAGGTCGCCGGCGTCCGCATCCGCGCGCCGATGATGCGCATTCATACGGTGGCAGCCGGCGGCGGTTCGGTGCTGCACGCCGACGAGGGCCGCTTCCGCGCCGGCCCCGATTCCGCCGGCGCCAATCCCGGCCCCGCCTGCTACCGCCGCGGCGGTCCCCTGACGGTGACCGACGCCAACGTGATGCTCGGCAAGCTGCAGCCCGACTTCTTCCCCGCCATCTTCGGGCCCGGCCAGGACCAGCCGCTCGACCGCGACGCGGTGGCGAAACGCTTCGAGGAACTGGCAAAAGAAACACCCGGCAAGTCGGCGGAAGAGATCGCGGAAGGGTTCGTCACCATCGCGGTCGAGAACATGGCCAACGCCATCAAGAAGATCTCCGTCCAGCGCGGCTACGACGTGACCAAATACCTGCTCAACTGCTTTGGAGGCGCCGGCGGACAGCATGCCTGCCTCGTGGCGGATGCGCTCGGCATGGAAGCGATCCTCATCCATCCCTTCTCGGGACTTCTCTCGGCCTACGGCATCGGTCTCGCCCGCGTCTTCGCCTCCCGCCAGCAGGCGCTGATCGCCCCGCTCGACACCGACAGCAAGGCCGCCGTCGAGAAACTCGTCGGCGAACTCGAGGGCGGCGTCATCGCCGAGATGGCCGAACAGGGGATTTCGGCGGACAAGGTCGCAGCCCGGCCCGTCCTGCAACTGCGCTATGACGGCACCGACACGACGCTTCCGATCGCCATGGAGGGGTTCGATCTCGCCCGTGCGCGCAGCGATTTCGAGGCCGCGCACAAGGCGCAGTTCGGCTTCATCTACGACAACAAGGCCATCGTCATCGAGGCCGTTTCCGTGGAAGGAACCGACACCTCGGGCGGCAAGCGCGAGGAAGCCGAACACGCCCTGGATGCCCGCGAGATCGGTGATGATGAAACGCGCCAGATCTATTCGGGCGGTGCCTGGCACGCTGCCCGCGTGATCCGCCGCGAGGGCCTGAAACCCGGCAACCGGGTCAAGGGCCCGGCGCTGGTCATCGAGCCCAACCAGACCATCGTCGTCGAACCGGGCTGGAGCGCCGAGATCAATGCCCGCGATCACGTGATCCTCACCCGGCACGAAAAACTCGACCGGGCGATGGCGATCGGCACCGATCACGCCGACCCGGTGCTGCTCGAAGTGTTCAATAACCTCTTCATGTCGATCGCGGAACAGATGGGCGTGACGCTGCAGAACACCGCCTATTCGGTCAACATCAAGGAACGGCTCGACTTCTCCTGCGCCGTCTTCGACCGCACCGGCGCTCTCGTTGCCAACGCCCCGCACATGCCGGTGCATCTGGGCTCGATGGACCGTTCGGTGGAGACCATCATCCGGCTCAACGAGGGCCAGATAAGGCCCGGCGACGTCTTCGCGCTCAACGCGCCGTACAATGGCGGCACCCACCTTCCGGACATCACGGTCGTTACCCCGGTCTTCGCCGACAATTCGGACACCGAGATCCTGTTCTGGGCGGCCTCGCGCGGTCACCACGCCGATGTCGGCGGCACCGCGCCCGGTTCGATGACGCCACTCGCCACGACGGTGGACGAGGAAGGCGTCCTGATCGACAACTTCAAGCTTGTCGACCAGGGCCGGTTCCGCGAGACCGAACTCGAAGAGCTTCTCACCAACCACCCCTATCCGGTCCGCAACGTCACCCAGAACGTCGCCGACCTGAAGGCGCAGATCGCCGCCAACGAAAAGGGTGTCGCGAACCTGAGGAAAATGGTCGCCGATTTCGGGCTCGACGTGGTGGAAGCCTATATGGGCCACGTCCAGGACAATGCCGCCGAGAGTGTGGCGCGTGTCCTCGAAAAGCTCACCGATTCCGAATATGCCTACGACACCGATACCGGCCAGACGATCCGGGTGAAGATCACCGTCGACCGCGAGAAGCGCGAGGCGACCGTCGATTTCACCGGGACGTCAGAGGCGCGCGAGAACAATTTCAACGCGCCCGAGCCGGTGGCCCGCGCCGCCGTGCTCTATGCCTTCCGGGTGATGGTGGAAAAACCGATCCCGATGAATGCGGGCTGCCTGAGGCCGATAAAAATCATCATCCCCGAGGGCTCAATGCTCAAGCCCGCCTATCCGCGCGCGGTCGTGGCCGGCAACGTCGAGACCTCGCAGCACGTGACCAATGCGCTCTTCGGCGCCATGGGGGCTCTCGCCAACGCCCAGGGGACCATGAACAACCTGACCTTCGGCAACGCGACATACCAGTACTACGAGACCATCTGCTCAGGCTCGCCGGCAGGCTACCACAATGACAGCACCGGTTTTTCGGGAACGTCGGGCGTCCACACCCACATGACCAACTCACGGCTGACCGATCCGGAGGTGCTGGAAATGCGCTTCCCCGTCGAACTCGAGGAGTTCCATATCCGCGAAGGTTCGGGCGGCAAGGGAAAGTTCAACGCCGGCGACGGCACGAAAAGAACCCTTCGTTTCCTTGAACGGATGGAAATGGCGATCCTGTCGTCGCACCGGAACCGTCCGCCGGAAGGTATCGACGGCGGAGAAGAGGGACAGGTCGGGAAGACGGAAATCCGCCGCAGGGACGGCACGATCGAGAAACTGAAAGCCTGCGACCAGACGGTGCTGGAGGCCGGCGAAGCGGTAATCCTGACGACGCCGACAGCGGGCGGCGCGGGACGGGCCTAACCCACGACCTTCAGGTGGCGGCGCGGCCGTTCAGAGCGGGCGGCATAGCCTACCGCCTGGATCGCCGTCATCGCAGTCTCCGCGGGCCAGCCACTGACCGCGGCATTCGGGAACAGTGCGGCGAAGGCGAGATCCTCGTCGCTGCGAGCTTCGAACCACAATTCGAAGCCGACGGCGGCTGCGAAATCAGCCACGGCATCGACCACCTGGCTCTCGGCACGGCTGGCCGCCGTCCGGCGCAGGCGGGCGGCATCGATCCGCCAGCAATCGACCGGCGAATTGGCCGCGCGCGCAATGTCGAAGGCGCCGCTGACCAGATCGGTCGAGACGATGCGGACGCCGATGGCACGCAGAGCCGCTATATTGTCTTCCGCCCCCTCTCCCGATGCCCGGCCCAAAGCGCGAAAATCCACTTCAAGCGCGAAGCGTTCAGGCGTCAGGCCGGCCTGGGCGATCCGGTCGCCCAGGCGGTTGGCGAAACCGCGACGCGAAATCGTCCGCATCGACAGCGAAAGCGCCACACACAGATGAGCGGGCCAGTCGGCCATATCGCGCATCACGGTCTCGACGAGCCATTCCTCCATGGCGATCTCGAGCCCGTCGCTGCGGTCCCTGGCGCCCGCCTCGCAGCCGATCCAGAGGAGTTCGGCGGAGAACCCGCGCGGCTTGAGCGTGCCGGACTGCCAGACCGGGCGGTACTCGACGCCGAGCTGCCCCTGCTCGATGGCCCGGCGCAGGATACGCTGTGAGCCGTGGGGCGAGGTCTCGCCCTCATCGGTGGGACCGACATGAAAGGCGTGGCGGGCATCACCCCGTTCCTTGGCGCGGTAAAGTGCGAGATCGGCGCGCTTGAGGGCAGCCGAGAGCGTGTCGTCGCCGCCATGAAGGAAGGAGATGCCGAGGCTCCCGGAGGTCTCCATCTCCGTGCCGGCGTGCTTGACGGGTTTGAAGACCTTCGCCTGAAGCAGTTGTACGAACCCCTCGATATCGGAGGGCGAGTGTTCGCCTTCGGCCAGGATGACGAACTCATCGCCACCGAGACGGTAGGCGCGGCAATCGAAATCGCAGGCGGCACGCAGGCGTTTGGCGAGCGCCGAGAGCACCGCATCGCCGGCATCGTGACCCAGCGTGTCGTTGATCTCCTTGAACCTGTCGAGATCGATCAGGATGAGGGCAGCAAGCGTTCCGTTGGCATCAGTTCCGGCAAGGGTGGCCGTGTCACGTTTGAGGGCATGGCGGTTGCCGAGCCCGGTGAGCGCATCGTGATAGGCCAGATGATAGAGTTCGACGACACCGGACCGTTCGGCCGACAACAGCCGTTCGGCTTCGTCGAGACGGCGACCGGCACGCGCCGCGACATAGCCGAAGCCGAGCGTGCACGCCACGATGGCCCCGTTGAGAACCGGGCTGTTGGCCAGGGAATCGAAAAAGGATAAAAAGCCGTGGCCCGTAGGGAGCCCGGCTGAAAGGCATGCCAACGACGTCAAAGCGCCGATCATCGAGCCAGCGATTGCATATCGCTTTTCCATGCTCGACGGAAAAATATTCAACATCATGTCAAATACCCCCTCAAGGACTACAAGCCTACGGGGAAGACTTTTAACAAATGCTGAGAGGCGGCCGCCGTCGTGACCGGTGGTAAAGGAAGCGTTAGCGCGTACAACCGGCGGATGGCGGCGCACCTCGAATCCGTGTATCACATTGCCATGCACACACGCGGATCACTGAGCCTTCGCACACCCCGACGCAATCGCCGCGCCGGGCTTGCGGCCTTGTTTGCCGCCGTCGCCCTCTGCGGTCTGACGGCCGCCTGCAGCTCCACCACCGGACCGGCCGACGTGCTCTCGCCGGTCTCGCTCACCTCGTCAACGCCGACCGCGGTCCGCGCCCTGCCCTACGCCGATTCCGATCCGATCGACTTCGGCGCGCGCACGCCGGCGCTTCATCCGGTCCACGGCATCGACGTATCGAAATACCAGGGCGAAATCGACTGGCCCGAGGTGAGGAAGGCCGGCATCGCCTTCGCCTTCATCAAGGCCACCGAGGGCGGCGACCGTGTCGACGACCGCTTCGACCGCTACTGGCGCGGGGCTTCTTCCGCCGGCATACCCCACGCGCCCTATCATTTCTACTATTTCTGCACGCCGGCCTCCGTGCAGGCGCGCTGGTTCATCCGCAACGTGCCGAAATCGGCGGCAAAAATGCCCCCGGTCCTCGACATGGAATGGAACCCGGCCTCCCCGAGCTGCAAGCTCAGGCCCGATCCGGCCACCGTGCGGCGCGAGATGAAGACCTGGCTGGACATCGTCGAGAAGCATTTCGGCCGCAAGGCGATCATCTACACGACCGTCGACTTCCACCGCGAAAACATCGACGGTCACTTCCGCGACCACCAGTTCTGGCTCCGTTCGGTCGCCGCCCACCCGACCGAGATCTATCCCGGCCATCCCTGGACCTTCTGGCAGTACACCGGAACCGGCAAGCTGCCCGGCATCGGCGGTGACGTCGACATCAACGCCTTCGCCGGAACGCGCGCGGAGTGGAACGCCTGGCTCGCCAAGCACGGCGGTTGACGCGGAATCTGACCACAGTCGCAATCACGCCATGAAATAGGTTAGTCTCCGGCCGACAAACAGATCGGGAGACCTTCATGAAACGCACGTCCTTCGCCCTTGCCCTGCCGCTTGCCGCCGTGATGGCGGGAACGGCCTCTGCCCAGACCGCCGCCTGCGGCGGAGATTTCGGACAGTTCCTGCAGGGCGTGAAGACCGATGCGGTGGCGGCCGGTGTTCCCGCCAATGTGGCGGAGAACGCGCTGGCCGGGCTTTCGCCCAACGGCAAGGTCCTCGCGATGGACCGCTCGCAGGGTGTGTTCAAGCAGACTTTCCTGGAGTTCTCCAAGCGCGTCGTCTCCGGTTCGCGCATGCAGATCGGCCAGAAGAAGATGCAGCAATATGCCGATACCTTCGCCCGTGCCGAACAGCAATACGGCGTGCCGCCGGCGGTGATCACGGCCTTCTGGGCGCTGGAAACCGATTTCGGCGTCGTACAGGGCGACTTCAACACGCTTCAGGCGCTGGCCACGCTGGCGCATGACTGCCGCCGTCCCGAACTCTTCCGTCCGCAGCTGATCGCGGCGCTGGAAATGGTTCAGCACGGCGATCTCGACCCGCGCACGACCACGGGCGCCTGGGCCGGCGAGATCGGCCAGGTGCAGATGCTGCCCGAGGACATCATCGCCCACGGCGTCGACGGCAATGGCGACGGCCACGTCAAGCTGAAGGAGACACCCGAGGACGTCATCATGACCGCGGCGAACTTCATCCAGTCGCTCGGCTGGCGCGCCGGCGAGCCCTGGCTCAAGGAGGTCACACTGCCCGCGGGCATGGCGCTCGACAAGTCCGGCCTCGACCAGGGCATGACCACCGCCGACTGGCTGAACATGGGCGTGACCTTCCGCGACGGCTCGGCCCCGGCCGGCTCGCTGCCTGCCGACCTGCTCCTGCCGCAGGGCAAGGACGGCCCGGCTTTTCTGGCTTTCCCGAACTTCGACGTCTATCTCGAGTGGAACAAGAGTTTTATCTACACCACCTCGGCCGCCTATTTCGCCACGCGGCTGGCCGGTGCCGACCGCTATAATGCCGGCACAGCCGACAACGGACTGAGCGACGGCGAGATGAAGGCGCTGCAGCAGAAGCTGGCCGCCAAGGGCTACGACGTCGGCGACATCGACGGCATTTTGGGTGGCGGCACCCGCGCCGCCGTGCGCGCTGAACAGATACGCCTCGGCATGCCTGCCGACGGCTGGCCGACGCGGCAATTGCTCAACGCGCTTTGAACGAGAAACGAGTGATCAGCTTGGCGCGGCCGGCGGTGGGTTCTCCGCCGGGCCCACCCGCGGCTCGGTGGGTTTGGAGGAAGCGACGGCCTCTGCCTCTGCGGCTTCGCGCTGGTGTCTCGCGACCGCTACCTTTTCTCTGAGCTTGCGACTGCGCTTCTGGTAAATGGCGAAACGCGCGGCGCGGTAGCGCAACCTCCCCCACCAGAAGGCCTCGCTGAGCGACTCGCGCTGGCGCTCGACGGTCCCGAGTTCCCCCTCATAGGCCAGCCGCAAGGCTTCCCGATAGGTTCCGAGACCACTGACCGCGATCCTCTCGACGCGCTCCATCAGGTTGAACCAGATCGGCGAGACGAGCAGCGAAACGGCCGTGATCGCGATCGCGAGACGATAGATGTCGTAGCCGAGCGCGCGTGACGACAGACCGGCGGCGGCAAGCACGAAGGAGAACTCCCCGATCTGCGCCATCGACAGACCCGCCACCAACGCCGTCTTCGGCTCCGAGCCGGTGGCGCGCAACAACGCGATGTTGAAGACCGTCTTGACCGCGATCACCAGGAAGGAGGCAGCAAGCACCAGGATGATGTTGGCGACGATGAAGTCGAGGTCGATCAGGAGCCCGATCGACAGGAAGAAGACGACGACCAGCACCGACTGGATCGGCTCGATGACCGGAATGACGCGCGAACGCAGGTTGGAATTGCCCGCGATGATGCCGGCGAGAAAGGCTCCGTAGACGGGCGACAGGCCCGCCACACCCGACAGCGCGGCAGCCGCGAAACACAGCGCCAGCGAACCGAGCGCCAGAAGATCGACATTCTCGGCGATCCGCGAGGCGAAAGGCAGCTTCAGTTTCGGATGCTTGCCGAACCACCAGAGGATGCCGCCAAGAAGCGCCACGGCGACGACGACCTTGATGACCACCTCGCCGACGTCGAAAGCGCCGCCGCCGAGGCTCGAGACCAGGATCAGCATCGGCACGACCGCGAGATCCTGCGCGATCAGCACGCCGACGGCCACACGGCCGGGTTCGGAACGCAATTCGCCCATCCCGTCGAGCATCTTCATCGCAACGACGGTCGAGGACAGCGCGATGATGAAGCCCAGAATGATGCCCTCGGCGAAGCTGGCGCCGAGCCAGAGCGTGAAGATCGCAGCCAAGAGCATCGAGACGACGAGTTGCCCGCCGGCCACCAGCGTGGCTTGGCGCAGGCTGGTGATGAAGGCTTTGATCGACAGTTCCATGCCAATGAAGAACAGGAGCACCACCACGCCCATCTCAGCGAGGAGCGAGACGTTCTCGGAGGTGTGGATCACACCGAGGCCGGTGGGACCGAGCGCGAGGCCCGCCAGGATGAAGCCGACGAGCGGCGGCTGGCGCAGATACATGAAGCCGAGACCGAGGAGTGCTGCGACCGCGACCGCCATGGCGATTCCCACCAGCGGATCACCGCTGTGGGCAACTTGACCGACGACTTCCACCGCCTCGGCGATCTGATCTTCCAACCGTTACACTCCGCTGTCGAACAACTGGTCAAACAGTAGCCCGCTCCGCCCGACGAGGGCAACCGCCTGCGCGGCGACGTCGCCGCGCACTTCAAACGCTACGCGTTCCGGGAAATACCCCTTGCTTGCCTTACTCGAGGATGCAGCTACGCCTTGTGATTATACTAGAATGTCAGTATGGATTCCGGATCATGTGGTGCATTTTCCGTGTGATACCGAGGAGAATGAGAAACGGCCTTGATTGGGCTCAGCATAGTTTTGGGAGGAACTATCCATGAAAATTCAGCATGTTACATTGGCGGCCCTGGCTTCGACCATGCTTGTCGCTGTGTCCGCGCCGGCACTTTCCGCACCGCAGACGCTGAAATGGGCGCATGTCTATGA
The DNA here is from genome assembly GCA_964511625.1 of uncultured Hoeflea sp. GTDB lineage: Bacteria > Pseudomonadota > Alphaproteobacteria > Rhizobiales > Rhizobiaceae > Pseudohoeflea. The sequence goes on from CAZEJG010000009.1 coordinate 90,261, forward strand.
AGCCAGCGAGCCGTATCACACCTGCGCGGTCGCAGCGTCTGATCTGCTCTCCAAGGCCACCGAAGATCGCTACAACATCGAGGTCTTCCCGGCGTCGTCGCTCGGCAAGGAAGTCGACATCAACGAAGGCCTGGGTCTCGGCACTGTCGACATCATCTACACCGGGCAGCTGTTTGCCGGCCGGGCCTACGGGCCGATCGCCATCGGTGGCGCGCCTTACATGTTCCGCGACTACGATCACTGGGACAAGTACCGCAACTCCGACCTCTTCACGGAATTGGCGAAGGGCTACGAGGATGCGTCGGGCAATCATATCACCTCGATGACCTATTACGGCCAGCGTCACGTCACCTCCAATGTCGAGATCAAGACGCCGGAGGACATGAAGGGGCTGAAGATCCGCGTGCCGAACGCGCCGCTCTACATGATGTTCCCGCAAGCCGTGGACGCCAACCCGACGCCGATCGCGTTTGCCGAGGTCTATCTGGCCTTGCAGCAGGGCACGGTGGACGCCCAGGAAAATCCGCTGCCGACCATCCAGGCCAAGAAGTTCTACGAGGTGCAGAAGTTCATCACGCTCACCGGCCACATCAGCGATGCGCTGATGACCATCGTCGGCGGCCCCACTTGGGGTGGGATGAGCGAAGAGGACCGGACCGCGCTCGACGGCGTGCTCGACGAGACCGCGGAATGTGCGAGCTCGCAGATCATCCAGAAAGAAAAGGAGCTGGTGCAGTGGTTCAAGGACAATGGCGTGACCGTCAACGAGGTTGACCGCACCCCGTTCCGCGAAGCCACGATGAAGCTGCACAACGGCCCGGACGCCACCTGGGACCAGGCGACCTACGACAAGCTGCAGGCGATCGAGTAACCGCAGCCGGAAAACACGCGTTGCGCGGCGGCTTTCGGGCCGTCGCGTCTCAGTTGCTCCGGAGGTTCACCGATGTCGCCCGATGACAAGACCGACGACCAAAGCTCGATTGCCGACCTCATTCACGAGGAAGACGAAGACCTGACCGGATTCCAGTGGGACGACGGGCTGGTTCTCGTCGTCTTCTGGGTATTGGCGTTTGTGGTCTTCCTGCAGTTCTTCACCCGGTACGTGCTCAACGATTCGCTCGGCTGGACCGAGGAGATCGCGCGTTTCCTCCTGGTGACCGTGACCTTTCTGGGCGTTGTCATGGCAGTCCGGCGCGAAAGCCAGATCGCCGTGGAACTCGCTTTCCGCTGGCTGTCGCGGCCCGCCCGCAAGGCGCTGCAATATTTCATCGATCTGGTCTCGATCGGGTTCTACGGCGTCATGGGCTATCTGTGCTCACAGGTGGCTGTGCGGACACAACAGAAGATGGTGTCCATCGATTTCCCCAAATCCTCGATCTACTGGTTCATCTGCGCCTGTTTCGCCGCCATGACGCTCTATGCGCTGATCAACTTCTGGCGTCATGTCCGCACCGGCAGTTCCCGGCTGATCGATCCCGAAACCGCCAAGGCCGTGGGCCCGTCGCTGTGACCGAAGGCATGCCATGCTCCTGACCCTTCTCTTCGTTCTGGTGTTCGCACTGATCGCGCTCGGGGTTCCCGTGGCGATCGCGCTTGCCGGTCCCTCGCTGGTCTTCATTCTCATCGACGGCCATGTGCCCGGGCTCGTCGTCGCCCACCGGATGATCAACGGCGTCGATTCCTTTCCGTTGCTCGCCGTTCCCTTCTTCATTCTCGCCGGCAACCTGATGAACAGCTCCGGCATCACCGAGCGGATCTTCGATTTCGCCAAGGCCCTCATCGGCTGGCTGCCGGGTGGACTGGGGCACGTCAATATCGGCGCTTCGGTGATCTTTGCCGGCATGTCGGGCGCGGCCGTGGCCGATGCCGGCGGTCTCGGCGCCATCGAGATCAAGGCCATGCGCGACGCCAAATATGATCCGGGATTCGCGGTGGGCATCACTGCGGCGTCCTCGACCATCGGTCCGATCATTCCGCCCTCGCTGCCGATCGTCATCTACGGCGTGGTCGCCGGCGCCTCGATCGGGCAGTTGTTTGCCGCCGGGCTCGTTCCGGGCCTCCTGATGGCGGCGGCGCTGATGGTCATGGTCGCCTACTATGCCCACCGCTACAACTATCCGCGAGATCAGGCCTTCCGGTTCGGCGTTCTGGGCCGCGCCTTCATGCGCGCTTTCCTGTCGCTTATGACGCCGGTGATCATCGTCGGCGGCATTCTCACCGGGGCGTTCACACCCACTGAAGCCGCAATCGCCGCCTGTGTCTGGGCGCTGTTTCTCGGCCTCATCGTCTACCGGACGCTGACGCTGCGCCGTTTCCTCAAGGTCTCGATGGACACGATCGAGACCACCGCGGTGGTGCTCTTCATCGTCGCCGCCGCCTCGATCTTCGCCTGGATCCTGACATCGAACCGCGTGCCGGAGCATTTTGCGGCAGCACTTCTGACCGTGTCGGAAAACCCGATCATCATCCTGTTGCTGATCAACCTGATCCTGCTGGTGGTGGGCTGCTTCATGGAAACGGTGGCGGCGATCACCATCCTGGTGCCGGTGCTGTTGCCGATCGCCATCCATGTCGGCATCGATCCGGTCCATTTCGGCGTGATCCTGGTGCTCAACCTGATGATCGGGCTGCTGACGCCGCCAGTCGGCATGGTGCTTTACGTGCTCTCGCGCGTGGCCAAGGTACCGTTCGAGCGCTGCGTAAGCGCCACCGCGCCGTTCCTCATTCCGCTGTTTGCGGTGCTCTTGCTGGTGACCTTCTTCCCGGTCTTCACCATGTGGCTTCCGACGCTCATCTACCGCTAGCCATGGTCCTATAAACGGGGTCAGAGCTTGTCGAACTCGTCCTTGTCGCGCGGCATCAGCATCACGGCCGAGGCCATGACGGCAAATCCGAAGGTGAAACCGAAGGAATTGAACAGAATGAAAAAGGCGACGACCCGGCTGCTCGAATGCAGGACGAGATCGCCGAAGCCGTTGATGTTGAAATAGAGAACCGCAGCCGCGATCAGCCATCCGATCAGGATTCCGAAGGCGGTATTGATGATCAAAAAGCGGATCAGCTTGGGCATGGCCCTTGTCCTCATGAGAAGCGGACCGCGAAAAGTGCACGATCCGATTGTGCCACGGCAGGGACCGCACCGGCAAGAAAGATATGCGCGATATGCAATATGCCGCAGGCGCCGATCCTGATCCGGTCCGTCAGTCGCCCATCGTCTCGAGGCTCGCATAGCTTTCCGGCTCGCCCTCACCTTCGAACGGCGTCGAAACCTCGACGAAATCGTCCGGATAGAAGCCGTTGAAGCGGGTCCTCAGCGACAGCGAATAGGCTCCGATATGGCCGATCTCGATCCAGTCGCCGGTATCGATCGTCTCGGGCAGCCAGAACGGCCGCGAGAGGATGTCGACGGAATCGCAGGTCGCGCCACACACCCGGAACGGCACGATCTTTTCCGGATCGCCGTTGCGGATCTTGCGCGCCGGATCGGGGATGAACCGCGCCGGCAGCGTGATCTTGCCGGTCCAGCTGTCCGACAGCGAGGCCCAGATGCCGTCATTGATGTAGAGCCGGCGGCCCTTCCGGAGCATGACGCGGACGATGAGCGAGAAGGCGCGCGCCACGATCACCCGCCCCGGCTCGGCAGTCAGATGCATCTGGTCGAATTCCCAATCGGTGATGTCGTACCGGATGCGCGCCATCAGTTCCTCGAGCGACGGCATCTTGTTGTGCTTGCGCGCCGGATCCTCGCCATAGGTCGCAGGAAATCCGCCGCCGACATCGAGGCCGACGAGGTCCACCCCGGCGCGGTTGCGCACCCAGTCCGCCGAGCGCAGCGCGGACTCGTAGCTCGCAGCCTCCTCCACCTGGCTGCCGACGTGGAAGCACAGACCGACCTTGAAGCCGATGCGGTCGAGCCGCTGGACCAGTTCGACGGCGTGACCGGGGGCCGCACCGAACTTTTTCGACAGTTCGTAGGTCGCGTGGCCCTTGGTCTGCAGTCGGACGTATATGGTGATCGAGCCCGGATCGAGATCGAGCGCCCGCACGATCCTGAGCACCTTGGCGATCTCGTCCTCGTGGTCGAGCGACATCACCCGGATACCGTAGGTTTCCAGCGCCAGGCGAATGTCGGACTGTGCCTTGACCGGGTGCATGTAAAGCATCTCGGCATCCGGCGAGGCTTCGCGCACGGCGGCGAATTCGCCCGGAGAGGCGACGTCGAAGATCTTGACTCCCGCCTCGACGAGCTTGGACAGCACCATCGGTTCGCCGTTGGTCTTGACCGCATAGGCGGTATCGCCGGGGAACAGCGACATGAACTGCTGGGCGTCGGCTTTCAGGATGTCGGGTCGGAAGCAGTAGAGCGGGTGATCGGGGCGCAGCTCCAGCGCGGCTTCGGTTCCGGTCGAGAATTTGCGCATGAAATCTCCAGTTGTTTGCCGATGCGTAGCACGACCGGCAGACTTGAAAATAGGGTCCGGCTGCCCGCAGTCGAGACGATACGCGCGGGACACGCGATACATCAGCCGAATTGATTCCCCCTTGCCGCAACATGACCATAGGATCGCGCCAAAGCAGGGGAGGCAAGCCGCCGGATCCGGCTATGGAGAACACCGATGCTGAAAATTCTCGGACGCGCATCCTCGATCAACGTTCGAAAGGTCCTTTGGGCCTGCGATTATCTCGGCCTGCAGTATGAGCGCGAGGACTGGGGCCGCGGCACGCGACCCACGTCGGAGCCGGAATTTCTGGCGCTCAATCCGAACGCGCAGATTCCCGTTCTGATGGACGGAGATTTCGTCCTGTGGGAATCGCACGCCATCCTCCGTTATCTCGCCACCACCGAGGGCGACAGCGCGCTACTGCCGCAGGACATCCGCCCACGCGCCATCGTCAACCAGTGGCTCGACTGGTACGCGACCGAGATGGGCGCGGCGATGAGCTACGCCTTTCACGCGCTCGGCAGGAAGACGCCCGGCTACGACGACAGCAATCGCATCGAGCAATCGGTACAGAATACCCGCAAATGCGTCGCAATTCTCGAACAGACACTCGACGACGGCCGCGCCTTCATCGCCAGCGACATCTTCACCCTCGCCGACATCCCTATCGCGCTCGGACTGAACCGCTGGCGGCAGCTCAAGCTCGAGGGTGGGGCCGCCGGTCCGCGCATCGAGCGCTATATGGAACGCATCTCCGGCGTCCCGGGCTCCGATCCATGGTGCACCTCGGCCTACGACTGAAAAATGCGGACAAGACAGGTTTCGGGTGGCGTTGGAGACGGTTCGGCGTCACTGAAGCCGTCTGAACCTCCGCAAGTGAACCAGTGACATGACCCGCACCACCACTGCCCCCGCCCCCGTCTCCATGGATCTTGCCACCTGGGCGATGCTGATCGCCCTCGGGCTCATCTGGGGCGGATCCTTCTTCTTCGCCCGCGTGGCCGTCGTCCACATTCCGCCGTTGACGCTGGTGCTGCTCCGGGTGGTGCTGGCAGCGAGCGCACTGCATCTCGCCTTCGGGCGGATGCCGGGCTTTTATGCCACGCTAAAAGCGCGGGCGCCGGAACTCCTGCTCTTGGGCATCATCAACAACGCCATCCCCTTCACCCTGATCTTCGCCGGCCAGACGGTGATCGGCGCGGGGCTGGCCTCGATCCTCAACGCCACCACCCCGCTCTGGACGGTGCTGATCGCCCAGATCGTCAGCGACGACGAGAAGATCACCGCGACCAAGCTCGTCGGCTGCGCGCTGGGACTGGCCGGCACGGTACTCCTGATCGGCCCGGCCGCGCTCGACCACACCGACACGCCGGTCTGGCCCATGCTGGCCGTCATCGGCGCCGCCCTCTCCTACGGCTGTGCGGCGAACTGGGGCAAACGCTTCCGCGGCGTGCCGCCCCGCATGGTCGCCACGGGGCAACTGACGGCGGCGAGCCTCGTCATGCTGCCGCTGGCGCTCGTCGTCGACCGGCCCTGGCAGCTCCCCACCCCGCCGGTGGATGCGGTTTTGGCGACAATCGCGCTGGCGCTTCTGTCGACCGCCTTCGCCTACATCCTGTTCTTCCGCATCCTGGGGCGCGCCGGTGCGACCGGTACGTCGCTGGTCACGCTGCTCGTTCCGCCCGCCGCGATCCTGCTCGGCGTCCTGTTTCTCGGCGAGAAGCTGTCGATAACCGAATTCGCGGGCCTCGCGCTGATTGCGGTCGGCCTTCTGACCCTCGACAATCGTCTCCGCTTCGGCCGCGCGCGCAGCGCCTGACGGTCGGAGACAGAGGCACGAGGGGGAAGACGGTTTGACAACGCAGATGATGTCGCTCGCAGCGCTCGTCGCGGCGCGCGATGCGGGCAAGGCGAAGCCCGAGCACATGGTGGCGCTGGCGCGTGACGCCGTGGGGCGGCGCGACCACGAGATCAGGGCCTTTTGCCACGTGGCCGACGATCCCGACATTTCCTCCGACGGCCCGCTCGCCGGCGTGGCGATCGGGGTCAAGGACATCTTCGACACCTTCGACATGCCGACGACCTACGGCTCGGACATCTATGCCGGTCACCGCCCGGTGACCGATGCCGCGGTCGTGGCGCTGGCCCGCAGGCGCGGCGCCACCATTCTGGGCAAGACGGTGACCACCGAATTCGCCTATTTCCACCCCGGCCCGACGGTCAATCCGCGCAATACCGCCCACACGCCCGGAGGCTCATCCTCAGGCTCGGCGGCGGCGGTGGCAGCCGGCATGGTACCGGTGGCGATCGGCACCCAGACCGGCGGCTCGGTGATCCGTCCCGCCGCCTTCTGCGGCGTGGCCGGCTTCAAGCCGAGTTTCCGGCTGCTTCCGAGCACCGGCATGAAACACTTCTCCCCGTCCCTCGACACGGTGGGCTTGTTCGCAGCCACCGTGACCGACGTCGCCCTCTTCGCGAGCCTGCTGACGGGCCGCGCGCTCGAGCCCGAACCGGTGGAGCCGGCAAAGACGCGGATCGGCGTCTATTTCTGCGCCGAACTGGAAACCGCGGATCCCGAGATGCAGCGCGCGCTGGAACAGGCTGCGGAGGCCGCAGTCTCCGCCGGCTTCGAGGTCATCGCGGTCAGCGAACCGGAAGAGAATGCGGCGGCGCGCGATGCCCATTCGACGATACAGAACTTCGAGGCCGGCATGAGCTGCGGCTCCGATTTCGCACTCTTCGAACACCGGCTCTCCGACAAGCTCAGGGCGACGCTGAGCGAGGGGCTGGCGATCACGCCGGACGCCTATGACGATGCCCGCAGGAAAGCCAAGCGCGGCCGTTCCGCAACCCGCAGGCTCTTCGATGGCGTCGACGTTCTGCTGACACCCTCGACACCCGGGCCAGCGCCGGAAGGCCTGTCATCAACCGGCGATCCGCGCTTCAACAAGCTCTGGACACTGATGGGGACCCCGACGGTCAACATCCCCGGTTTCACGGCGAAATCCGGCCTTCCGCTCGGCATCCAGGCCGTCGGCCGCTTCGGTCGCGACCGTCAGCTTCTCTCGGTCGCAGCAGCGCTCGAACAGACCTTTCCGGACGCTTGAGCACTGTGGAAAAGCCGATCCTGGTGAAGGCGTCCGGAAGACAGCCGGCCGAAAGTCCTAACAAATTGTGAACAGGTTCGTTTCGCCCGGAGTTTCATGATCTTAGCGCCGGAAACGACGATGAATTTCCACGATGCAACCGCAGTGCAGCATAATTTTCGCTTTCACCCGGACGGGTCAGCCCTTAGTATGAGACTACCAACGCAAGGAGGACCGCGATGGGGTTTACACAATCTGTCAATGCCCTAGTGATCTGTGCTGCGTTTATCTTCGTCGGAGCCATGCTGTTTATCTGAGGCTCACCCCGCCCCCTTACAAAGACGAAGCAAAAACCGAAAAGAACAGGGAGGCAGGAGCGCATTGCTCCTGCCTTTTTCTTTGCCCGCAAGATCCGCAAGCGCGCTCGTGGCACGTGGCGCTTACTTCACCTGACGCAAGTTTCAGGCTGCGGCGTGAACACCCTTGCCGTTGGCATCGCCATTGCCGCGAAGACCGAGCAGGTGGCAGATCGCGTAGACCAGCTTGGCACGGTTCATGGTGTAGAAGTGGAATTCGTCGACGCCGCGTTCGACCAGATCGTAGACCTGCTCGGCTGCGACTGCTGTCGCCACCATCGCCCGGGTCTCGGCATCGTTTTCCAGCCCCTCGAAGCGGCGGGCTAGCAGATCGGGCACCGACGCGCCGCACATGGCGGCAAAGCGCGCGACCTGCGCGAAATTGTGGATCGGCATGATGCCCGGCACGATGGGAATGAAGATGCCAGCCTTGCGCACCCGCTCGACATACCGCTCATAGGCGTCGTTGTCGTAGAAGAACTGGGTCAGCGCGCGGGTGGCGCCGGCATCGACCTTGCGCTTCAAGAGATCGATATCGAGCGCGAAATCGGGGCTTTCAGGGTGCTTTTCCGGATAGGCCGCGACCGAGATCTCGAAATCGCCGAGTTCGCGCAGTCCGGCAGCGAGTGCCGCAGCGTTCTGGTAGCCGCCCGGATGCGGACGATAGGCCGCCCCCACCCCTTCGGCCGGATCGCCGCGCAAAGCCACGAAATGTCTTACGCCGGCGGCTGCGAATTCGCGCGCCACCTGATCGACTTCCTCGCGGGTCGCATCGACGCAGGTCAGGTGCGCGGCGGGAGCGAGCTGCGTCTGGCCGATGATTCGCGAGATGGTGTTGAGCGTCGGCTGCTTGGTGGAGCCGCCCGCGCCGTAGGTCACCGAGACGAAATCGGGATTGAAGGGCGCGAGCCGCGAGATGCTTTCCCACAGCTGGCCTTCCATGTCGCCGTTCTTGGGCGGGAAGAACTCGAAGGAAACCTTGATGCGGCCGGCAAGGGTCGGAGAGGCGAAGCGGGTAGACATGTCAGGCGGTTCCTGTCGATGGGAGCGGGCTGTCGGCGATGAGGAGACGCGGGTCGCGGGCGAGCCACAGGGTGACGGTCAACGCGCCTTCCCTGCCCGGACCGGGCGGAAGATCGGTGATTTCCTCGAGCGCGAGACCGGCGTTGACCAGCCATTCGGCCACGCTCTCATGGGTGAAGCCGAGGCGTGCATGGGCATGCTCGGAGCGCAGTTCCTCGTGCGCGTGCGGGGCGAAATCGATGATCAGAAGGCGGCCGCCCGGCGCCAGCATACGCGCGGCTTCGGTGATCGCCGGGGCGGGGTCCTGGAGAAAGTGCAGCACCTGATGGATGGTGACGAGATCAAACTCGTCATTGTCGAGCGGCAGATTGTAGATATCGCCCTGCCGCACCGACGCGTGGCTGACGCCGGCCTCGTCGAGCTGGGTGCGGGCGATGGCTAGCATGTCGCGGCTGGCGTCGACGCCGATGCCGCGGCGATATTTGTCCGAAAGCAGTTCGAGCATGCGGCCGGTACCGGTGCCGAGGTCGAGCAGCGCATTGAACGGGTTGCGGCCGATCAGCCTCAGGATCTCGGCTTCCACCTGATCCTCCGGCACGTGCAGCTTGCGCAACTCGTTCCAGCCTTCGGCATTGGCGGAGAAATAGGCCTGCGCGCGATCGGCGCGCGCCTGCTTGATGGCCTTGAGCCGCTCGGCGTCGCGGTGAAGCACGGTGTCGGAATGGGCGGTCGCCTCGAGCACCTGGGTGACGAGCCTGGCGCGCAGACCGTCGGCCACGAGTCGGAAATAGGCCCAGGCGCCTTCCTGATAACGTTCGACCAGCCGGGCCTCGCCCAGAAGCTTGAGATGGCGCGAGATGCGCGGCTGCGACTGGCCCAGGATTTCGGTCATTTCCGAGACAGTGAGATCGCCGGCTGCCAGCAAAGCGATCAGGCGCAGCCGGGTCGGCTCACCCGCCGCCTTGAGCACTTCGACGCTTTCTTCCAGACTGAGGGACGGCTGAGACAGCATGCAAACTCCACAAACGATATAAACATATCTTTATATCATTCGCGAAAGCGTCGCAAGACCCGTGTCGCCCGCAGACAGGTTTTTGTCGCAAGGATGTGGAGGCAGACCGATGCCCTCACCCCGCCTAGGCCCCACTAATCCTCCGTTCGGCCGGACCCGGTGCGGTTCTTCTCATAGTGATGGGAAAGCGGAAAGTCCGGCAGCCAGGCCTCCCGCCGGACGGTCCAGAGTTCGTAGCTCGGCTTGAACTGGTCGGGCGCATCGAAAGCGCCGAGCGTGATCTCGATCTCGTCGTCGGAAATCCCGAAAAGCGAAGACCCGCAATCAGGGCAGAAATGGCGACCGAGATGGTCCCGCGTCTCGCCCTCGATCGCCACTGCCTCTGCCGGGAAGATGGCCAAGGCGCTGAACAGCGAACCGGAATGCTTGCGGCAATGGAGACAATGGCAGAGGCCGACACGCCAGGGCTCACCTGTCACCGTAAAGCGCACCTTGCCGCACAGGCAGCCGCCGCCGATCTTGTCCATTGTCCGATGCTCCTTCGCTCAACTTTAGCTGAACCGAGCCCCTCAGGGGCGATAGATCCACTGGTCGGGAATGGCGACCGTGATCTCCTCCCCGGCCTCGATGACGCCCGGCTTTTCCACGCGCACAACCAGCCCTCGCCGCTTCTTCGCATGGGCCGGAAAGGCGAGCGCGAGGTCCGTCTGGTCGCGGTCGGGGTAATGGGAGGCGATCGAGGCGCCGGAGAACTTGCAGGGCACATTGGCGCCGTCGACGCGGAGCGTCACCCCGCCAGCAAAGAACAACTGCGTGCGCGGCGGCACCAGCGAGAGAAGGCGCAAGCCCTCGATCACCATGTTGGCACCGATCCATTCCGGCTCGATGCGCTCGATGCCCATCAGGCCGGCGACATGCGCCATCTCGTCGGCGGCGACGAGCGTCAGTTGCCGTTCGTTGCACATCTCGGTGCCGCGCGGATACCACGGCTCGCGGCTCCCGGACTTGCGCGAGTGGCCGTAATGATAGTCCCCGACGATACCGGCGATCTCGACCTCGAGTCGATCCACCTCGACGGTCTGCATCTCGTTACCCGGCGCCGCCAGCAGTTTCGCCGCCCGCGCCTTCACCCGCCGGCCGGGCACGATCTCCGGATGCTGCATGTCGAGTTCGGGAAACAGGGAGGATGCGTTGGTCTCAAGGCTCATGGGGCGGCTCCGGCGGCATGATGGTTACAACCGCAAGGCTATAGCCGGACGCCCGCTGATGGAACAGCGCGCGTGATCTTGAATGATGCACAATCGATACGCGAATGACCGCTTGACCATTAACTATAAGTAGTGTTTCATCCCACACTCAACCATGGGAGGCAAACATGCCGGATGACTATATTGATGCGACGGCCGTCAAGAAGGAGATGGATGTCATGGTCAACATGATCACCCATCCTGCATTTGTGGACGCCATGAAAACCCTCAAGTCGACGCCGCCCGCACAGCGCCGCGAGGTCGGCAAGAAGATTCTGACCGTCGAAAACCTCAAGAAAAAGGGCGTCGACATTCCGAAGGGGATGCGGCTGACCACCCGCTATTTCGAACCCGGCCGCCCCGGCATTCTCGAAATGCTCCCCGACGGAGCGATCCGTAACACCAAGCTTCCCAACTTTCCCATCGGAAAGCTGGATCCGGGCACGCTCGATCCCGGCACGCTCGGTATCGGCGGCTGCGCCTGTGGCGGCGGCCTCTCCTTCTGCGGCGGCGCCGGCGGCAGCACCTGACCCCGGCGACCGCCCCGCACCGTGATCAGGCGGCGGGCGCCGCAAATGCCGTCGCCTTTCCCTTACCGAGGAGGAGTGTCTGTCATGAACTATGACGGCCTGGACTTTGATCGCGCTGAACTCTCGGCGATCATGACCGAATACTACAGCGACATCATCGCCTACATCACCCAGCCGGGCTTCCAGCGTACATTCGGCGAGATGATGGATCTGGCGCCGGAAGATCGCCCCGCCTTCGTCGACCGCGTATGGCTCGATCCGGACGAGCGCATGCGGCGCGGGATCAGGCACATCGAGGGAATTCTGGTCCAGACCTCGGCTTTCGGCGACCGCCGTCCGACACTGTTCGTCGTCAAGAAGTTCCTGCCCGAAAAATATCACGTCGCCTGGGAGAACGTGAACTGGACGTTCAACAACGAGTTCCGCGAGGAGGATGTCCCCACCGACCCGGAAAGTGCCTGGCGGGTGCCGCTCGCCGTCGCCGCGCAGAACGCATTAATCGCCGGAAGGATCGATCTGCAGAGCGTGCCGGACTTTTCCGAGACGATCTCCCAACCGCTCGACGGCGACGATATCGTCAAGTCGCAGAAGGTGAGCGCGTGAGACATGGTCGGCGCCGCAGACAGGCGCGCCATATCAGCAGGACAGCCTGCCGGCCTTTCATCGGTTCAGAGGGGCGTCGAACTCCGCGAGAATGTCCGACAGCGGAATATGCTCGCCGTCATCTTCCGAGAGCTTTCTGGCAAGGTAACCAAGCCTCTCGTGGAGTCCCGGAGGCAAATCGAGTTCGATCATCGCAACAATCCTTTGTTGCGAAGTCCACGCGGGAAACCCGGCGGTTTCAACGACGTCGATATAGCCCCTACCAGGACGCCCGCTCGGACCCGTCCCAGTTCCAGAACCGGCCGGTGGTCTTGATCGTCAGGTCTTCCGCCAGGTCGATGATACCCTTCGCGCTCTCCTCGGCCGAGATGTCTGCCGAGGAGCCACCCATGTCGGTGCGCACCCAGCCGGGATGAAGATTGGCTACCGCAATACGGTCGTCGCGCAGTTCGGTGGCGAGCGCCCGCCCGATCTTGTTCACCGCCGTCTTCGAGGTGCGATAGGCTATGTTGCCGGCCTTTTCGTCCAGATCACCCATCTGAGACGACACGATCAGGACCTTGCCGGCATCGCTCTCGCGGATCGCAGGAAGGAAGGCCTGGGTGACCATCAGCGGGCCGAGCGCGTTGACCTGTAGGGTCTGCAAAAAACCGTCCATGTCGTCGACCGAGAGCGGCGTACCCGAGGGGCCCATGACGCCCGCATTGTTGATGAGGATGTCGACCGGCCGGTCGAGTTCGCTCGCGGCTTTCGCCAGATCGTCGCGGTTGGTGACGTCCAGAACGAGCGGGGTGAAACCGGCGCGCCCGGCCAGATCGCCGAAATCGCTTTCGCTTCGCGCGGTGCCGATGACCTCATGGCCCCGCGAAAGCGCTTCTTCCGCAAGCGCGCGACCGACGCCGCGCGACACGCCGGTGATGAGAATGGTGGTCATGATCTGGCTTTCTGTCTTGATGGTACTCACGAGAGCCAAAAGATAGGGGGCGCTGCCTGTTCGGCAACGCCCCCTTCGAAATCCACGATGCGAATTGGCGCTTCTGCTAGCGCGTCAGCCGCTTGTAGGTCACGCGCTTTGGATTGACCGATTCCGGGCCGAGGCGGCGGATCTTGTCCTGTTCGTAGTCCTCGAAGTTTCCTTCGAACCATTCCACGTGGCTGTCGCCCTCGAAGGCGAGGATGTGGGTGGCGAGCCGGTCGAGGAACATGCGGTCGTGGCTGATGATGACGGCGCAGCCGGCGAAATTCTCGAGCGCTTCCTCGAGCGCGCCCAGCGTCTCGGTGTCGAGGTCGTTGGTCGGTTCGTCGAGGAGGAGAACGTTGCCGCTTTCCTTCAGCAGTCGCGCCATGTGGACGCGGTTGCGCTGGCCGCCCGACAGGTTGCCGACCTTCTGCTGCTGGTCGCCGCCCTTGAAGTTGAAGGCACCGCAATAGGCGCGGCTGTTCATCTCGTGCTTGCCGAGCTTGATGACGTCGTTGCCGCCGGAGATGACTTCCCAGACGGTCTTGTCGGCCGGCAGCGCATCGCGGCTCTGGTCGACATAGGAGAGATTGACCGTCTCGCCGATGGTGATCTTGCCGGAATCGGGCTCTTCCTGGCCGGTGATCATGCGGAACAGCGTGGTCTTGCCGGCACCGTTCGGGCCGATGACGCCGACGATGCCGCCCGGAGGCAGCTTGAAGGTCAGGTTGTCGATCAGCAGACGGTCGCCATAGGACTTGGAGATACCCTCGACGTCGATGACCGTATTGCCGAGCCGTTCACCGACCGGGATGACGATCTGCGCCTCGCCGGGACGCCGGTCCTCGGCGGATTTGACCAATTCGTCATAGGCGCGGATACGGGCCTTCGACTTGGTCTGACGGGCCTTGGGCGAGGAGGCAATCCACTCCTGCTCGCGCGCCAACGTCTTCTGGCGGGCGGCTTCTTCGCGGCCTTCCTGTGCCATGCGCTTGGCCTTGGCCTGCAGGTAGGCGGTGTAGTTGCCCTCATAGGGGATGCCGCGGCCGCGGTCGAGTTCGAGGATCCAGCCGGTGACGTTGTCCAGGAAGTAGCGGTCGTGGGTAATCATCATCACGGCACCGGGATATTCGCGCAGGTGCTTTTCGAGCCAGGCGATGGTTTCGGCGTCGAGGTGGTTGGTCGGCTCGTCGAGGAGAAGCAGGTCGGGCTGGCGCAGCAGCAGCTGGCAGAGCGCCACGCGGCGCTTCTCACCGCCAGACAGATTGTCGACATTGGCCTCGCCGGGCGGGCAGCGCAGCGCTTCCATCGCCATCTCGACCTGGCTTTCAAGGTCCCAGAGGTTCTGCGCGTCGATGACGTCCTGGAGTTTCGCGCCTTCCTCGGCGGTCTCGTCGGAATAGTTCATCATCAGTTCGTTGTAGCGGTCGACGATGGCCTTCTTGTCGGCCACGCCTTCCATGACGTTCTCGAAGACCGTCTTGGAACTGTCGAGCTGCGGCTCCTGCGGCAGGTATCCGCAGGTCGCGCCCTCGGCGAGCCAGGCTTCGCCGGTAAATTCCTTGTCGAGCCCGGCCATGATGCGCAGGACCGTGGATTTACCCGCGCCGTTGGGGCCGAGGATACCGATCTTGGCGTCCGGGTAGAACGACAGGTGGATGTTCTCCAGCACCTTCTTGGCGCCGTAGGCCTTGTTGAGGCCGGACATGTGATAGATGAACTGGCGTGCCATGTTGCGCGCGTGCTCCGTCTTGCGATGGAAGGAAAATCTGCCGGTCATGTAGGCGATTTGAGGCCTGGGAGCAATGGCAGGCGCGCCGAGCCCCGGAAAATTGGCCGTTTGCCTCCGCGCTACTTCCCCTCCACCCGCTCGATCCGCCAGGCGGCGCCGACGAGGTCTGCCTCCGGCACGTGGTTGGTGAGTTCGGCGTAGCGCGGATGATTGGCGAGTTCGGCGGCCGGGAGCGGCACCAGTTTCCAGCGCTCTGGCACGAACGTGCCCGTCGCGGCTTGCGCGGCAAGCTGGCCGAGGAAGGTCTGGTCGAAGACGATGGCGCCCTCCAGATCCGCCGACAACAGAACGGCATCGGTGAAGGTGTTTGCGTAGAGAATAGCATCGCGGAAAATGATTCCGCCCAGCGACGCGCCGGTGAAATCACACTCGGCGATCGCCGCACCCGAGAAATCGACCACCGCCGAATTCACACCGCCGAAATTGTCGCGATGCAGCACCGAATTGCGGAAGCTCGTCCCGACCATGGATGTCGGCCACACCTCGAGATCGCCCGCATCAAACGGCTTTTGCACCTGATCGGCGGGGATGGACGAAAAGTCGGAGCGGCGGATCACCGTGTTCTCGAATTCCGCCTGATCCATCTGCGAGCCGCGAAACCGGCTGTCGACGATGCGTGTCCAGGAAAAATTCGAATAGGCGAGCAGCGCGTGTTTGAGCGACATGCCGAGCAACTCCTGCCGGCGGTATTCGGCGTAGGAGAAATCGGCACCGATGAAGCTCAACGCTTCCGTTTGCAGGATGGAGTTGCCGAACAGCATGGACAGCATGTCGCCGCGTTCGGGACTGACCGCACGTCGCACCAGTATCTCCGACGGTCCCTGCGGCGGCTTCAGCTTCGAGGGATCGGCAATGATGTCCGGCCGCTTGAGGAATGCGGTCTGGTACATGTTCTCGGGATCGCGCGGATTGGCGTCGCGGGCTGCGAGATAGCGGTAGGGCCGCGCCACGATCGTGGCGGCGACGATGCGCGACCGGGTGGAGCTCGTCAGGTCGTCGAGACCGAAATCGTCGAGGTCGTTCCCGGCGTCGAGAAAGGTCTGGCGCTCGGCGCCGATCAGCGACCCGATCTCCACCACTTCCGGCCCGATCTGCGCGCTGCGCTCGGCCTCGGCGAGCTGGATGTCGGTCTCGATGAGCGCATTCTGCTGCTCGATGCGCTGGTTCTGTTCGAGGAGCAGCCCCGATTGCTGGCGCAGGAGCTTGTTCTGCTCGAACAAGAGCGCCGACCCGGCGAGCGCGGCGATGGCCGCGATCAGCCCCGAGATCGAGGCGATCATCCAGCGTCGCGTCGACACCCAGGCGTAGCGCGACAGGGCGAGTTCGGCGAAATGCCTGGCAGCCTGGGTGGCTTCCGGCACGCGTTTTTCGGCCGCATGGCGGGCCACGTCGGCGAGCGGGCCGGCGAATTTCGAGATTTCCACCTCGCTGCGCCGGAACAGCCAGCGGAACAGCGCGGCGCGGAAGATGAAGA
Organism: uncultured Hoeflea sp.; assembly: GCA_964511625.1. Classification (GTDB taxonomy): domain Bacteria; phylum Pseudomonadota; class Alphaproteobacteria; order Rhizobiales; family Rhizobiaceae; genus Pseudohoeflea. The sequence continues at coordinate 106,784 of CAZEJG010000009.1, forward strand.
GCATCGCCATCAGGATGACGGCAAACAGCATGGCGCCGAGAATGATCGACAGCACCGCCGCGCCGTAATCGGACAGGAAGGTCGGCAGGAACAGCGCGGCCGGCACGCCGCACGCGATCCCGATGATGAAGACCAGAAAGATCATCGCAGTCTGGAAGCCGGCACGCCTCTCGTCGGCCGGCGTCTCCGGCGGGGAAGATACGACGACGGTGACGCTCTCCTCGCCCCCTTCAGGATTGTCGATGCTCATCCGTGCCCCGTCCCCCACGTTTGGCCGGCCCCATGCCCGACAGGCTAGCGCAGAGGGGGGCGCAAGAAAAGTGAGGCGCGCGCCCCCCCGCGCGCTTGACGCAACCGGGGTTCCGACATCAAGTGGCGGCATGGGAGAAGGTGTGTTTTCAGCAATCCTGCATGCGAGCCCCACCGGGGCGCAACTCGCGGTCCGGCGGATGTCCGCCGAGGGCGAACCGCGCGGCGTCGTGCAGATCAACCACGGTCTCGCCGAACACGCCGCCCGCTACGAGCCCTTCGCGCGCTATCTCGCCGCGCGCGGCTATCACTGCGTCGTCCACGACACCCGCGGCCACGGCATGACGACGGCGCCAGACGCCCTGCCGCACGAATTCGCCCGCAAGGACGGGGACCGCAAGGTGATCGAGGATATCGACGCGGTCCATGCGCTGATTGCCGAGGCCCATCCGGGGCTGCCGGTGATCTGCTTCGGCCATTCGCTGGGTGGCACGCTGGCGCTCAACTATGCGGAGACCCACCCCGAGCGTATTGCCGCCCTCGCCGTCTGGAACGCCAACGTGACCGCCGGCTTCATGGGCAAGGTGGCACAAACGGTGCTTGCCGCCGAAACGATGTTTCTCGGCTCCGACGTCCCCAGCCGGATCCTGCCGAAACTGACTTTCCAGGCCTGGGGCAAGTCGGTGGCCAATGCGAGGACCGAGTTCGACTGGCTGAGCCGCGACCCGCGCGAGGTGGACGCCTATATCGCCGATCCCGAATGCGGGTGGGACGGCAATGTCAGCCTCTGGAAGGACATCTTCCAGCTTTTCGAGAAGGCCGCCCACGGCCTTGGCGGTTTGCCAAAGGCCCTGCCGGTCCATCTCTTGGGTGGAAAAGCCGATCCGGCCACCGAGAACGGCCGCGCCGTGGAACGGCTCGCCGGACAGATGCGCGCCGAGGGGATGACCAACGTCACCCTCACCTTGCTCGACGACACCCGGCACGAGAGCCTCAACGAGATCAACCGGGCCGAAACCATGGCCGCCTTCGCCGACTGGGCGGATCGCGTAACGGACCCGGACACCGGTCCCGCCGGCGCCTGAACCACCGGCAAGACTGATAACGGCCTCTACACCAAGCCCGTACAATTTTGCCTGTTCCTGGCTATATTTCGCCTGTCCGTCTTGTTTCGGACATAGTTTCACGTCATGAAAGGGCATCGAACTTACGGCCCAAGCGACTGCGGTCCGCGCCTTGTGCGCATACTGACGTTTCTACCCCGATTTCGACACCACCGTTCCGGCAAAGCCTCCGGGCAGAAACGGAACAAAACGCCAGCTATGCACTAAAGGATTATCGCTATGGCTTCCGGTACTGTAAAATGGTTCAACACCACCAAGGGTTACGGCTTCATTCAGCCGGACGATGGCGGCAACGACGTTTTCGTCCACATCTCGGCTGTTGAGCGCGCCGGCCTCCGTTCGCTGAACGACGGCCAGAAGGTCAACTACGAAATTGTCCAGGACAAGCGTTCGGGCAAGTCGTCGGCTGACAATCTCTCGGCTGCGTAAGCACCGATCCGAGATCGAGACTTTCCGCTCAGCCACGCGCTGACCGGCGAAAAGGCGGGGAACTATCCCCGCCTTTTTTGTATGTGGCGAGTCTAAAGCTGTGCGCTAGACCTCATTGAACGGCAAGGCGCCACCCTCCTCAAGGTCATCCATTTCCAATTCTCCCGGTGCGGGCGCGTCTCGTGGCCTAACAGGCTTAGGAGGAGAAGCCTGCCAAGCCTTCAAGTTTGCTCCGACCAGATCATAGAATAGCGGTACTAACCTCTCTAAGTCTTCGATGAATGTGCGACGCCCACCAAATCGCTGGCCGGGAGATTCGACCATGAGAATTTCAAAGCTGTGCGGGGTTAAGTCGAAATTATCAGTCTGGATAAGTGCGGGATCGTTCCGCAGTTCATGGAGCGATTTCGTAGTCGGCTGAGCACGTCCAGGCCAGTGAGCACGGATCAGTATTTGCTCGTCTGCCTCGGGCAACATACGGATCAGCCAGTTTACTCTTGCCTTTGTCGACTTCTTGTCCCCGGGAGCCTTCGTTAGCATGGAGGCTGAAAGGGTCTTTCTCGCTAGATCAATGCAAACATCGATATCGGACGCACAATCCGGCACACGAATTTTAGATGTAAGCACATTCCCTTGGACTAACGATTCGACTTGCTTCCGTAATTTTCCAACGGGATCATCTTGTAGTTTTCGTTCGACCACGCATTGAACCGTCCTTCCGATGTGGCTTGATAAATGAAGGCATAGGTCTCGCTCTTCTGCCAACCAACTCGATACGACCTCCTCGACCTCCTCTGAGTTTTTCTTAAGCCGCTCATCATTAGCCACTGCTTGCACGACCTGCTTCCAAGACGGCGCCATTTGTGTAAACCGCTCAACGCCCGTCGCCGGATGAGCGAGGAAGTCATTCAACTGAGAGAGGAGATAAGACTGCTCGGAATCCTCGACTTTTTTCTGGTAACCGAGAATCTCCACCATCGTGGCAAGCCAAGTCCATGACCAGTGGAAGAGCGACACCTTGCGAAGCATCACTTTGGGCACCACCACCGGCGAGTGATCAGCACGGCCGACAAACTGGTTTGATATTGTTATAACCGCATCAATACCGTTCGCTTTGGCAAGTTCGACATATCGCTGCACCTGCCCCTGATCGAGATTATTTTTGCCGACCTTGGCCTCGATCAATGCGGACCAGGACGAACGTCCGTTCTCTACGATCAGAAGCCCGTCCGGCCGGCAATCGCTGCTAGTTTTTTCTTTCATAACGACTTCCGTAAAAGCGCGGATTTTAGTTCGAGACCCCACCTTCTGGTTAACCGAACCTAGAACCTCCTTGGCCAACTCAGGTATCTGGGTCAGGACTGCGAGGAAAATTGAGGCGACACGTTTCTCACGGCTGGTTTCCGCCAACACTGGAAAGAGTCGAGCCTCGTCCCCGCTTAAAATAAAGTCTGGTTTATCCATTGCTTCAGCTCCCCCTGTACAACCAAGAATAATACTGAGCTATCGTTGCGCGCAACTTCTCGACACAGCGAAAGGCACATGGGCAAGGGGAACCATCCCCGCCTTTTTTGATTCAGGCCTTATGCCCAGTCCGTGGAGGTGTCCCGCGGGCGGGGCGGGCCTTGCCGCTCCAGAGCCGCTGGTGTAGCCAGTCGTGCAGGCGTTGAGGCCGGACATCTTCCGGCACCGACCCCACCGGCACGAGAGGAGTGACCCCTTGGAGATGATCGCCGAAGTCTTTTCCGTCGAACACCTGATGACGTTTCTGGTGCTGACGGCACTCGAAACCGTGCTCGGCTTCGACAACCTTCTCTACATCTCGATCGAGGCGCAGCGCGTGCCCGAAGCCGCCCGTTCCATGGTGCGCCGCTGGGGCATCATCCTCGCAATCGGCCTGCGCATCGTCTTGCTGTTCGTCGTGCTGCAGCTGATCGAGGCGTTCCAGGACCCGCTGTTCCATATCGATTTCGCACCGGTGGTCGTGGGGGACGTATCGGGCCACGCGCTGATCGTGCTCGCCGGGGGTGTTTTCCTGATCTACACCGCCCTCAAGGAAATCGCTCACATGATGACGCTCGAGGAGCACGAGGACAGCGAGCAGCGCGCCGCCACCCGCTCGGTGGGGACCGCGCTCTTCTGGATCGTGGCGATGAACGTTGTCTTCTCCTTCGACACGGTGCTCTCGGCAGTGGCTCTGACCCACAACTTCATCGTCATGACCGCGGCGATCATCGTCTCCGGCGCGCTGATGGTGCTGATGGCAGACGCGGTCGCCAACTTCCTAAAGCGGAACCGAATGTACGAGGTGCTCGGCCTCTTCGTGCTGCTGCTCGTCGGCGTCATGCTGATGAGCGAGGGCGGCCATCTGGGTCACCTGACCTTCTTCGGCTACGAGATCGTGGCGATGTCGAAGGCGACCTTCTACTTCGTGCTGGTCACGATGGTTCTCGTCGAGATCGTCCAGGGCCGTTACCAGCGCAAGCTGATGCGCGAAAAGGAAAGACTGGCCCGCCACAAGAAGGAAATGATGACGAATGCCTGAGGCCCCGCTTCACGGCATCCGGGTCATCGAACTCGCCCGCATCCTGGCCGGTCCATGGGCCGGCCAGATCCTTGCCGATCTCGGCGCCGACGTCATCAAGATCGAAAAGCCCGGCGAAGGCGACGACACCCGCCGCTGGGGCCCGCCCTTCGTGCAAGGTGCCGACGGCGCCGATCTCTCGGCCGCCTACTATCATGCGGCCAATCGCGGCAAGCGCTCGGTAGCGATCGATATCGCCAGCCCCGAGGGTGCGGAGACGGTACGCAAGCTGATCGCCGGCGCCGACGTCGTCATCGAGAACTTCAAGGTCGGCGGTCTGAAGAAATACGGGCTCGACTACGAGAGCCTGAAGTCCGTCAATCCGCGCCTCGTCTACTGCTCGATCACCGGCTTCGGCCAGACCGGACCTTACGCCCCGCGCGCCGGCTACGATTTCATCATCCAGGCCATGGCCGGCATGATGTCGGTGACCGGCCCGAAGGACGGCGAGCCGCAAAAGGCGGGCGTGGCGATCACCGACATCTTCACCGGGCTCTACAGCGTGATTGCGATCCAGGCCGCTTTGCGTCACGCGGAGAAGACCGGGGAAGGTCAATGGATCGACATGGCGCTGATGGACACCCAGGCCGGCGTCATGGCCAACCAGAACCTCAATTTCCTCGTCTCCGGTATCGCGCCGTCGCGGATGGGGAATGCCCACCCCAACATCGCGCCCTACGAGGTGTTCCCCGTCGCCGACGGGCACGTGATCATCGCGGTCGGCAATGACGGCCAGTTTCAGCGGCTGTGCGGCCTGCTGGGCGCCGGCGACATGGCGACCGATGCCGAGTTCGCCACCAATCCCGGCCGGGTGGCGGCGCGCGACCGGCTGCGCTCGAGCCTGGTCACGGAACTGGCAAGATGGACGAAGGCCGATTTCCTCGCGGCCTGCGAGGCGGCCCATGTGCCTGCCGGGCCGATCAACACGATCGAGGAAATGTTCGCCGACCCGCAGATGGTCGCCCGCGGACTGCGCCACGACCTCACCGACGCGGCGGGCACGCGGATCCCCGGCGTGCGCACGCCGATCCTGCTGCCGGCCTCGCCGCTGGTCTACGACCGGCCAAGCCCCCGGCTCGGCGAACATACCGACGAGGTTCTCTCCGAACTCTCGAGCTCCACGAAAGACGGACACAGATCATGACGAATACCCCCCGGACCGGCGGCCAGCTGATCGTCGACAGCCTCGCGGCCAACGGCGTGAGCCACGTCTTCTCGGTGCCCGGCGAGAGTTTTCTCGCCGTGCTCGACGCGCTCTACGACGCCGAGATCGAGACGGTCGTCTGCCGGCAGGAGGGTGGCGCTGCGATGATGGCGGATGCCTGGGGCAAGATGACGGGAGAGCCAGGCATCTGCTTCGTCACCCGCGGTCCCGGCGCCTCCAATGCCACCGCCGGGCTTCATATCGCCATGCAGGATTCCACCCCGATGATCCTGTTCATCGGACAGGTGCAGCGCGACGCCCGCGAGCGCGAGGCCTTCCAGGAATTGGAATACCGCCGCGCCTTTACCGAATATGCCAAGTGGGTCGCCGAGATCGACGATCCAGCCCGCATTCCCGAATTCATCACCCGCGCTTTCGCCGTGGCCACCTCCGGACGTCCGGGTCCCGTGGTGCTGGCGCTGCCTGAGGACATGCTGCGCGAAACGGTAAGCACTCCGGTCCAGCCGCAGCCCTACCGGCCGGTGCCGATCCATCCGGGTCAGCACGAGATGCAGGAACTCGGCACGCTTCTGAGCAATGCCGAACGACCGGTGGTCATCCTCGGCGGCTCGCGCTGGACCGAGCGCGCCAAGTCGGTCATGGAGACTGCCGCCGAGAAGGCCGCCTTCCCCGTGGGCTGCTCGTTCCGCCGCCAGATGCTGTTCGACCACCTCCACCCCTCCTATGCCGGCGATGTCGGGATCGGCATCAATCCGGCGCTGGGCAAGGAGATCCGCGAGGCCGATCTGGTCGTGCTCATCGGCGGCCGCCTGTCGGAGATGCCGTCCTCGGGCTACACGCTCCTCGACATCCCCTACCCCGCCCAGACTTTCGTCCACGTCCATCCAGACTCCGGGGAACTGGGTCGGGTCTACAAGCCGGATCTCGCCATCTGCGCCGATCCCACCTCCTTTGCCGAAGCGTTCGCCACCCTCGACCTGACCGGTGCCGAGACCCGCAGCGAACGCACCGCGCGCATGCACCAGTCCTATCTCGACTGGTCGACGCCGCCGGAAAGCGGTCCCGACGGCGTGCACATGGGCGCGGTGATGGCCTGGATCGAAGAGAACCTTCCGCCCGAAACGATCTTCACCAACGGCGCAGGCAACTACGCGACATGGCTGCACCGCTTTCACCGCTTCCGCAATTTCGCCACCCAGGCCGCCCCGACCTCGGGCTCGATGGGCTACGGACTGCCCGGCGCGATCGGCGCGGCGCTCGCCTCGCCGGGCAAGCCGGTGGTCAATTTCGCCGGCGACGGCTGCTTCCTGATGACCGGTCAGGAATTCGCGACAGCCGTGCGCTACGAACTTCCGATCATCACGGTGCTCGTGAACAATTCCATGTACGGCACGATCCGCATGCACCAGGAGCGCGACTATCCCGCGCGCCAGAGCGGCACGGCGCTGACCAACCCGGATTTCGCGGCCTATGCCCGCGCCTTCGGCGGCCATGGCGAAATCGTGGAAAAGACCGAGGACTTCGCGGCCGCCTTCGAACGCGCAAGGGAGAGCGGCCTGCCGGCGATCATCGAGATCCGGCAGAATCCCGAAGCGATCACACCGGCGCGAACGCTGTCGGAAATCCGCGGTTCGGGGAAGAAGTGACGGCCGGTCGAAGCGAACTCCGGATTTTTTGATTAAAGGAGTATTGAACTTTGGCCGTCGCCTGTCGACATTGAAGAGGCAGAACACGCACCACCGCGAGGGTTTCCCCCGAGGCGGCCGACGACAAAGGAGAGACCATGTCCGAGAGCACCTATACACCCCCCAAGGTCTGGGAATGGAAAAAGGGAAACGGCGGCCAGTTCGCCAACATCAACCGGCCCATCGCCGGCCCCACCCATGACAAGGAACTGCCGATCGGCAAGCACCCGCTGCAGCTCTATTCGCTGGGCACGCCCAACGGCGTGAAGGTGACGATCATGCTCGAGGAGCTTCTGGCCAAGGGTCACAAGGGCGCGGAATACGACGCATGGCTGATCGACATCGGCGAAGGCGACCAGTTCGGCTCGGGCTTTGTCGACGTCAATCCGAACTCCAAGATTCCTGCGCTGATGGATCACTCGACCAACCCGCCGACGCGGGTGTTCGAATCCGGGTCGATCCTTCTCTATCTGGCCGAAAAATTCGGCGAGTTCCTCCCCGAGGACCCCGCCAAGCGCACCGAGGCGCTCAACTGGCTCTTCTGGCAGATGGGTTCGGCACCCTATCTCGGCGGCGGCTTCGGCCACTTCTACGCCTATGCGCCGATCAAGATCGAATATGCGATCGACCGCTTCTCCATGGAGGTCAAGCGCCAGCTCGACGTGCTCGACCGGCGGCTGGCGGAATCCCGCTTCCTCGGCGGTGACGACTACACCATCGCCGACATCGCCACCTGGCCCTGGTATGGCCGACTTGCGACCGGCGGCGCCTATGGGGATTCGGCGGAATTCCTCCAGACCCACGAGTACAAGAACGTGCTGCGCTGGCAGGCCGAGATCGCTGAACGTCCCGCGGTCAAGCGCGGCGACCGCGTCAACAAGAAGGGCGAAAACGATCTGCGCGAGCGCCACGACGCCTCCGAGATCGATGCAATCCTGAAGAAGTAGGTTTCTCACCGAGACCAGACAAAAACGCCCGGGATCATCTCCCGGGCGTTTTCGTATCGAATGGTCCGCCTGCGAACATCAGCCGCCGCGCAGCCGCTCCGCCTGCTGGTGGATCACTGTAGAGCGGGCGCCCGAACGGCAATAGCCGAGCATCGGCTTGTCCATCTCCTCAAGCGCATCGACCATGCCGGTGACCGCTTCGGGCGTCACGCCCATCTGGCCGATCGGGATATGGCGCGCCTCGATGCCGAGTTCCTCGGCCGCGTGGCGAACGCTTTCGAATGTCGGCTGACCCGGCTGCTCGTGGTCGGGACGGTTGCAGACGATCGAGCGGAAACCGGCGGCCTTCAGCGCCGGAAGGTCCTCTGCGGCGATCTGGCCGGTGACCGAGTAGTCCTCGGTGATCTGGCGGATGTCATCCATGGAATAGGTCCGTGGTTGGAATGCGGTTGCCAGAGGTGTAAGGCCCGCGCCCGGCGAGGTCAATCGCATCATGCGGCTCGGGCTTACCCGGCAGCCGCCCGCGACGGCCTGTCCGAGTTGACGCTAAAACCTGCATCGAATAGTCAAGATTTCGCGCTCGCGCCGCGAGCGCCTGCGCCACCGCAAGGCCAACACCCGGGGACCCCATTTTGGGCGAACGCGCACTCAAGACCGCAGCCTGGATCATCTCGCTGACCTGCCTCGCCCCGATCATCGCGGTGGCGATCGCGGCCGCGTCGGGAACATGGTCCACCTGGAACGGCCTGATGGACACGGTGATGCCACGCTACACCATCACGACCATCGAACTGGTGCTGCTGGTGGGCATCGGCACCGGGCTCGTGGGTACCGGCAGCGCCTGGCTGGTCACCGCGTGCCAGTTTCCCTTTCGCCGCACCTTCGAGGTGGCGCTTGCGCTGCCGCTCGCCTTCCCCGCCTTCGTGCTGGCCTATGCCTATACCGACCTTCTCGACCATCCCGGACCGGTGCAGACCTGGCTCAGGGCGGTGACCGGCTGGGGACCGCGCGACTATTGGTTCCCGGAAATCCGCTCGCTCGGCGGCGCCGCGGCGATGCTGACCTTCGTTCTCTACCCTTACGTCTACCTGCTCGCCCGCGCGGCCTTCCTGAAACAGTCGCCGACCGCCTATTTTGCCGCCCGGACACTCGGCCACGGCCCGTGGAGCGCGTTCTTCAAGGTGAGCCTGCCGATGGCGCGACCGGCGATCGCCGGCGGGGTGATCCTGGCGCTGATGGAAACGATCGCCGATTTCGGCACCGTCGCCCATTTCGGCATTCAGACTTTCGCCACAGGAATCTACAGCGCCTGGTTCTCGATGGGCGACCGGCTCGCCGCCTCGCAGCTGGCGCTCTGCCTCCTCGTTGTTGCGCTGGTCTTCGCGCTTCTCGAACGGGCCCAGCGCGGGCTCGCCAAGCGCTATCCGGCAGGGTCGCGCTTCGAGGCCACGGTGCGCCATCAATTGACGGGATGGCGCGGCGCAGGTGCCGTCGCGGCCTGCCTTCTGCCGGTACTGGTCGGCTTCGTCATACCGCTGGTCGTCCTGTTCAACATGGCAGTGAATTCGGGCCACACGCCGTTTTCGAGCCGCTATATGGGCTACATCCAGAATTCGCTGATCCTGGCGTCCGTCACGGCCTTTGTCACCGTGGCCGCGGCCATCGTCATCGGCTTCTGCGCCCGCATCGCCCCGAGCCCCGCGGCCCGCTTCTCCGCGACGACGGCAGGGATCGGCTATGCGGTGCCGGGCGGGGTCATCGCGGTGGGGCTGCTCGTCCCCTTCGCCGGTCTCGACAACATGATCGACAGTTTCGCCCGCGAACACTTCGGTGTCTCCACGGGCCTGTTCTTCACAGGCACGATCGGGGTGCTGGTGCTCGCCTACATGGTCCGCTTCATCGCCGCAGCACTCGGGGCTTTCGATACCGGCATCTCGGTGATCAAACCGAACATCGACGCCGCCGCACGCACGCTTGGACGCTCGGCGGGAAAGATGCTCTGGCAGATCCACATCCCGCTCCTGACGCCCAGCCTGCTGACAGCGCTGCTGATCGTCTTCGTCGACGTGATGAAGGAGCTTCCGGCCACGCTGATCATGCGGCCCTTCAACTTCGATACACTCGCCGTGCAGGCCTACCGGCTCGCCTCGGACGAGCGGCTCAACCAGGCGGCCATTCCGTCGCTGATGATCTTCGCCTTCGGTCTGCTGCCGGTGATCGTGCTGTGCTACTCGATCGGTCGCACCGGCCGTCCGCGCGCCGGCGAACTGCCCTCCGAAGACCTGGGCCTGCCGGCCACTTGATCAAAGAATCCGCTTCCTGAACGCGGAAGGGCCGGCGATCTTCCCATCGCCGGCCCTTCCCGAGAGTGCGCCGGCCCGCGTGGCCTGCGCCCGTACGCACTGCCTTGCGGCTTACTTGAAGCCGACCTCGTTGAAGATTTCCTGCGCCCGCGTCTGGTTTTCGCCGAGTGCGGAGAGGTTGAGCGTGTCGTGCTTGAAATCGCCCAGGCTTTCGACCGCCGACGACGCCTCCACGCCTTCCACCGCCGGATACTCGTTGTTGCCGTTGGCGAAGAAGGACTGAGCTTCGTTCGACGTCAGGTATTCCATGAATTTCAGCGCATTGTCCGGATTGGGTGCATTGACGGTCATGCCGACCCCGGAAATGTTGACATGGGTGCCGTTGCCGTCCTGATCGGGGAAAACGACACCGATCTTGTCGATGCCTTCCGAAAGCCCCTCGACGTTTCCGGCAATGCCGCGCGCGAAGTAGTAGGTGTTGGCGACCGCGATCTTGCACTCGCCGGAGACGAGGCCCTTGAGCTGGTCGGTATCCCCGCCCTGCGGCTCGCGCGCGAGATTGTCCTTCACGCCCTGCGCCCAGGCCTTCGCCGCCTCATCGCCATTATGGGCGATATAGGCGCCGAGCAGTGACAGGTTGTAGATGTTGGAGCTCGAGCGGATGCAGATCATGCCCTTGTAGGCGGGGTCGGCGAGGTCGGCATATGTCTTGGGAGGATTGTCGACCGTTTCCTTGTCGTAGAAGATCACGCGGGCGCGGGTGGACATGCCGAACCAGTGACCGTCCGGATGGCGCAGATGCTCGGGGATGCGTTCGTCGAGCACTTCCGAATCGACCTCGCGCAGCAGACCGGCATGGTCAGCGCGCCACAGGCGGCCGGCATCGGCGGTGACGAAGAGGTCCGCCGGGCTGTTCTGGCCTTCGGCCTTCATCCGCTCGATCAGCTCGTCTTCCTTGCCCTCGATGAGGTTGACCGTGATGCCCGTTTCCTCCTCGAACTGCGAGTAGAGCTGCTCGTCGACATCGTAGTGGCGGCCGGAATAGATGTTGACCTCGCCGTCGGCATAGGCCGGCGCGGCGCCGTAGAGCGCGATCAGCGCGGTCGTGGAAAGCACGAGGCGGCGTAGGGTAGCGTGAGTCATGCGGCGAACTCCCTGGATTCTTGTTCTTTAAACATGACAATTTTTGTCCTGTTTATGTCGCTGCGTCAAGCGCGAACTCCGGCGGCCTCCGCGCCCGGCCGGTGACGAAAGCGGCTTTTCACTGTGACAAACCGACGCTGCGACGGGTGTTTACGCCGTCAGTCCTCGCCCTCGGGATCGTCGTAGATCTCGAAGACTTCGGAGGGATGGCAGAGTTCCGTTCCGGCCGTGCGGGCGGCAGCGGCACCGGCAGCGACACCGAAGCGGAAGGCTTCCTCGATCGACTTGCCGCACGTCAGGAACCAGACGAGCGCGCCGACGAAACTGTCGCCGGCGCCGACCGCGGACTTCACCACCACGTGGCGCGCCGGAACCCGTATCACCTGATCGCGACTGATCAGAAGCGCGCCCTCACGGCCGAGCGTGACGGTGACGTGTTCGGCCATGCCGGCCTCGACGACCGTTCGCGCGGTCCGGATCACGCCGGCCTCGTCGAGCTTGTGGCCGGCCAGCGCTTCGAGTTCCCCGAGGCTGGGTTTGAACAGAAAGACAGGTGCTGCTTCCAGCGTCGCCTTGAGCGCGGGGCCGGAGGTATCGAGCACGAAGCGGGCGCCATTGCCGTGCGCGATCTCGGCCATCCGGGCATAGGTATCGTCAGGCGCGTTGCGCGGCAGGGAGCCGCTGGCGATCACGTAATCGCCCTTGAAGGAACGCACCACGTCCATCGCCGCCTCCAGTTCCGCCGGCGAGGCTTCCGGACCCTCCGGCACGAAGCGGTATTCGAAGCCGCTCTCCGCCTCATAAACCATGAAGGCGATGCGCGTCTGTTCGGCGATGCGCACCGGGCGCAGTTGGAGCGGCAGTTCGGCGAGCATGCTCTCGAGCACCGAGCCCGTCTGACCGCCCGACAGCATCATCAGTTCCGGCCGGTCACCGTCGCCCGCATGACCGGAGAGCATCGCGATGACGCGCGCGACATTGACCCCGCCACCGCCGGGATGCCAGCGCTGGTTGCTCGTCCGGATCTTACGGGTGGGATGGATGTGTTGGGTGTCGCTGGAGATGTCGATGGTGGGATTGAGCGCGATCGACAGGGTCTGGGACATGAGCGAGCCTTCAGGAGCTGACGGTTTTGGCGGCATGACCGGCCGGAGCCGGACCTCGATGCATTCAAACCTAGGCGCACGTCGGGCCGCAAGCCTTGACCGGGGTCAATACGCCAGGACCGTGACGACCCTGTACGTGGCGCACCAAATCACCGGAAAATGATGCCGGGGCCTTTGACTTCCGCGCAACGGCGGGAGAGATGGGGAGAAGAAGGAGTATCTCATGTTCGATCGCAGACAAGTTCTCGCCCTCGGCGGCGGTGTTGCCGCACTTATGCTGTCGCCTGCAGGCGCGCGCGCGCAGGATGTCACGGCGAAGGCCGTCTTCCGCGACGAGGATGCGCCGGTGCTCGGCAATCCCGACGGCGACGTGTCGATCGCGGAATATTTCGACTACCAGTGTTCCTGGTGCAAGAAGATCCATCCCGACGTCATGGACGTGGTCGAGGACGACGGCAAGGTCCGCCTTCTGATGAAGGACTGGCCGGTCTTCGGCGAGGTCTCCGTCTTCGCCGCACAGCTGGCGCTCGGCGCCGCCCGGATCGACAAGTATCGCACCGTGGTCGACACGCTCCTGGGGCTTCAGGGCCGCCTGACACCGGAGACCGCTTCGGCGGCGGTTGAAAAAGCAGGCATCCCGATGGAGAAGATCGCCCGTGCGGTGAACACCCACAATGACGCGATATCGGGGCTTCTGACCCGCAACTGGGAACAGGCGACCGCCTTCGGTTTCCGCGGCACGCCGTCCTTCGCGATCGGCACGACCACCTATCCCGGCGTCCTCGACAAGGGGCGCCTGCGGGAAGCGATCGCACGCGCACGCGGCTAGAAAATTCACGTTCCACCGGAACCCCCACGGTGATGATGCGTTCGCACTTCTGAGCCCCGCGCCCGCGCCGGGCTGCGGGGAGGCTGTGCGGCGACGGCGCTTCGGAGAGGTTGCGGGTGCATGACCCAACCTCAAGGATTTCATCACTCATGAATTTAGACAGTTTCGACCCGCAGAACGTGGGGGCCGCCACCTCCAATTTCCTCGCCGTCATCGCCGGCATCGTCACCACCTACGCCTTCTCCGTCCTCGGCGCGATCATCATCCTGGTGATCGGCTTCTACGTCGCGAGCAAGGTCAAGTCGGCCGTCTTCCGGCTGGTCAACCGCCGCGGCGAGACCACCCTCGCCCACTTCCTGGCCGGCGTGGCCCGCTACGCGGTCCTCGTGCTCGTCTTCGTGATGGTGCTGCAACAGTTCGGGGTGAAGACCGCCTCCGTGATCGCGGCTCTCGGTGCCGCCGGCCTCGCGATCGGCCTGGCGCTGCAGGGCACGCTGCAGAACATCGCCGCCGGCGTGATGCTCCTGTTCCTGCGCCCCTTCAAAATCGGCGATTTCATCGATACCGGCTCGGCCATGGGCACGGTGCAGGAGATCGGTCTTTTCGCAACCGAGCTCAAGACGCTCGACGGGCTCTATCTGCTCGCGCCCAACTCGACCGTCTGGGGCAGCGAGATCACCAACTACTCCTACCATAACAAACGCCGCTTCGACCTGACCGTCGGCATCGGCTACGACGACGACATCGATCTCGCGCTCAACACGCTGGAAGAACTCGTGCGCAGCGATTCCCGCGTCCTCGGCGACCCCGAACCCTTCCTCTATGTCAGCAATCTCGGCGACAGCGCCGTCGAGGTGGTGGCACGCGTCTGGATCGGTTCCTCGGACTGGTGGGTGACGAGCCGCGAACTGACCAAGAAGGCCAAGCTGGCCTTCGACGAGAAGGGCATTTCCATCCCCTTCCCGCAGCGCGACGTGCACCACTACAACGTCGAGAAAGCGGCCTCCTGACCGGTTCCCGCCTCCGGGCCCGGCGCCCGGAGGCAACCGAACGGGCCGCCGCCGCATTTCCCACTGAAGCCGCCCTTTTTGTCCTTGGCTTTGCCGCAATGCGGTGGCATGACCGCGCGATCGGCGAGCCGGGGCGGCCGCCTTTGGGAGCGATTTTCGAATGTTGCTGAAGCGATGGCGGGATGACGCGAATGCGGCCTCGCACACCCCGCCGCCGGGCACCGGTCCGGCGGTTTCGACGCGCGATACACGCCTCGACGTGCTGCGCGCGATCTGCCTGATGATGATCTTCATCAATCACGTGCCGGGCAACCCGATTGAATTCGTCACAACGAAGAACTTCGGCTTCTCCGACGCCGCGGAAGCCTTTGTTCTGATCTCCGGCATTGCCGCTGGCTTCGCCTATGGCCGCAAGTTTCTTGCCGGCGAGAGACTTATCACCACGCTCAGGGCCTGGCGGCGGGCCTGCGTTCTCTATGTCGCCCAGATCATGACCTCGGTGACGACGCTTGCCATTTTCTCCTTCTTCGCGCTCGCCTGGTCGGATCCGCGCCTGTTCGACCGGATCAACATGGGGCGGGTGATGGAGGATCCGGCCCGCGCCGTCATCGGCCTCGTCACGCTCGGCCATCAGTTGGGCTACAACAACATCCTGTCGATGTATGCGGGCATCCTCCTGATGCTGCCCGTCTTCCTGCTGATTGCCCGCTGGCGCGCGTGGGCGATGGTCCTGGTCTCGGTCGGGCTCTGGCTCGGGGTCGGGCTGGCGAGCTTCGGTCCACGCACCTATCCCGGCGAGGGCTTCTGGTTCTTCAACCCGCTGTCCTGGCAGGTGGTCTTCATCCTCGGTATCGCCTGCAACCTGCATCTCGCCCGTGGCGGCACGATCCCCCGGTCCCGGGTGCTGATTGCCGCGGCCATCGCCTATCTGGTTCTCGCCTGTGTCTGGGTGTGGGTTCCGCTCTGGGGCTGGGAGCGCTCGCTGCATCTGCCGCGCATCCTGTCAGGCTTCGACAAGACCTTCCTGTCGCTACCGCGGCTCCTGCATGTGCTGGCGATCGCCTATCTGATTGCGGTCCTGCCGCGTGTCTCGGGCTTTTTCCGTCTCAGTCCCGACAACCCGCTGGCCGTCGTCGGCCGGCACGGCCTGCCGATCTTCGTGCTCGGCACGCTGCTGGCGGTCACCGCTCAGGCCTTCCTCACCGTCACCTATGCCGGGACCGCGATGTCGATCGCCGTCGTCATCGCCGGACTGATCCTGCATTTCGCCTATGCCTATTATCTGGAATGGCTGGGCCGGCTGAACCGCCAGGCGGCGGGACGCAAGAAGGCCGCCGCGCTCTCAGACCAGCCCGCCGCCCCGCGCGACGTGACCGCACCGGCTCCGAAAGCCGAAAAATCCGCCGGCAGCATCGTGTCCTGAGGTCAGGCCGAAGTCGCCAGTGCTTCGCGGGTCCGGTAGCTGCGCGGCGAGGCGCCGAACATGCGGGCGAATTCGCGGCTGAACTGGGTCGGGCTCTCATAGCCCACTGCAAGCGCCGCGGCGGAGACCGGCGTGCCCTCCGCCGTCATCAGCCGTTGCGCCTCGATCAACCGCAAGCGCTTCTGGTACTGGAGCGGCGTGGTGCCGCAGACTGCACGGAAATGCTGGTGGAAGGTCGATTCGCTCATGCCCACGCGCTTTGCAAGATCCGGCACGGTGAGCGGTTCGGCGAAATGGGCGCGGATGTGCATGGCCGCTTCGGAGATGCGGCCCGTATGGCTGCCGCTGTGCGCGATGCGCCGCAGGATGTCGCCATGATCGGCACTGAGCAGCCAGAAATGGATCTCGCGGATGATCCCGTCCTTCAGGAAAGGCGCCGCCGCCGGCTTGTCGAGCAGACCGAAGAGACGTTCCATTGCATCGACCAGCGCCTCCCCCGCCTCGCCCGCGGCAATCGCCGGCGAGGTCCGGTCGGCCTCGGCCACCGTCTCCATGCCGGCGGCGATTTCCCGCACCAGCGCAGTATCGAGGAGGAGCGCCAGCGCCAGATAGGGCTTTTCGGGAGAGGCCTCGCTGACCTGGGCGAAGGTCGGCAGATCCATGCCGACAACCACCGAGCGGCCAGCGGAAAAGGTGACGGTCTCCTCGTCGAGCCAGGCCTGCTTGCTGCCCTGCAAGACAAGACAGAGGAGTGGCCGGTAGACGACCGGAAACGGCTCGGACGGCGCCAGCTGGCGCGAGACGCTGAGCCCCTCGATCGGGGTCCGGTAAGGCGCTCCGATGACCGAATGCCGCTCGGCGTAAGCCCTTACATGCTCTTTCAAACGTTCGATCGTCATGCTCGCCTCCGCAGGAATGCATGGTTTTCTACTCCGTCTGCCTGTCACTTTCAAAGGGAGTCGCAGTTAGCTTCGGAGATTCAGGCAAGTCTTCCGGAGAATGTGGCAGGCAATCGGCCTCATCCACCCTTATCTCTGCCGTCATCAACGAAGGAGACCCTCCCATGAAGATGACAGGCAACACCATTCTCATCACCGGCGGCAACGGCGGCATCGGTCGCGGCCTCGCCGAAGCGTTCTTCGCCAAAGGCAACGACGTCATCGTGACCGGCCGCGACAAGGCCCGGCTCGATGCAGTCGTCGCCGCCAATCCCGGCCTGCACGCTATGGAACTCGATGTGGACGACCCCGAGGCGATCAACGCCTTCGCCGCGAAAGTGACGGCCGACTTCCCGGCGCTCAACGTCGTCATCAACAATGCCGGCATCATGCGTGCAGAGGACGTGACCGACGAGACCACGGCAACCGCAGAGGCGACCATCGCCGCCAATTTTCTCGGACCGATCAGGATGACCACCGCGCTGCTTCCGCATTTCCTGAAACAGCCCGAAGCGGCGGTGCTGACCGTCTCCTCAGGCCTCGCCTTCCTGCCGCGCTCGGCCTTCCCGACCTACTGCGCCACCAAGGCGGCGATCCACTCCTGGTCGATCTCGCTGCGCCACCAGCTGGCCCACACCCCGGTGCAGGTGATCGAGCTCGCCCCGCCCTATGTGCAGACCACACTGACGGGGGAACACCAGGCCACCGACCCCAACGCCATGCCGCTCGCGGATTACATCTCCGAGACCATGGCACTGCTGGAGAGCCAGCCGGACGCGCCGGAAATCCTCGTCGAGCGGGTCAAGTTCCTGCGCAACGCCGAACGCGAAGGTCGCTTCGACGAAAGCTTCGCGCAGCTGAACGGCTGATCCGAAGGGGATGGCGGTTTCCGGGCCGCCATCCCTTCAACTTCGTCAGGTGCGGCGGGAGAAGAGCGCCGAAATCCCGGCGATGAGCCAGCCCGCCATCATGGTGATGCCGCCCGCGGGAGCCGCCATCGGGAACAGCCGCCCGTGCCCGAACGCGCGCAGCGCCAGATCCGCACTGAACATCGCCGCGCCGACGAACAGCAAAAGCCCGGCGAGCCGCAGCAACACGTCACGCCGTCCGGACACGCCGATCGCCAGCAGCGCCGGCGCATGGGCAAGGCAGATCAGCGCCACCGCGCCCATGATGCGCGGATCGCTTCCCGCATGCGCGCTGAGCGCAGCCGCGGCCACGCCGCAAATCCCCAGCAGTCCCGCCCAGATCGTTTCCGCCTTGTTCATCGCCAAACCCTCGTTGCCGTTTCCATGCCGTCCGGCATAAACCCCGCCGCGTGCCGGCGACACAGGAAAGATTGCCGCACTTGTCCACCCTCGATTGGCCGGGCACGATTGCCTCGCCCTATCCGGACGCTTAAACCTTGGGCTCATTCATCCCGATTCCCACTGCGAACGCCCTGCCGGCAGACGAGTTGCCATGCCTTCCAAACATGCCGTCCTCAAGGAAGTCTTCGGGTTCGACGGCTTCCGCCCCGGACAGGAAGGCATCGTCGACTGTCTGCTCGACGGCCGCCACGTGCTGGCCGTCATGCCGACCGGCGCCGGCAAGTCGCTGACCTACCAGGTGCCGGCTCTCTGCAAGGGCGGTCTGACGATCGTGGTCTCTCCGCTCGTGGCGCTGATGCAGGACCAGGTCGCGGCGCTGAAACTCGCAGGCGTCGCCGCCGAGACGATCAACTCCGCCGCCAGCCGCGAGGAGAATGTCGCGATCTGGAAGCGCGTGGCCGCCGGCGAGGTGCGCATTCTCTACATGGCCCCCGAACGGATGATGACCGAGCGGATGATTGGCGCGCTGCAACGGGTCGGGGTCAGCCTCATTGCCATCGACGAGGCGCACTGCATCTCGCAATGGGGTGCCTCCTTCCGCCCCGAATACGACATGCTGCAGAACCTGCGCGGCGCCTTCCCGGGCGTGCCGATCGGCGCGGTGACGGCCACCGCCGACGAGGCCACCCGACAGGACATCGTCGCCAAACTCTTCGGTGGCGACGCCGACCTCTATGTCGCCGGTTTCGACCGCCCCAACATCACGCTGACGGTGGAGCCGAAATCGAGCACCCGCAAGCAGCTTCTCGCCTTCCTCCAGAACCGCCCGGAAGAAAGCGGCATCGTCTATGCGCTGTCGCGCAAGTCGACGGAGGAACTGGCGGGCTTTCTCAAGGACAGCGGCTACAGGGCGGTGCCCTATCACGCCGGGATGTCGCCCGAAGAACGCGCAGAGGCGCAGAACCTGTTCATGACCGAGACCGGCGTCATCGTCTGTGCCACCATCGCCTTCGGCATGGGCATCGACAAGCCGGACGTGCGCTTCGTCTTCCACGCCGACATGCCAGGTTCGCTCGACGCCTACTACCAAGAGATCGGCCGCGCCGGCCGCGACGGCGCGCCGGCGGACGCGCACATGGTCTTCGGCCTGCAGGACATCACCATGCGCCGCCGCTTCATCGACCAGGAGCACACCGATGACGAGCGTCGCCGCCGCGAGCACAAGCGGCTCGACTCCCTCGTCGCCTATTGCGAGGCGCCCGAATGCCGGCGCCAGAGCCTGCTTGCCTATTTCGGCGAGACCTCCGAGCCCTGCGGCAATTGCGACGCCTGCCTGAACCCCGTGCCGACCGTCGACGGCACCGAGGACGCCCGCAAGATTTTGCTGGCGGCAGAAATGACCGGCGAGCGCTTCGGCGCCGTCCACCTGACGGACCTGCTTCTCGGCAAGGCCAATCCCAAGGGGCAATCGCTCGGCCACGACCAGCTTCCGGTCTTCGCCTCCGGTCGCAACCAGCCGCGCCATGTCTGGCAGTCGCTGATCCGCCAGATGGTGGGCGGCGGCTTTCTCACGCTCGACGTCGCCGGCTATGGCGGCCTGTCCATCGCCGGCAAGGGCCGCGCCTTGCTGGCAGGCGACGGCGCCTTCCGCTACCGCGCCGACATGATCCGCGCGGCACGCCCGACAGAGAAGAAGGCCGCTCCCGTTCTCGACGCCAGCGTCCCGCAGGATCTGTTGAACCGCCTGAAGGCCCGCCGCAGCGAACTCGCCCGCGAGGGCGGCGTGCCCGCCTATGTCATCTTCTCCGACCGCACGCTGATCGAGATGGCGAAGGACCAACCGCGCAATCTCAAGGAGTTCGAAATGCTCCACGGCGTCGGCGCAGCCAAGCTCGAGCGCTTCGGCGAAGTGTTTCTGCAGGAACTGCGGGCGTTCGCGTCGGGCTGACCGGGCGAACCCTGCTCTGGTGCGGCGCCCGGCACAAGACAAGTAGCCTCCTACGAAAAAAGCCCTGACAATTTATTGTTTACCAGTGGGTTTTACAGTGTGGCGTATCGAGATTCCGAAAGCGTATCCGCGCCACGCGAGGAACAAGAATATTCATGCCTCGACCCACCGAGACGAATGAGGATGCGTTGCCTCCAGGCGCGATGTGGAATGCGTTCCGCTTCGCGGGCTACGATGTCGCCTCTCCGGCCCGGGTCGACGAGGCCCTGCGTGAGCTGTTCCATGTTCGTCCGCATCTGACGACTGCGCTCGGAATGGGTCTGGCGGCCCTCAGCGCGGCATTTTCCGGCTCGCCAGCGGCGGCGATGCTTGCCACCGCCACCGGGCTCACCGGCCTCTTAGTGCGCGCGTTTCTCGACTGGCGGCTCAAGCGTTGCGGCGCACGATCTCACCAGGAACTGATCCGGCTCTTCGTTCTGGGGTCGAGCATATCTGCGCTCACCTGGGGCCTGACCGCCGCCATCCTGTTTTATCACGGTACCCCGGCCACGCAGATGCTGGTCATGGGCGTGAGCTGCGCCTTCGTCCAGGGCGCGGCAGGCCGTGGCTACATGATGCCGGGCACCGCGCTGATCAACATCGCCAGCCTGATCGGGATGGTATGCATGGCCGGCGCGGCAAGCGGCCATGTGCTTCTGATCCCGGCCGGGCTGTTCTACGCCATGTTCCTGTATGGCTTTATCAAGCAGATGATCGCCAACAGGCTACGCCAGTTGCAGGCTGAACGAACCGCAGACCGGCTGTTCTCGGAAATCGTCGAAAAGAACGAACTCCTGCGCATCGCCAACGAGACGCTGGCGGCGAAGGCCTATGAGGACCCGCTGACCGGCCTCGCCAACCGGCGGAAATTCGATCGCGCCTTCTCCGAGAGCCTGACCGCCGCCCATGACGAACAGTCGGCAATCTCCCTGATGATGATCGACGTCGATCACTTCAAGGCTTTCAACGACACCTATGGACACCAGGCCGGCGACGCCTGCCTGCAGATCCTGTCGAACGCCATCACCCGGACGGTGTCGCATACCGACAGCATCGTCGCGCGCTACGGCGGCGAGGAATTCGTCGCCATTCTACCCGGCGTGGACCGCGCGGCCGCCCAGGTCATCGCCGAACAGATCCGGCTTGCGGTCCGCTTCACCGATCTCGACGGCCTGCCAAACTCCCCACCGAACCAGACCGTCAGCATCGGCATCTCCACCTGCGAACCCGGCGCCACAACAAGTCGCGACGCCATGCTCGCAGCCGCCGACGCGGCCCTCTACGAAGCCAAGAGACAGGGCCGCAACCGGGTCTGCGCGGATTCAGGAGATGTGTTCGGTGTGGATGGCAAGATCGCCGTTCAATCCTAGTTTATCCGATGCCGGATGGCGAAGAGGCAGGCCAACCGTCTTATTGACGGGAAGAATGGTGGGCCCGGAGGGACTCGAACCCCCAACCAAGCGGTTATGAGCCGCCGGCTCTGACCAATTGAGCTACAGGCCCGGAGAACGGCCAAAAGCCGTCCGGGAAGTCGCGGGAGGAGAGGAAGACGCGCCGGTTTTCGCCGGTATCAACCGGCGACCGTTCCCCCTGCGAAGGCCGACTGCGGATGTAGACGAAAAGCGCCGGCCGGACAAGCGCGCCACGCCCCATTCCGCCCACAATCAAAAGCCATGACTGATATACAGTCTTACCGGCACCAAGGAGGTTCTTCATGCCGTCATTCCGTATCGCCCGCACACCTCTGCTGCTCGCCCTGGCGCTGTCGACGGCCAGCCTCACCCCGCTGGCGGCCCCGGGTCTCGTCGCGCCTGCCATGGCGGCCGAAGACAGCGCGAAGACCGCGACCATCTCGGTCTCCGCCGAGGGAACGGCGACCGCCGTGCCCGACATGGCAGTGATCAATCTCGTGGTGCTGCGCGAAGCGGAAACGGCGCGCGAGGCGCTCGACGCCAATACCGCGGCGATGACCGAGGTCTTGAACGCGCTGAAGGAAGACGGCATCGCCGACCGCGACCTGCAGACGTCGGATTTCTCGATCCAGCCGCGCTGGGTCTATCCGCAGAACAACGACGGCTCCCAGACGCCGAAGATCGTCGGCTACCAGGTCTCCAACGGGCTGACGGTGCGCATCCGGGATCTCAAGCGGCTCGGCGACATTCTCGATGCTTCGGTCACCCTCGGGGTCAACCAGGGAGGCCAGATTGCCTTTACCAACGACAAGCCGGACGAGACCATTTCGCAAGCCCGCAAGGACGCGGTGACCAAGGCCAGGAAGAAGGCCGAGGAAATGGCCGAGGCCGCGGGCGTCAAGCTCGGCCGCATCGTCTCGATGTCGGAACAGTCCTATTCCAATCCGCCGATGCCGATGGCGCGCGACATGATGAAGATGGCGGCCGAGTCGGCCCCGGTGCCCGTTGCAGCCGGCGAGAACCAGTACAGCGTATCGGTTTCGATGATCTTCGAACTCGAGCAGTAGAGCCTTTCACGCACCACGCATGCGAAAAGCCCCGGCGTCGATAAGACGCCGGGGCTTTTCTTCGTCTGGAACCTGCCCAGCGCTCGACAGCGCAATCAGCGGGCAGCGACCAGCGAGCAGCGATGGTTGTTGGCAAAGATGGCGCCGGACGGGCGACCATGCTTGAAGCCGCGGACCTTGACCGTGCGGCGGTCGACATCGACGACGCGGGCCTGGCGGATACCCATGAAGCGGGCCTTGGCGAGAGCCTGGCCGGGGGCGCAGACGCCGCCGCGACGATCCCGGCCCCAGCCGCCACGGTGGTCGTCATGACGGTTGTGATGCCCGCGGAAATCCTGACCGCCACCGACGACGATGGAAAAATCGACATTGGCAGCCGAGGCGCTGGGCGTGGCGACGGCGAGGCCGGCAACGGCGAGCGATGCGGCGAGAAGGGTGGTCTTGAGGAAGGTCTTCATCGGGTTTTCTCCTTGGGTTCGACACTAACTTCCGGTCTGGCATCCGGTTCCCGACCGGCTCTCCGATCGATTGATCAGACCCTAGCGCCCGGCGTCTGAACCCTGTCCGAAGAGCCCGTTCATCCTTGGTTCACTGAAAGAAAAACGACGTCGCGATCCATCGGTCCATGTCGACAAAAAGGGTGACCCCGGAGCGGGGAAGCTCCGGGGTCGACGCGACCCCGTACGAACGACAGGGGGCCACGGGGGCTCTTTTGCGGCCGTCGATTAGCGGACGGCAACGACCGGACAGTAGCGATCGTTGGCGAAAATGGCGCCCGAGGAATAGCCATGCCTGAAACCGCGAACCTTGACGGTGCGGCGATCGACATCGACGATGCGGGCATGGCGGATGCCCATGTGGCGCGCCTTTTCCAGCGCCAGACCGGGAGCGCAGATATCGCCCCGGCGATCATGGCGACGCTCGTGACCCCAGCCGCCGCGCCGGTCGCCGCGACGGTCGCCGCGCCAGTCGTGGCGGCCGCGATAGTCATCGCGCCAGTCCTGATTGCGGTAGAAATCCTGCCCGCCGCCGATCGTGATCGAGAAGTCGACATCGCCCGCAGAGGCGCTGGGAACGGAGGCGGCAAGCCCGGCAACGGCGAGCGAAGCAGCGAGAAGCGTGGTCTTGAGGAAGGTTTTCATCGGTCTTGTCCTTGATGATCGTAGGGTCGGTTCACTTGGCTTTGTTTCCCGACCGGCTCTTCCGATCGATTGATGTGGGCCTAGCGCGGTCCGGCTGAACGGTGCCCGAAGGGTCCGTTCATCAGCCGTTCAGCCTGATCCGGCCGTTCACGCACCGCGCTTCAAACGCGCCGGAAAAAAAGCGACCCCGGAGCGGGCAGACTCCGGGGTCATCGGGACCTCGCGCGCATGATGCGAGGCCTCGAAGCGGGATCGGGTGTTACCGGACGGCAATCACCGGGCAGCGCCAGGTATTGGCGAAGACGGCGCGGACGCGATGGCCGTGCTTGCGGCCGACGACGCGGACCACGCGGTGGTTGGCGTCGACGATCCGCGCATGGCGGATACCCATGTGACGCGCCTTGCGTACGGCCTGATGCGGCGCGCAGAAGCCACGGCGATGGCCGCGATCCCAGCGGTCGTGTCCGCGGCGGTGGCCGCGATGACCGTCGTGCCCGTATCCGCCACCACCAATGGTGATGGAGAAACCGCTGGAGGCGGCGGATGCGCTCGAGGCCGTGACTGCCGTCGTGGCAAGGCCGGCGGCTGCGAGCGTGATGGCGATGAGAGCGGTGCGTGCAGTTTTGGCGATCGTGTTCATGATGTCTCTCCTTCCATGGGGCGTCTTGCCCCGGCCATGCCCCGGTCACGACCGGCAGCGGCTGGAGGTCCGTGCCGATCGATTGAGCCGAAGATAGGCGAGAGCGTCTGAACCCGACCCGAAAGCAGCGTTCATCTGGGGTTCAGGTAAATCGGGAGGGGAATTCGCCCCCTCAGAACGCCGGGAAGCCCCTCGCCTGCCATTGGCTGCGCGGGATCGGGTCGCCGACCTGGATCGCGAAGGAGACGACGCGGCGGACGTCAGCATCGACCTCGCAGCGGAAGGCGAGGTCGTACCATTGGCCTTGGGCGCGGAAGGCGCCGTCGCGCACTTCGATGACCGTACCCTCGCCCAGACGATAGGCAGGCAGCAGTTCCGGCCAGTAGGCCGGCGTGGCGTTGCGCAGTTGCTCGCGCAGTTCCGTGGCGCACAGATCGGCGCCTCGATCGCCACGGGGTATGTTGGCGATCGCCTTGGTGGCCGTGGGCGAACCGGTCTCCTGGGTGGAAAACAGCTTCTTTGCTTCCGGCAGTGTCGCTTCCGGCATCACCGAGACGCGTGGGCCATCATCGGGGCGGGCAGAGGGGGTGGGCACGTCGGCGGTCAGCTCGTTGAAGGGGCTTGTCACTTCCGGCGCATCCTCGACCAGACCGCCATCCGCTGCGGAGTTCCCGTCGAGTTGTTCGCGGGGGCCGGTGTCCTGCTCGCCGAACTCGAAGACCGGTGAGAGCGTCTTGACCTGGCTCTGCCCCTCCCCTTCGCCGGTCGAAGAATCGGGCTGCGGCGCGGGCTCTTCCTGCGCCTCTTCCTCCACCGCCGGCTCCTCCGGCTGCGGCTGCTCCTGTTCGGCCTGCCCGGGCTCAGGCTGGGGCTCCTCGACCGCGGGCTTTTCGGGTTCGGGTTGCTGCACGTCCGGGGTCTCGGTTTCGGGGGTCTCAGGCTCCGGCGCCTTCGGCTCCTCGGCTTCCGGCGCTTGCTCGGCGGGCGGGTCGGGCGCCTTCTCTTCCTCAGCCGTCTGCGATTCCTCGGTCGCCTGCTCTTCTTCCGTAGCAGCTTGCTCCGGCTCCTCAAGTGTCACGTCCGGGGCAGCCTGTTCTTCGGCGGCGGCCTGATCTTCCTGGGGCGCTTCGTCCTGAGGCGGATCGACGATATCGACGTTGACCACCGGCTCATCCGGCGTCGTGTGGTGCGGGACCGGCAGGGTGAGGAGCAGGAAGGCGCCGACGACGAGATGCGCGCCGATGGACGCCGGCAGCCCCCAGCGCATCATCAGCCCGCCCCGCTCCGGGCCGGCGGCGGGTCGTTCGTCCGTCCTGTCGGTAGTCATCTCATCCATGGCCGATCTCTTATCCTCACCATCAGCTGGTGCGAAATCAACTTGTCGCAAGTCGGGCACGGCAGAGTTTCCGGAAGAGAAAACGAAAAACCCGGGCATTTCTGCCCGGGCTTCTATCCATACACCTTTCCGGGCGCGGCGCGCCGGGGAAAGAAAGCCTAGCTGTCGAGGAACGAGCGCAGCTTGCGCGAGCGGCTCGGGTGCTTGAGCTTGCGAAGCGCCTTGGCCTCGATCTGACGGATACGTTCGCGGGTCACCGAGAACTGCTGGCCGACTTCCTCGAGCGTGTGGTCGGTGTTCATGCCGATGCCGAAGCGCATGCGCAGCACGCGCTCCTCGCGCGGCGTGAGCGACGCGAGGACGCGCGTGGTGGTCTCGCGCAGGTTCGCCTGGATCGCCGCGTCGATCGGCAGGATGGCGTTCTTGTCCTCGATGAAATCGCCGAGATGCGAATCCTCCTCGTCACCCACCGGGGTTTCGAGCGAGATAGGCTCCTTGGCGATCTTGAGCACCTTCCGCACCTTTTCGAGCGGCATGGCGAGCTTCTCGGCCAGTTCTTCAGGCGTCGGCTCGCGGCCGATCTCGTGGAGCATCTGGCGCGAGGTGCGCACGATCTTGTTGATCGTCTCGATCATGTGCACCGGGATACGGATCGTGCGGGCCTGGTCGGCGATCGAACGGGTGATCGCCTGCCGGATCCACCAGGTGGCGTAGGTCGAGAACTTGTAGCCAC